>NZ_JBNNTL010000009.1:0-90809 GCF_050278745.1 Lysinibacillus sp. NPDC094403 | reverse complement strand
TGATAAAAGTGAAAAAATCGCTGATAAAGCCAGGAGAATCGCTGATAAAAGTGAAAAAATCGCTGATAAAGCCAGGAGAATCGCTGATAAAAGTGAAAAAATCGCTGATAAAGCCAGGAGAATCGCTGATAAAAGTGAAGAAATCGCTGATAAAGCCGGGAGAATCGCTGATAAAAGTGAAGAAATCGCTGATAACACCAAGAGAATCGCTGATAACCGCATGAAGATGGCTGATAGAAAGAATGCCTGACGACTTTGAATAATCGCCACTAAATGCTTCATCAAAACTTCAAACAACGTACTTTACATCGAAAAAAATGAAGCGTATAGTATTTATTTAGCTAGGTAAATAAATTAGGAGGTCGCTAACATGAATCCTTTATTTCATGCTTTATTCCAAAAAAGTCGCTATTTAACGAATTGTTTAAATGAAGTACTGAAACAGCACAATTTGTATAGCTCACAATGGGCTATCTTATATTGCTTACATAATCATGGGCCAATGACATTAACACAAATCTGGAAGTATTTAAACGTTGAGGCACCGAGTATAACAAGAGCAATTACCCGACTCGAGACATTAGGTTGGGTGCTTAGAATTGATGGTGACGATAAACGAGAAAAAATCGTTACCTTATCACCTTATGCAGAGAAACATTTGCCTGCTATTACTAAAACCATTTTAGCTTTTGAGGAAGAAATGGTGGGGGCATTGACTGTCGAGGAACAGCAGCAATTTATGATTTTATTGGAAAAAATGAAAGGTTGATTGACATGCAGCAAGAAGGGAATACAAAAATATGGACGAAGCGATTTATTAGTCTCTTTTTAACAAATATCTCGGTATTTTTTGTTTTCTATGGATTGGTAACGACTTTACCGCTTTATGCGATTGGTGAGCTACACCAAACAGACAAGGAAGCGGGATTGTTACTGTCAGGATTTTTATTATCAGCCATTATCGTTCGTCCCTTTTCAGGTAAACTATTAGATGTTTATGGGAAGAAAAAGCTTTTAGTTATTTCAATTATCGGCTATTTTTTATGTACAGTTTTATATTTATTCATTCATCCTTTTGGACTTTTACTCGGACTACGTTTTATTCAAGGGATCTTCTTTAGTATTATTACAACGGCAGCTGGCTCTTTAGCAGCGGATATTGTACCAGCCAATCGTAAAGGTGCAGGTCTTGGCTATTTCACAATGTCTACTAACTTAGCAGTAGTTATTGGGCCTTTTATCGGTTTACTGCTTATTCAATTTAGTAGCTTCAATGTACTATTTATTGTTATGAGTATTTGTATATTAGCAGGGGGCATCCTAGCTGTAACGATGAATACTGATGATTTACCCAAGCCTGAACATCAAGGTAAATTGACGTTTAAATTTGATGATTTATTTGAACGTCGTGCACTTCCAGTAGCAGCTATTGCTAGTTTAGTAGCTTTTTCATATTCGAGTGTTTTATCGTTTCTATCGGTGTACGCACAGCAAAAAGGTTTAATGGCTGTTGCGAGTTTATTCTATGCAGTTTTTGCAGCAGCAATGCTTATTACACGTCCATATACAGGTAAACTTTATGATACAAAAGGACCGCAATTTGTAATTTTACCTGGTATTATATTCTTTGCAATCGGTCTTGTTATGCTCGCATTTGTCTCAGGGCCGGCATTATTTTTATTTTCAGCCATCTTTATTGGATTTGGCTACGGAGCAGTGACTACAAGCTTACAAGCATTAGCTGTACAGTCTACGTCACATACACGAAGTGGTTATGCAACAGCAACGTATTTTACGATGTTTGACATTGGCATTGCGCTTGGCTCTTATATTTTAGGAATGGTGGCAGTGCAAGCAGGCTATGCTTCTGTTTATCTAACTGGAGCAGGCTTACTAGTTATTGTCTTTATCATTTATTTAGTACGTTTAGCAAAAATAAAATCTAAAAAAGTAGCACATGTATAAGGGGAAAGTAAAAAACAGTTGGGACATCCCAACTGTTTTTTTCACTATAAACGACCATATCCAGCAAAATACTTTTTCCAATAAGTGCTATTGATGTTAGCGATACTAACACCACCGTCACTTGCGCTAATCATTTGATTATTTCCAAGATAAATGCCCACATGTGAGATACCAGCTATATATGTATTAGCGAAAAATACTAAATCGCCTACTTGAGGTGAACTTACTTTTTTAGATGTATTGTAAAAACCTGCTGCTGACTTACGACCTGTCGAAATACCAGCATTATTAAAAACGTAAGTAACATAGCCTGAGCAATCAAAACCTGTACTCGGTTTGTTTCCACCAAATGTGTATTTTACGCCTAATTGTTGTTTAGCAACTTGTACTAGGTTAGCTGTAGGTTTAGGTTTAGATGTTGATGTTAGTGGTGTATTGAGGTTTAACTTTTGTCCAACGTTAATTGTTGAAGAAGATAAGTTATTCCATTGCATCAATGTTTGATAAGAAACACCGTACTGATTGGCAATTTTCCATAAAGAATCGCCAGATTTTACTGTGTAAGTTGCCGCTGATGCTGTGTTAATTGTTGAAAAAAGTACAGATGAACTTAAAGCCAAGGTAGCTAATTTTAATCCCCATCTATACTTTTTATTCTTTTTCATAATATGTATCCTCCTAAAAAAATAAAAACTTAATATATAAATGATATTAACATTGAAATATTACAATAGTATGTCAATAAAATAACATTAAGGATACAAATTGTTCTGATAATAATTGGGAAATAGCTCGCTTTATTGCTCATCATTAAAAGTAGGGGATGACAGTTGTTAAACGTATGCCATGTATAAAAGTTGATTGGCTGGGGATTGGCGACTCCTTTGGGGCAGTCTTTAGGGTAATGAGCATATAGTATAGCATTCATTGGTTATCATCTGTATATGTAAGAAAACGGAGATGATAAAAATAAAATAATGGGGGATATTAAGTATCTGAATAAATTGTAGTCGGATGAAGGTAGGAGACCGACTCTTGGTTGAAGGCAAGGACGGTCCCTGTAGTTTAATTTTTTTCTTTTTGAATTGCTTTACGGGCAAGAGCATCTGCGGCTTTATTTTGCGTATCTGGAATCCATTTGATGAAAAATAAATCGAAGCTGCTTGCAAGTGTAAGTGCTTGCTCAAGATAAGGTTTAAATTCCTCATTTTTCACATATTCTTTTTCCATAGATGCTACAACAATTTTTGAATCAGAGCGGACTGAGACAAGGTTTGAATCAAGCTTCAGTGCTTCTTCAAGTCCGCGTACTAAGGCAGTAAACTCTGCAATGTGGTTATTGGCTTGCCCTATATACTCACTGATTTGTATATGATGGCCTTCTCCTTTAATAAATATTCCAATACCACTAGGGCCAGGATTTCCTGCACTAGCAGCATCAATGTATACTTCTAACATAAAATCCCTACTTTTTGACTTAAATTTTACTTTAATTGTACATCAATAATGTTTTTTCACAACATCTTAGTTAATGATATCAATTATGCCTCGGAATAATTGCGTCCAGAATCGGCTTTGGGCCAATGTGATGTTGGTCACTCAGTCGTGTGTTGTGCTGTCGCTTCGCTTTCGCACAGATAAATGCCACAGGACGTGGACGTGGCGTTCTTAGACTGAGTTCCTCTATTTCAGCGGGTGTTTGGACACTTGCTGAAAGAAGTTAAATATGGATAAACAAAATAGTTGCTTGTTAAAAATGTTCACTTCATAATAGTAAGAAGCGAAATTTGGACGTGAAAGGAGCGAGAGTTCAAATTGGATAAAGTGACGGTTATGAAAGATATTGATGAACTACATGATACGTATTGTGCTGATTGCTTAGTGATAAAGCAATTACGAAAAGAGCGTGGTAAACCTGGAGCTCACCGTTTCTGTATTGAAGCTTGCTCAGTAGGGGAGAGACTACAATTTCTCGGAGAAGAGCTCTTGAAGGTGTATAGTAAATGATGTTTTTAACGTATTTCAGAAATGTCTTATGGCCATGCGATCATAGGTACTAAACGGACTATGTTTAAATAAAGTAAAGCTTAATGATAAAAGTTTCATTTTTACTCAATAAATAATCATATTTACTAAATTTGATGCATAAATAACAATATGTTCGGAAAAAATAGTATTGGTTGGTTACCATAGAAAAAGCTACTTTGTGTTTGGCTCATTGCCTTAACAAATGTAGCTTTTTTCTATATATACTAAAATGCGCCGTACGCTCTAAAATCTGAGAGTGTATGGCGCATTTCTATTTTAAGCATTATTTAGTAGCAACATAGTTACTTAAGTCTTGATAATATTTTGTGAGAGAAGAAGCTGAAATATCGAACGTCGCTGCAATTTCTTTTACTGTCATTGATAGTGGCTCGAATAGCTCTTTTTCTTGACCATATCGAATTGCACCAGCAGCAATGGCAGACTCTTTACGCGCAGACGGTTGTCCTTCAATTAAATAATCCTCTAAAAGCTCTAACATAGGAGCTGTATCACGATCATTTTGCTCAAGGAAATCTTTAACTTGTGTGATTACATTGCTCTCAAAGTTCGTGAATTCTTCTCCTTTATAACCGTTTGATACAAGTAACTCCCAGAAGGATAAATGCTCTTCTTTTAAGAATGCACCAACCTTCTTCTCAGAGGCCTCAAAATTTTTCTTAAATTGCTCAAATACCTTTGCATGATCTTCCGGGAAGAAGATCAGCGTTGAAACAGCTAAATAATGCTCTGATTTTTTTGTACCATCTGGTAAGATGAATGCAAAGACATGCATACCTTCAGGGATTGGTTTGTCATTTTCACGACGAATATAAATTTCTTCATTTGTTAACACATGTGTAGCCTTGAAATATTTTTCTTCTACAACTGACACGGAACCAATAAATAGATGTGGTTGTGACCAGCCTTCTAACACTTTTACCGTAGAAGGTCTTACCGCTTTTTTCTTTGTTTTCTTTAAGTAACCTTTCCAAATAGATGGCTCTTGATGGAAGAAGAAGTCGTCTAACGCGATCGCCTCAATCAGCTCTCTTTGTAGTACGCTCTCTAATTTAGGTTGCCATGTACCTACATGCTCTATGTAGGCACGAACATCTTTGCGTTCTGGATATTCTAGGTAAAATGTTTGTAGTACACGCTCTAACTCTTCGATTGCTACAGCTTCTACTGTAACCTGCTGTTTACCTTCACAACATTTTTTGTATTTTTTGCCGCTACCGCATGGGCATGGATCATTACGTTTTACCATAATTAGATACACTTCCTTTGAAAATTGTTAGTCGAATTTTGCTAAATAAATTGCATACATTTAATAATAACGGTACATTTGTATGAAGAAAAATGATTGTCTATTTAGAAATATCAAAAAATGTAGAGGGACGCCCTGATTCTAGTATATGCACGTATTTTCCTGCTTAGAACTAAAAAAGAAAACCATCTACGCGTTAGAAATAGCATAGACGGTTCTCGCTTTGTTTAGCTTTTGATAGCTTCCATTTCTGTTGTTAATCGTTCAAGCTCATCAATAAGGTGACCAATGTAAGCTATAGTATCTCGAAGCGGCTGGTCGGTTGTAACATCGACACCCGCCATTTGAGCTAGCTCTACAGGTGATTTCGTACCTCCAGCTTGAAGGACTGTTAACCATTCATCAACAGCTGTACTGCCTTCTTTTAATATACGCTGAGATACTTGTGTAGAGATCGTTAAGCCTGCACTATAAGTGTATGGATATAGGCCCATATAATAGTGTGGTTGACGCATCCAAGTAAGCTCGGCTCCCTCAGTAATATCGACAGTGTCACCCCAGAAATCTTCTAATACGGAGCGTTTTAATTGATTTAAAACGGTAGCATTCACAGCTTCTCCAGCGTCGATTAATTCATATACTTTTCGTTGATAAGCTGCCTCTAGTAAGTGTGTGACAAAGTTATGATAATACGTTTTGGACACAATATTTGAAATTACCCAACGTTTGAAGCGAAGATCATCGTTATGGGTTAATAAATAATTGGCTAGCAGCATTTCATTCATTGTCGATGGCGCCTCGATGAAGTATAACGAAGGACGACTGTTAAAATATGATTGATGGGCATGCGCATTCGCAAAATGACCTGCGTGGCCTAGCTCATGAATTAAAGTGAATACCTCATTCATACGTTCATTCCAAGACATTAAAATATATGGATGACTACCATATGGACTTGAACAGAATGCCCCAGTCGATTTCCCTTTGTTTGGTGCATAATCAATCCAGCGTTCGTTAAACGCCTTTTCGATCATCTCTTTGTAATCTTCACCCATAACATCTAATGCTTTTTCAACATATTCTTTTGCTTCAGCCATTGTTAATTTCGGATCATAGTCTGGATCAAGGGCGATCTTTAAATCAGCAAATGTCATTTTTTCAATGCCATTTGCTTGTTGAATAAGCTTTGCGTAACGGCGCATATGTGGTGCAAGCTCTTTCGTAATCAGATCAATTTGACGATTATAAAGCGTACGATCAACATCTTGATCAAATAATAAATAGTCAATGACAGAATCAAAACCTCGTAAATCAGCCATAGTTTTTTCCTGTTGAATATGTGTGTTATAAATTTTTGCAGTTGTGTGCTGATAATCGCGTAATTTATTCGAAAATGCTTGGAATGCAGCATGACGTACTTTTGTATCAGCGTCAAACTCCCATTCATTTTCGTATAATACAAAACTAAGTGGATGTTTTTCGCCATTGGCTTCAAACTCTCCAAAATGCATATCTACAAGCTTTGTCGTATTATACGTTTCATATGGTGCATCAAAAGTAGAGCTAAATGCAGCTAGTGCTTTTTCTACCTCTGGATGTAGCTGATGAGGCTTTTGTTTTAATAATTCCTCTAAATAGACTTTATAATTAGGGTTTAATTTAGCAGCTTCCTCTAAAATAGACTCATCTAATGCTAGTAATTCACTGCGTACGAAAGAAAATGTACTACTTATTTTTCCGATTGCCGTACCATATTTTGCAGCACGCATTTGGGCTTCATTATCTGTATGATCAGCTTGATTATTCAAGCTTGCATAAGTACCAATAGGAACTATGCTTTCATGTAGTGCTTCATAAGCTGTTAAAACATCAATTACCTTTTGGGCATCCGTAATTGTACCTTGATACGAACGTTCAAAATTTTTTGCATCCTCCACAAGCTGCGCTAAAACAGGCTCAAAATCCGCGTCATTTTCAAGTAAATCTTTTAAATTCCATGTTTGCTCCACTGGTACATCTTTTCGTAATGGTAAAACCTCCATCAATGAACACCCCTTTTTGTGTAAGTGACTCCATTATAACGAAACTATTTCGGAAAGTGAAATAATTATAGGGAATAGTTTTAATGTTCGTAAAAATGTAATAATACTGTAGAAACTTATGTTCGCGTTAGCTATAATGGATTTAAAGTAAAAGGGGAGATGTATTTAAAATGCAGCTAGTTTGGGAGAAACCAAATGTGTATAAGCTTAGTCAAGTGAATCAAGATAATCTATGGAAGAAGTTAATTGCGGATTTGTTTGAAGATTTTTTGTTGTTCTTTTTGCCAGACTTACATGCAGAAGTAGATTTTTCTAAGCAAGTTGAGTTTTTACAGCAAGAGCTTTTCAAAGAAATTATTGAGCATCGTCAAGGGCGCAAAGTAGCAGATCAAATTGCGAAGGTTCATCTAAAAAGTGGTAAAGAGCAGTGGATACTTGTTCATACGGAAATACAAGCTGTAGATGAGATACATTTTGCGAAGCGTATGTTCGAGTATTTCTATCGTATCAGTGATCGCTATGGTAAGAAGATTGTGGCAATTGCTATCTTTACAAATAAGAGTACAAAAAGTACTAATCAGTATCATGAAAAATATTTTGGTACAGAAATAACGTACACTTTTAACAAGTATGTCGTGTCAGATTTTGATGAAGAAGAATTAAAAAAATCACCGAAGCTGTTTAGTAAAGCTTTACTTGCATCAATTTATTTAAATCAAACAAAAAACGAAATGAGCCATCGTAGTGCTTACAAAAGAGCTTTGTTAAAAGAAGTGTGGCCATTAAATAATGATAAAAGAACAGAAGTAAGTGCTCTGCTTTATTTTATTGATTATCTATTGAAACTACCAAGAGCCATGTCTGAGCAACTTATAAGAGATGTAAGAGAAGAAATTAGAGGGGAGGAAGAGATTTTGCATCTATATAAAGAAGATCTACCGCCGACACTTGCTGCAGTTTTGGAATTAGAAAGGCAAGAAGGATTTGAGCAAGGAATTGAACAAGGAATTGAGCAAGGAATCGAACAAACCATTAAACAAATAATCAGTGGTTTGATTGAAACGGGTGCCGCCGATGAGTGGATTGCTGAAGTTTCAAAGCTTCCAGTAACAAAGATAATGGAAATTCGTAAGAAATTAAAATAGTCTAATTGTATAAAAGATAAAACTGACAATCCCTTATTAGGTTTGCTGTAACGTCCAATTGATGGAATCCATCTGTTTTTTAGGACTGGCATTGTAGCAGAATGTTTTGGTTGTGTATCTACAGATGATCTTAAAATTTGTTTAAGTCGATGAGAAAAATGTGTGTATAGCCAGTACACTTTACAACGCATACTAATGGCTAGAACAACTGGCACATTGGAGGAGAAATAATGACACAAAACTTAAACAAACAATTGAATAAACTTGTCGCTACATGGTCTGTACTTTATACGAAATTGCACAATTATCATTGGTATGTTACGGGAAATGCCTTTTTTACACTACATGCAAAATTTGAAGAATTATATAATGAAACAACGTTAAATCTAGATGAAATTGCAGAGCGCATTCTTTCGAAAGATGGAAAACCAGTTGCTACGTTAAGAGAACATCTTGAGTTATCCTGTGTAGAGGAAGCGACAGGGAATGAGACAACAGAGGAAATGGTGGCTACAACCATTGCAGATTTCCAAAAACTTATGAAAGCTTTAAATTCAACAATGGAGCTTGCTGCGGAAGAAGGGGACGATCGAACAGAGGATATACTAAATGCTATGTATCAGTCCCTTGAAAAGCATACGTGGATGTTGAAAGCCTTCCTTGGGCACAAATAACAGCAAGTAAATGATAGGCGATGTGAACTCTTTAATGAGCTCCCATTGTCTATTTTTTTGACGTTTCATAAAAGGACAAAACCATTGTTTCAAAACGTGAACATGTATCGCAAATAGATAACATATATTACAGTTCTATAAAGAATGAGCAAAATGGGTTTTATTTTTAAATAGGAAGGGTAGATATCTAGTAAGCCATACAAATTAGGAGGAATTGAGCATGACGAATGAACAAAACCCACAAATTGAAGTGGCCCATACAAGGGAAGAAATGCTTCATATTTTAGAAAGTATGCGATTAGAAGCATATCAAAAAGAAGACATTCACGTTATTACAAAGGATCCAAGCCATTTTCAGGATGTAAAATGGGATGTTAATGTAAAAACTCATGAGGTAGGGAATTGGGTGGATCAATTTAAATCATGGTTTACCGGTGAGTCGGCTGTAACAGAAGGGTTAAAGCGATTTGATCTTACAGAAGGACAAACAGCTTACTATGCTCATCTTCTAGAACAAGGTGTTATCGTCTTATTTGCTGAGCATTGAACTAAACATATGACGACATAATATATATCGAAGGAGATTGCTATTAGCCTTGATTCAAGTTCAAAGCTTGAACGTTTAAACGCTAAGCTAAACAAATTTGAAGATATCTATAAACAGAGTGAATGTGTATGCATCACTCTGTTTATTTGTATAGGGAAGATTCAAAGCTGATTAATGTATAGCTTTCTCATGCTTTTTAATAAAGCGTAATACATGGAGATGCTCTAATTGAGCAACAAGGTTACCAATTAGAATAAAGCTACCGCCTATTAATAATTTTATCGTTATTTCTTCACCGATAAACATCATGGCAAACATGGCTGCAAAAATTGGCTCTAAGGAAAATATTAGTCCTGTATGTGTAGCAGAAGTAAACTGTTGTGCAACAGTTTGACCTACGAAGCAAAATGCACTACAAATGACACCGAGTCCTAAAATAGCAATCCATGAAGCCGTAGTATTTGGAAGCGTTGGTGTTTCAAAAATAAATGTCAATACGAGTGCATAAAGACCAGCAAAACCGAGCTGGTAAATGCCATAGGAAATTGATTCAACGTTTCGTGTAAATGTACTGTTTAACAGTAAGTAAATCGAATAACATAGTGCAGCGATGGCTATTAAAATATCCCCTTTTTGAAAGGTAAATGAGCCATGAGCAGTTAAAACTGTAATCCCAATCATTGTGCAAACAATCGCAAAGCTAACTGCTCTTGAAGGCAATTTCTTTTCGATAAAACTGCTGAAAATAGGTACTAAGACAACTGTTAGACTTAAAATAAATCCAGCATTTGATACCGAAGTTGTTTCAAGTCCAAATAAGCTTAGAACGAACACAATGAATAACAGCAAACCTTGAATAGCTGCATATTTTAATGTTTTAGCATTGACCTTAATCATTCGTTTATAAAAGATAATACCTGCTGCGAAAAATGCGATGATACAACGCAATGCCACCACATTATAAACAGCCAATGATTCAAGCCCCATTACCATAAAGGTATAAGATAGTCCCCAAAACATTGTCACAATAACCATTAATAAATTTGCTTTTCCTTGGATACTCATTATGCTCACCTACAATCTGTGTACTAAAACAGTTTTCATACTAAAATTTACTATATATCTTGTATTGTGATTAGTAAAACGAATGTTTATAATGGTTAGTATTAAAAAAATTCATGTATATAGAGGACAAGACAATGAGTTTAGTCAAATATGAGATTTTGAATAAAGTGGCTGAGGTAGCTAGTTTTACAAAAGCAGCAGATGCATTAGGATTAACCCAATCTGCTGTAAGTCATGCTGTTTCAAGCTTAGAAAAGGAGTTCGGCTTTGCACTCATTCACAGAAGTCGTGCGGGTGTCACGTTAACGAGTGAAGGAGATACAATGTTAAGGGCAATGAGGCATGTCCTCGATGCACAGGAATTGTTACAGCAAGAAGCAGCACATATACTTGGTGTTACTCGTGGGAAAGTGCGTATTGGTGTAATTTCAAGTATTTCCTCAAACTGGATGCCGGAAATTGTGCGTATTATGGACAATCAATTTCCTGGTATACAAGTTGAATTGCGTGAGGGAGATTATTATGAAATTGAACAATGGCTATTGAGTGGAGAGGTTGATGCAGGATTTTTAAATGGTCAAAAGTCTAAGCAATTTCAGTTTACCGAACTACAGCAAGATCCATTGCTGTGTATTGTCTCCGATAAAAGTCCGCTTTATGATAAAGCAGAAATTGATATTGTTGAACTAGAAGACATGCCATTTATCATGACTTCATATAAAGGGACAAATGACGTGAATGTACTGTTAGAGCAATATCACGTGAAGCCAAATATTCGCTTCGAACTATCGGAAGAGGTAGGGATTATTTCGATGATTTCTCACCAGCTTGGGATTAGTATTTTACCGAAATTAGTGATAAATAATTTGCCGCCTACGTTAAAAGCCATACCTTTAAAACAAGGTGGCTATCGCACAATTGGAATAGCTATGAAACACCAGGCATCACCAGTGACAAAGAAATTTGCGGAGATATTAAGTTCTTGGTTAAAAGAGCAAAATAGGGAGTAATTTCTATCTAACTCTTAGAAGAGAACAACATCTCTATAAAAACAACATTGAAGCATAACATAGCATTACGTTAAAATAGTATTTGTATATTTTCTAGAAAAAGGTGAGTGTATGGGAACATTACGAGGTAAGACCGTACTCATTACAAGTGGGGGAACACTTGAAAAATGGGATCGTGTGCGTGGGCATACGAATTTATCGAAAGGCTCGATGGGCTGTTATTTAGCTGAGGAGGCACTAGCTGCTGGGGCGAGCGTATTGTATATGCATGGTTATTTCGCACAGCTTCCGACGAACAAAGATAAAATGCGTACCATTCGATTTGAAGGCATTGAAGATTTAGGCGAGAAAGTTCGACATGCTGTTCAGGAAGAACAAGTGGATATCGTTATTATGGCAGCTGCAGGTTCTGATTGGCTCATTGACAAAGTATATGACCAATCTGGGAATTTGATGGAGGAAACAGGTAAAATGCCATCTGATGAGCCACCTATCATTCATTTTAAAAAGGCACCTAAAGTATTAGGTCAAATAAAAGAGTGGCAACCGAAAGTTACGCTAGTAGGCTTTAAACTCGAAGCAACAGATGATGAAGAATTTTTATTGTCCCGTGCACGTCTACGTATGGAATCGGCCAACGCTCAGTTTATGGTAGCTAATAGCTCACAGTCCTTATATGGTGGAGATGAGCCACACTGGATTGTACCGGCTAATGGCGAACCGATAAAGATTATGGGCAAGCAAAATACAGCGAAAGCATTAATGGATATTTTACAAAATGATTAAAACAAAAACTGTGCAGTTCATTCAAGGTTAAATTGATATCTGCACAGTTTTTGTTTTGTTGTACCATAAACCAATACTTTAAATAAATTCTTTTTCATTCCTCAAAACGACCCTCTAAATGTGAAATATTCCACTCATAATAATTTCTTCAAAATATCGCATCAAGTATTGATCTTCATTGACCGTATATCCTTTTATTTTTCACAATATTTCGGAAGTTGATGGTGATATTTAAACTTACATACTTCCTTTTATTGCATAGTATTCTAATATGTTTAATAATATTTATATTGACAATAGGTTTTCTGAATTATAGAATTATTTCCAAGAAACGTAATACTCTTATCGAGAAAGATGGAGGGCTTGACTAAAAATAAGCTTCGACAACAAATAGAGTAGGTCAATCCAACAGAGCTACTTGAGAGATGAGGGGGCTAGGATTGACGTTCAGACCGGCCACTTTTGTACAAAAATTATGTTAAAAGAAGGGGTGTATCGGATGACTCAACAAGCAAAGGTAGATGATAGAAAACTAGAAGCAATTGCAAAGGCAATTCAAAATTTGGAATTTGGAGAAGTACACATTACGATTCAAGATGGTGTCATTGTTCAAATCAACAGACTTGAAAAGCAAAGATTTCCACAGAAAAAATAAACGGTATGATGATAGTTGAGCAGATGTTTGAAGGCTTCAAATCAACAGAAATTCATTCCTTTTCCTTATTTTTTTATTAACCAAATCGAAAAAGGGTGGAAAAAACGTCAAAAAACAGGATGATTGCCACGAATCATCCTGTTTTTGCATATATTCTACTTACAATAGTTTAGTCATAAAAACTTTTTGGAATTTCACCAATATGTCTGCGATGATACAGTAAGGGTTCCTTCTGTGCATCATCAATTTCTAGGACTTGCCCGATAAATATCGTATGATCTCCAGCATTGATTTGTTGAAATATTTTACATTGTAAAATGGCTGCAGTATCATGCAAAACTGGTAGACCTAAAGTAGAAGTTGACCATTTAGCCTGGGCGAAACGATCTGGAATTTTACTTGAAAATAGCGTACATAAATGCTCCTGATTGCTCGCTAAAATATTAACAGCAAACTTTTGAGCTGTTGAAAAAAATGGGTGCAGCTGTGATTTTTTATCGAGCGACCATAAAATAAGCAGTGGATCTATGGAAACGGACGCAAAGGAATTGACAGTTAAGCCAATAGGCTCTTTTGCGTCATTACAAGCAGTAACAACCGTAACGCCGGTTGGATAATTACCTAATGCTAGTTTAAAAGCAGCTACTTTGTCTGTCATTCTAATCACCTCTTCATTTATTTAAGGAAATGAAAAATCTTTATTGATGAAGCATCGGCATTGAAATCATTTTGTTGCCAAGCATTTAAAAAAAGATATCATAAAATATAGTAACTTCTTAATAATTATAATATTCTTAATTTTATTTTAAACCAACAAAACTAACAGGTAAAGTATATAATAGAGGAAAAAAAGGGGGTTCAGTAATGACTTTATATTTTGATCATCTAGTTCATCAAGTTCAATCACCAGAGAATGCAAAGGTTTTCTTAAACAAACGTAATATCCATACAGTTAACGGTGGTCAACATACAATGTGGGGGACATACAATACGTTAAGCTATTTTGGATTAAACTATATTGAACAAATAGCAATCTATGATCGTGATTTATTTGAAAATGCAGCGAAATTACCTTATTCCTTACATTATACGTTTAAGAGTGCTAACGAGCGCTATGGTTTTTCAAGAATTGCGTTACGTACAAAAAATATTGAGGAAGAGGGTCAACGTTTGCGTGCACTTGGCTTTGAAGTATATGGACCTGATGTTTGTAGTCGCACAAGACCAGATGGCTCTGTAGTAGGATGGAAGTTATTGCATTTTGGAAAGCCAGGGCAGGCAATTGATTTCCCATTTTTAATCGAGTGGTCTGATACAGATGAGGAACGTGTTGCACAATTAAAAGCAAATGGAGCCATTGAGACGAAACAATCAATATCGATGGAATCTGTACAATTCTATGTAAAAGATGTGCAAGCTACAGTTAAATTATGGAGAGAAGTATTACAACTTCCAGAGCCTGAACAACAAGAACAGTTTATTTCCTTACACTTACCAAATATTCGCCTAGATTTTTATGAAGAAGTCGCTGCAACTAATATGACGCTAGGCCATTTAAATGAAGGACCGTTTGGGGTTACACTTAAAGATACAGACAGAACGAAGGAAACAATAGTTTTTCCAGCAGCTTTTTATTGGATCAATCGCTGAAGCTATAGGTGTTCGGAATATGAAGCATCACTAAAACCAATATGAACATTTAAAAAAAGGAGCCGTTCATCCAACGAACAGCTCCTTTGCACTTATAATTTCACAACATTTGACGCCTGGGGTCCTCGATTGCCTTCCACCACATCAAATGATACCTTTTGACCTTCTTCAAGTGTACGGAAGCCTTCCTCTTGGATGCCCGTAAAATGTACAAATACATCTTCTCCATCATCACATTCAATAAAGCCATATCCTTTTTCATTATTGAACCACTTTACGATTCCCTGTTGCATAAGCATTCGCCTCCAATGCGCTTGAATATAGAACTAAAAATCAATTAAGTTGTGACATAATTAAGAAAATGTGAAAAAATGCATTTTCATTAAGAACATACATGAAATGAGCAAAGTTGTCAATTGATTGTCGAAATGCTTGTATAACTAACATGATTTCTTTCACAATAAAGTCTATAATGGAATTAACTTCTTTCAGCAAATTTCTGCTGAAAGAAGTTAAGGCCTCCGGCGGATGTCACAGAATCGGAAAGGAATTCTTTGTGCTAGCACAAAGCCGATTCCGGACGCAATTATGCCGGCATAATTGATCGACAAAGAAAGTAGGATGCCAAATGACAACGACAAATCAACCATTAACAGATTTAGAAATCGCAAATAAAGCGGTTATGAAGCCTATTACAGAAATAGCGAAAGCTGCAGGTATTCCAGAGGATGCACTTGAGCAATATGGTCGCTACAAAGCAAAAATTGATCCATTAAAAATAACAGCACATGGTGAGGATGCAAAGGTTGTATTAGTTACAGCCATTAGTCCAACTCCAGCAGGTGAAGGGAAATCAACTGTTACGGTTGGACTTGCAGATGCACTTCATCAATTGAAGAAAAATGTTGCTGTTGCTTTACGTGAGCCATCACTCGGCCCTGTAATGGGTGTTAAAGGTGGCGCAACAGGTGGTGGATATGCACAGGTTGTACCGATGGAGGATATTAACTTGCATTTCACGGGTGACCTTCACGCGATTACGACTGCGAATAATGCATTATCAGCCTTTATCGATAATCATATCCACCAAGGAAATGTATTAAATATTGACCCTCGCCGTATTATCTGGAAGCGTGTTATGGATTTAAATGATCGCGCCCTTCGTAAAGTTGTTGTGGGCCTCGGTGGTCCTGTTCAAGGAATGCCACGTGAGGATGGCTTTGATATTACTGTTGCATCAGAAATTATGGCAGTTTTCTGTTTAGCTACAAGTATTGAAGATTTACGTGAACGTTTAGCAAGTATCGTAATCGGTTATACATTTAATCGTGAGCCCGTATTCGTGCGTGATCTTCAAGTGGAAGGGGCATTAACATTATTATTAAAAGATGCCTTCAAACCAAACTTAGTGCAAACACTTGAGGGAACACCTGCCATTATTCACGGTGGGCCATTTGCCAACATCGCACACGGCTGTAACTCAATTATGGCGACACAAACAGCACGTAAGCTAGCCGATATCGTTGTGACAGAAGCGGGCTTCGGTTCTGATTTAGGTGCAGAAAAATTCATGAACATTAAAGCACGTAAAGCAGGCTTTAAACCAAGTGCCGTTGTCATTGTGGCTACTATTCGTGCATTAAAAATGCATGGTGGCGTAGCAAAAACAGAATTAGTTGGTGAAAATGTAGAGGCACTTTTACAAGGAATTGCAAACCTAGAGAAGCATGTAGAGACTATTCGTACATTTGGTGTAGAGCCGATTATCGCACTTAATCGCTTTATTACAGATACAGAGGCAGAACTTGCTGCTGTATTAAATTGGTGTCAAGAAAAGCATGTACGCATTGCTCGTACGAATGTCTGGGAGGAAGGCGGAAAAGGTGGTCTAGCCTTAGCTGAACAAGTGCTAGCTGTTCTTGATAAAGAAAACAATTTCTCACCTCTATATGATGTAACAGAATCTATTGAGGAAAAAGTGCGTACAATTGTGCAAAAAGTTTATGGTGGGAAAGATGTGCAATTTACCGACCAAGCGAAAAAACAAATTGCTCAAATCGAAAAATTTGGCTGGGATTCTCTGCCGATTTGTATGGCGAAAACACAATACTCCTTATCCGACCAACCAAGTCTTTTAGGACGTCCTGAAGGCTTTACAATTACCATTCGCGAAGTCATTCCTAAGCTTGGTGCAGGCTTCCTAGTTTGCTTAACTGGGGATATTATGACAATGCCAGGTTTACCAAAAGCACCTGCCGCTTTGCGTATGAATGTTGATAATGAAGGACATGCGGTAGGGTTGTTCTAGATTGAAAGAAATACAAAAGAATATGTAAATGTAAAAGCTGCTCCTTTAAGTTATAAAGGGCAGCTTTTTAACTTCTTTGTGAGGATGTCCAGAAGTTAAGCTTCATGCGGATGTCACTGAATTATGTCAAGGCATAATAGTCTTTGTGAAAAAGGGGGAAGAAAATTAATATCCCCCATATTCAATAAGGAGAAAACTAACTAACCATAAAAAAATTGCAATTCGAATGATTATATTCATTATTTTTTCAAAAAAAGTAAGTTTTCTTTCACGCTTTAATTTTTTTATAAGTCTCACAGAAAAAATTGAACATAAGAGAAGGAATGCTATAGAAATTTGATATATGTTTTCTAACAGGTTTACATTTTCTAACAAGCTTTTCAACATAATCATCCTCTCTTACTAGAATGTATGAGTTGTCTGATTTTAGTATGCTGATACTTTAATAAATTAATAAAAGCTGATTTTATCTACAATAAGTATGATGGGAGCTTTATTGGTTCTTCTGCGGGTTCGTATTACAAACTTTTTGTTCCTATATGGGTTATCATAAACTGCTATCGACTATTACCATCAATATATGTAATTTCACGGTGTTTCCCCAATGTGCATATTATCTCCCGTGTTCAAAACAATTTTTTCCCTTAAGAATGTCTTAGAAGGGAAATAGGGAATAACAAGTAGCAGGGAAAATTGAGATAAGGAGATATATGTCTTTAAAATGTCAATTGAAGAAAAAATAATAAAAGCTGCCATCATCTACAAAAAATAAGATGGGCAGCTTTTACTTTTTCTTCAGCGGGTTGGTATTACATAACATAACTATCGTTCCTACTTCCTTCATAACTTAATACTTCATTTACGGCTTAAATGAAATTCGGAAAAATTGTTGCCTAAAAAAGATTTATCTATTTTTGTTAGCAAGACTTAGATGATTTGACTTTTCGCAAATGTTGGCAAGTAATTGGTATACTATTTGCCATTAATGGGAGGAGTTACGTTCACACATATTCAAGATCATGAATAGAAGAAGGTAACATCTATTAATGATAATAAAATCACACACTTGGCGACATATGCTCAAAGCCTTCAAAACAGTCTAACTGTTTGTTCACTTTTTTCATCATGTACATTCACTATGCGGGTTAAAACAAAGAATTTCTAAGGGAAAGTGTTCACTTTTATTTGTTTTCTTAGATGATTGGTTTTCACTATACGCACGTCATCTTTCAACACATTATTCAATTGTAAGCCCGCTGAAGTTGTTAAATCTGTCTGTCAAAACATAGTTCTTGTACACCACTGAAATAGTGAGCTTACAGAACAAAGTCAGCTGTTCTGTACATTTATCTTACAATATTCTGAAAAATTTGTCAATTGAAAACGACTTTTCAAGTTAATTTTTTTATAAGCCTAGAGGTTACTTAATTACCAACTGTTCTATGCTATACAGTATAATAAAGTATGAAGGGACTGAACAAAGAAAATGAACAATTTAATGGACAAAGTACGGGGAATTTATGAGCAGTTTGATGCTAGTCATGATTTTCAACACATTGAACGTGTTTATCAAAATGCGTTAACGATATTACATACAGAGCCGGAAGCGGATGCAGAAGTCGTGAAAATTGCTGTGCTTTTGCATGATGTAAGTGATAAAAAGTATACCGATAGCAAAGAGCAAGAAAATAAGCTAATTGCCGAGCTACCTTTAAGTGAAGTAAAAAAGCAACATATCCGAGATTGTATTGCACAAGTATCGTATAATGGTGGCAATGAGCTAGAAGCAACTTCTATTGAAGCAAAAATAGTACGAGATGCGGATCGCTTAGATGCGATTGGAGCAATCGGTATTGCACGCACATTTGCCTATGGTGGGGCTAAGGGTCGAAAGCTTTATGATAAGGAAGAGGATGCACGTAAGGATATGACAGAGGAGGAGTATCGTAGTAAAAATACATCCTCAGTTACCCATTTTTATGAGAAGCTATTATTGCTGAAGGATTTAATGATTACAGAGAAGGGCAAGCAAATGGCTAATGAACGTCATCAATTTATGGTACAGTTTTTAGAGCAATTACAAAATGAAATAGGTGAGTAATTACTCACGTTACTAAAAAATAATCCGTTGTCTTTTTCAATAGACAACGGATTTTAATGTTTGAATATTGCTGATTAATTTACTTCGGAAGGAGAATGAATAAAAAACATGTAAGTTTATTTTTTACTTCAATTTTTTCGGCTGCCCCTTGTTCAGGATATGAGTTTGCAATCGTTCCATTACTGTGACATGTTAATCGTTTCTAATTTCAATGTATCCAGCGATCGAATCTTTCGAAGTTGATGTTTTGCTGTCTGAAATGTGGAGGATTGATTCTCACATATAAGCTAATTTAAACGATAGGTGTATTTTTTCAATGGAATTGCACATGCTAATTTTAAATAAAAAGTATCTTATTACCAATAAAATTAACAAAAAGGGAAATATTTCAGAATCGAGGTCATTTTTTTTCTTAGAAATGAGTGAAAACCCTTTTCATCCATTACATAAAGCATATATAATAACTTATGTTTTTTTGACAATGGGGATCTTGATTTAGCTTTATATTAGATTGTGGGAGAATTTCCTTTCAAAATACAATGGGGTAACCGTCAAAGGAGTATTTACATCATGAAAGAAGCAAAAAGCGCAGTTAAGTGGATTCCTTTCTTCATTACCCTTGCTGTTGGAGTGGCTATCTGGTTTTGTCCAGCACCCTCAGGAGTAGATGAAAAAGCATGGCATCTGTTCGCTATATTTGTTGCGACAATTATAGGATTTATAACGAAACCGTTGCCAATGGGAGCTGTATCCATTATTGCTATGGCTATGATTGCCATTACTAATACATTAACCATTGAAGAGACATTAAGCGGTTTTGGCAATTCAACGATTTGGCTAATTGTTATTGCCTTCTTTATTTCTCGTGGATTTATTAAAACGGGACTAGGGGAACGAATTGCTTATGTATTTGTTCGTCTTTTTGGGAAAAAAACTTTGAGTCTGTCTTACTCTTTACTAGCGAGTGACCTAATATTAGCGCCAGCTATTCCTAGTAATACAGCTCGTGCGGGTGGTGTTATTTTCCCAATCATCCAGTCATTATCTCATACTTTCGGATCTAAACCAGAAGACGGTACAGAGCGTAAGATGGGTGCCTTTCTTTTGAAGGTAGGCTTTCAAGGGAATTTAATAACGTCTGCAATGTTTATGACAGCCATGGCAGCGAATCCTTTAATTGTAAAGCTAGCAAGTGATACAGCTGGCGTATCTATTACCTGGTTCGGTTGGGCAATGGCAATGATTGTCCCAGGATTAACAGCTTTAATCGTTGTTCCTTATGTTATTTATAAAATCTATCCGCCTGAAATTAAGGAAACACCTGAGGCAGCAGCTATCGCTAAAAAGAAACTGGATGAATTTGGTCCACTGAAAAGTTCTGAGAAACGAATGATCGTAGTATTTGTTGTTGTGTTGTCGTTATGGATTGGTGGAGACTACTTAGGAATTAGTGCCACTACAGCAGCTCTTATAGGTCTTTCATTGCTGTTATTGTTAGATGTGTTAACATGGGCAGATATTAAAAAGGAAGAAGGAGCATGGGATACACTAGTTTGGTTTGCAACACTATTTATGATGGCATCTTTTATGAACAAACTAGGGCTGATTCCATGGTTTAGTAATGAAGTTGGTGGACTTGTATCTGGGTATAGTTGGATATGGGCTGTTTTAATATTAGCATTAGTCTATTTCTATTCTCATTATTTCTTTGCGAGTTCCACTGCCCATATTAGTGCGATGTACGCAGCATTTTTATCTGTAATGTTGCAAGCAGGAGCACCAGCAATGCTAGCAGCTATATTATTAGCAGCATTTAGTAATTTATTTGGCGCCACTACTCATTATGGTTCTGGTCCAGCACCGGTATTCTTTGGTGCAGGTTATATTGATCAAAAAAAATGGTGGACAGTCGGATTTGTTGTTTCCGTTGTTACCATCCTGATCTTTGTTGTAGTAGGAGGATTATGGTGGAAGCTTCTAGGTTATTGGTGAAATAAATAGCTTCTGTGAGGCTGGGACATAACTAAATGATTCCTTCAAAAAGCCGATCACTAAATTAACAAAACACGATAAATAGAAAAACCGAACTATTCCGAAACACTTCATGAGCACTTCATTGGATAGTTCGGTATTTTTGTTGGCTGAAACACTTTTGTCTCTGCCTCTTTTTTTGAGATTTTTTAGAAGTTCTTTACATACCCTCGCTCTTCTTCATTTTGCTGTTAAATGGGGGAGGCATTTTTTAGATAGCTAAGAAGAGTTTGTTGTCCTTTGTTTACCTGTCATTTGGTGTTATGATAAAAATGGATATCAATAATAAACTACATATAAAAAGTAGTATGGACACTAAACAACACCTAATGAAAGAGATGGACAAGTGTAATGAGTCATTTAATAGTACAAAATTTAACGAAAACAGTGGGCGATAAAACGCTCTTTCAAAATATTGAATTTACGATTTATGAGGGGGAGCGAGCTGGACTAATTGGTATTAATGGTACTGGTAAATCCACATTGCTTTCTATTTTAGCTGGTGAAATCGAAGCGGACTCAATGAATGTTGATCGCCCAAATAAATACCGCACTGCTTATTTACCTCAGGAGCCTACTTTTGAAAGCGGAGAAACTGTGTTACAGGCAGTGTTTGCTGGGGATTCACCTATTTTAAAACTTAATCGTGAGTATGAGGAAACTGTTGCTGCACTTGCGTTAAACCCGACTTCAGAAAGTTTACAAAAAACGTTATTTAGTTTGCAGCATCGTATGGATGAGGAGCAGGCATGGGATGTCAATGCACTTGCTAAAACTGCGCTTACGAAGCTTGGAATTGAAATGTTTGATAAAGAAGTTTTAACACTTTCAGGCGGTCAGCAAAAGCGCGTTGCTTTAGCTAAAGTATTAATAGAGCCGGCAGATCTTTATTTATTGGACGAGCCTACCAACCATTTGGATGTTCAGTCAACGGAGTGGCTACAGGAAATGGTGTTACGATTAAAGGGAGCGGTAATATTTATTACCCATGATCGTTATTTCTTAGATGAGCTATCTACTCATATTTACGAGCTAGCTGACCAAACATTATACCGACATACTGGGAATTATGGGGATTATTTAGAATCACGTGCTATTCGTGAGGAAATGAAAGCAGCTTCTGCACAAAAAGACCGCAACCGTTATCGCTCAGAATTAAAATGGATTCGTCGTGGAGCGAAAGCGCGTTCTACGAAGCAAAAGGCACGTATCCAGCGTTTCGAACAATTAGAGGATAACTTGGAGCGTAAATCTGAGGATGTTTCTCTTGAAATTGGCCTAGCAACAACTCGTCTTGGTCGGAAGGTTTTAGAGGCTGAAAATATTTCAAAGTCTTTTGGCCAACAAAAAATCCTTGATCACTTTTCATTTTTACTACAGCAGGGTGATCGTATTGGTATTATCGGAGCTAATGGTGTAGGAAAATCAACATTATTGAACATGCTAGCAGGTGAGCTTACACCTGATGCTGGTGAAATTCTTGTTGGTTCGACAGTGAAGTTAGCGCATTTCAAACAAACGCTACCAAAAATGAATGAAAATGAACGCATGATTGAATATATCCGAGAAGCTTCAAATGATATAACAGATGCAGAGGGTGTACGCTATTCGGCTGCTCAAATGTTGGAGCGTTTCTTATTCCCGCTTCATGCACACGGTACACCTATCGGTAAATTATCGGGTGGCGAACGTAAACGTCTACATTTATTACGATTATTAATGGAGCAACCAAACGTACTGTTACTAGATGAGCCTACAAATGATTTGGATATTGAAACATTAGGTGTGCTAGAGGATTTCATTGAGCATTTCCCTGGAGTCGTAATAACTATATCCCACGATCGCTTTTTCTTAGATCGAATCGCGAAAAAACTGTGGATTTTAGATGGTCTTGGGCATGTTGATGAGACGCTTGATATTTACAGTGAATATTTACAAAAGCGTGAACAGGAAGCGGCTGTAAAGGTAGAGGCGCCAAAAGTTGAAAAACCTAAGACCGAAAAGCCTAAATCGGACAAGAAAAAATTATCCTTTAAAGAGCAAAAAGAATGGGAAACGATTGCTGAGGAAATAGAAAAGACGGAAACAGCGATTATGGAGACAGAAGAAGGTATCGCCAACGCTGGTGCTGACTTTACAAAGCTACAGGAATTAACGGCGAAGCTGGATGAGCTGAATGCACAATATGAACACCTTATTGAAAGATGGTCATATTTAGATGAAATCGTAAACGGATAAGGAGCGATAGACATGAAGATTATTACAATTGAACCGACGCCAAGTCCTAATTCCATGAAGATTGTAGTTGATACAGAGTTACCTTTTGGCAAAAGCTATAATTTTACAAAGGATAATAAAGATGAAGCAACTGGTGAAGTAGCAGCGATATTAGCAATTGAAGGTGTTAAGGGCGTTTATCATGTCGCAGATTTCTTTGCTGTTGAGCGTAACGCAAAGTACGCGTGGGAAGGTATTTTAGCAAGCATTCGTCAAGTGTTAGGTGAAGACGTACAAGACGTAAACAAAGCACAAGTAGCCAATGAATTTTACGGTGAAGTGTACGTTCATGTGCAGTTTTATAAACAAGTACCACTTCAAGTAAAGGTATTTGATAATCAACGCGAGCACCGTGTAAGCTGTGGTGAGCGCTTTGTAGAGGCTTTCAACAAACTTATTGAGACAGCAGTTGATGAAAATTATATTTTCCAACGTAAATGGATCGACTATGGCGTACGTTATGGAGAGCTTGAGGAAGTTGCGGAAGCAGTAAAAGAGGAAATTGATGTGACATATTCTGAGGAACGTTTAGCAGAGATTGTCACAATGATTAATGATTCTGAGAAAACGATTGAGAAGTCAGCAAAGCTAAAAATTACTGTTGAGCAGTTTAAGCAACCTGAATGGGAAAAACGTTTTCAATTGCTTGACCAAATGGCTGATCCAGAGCCAGATGATTTACCGCTTTTAGATTTGGCGTTACAAGATGAACAAATGTCTATCCGTCGACTGGCAACCGTTTATTTAGGAATGATTGAAGATGTGGCAGTTGTTCCATATTTGGAAAAGGCATTACAGGACAAAAGTGCAGCGGTACGTCGAACTGCAGGAGATTGTATGAGTGATCTCGGCTTCGTGGAATTTGAAGACGCGATGCAGCAAGCATTACAGGATAAAAACAAACTTGTTCGTTGGCGTGCAGCTATGTACTTATATGAAGTGGGTACTGAGAAATCATTAGGTGCATTAAAGGCTGCTGAAGAGGATAAAGAGTTTGAAGTGAAGCTACAAGTAAAAATGGCGATTGCCCGCATCGAACAAGGTGAGGAAGCAAAAGGTTCTGTCTGGAAGCAAATGACAGAATCACGCCAGCAATAAATTGAAACTTTAATCAGTGACCCGTTAATGGGGTAAAATAAATAAACCAGCTCTCTGTTATGAATATAGTTCAACAGAGACGCTGGTTTTCTTTTATTGTTGCTTTTGAAAAAAAGTAAAATTCTCTGCTAATGTTCCAATAAAAATATTAACTTACTTATTTGATTTCCTCAGCCAACTCCAAAATAATTCCTTCTGGACCACGAACGTAGCATAATTTATAACTTTCTTCATATTGCTGTATCTCACTAAAGATTTCCGTACCCTTCTTTTTCAATTTGGCAACAACAGCCTCAATATCTTCAACAGTAAATGCAATATGTCGGATACCCAGTGTATTTGCAAAGGATTGCTGAATATCTTTTTCATCTGACGGTGTAAAAAATTTGATTAGCTCTATCCATGTCTGACCGTCTGGCGTTCCCAATCCTACACAAGCTACTTTAACGTCATTAAGCCCAACTGCATATCCCATTAAATCTCCTTCCATTTCCCATTCGCCTTTCACCTCAAGTCCAAAATCGAGAAAAAACTCTTTAGCGGCAGAGAGATCATTTACGATTACACCCACATGATCTATTCTTTGGATCTTCAAATGTCATACCTCCATTGTTTCTGTTATTTTGCAATATCCTGTATTCAAATTCTAGTATTAACAAAGGAACGATTAATATAATAATAACAGTGAAGAAAAGAATCATTTAACTAATTTTGTATTAAATTATTTTTAAATTCTCTCCCATTTCCCTATAACGGTGTCAATTAGGGATAATTATTCATATTACTTTCCACCTATTTTTTATCAGATCGGAAATCAACCCCACATTATGGTAATTATGCAATCTTTTTTTATCGGAAAACAACATAAGATAGATATTTTTGTTATTTTCTAGCTTTTCACTACTAAACTAAAAGTTAATAGCATTCTATGTATTATTAACAAATTGTCTAATACTTATCTAATAGGACAATGTTAAAATGATTTAAATTCAGAACATTCGCTAAAATAGGGGGCATTTAAATGACAGTAACAAGTTTAAAGACAACAGAATCTTATTTGCGTGACCGGGAAGCAGTTATTGAGCTTACACAGAAACTAGTACGTATAGAGAGCGTTTACCGAGAAGATGATCCAAATGGTAATGAACAAGAAGTTGCGAATTTTGTCGCTCAGTATTTACGTAATATCGGGATTGAAACACATGTTGAGGAGGTTGTGCCAGGCAGGCCAAATGTCATTGGAATTATTGATTCGGGTAAGCCAGGAAAAACACTACTCTTTGAAGGACACACAGATGTTGTTACTGAAGGAAATCGTGAAGCATGGACGTACGATCCATTCGGAGCAGAAATTATTGATGGTCGAATGTATGGCCGAGGCACAAATGATACAAAAGGAAATCTTGCGTGTATGATTACAGCTTGTCAGTCGTTGTTACTGGATCAGGAGGAATTTACAGGCAAGATTATTTTATGTATTCCTTGTGATGAAGAAGGATTAATGCTTGGCATTAAACATTTCATAAAAAATGGTTGGGCAGATGATGTAGATGGGGCCATTATATGCGAACCTCAGGAAAATAATGTAAGTATTGCGCAGCGTGGAGCGATACGTTTGAAGGTAGATATTTTTGGTAAGATGGCGCACGGTGCAATTTCTTGGAGCGGTATTAACCCGAACTGGCGTATGGCACGTTTTATTGTGGAGCTTGAAAAATTAGAAAAAGAAGAGCAAGCACGTTTAGGACGTGATCCGATGCTTAATTGGCCGTCTATTACGCCTACTATTCTACGAGCACCAGTAAAAGGGGATGCGCAAATAAATGTCATTCCTGATCATTGTATGACGACGCTTGATATTCGTACAGTCCCTGCACAGGATCATGATGAGCTTCTCGGTAAAATTGATGCCATTATCAAACGTCTGCAAGCGGATGATCCTGATTTCAAAGTTGAACTAACAGTACTAGACAACCGCCCTGCAACAGCAACAGACAAGGATGATCCTGTTGTACAAGCTATTTATGAAGCAGTCGCAGAGGTAACGGAAAAAGAGCCGAAATATAACGGTGTCCCGGGGGCTACAGATGGAACGTTCCTTCATGTCCATGGAGTACCAATAGTTACCGTTGGAGCGGGTGATCGTGATATCCCCCACCAAATTGACGAATATGTCGATATTGAAGAATTAGCAGAAACAACAGCCATTTACCGTTTGGCAGCATTAAAGTTTTTAGCCGGTAATGCATAATGATTCATACTAAAATCGCAGTCATTCCGGGTGATGGCATTGGAAAGGAAGTTATGAAGGAAGCGCTAAAGGTTTTGAACCATCTTCAAGAACATGATACGTCATTACAAATAGAAACAACAATTTTTCCATGGAGTTCGGATTATTACCTCAAGTACGGGCGAATGATGCCAGACAATGCATTAGATATATTAAAAGAATTTGATGCGATATTATTCGGGGCTATTGGAGATGCTCGTGTTCCAGATGACGTGACGGTGTGGGAATTAATTATGCCGATACGAAAAGGCTTCCAGCAATATGTAAATTTTCGCCCGATTAAATCGCTACCTGGGATAGCCTCACCGCTTGCCAACGGGAGAGACATTGATTTTGTTATTTTCCGAGAAAATGCGGAGGGGGAATATTCCGATAGTGGTGGGCGAATTTATCATAATCAACCACAGGAAATGACGATTCAAAATACGATTATGACACGAATTGGTATAGAAAAAATTGTCCAAGCCGCCTGTGATTATGCCTATAAAAATGGCAAAACAAAAATTACGAGTGCGACAAAATCGAATGCAATTATCCATTCAATGAAGTTCTGGGATGAGCATGCTAAGAGAATTCTAGCACAAAGCTCACCAGCACTAGAGTTAGAATCTATCTATATCGATGCTTTAGTAGCTTATTTCGTAGAGCGACCACAAGATTTTCAGGTTGTAGTTGCCTCCAATTTATTCGGAGACATTTTATCAGACTTAGGGTCAGCCATTGTTGGGGGGCTTGGATTGTCACCGTCAGCTAATTTAAATCCGGAGAAAGATTTCCCATCAATGTTTGAGCCTGTGCATGGGTCAGCACCAGATATTGCAGGAAAGGGCATAGCAAACCCAATTGCACAAATTTGGTCACTTGCATTGTTACTCGGACATATCGGAAGACCGGATATAGAACAGTTAATTGTTCATGTCATTGAGACGGTTCTTCGAGAAGGGGTTGTGAAAACTGCAGATATTGGTGGACAGGCTACAACAGCGCAAATGGGTGATGCGATTTGTCAGGAGATTATTAAAATGAATTTAGCGGCAAGGGGTGTATAGCATGACAGCAGAACAACAGGTTATTATCGTCACAGGTGCAGGGGGCGGTATGGGGAAAGCTATAATTCAGGAACAGCTTGCAAAAGGCAATATTGTAGTAGGGCTCGATTTATCAGTAGCTTCTCTAAACGATTTAGCACAGGATGCATTGCAATGTTTAGAAGTCAATGTCTTGCAAGAGGAACGCGTGAACGAAGTGTTCAAGCAGGTTTTTGACAAGTATGGTCGGATTGATGGACTTGTCAATGCGCTCGGTATAGCGCAGTCAGCAACTCCGCTTGAGCAAGTAACGATGGACGAGTGGGATCGGTTAATGGATGTCAATGTTAAAAGCTTATTTATTACGACAAAGGCAGTCGTTCCTTACATGAAGCAGCAGCAAAAAGGTTCAATTGTCACAATCGCTTCCATTTCTGCTGTACGTCCACGCCCAGGTTTGCAGGCTTATATCGCTTCTAAAGGGGCAGCGGAGAGTTTTACGCGTGGTTTGGCTATTGAGTTAGCACCGTTCCAAATACGTGTTAACACGATTCACCCAGGGCCAGCCGATACACAGATGCTCGCTCAATTTACGGCACAAGGAGCGGACATCGAGCAAACAAAGCAGAGTGTCTTTGTTCAATCGGTCCCCCTTGGGCGTTTAGTGAATCCAGCAGACATTGCAGGAGCAGTAAGTTATTTACTCTCTAATGCAGCGGGCATGGTTACAGGAACGACCTTACATGTAGACGGTGGTCGCGGACTTTAGGAGGGATCAGGTGAAAAAAATACCGATGTTTATAAATGGTGAATGGGTTCACGCTGGTATGGAGGCATCATTAGATGTTATGAATCCCTCTACTGGTAAAGTCATTGCTCAAATTACGAATGCGAGTAAAACTCATGTCGACGAGGCTGTACGTGCAGCTCGTGTAGCGTTTGAAAGTGAAGAATGGCGGAAAATAAAGCCTTATGAACGGGGACAGCTACTTGTTGAATTTGCGCACTATATTCGCAAGCATGCAGAGGAATGGAGTTTATTAGAATGTCGTGATGTTGGAAAGCCGTTAACACAAGCACGAGCGGATATTGAAGCAGCAGCTCGCTATTTTGAGTTTTATGGCGGAGCTGCTGATAAAGTAATGGGGGACACGATTCCCATTGAAGACGGGATTTTCAATGCGGTAGTGTTAGAGCCTGTTGGAATTACCGTACATATCGTGCCTTGGAATTATCCTATTCAAATCACAGCGAGAAGTGTAGCGGCTGCAATTGCTACTGGCAATGCAGTAATTGTCAAAAGTGCTGAGGATACGCCATTAACTACACACGCCATAACGGAATGGTTTGCGGATAAATTGCCGAGAGGTATTTTTCAGCATATTACAGGCTTAGGTTGTGATGTAGGGCCGTATTTAACATCCC
Source organism: Lysinibacillus sp. NPDC094403 (assembly GCF_050278745.1). NCBI lineage: Bacteria > Bacillati > Bacillota > Bacilli > Caryophanales > Bacillaceae > Lysinibacillus > Lysinibacillus sp. NPDC094403. The sequence continues at coordinate 61,417 of NZ_JBNNTL010000009.1, read as the reverse complement.
ATCCTGATATCAATCATATTACGTTTACAGGCTCTGTTCCAACGGGCATTGCGGTGATGAAGTCAGCCGCTGAAAATGTTGTACCTGTGACGTTAGAGCTTGGTGGGAAATCACCAAATATTGTTTTTGCGGACGCCGACATGGAGCAAGCGCTTGAGGGAGTTGTACGTTCCATAATTCAGAATGCCGGACAAACATGCTCTGCAGGGGCAAGACTACTAATTGAAGAAAGCGCCAAAGAAAAATTTCTTGCACAATTAGTGCAAAAATTCCAAGCCTTAAAAGTTGGTCCGGGTGAGGCAGACGTTGATATGGGGCCACTTCTAAATGAACGACAATATACGAAGATTTCCACACTGCTGCAAAAGGCGAAGGAAGATGGCTATGTGATTACTGGTGGTGAAACACTGACGATTAAGGGCTATGAGAAAGGATATTATGTTGAACCAACAATACTGGCAGGGGTAGAAGCCAACGATACACTTGCACAGGAGGAAATTTTCGGACCGGTATTGACTGTATTGTCGTTTACGACGGTTGAGGAAGCAATTGCCTTAGCGAATAGTACAGACTACGGCTTAGTCGCAGGGATTTGGTCGAAAGATATAGATACTGCACATTATGTAGCAAGCCGTGTAAACGCTGGACAAGTGTTTGTTAATAACTATGGAGCAGCGGGCGGAATTCAAATGCCGTTTGGTGGCTATAAAAAGAGTGGCATTGGTCGAGAAAAAGGTTTTGTCGCTTTAAGAAATTATACGCAAATGAAAAATATCGCAATACGCTATGCACCATCAAATCTAAAGTGAGATGGAGGAATGCATATGGATCAGTCTAAAGATAATCAGTTGCTACTAGAAGTAAATCATTTAAAAATTATATTCCATTTAAAAAATGGCAAGCATGCTAAAGTTGTTGATGATGTAAGCTTTACGATTCGTAAGGGAGAAACAGTTGCGCTTGTAGGTGAGTCTGGAAGCGGTAAAAGTATTACATCGTTATCAATTATGCGATTACTGCCCATTCCACCAGGAGAAATTACAGCTGGTACCATTAAATTGAATGGTAAAAATCTCTTAGACTATAAAAATAAAGAGATGAGCACTATAAGAGGCAATGAAATTAGTATGATTTTTCAAGAGCCGATGACATCATTAGATCCAGTTTTTACTATTGGCAATCAAATGATGGAAGGAATTCGAAGACATCAAAAGATTCCCAAAAAAGAGGCAAGGGAGAAATCTCTACAGCTGTTAAAAGAAGTTGGTATTGCCAATGCAGAAAAGGTTATTGCTGAATATCCGCACCAATTATCAGGTGGGATGCGCCAGCGTGTCATGATTGCGATTGCAATGTCTAATAACCCTCAGTTACTGATTGCTGATGAACCAACAACGGCACTGGATGTAACAGTACAGGCACAAATTTTAAAGCTTATGATGAAGCTGAAGGAAGAACATAATTCAGCCATATTATTTATTACGCATGATATGAGCGTTGTAGCAGAAACAGCAGATCGAGTTATGGTCATGTATGCAGGGCAAATCGTAGAAGAAGCACCGGTGAGAGAGCTTTTTATGAATCCAAAGCATCCGTATACAACTGCCCTTTTAAAAACAATGCCTAATCTAGAGACAGATGTTAAAAGATTGCCGTCAATCCCAGGCACTGTTCCACCAGCTTATGCGTTACCAGAGGGCTGTCGCTTTGCACCACGCTGTCCATTTGCGATGGAACTATGCCATGACGTACAGCCGGAGGTAATCCGTATTCAAGACAAGCATAAAGTGCGTTGTCATTTATTCACAGAGAAGGGGGCGCTTGATCATGACGAAGAAAGAAGTTTTGCTTGAAATCAATCATTTAAAAGCCTACTTTCCTGTGAAACGTAAGTCGATGAAGGAAGAGAAAAAAGTCATTAAAGCAGTCGATGATATTTCTCTTGAAATATTTCGTGGTGAGACGCTTGGGATCGTAGGAGAATCCGGCTCCGGAAAATCGACGTTTGGCCGAACTATTTTAAAACTCGTCGAACCGACCGAGGGAGAAATTTTATATAATGGACAGCCCATTCAGCAGTTAAAAGGTAGTAAGTTGCAAACCTATCGCAATCAAATGCAAATGATTTTTCAGGATCCTTTTGCATCACTCAATCCTCGTATGCGAATAGGTACCATTATTGAAGAACCGATGAAGCTGCAATTAACATTAACGAAAGAGCAACGCAAAGAACGTGTAAAAGAGCTTTTACAAAAGGTGGGTCTCCCAGAAGATGCTATACAAAAGTTCCCGCATGAATTTTCTGGCGGTCAAAGACAACGAATCGGTATTGCGCGGGCTCTTGCTATTCATCCAGAGTTCATTATTGCGGACGAGCCTGTATCTGCACTAGATGTTTCGGTGCAGTCACAGGTCTTAAACTTAATGATGGATTTACAGGATGAATTTCATTTGACCTATTTATTTATTTCACATGATTTAAGTGTTGTGAAACATATTAGCGATCGAGTGGCTGTGTTGTATTTAGGGAGGGTAGTAGAAATTGGCGCGAAGAAAGAATTATATGCTAATCCTTTGCATCCATATACGCAGGCTTTGCTATCAGCCATTCCAGTGATCAACTTTGATGAACCGAAACAAGAAATACTGTTACAGGGTGAATTGCCAAGCCCTATGAATCCTCCGGTAGGTTGTGTGTTTCATACACGTTGTCCTTATGTGATGGAAAGATGTCATCAGGAACGACCTGTGCTTCAGGAAGAAAATCTACATCAACGGGTAGCGTGCTTTTTATATGATAAATAGACTGGAAAATCAGTTTTTTTGGAGCGAGGTGTGAATTATGTTTGGAAATATTACAGATGTGCCTGGAGTTAAAGTTGGACATGCAGAAAATAATGAAGGAATTACAGGCTGTACAGCAATTTTAGTGGAAAATGGTGCAGTTTGTGGTGTCGATGTAAGAGGCTCAGCGCCGGGCACGCGAGAGACTGATGCGCTTGATCCAATTAACGAAATTAATCATGTACATGGGATTTGCTTGTCCGGAGGAAGTGCGTTCGGATTGGAGGCTGCGACAGGAGTAATGCAATTTTTAGAGGAGCAGGGGGTTGGTGTGGATGCAGGCATTGCTACAATTCCAATTGTTCCTAGTGCAGTGCTGTTTGATTTATTTATCGGAGATCCAAAGACAAGACCTACTGCTCCAATGGGCTATGAAGCAGCTAAGAGCGCGGTCGTTGGTCCATTTGCAAATGGTAATACAGGAGCTGGTTATGGTGCGACTGTAGGGAAGTTGGCAGGTCCTCAATTTTGTATGAAAGGGGGACTAGGTAGCGCCTCTATAGCTGGCAAAGAGGGTGTTGTAGTGGGCGCCATCGTTGCTGTCAATGCTGTTGGGGATGTAAAAGATCCTAATACAAGAGAAACACTAGCAGGTGCAAGGAATCCGAAAACAGGGGAATGGATTGATTGCTGTGCTTATTTAGAGGAGCATGTGCAATCCGAAGCATTGTCTGGTACGAATACGACAATCGGTGTCATTGCGGTAAATGCCAAGCTGACAAAAGCAGAGGCGAAAAAAATAGCCCAGCTTACACAAAATGCTCTCGCACGAACAATTTATCCTGTGCACACAATGCTGGATGGAGATACGATCTTCGTGCTTGGTACAGGAGCAAAAACATATCCAGTTGACTATTTGGGTTATTTGGCTACGAAAGCTATGGAGGAAGCGCTAATTGCTGGCATTAAAGCTGCTGATAAATTAGCTGAGGTAGAAAGCTATAAAAGCATTCAAATAATGAGCACATAAGGGGGAAATGACATGAGGCTGAAGAACAATTGGTTGATGCTGTTGTTGACATTGATAGTAGGTTTACTGATCAGTGCCTGTTCAAATGATGACAAAAAAGACGCCAGTTCTGGAGAAAAGTCAGTAGCAGAGTTACCTCAAGACATCGTAGTACGTATAAATGATGACCCAGATTTTTTAGATCCACATAAGGCAACGGCATCAATTTCGTACCAAATGATTCTCAATATTTTTGAAGGACTAATGGCACCGGAAACAGATGGAACTTTAAAAGAAGGGTTAGCCGAAAGCTATGCAATATCTGACGATGGTTTAACATATACATTCAAAATTCGTCCGGGTGTGAAATTTCATAATGGTGAGGATTTAACGATTGAGGATATTCAGTATTCATTTGATCGTTTAATGGGGAAAAACGGTGGCGAAAAAATGTCAAATAGCTTTGATAATGTGGCGTCAACGGAAGCACCAGATGCCAATACATTTGTGATCAAGCTAAAGGAGCCAAACTCCAACTTCTTATATTCACTAACTGCTCGACAATCAGCCATCTTACCAAAAAGCAATGATGGTAAGCATAATGAAAACCCAATAGGTACTGGACCATTTGCTTTTGTAAAATACTCTCCTGGTACAAATTTAGAGTTGAAGAAAAATGAAAGCTACTGGAAGAAAGGGTTACCATACTTGAATAAAGTGACGTTTACGTTCCAATCGGATGATCAAGCGGCGATTATGAGTTTAATGGCCAATGAAGTCGATTTAACGAGTGTACCTTGGCATCGCGTAAATGAAGTAGAAGGTAACTATAACTTATCTCATCAAAATAATAACTCTTCATTAATCGTTACATTTAATGAAACTAAAGCACCTTTTGATAATGTGAAGGTCCGTCAAGCAATCAACTACGCTATTAGTAAGTCCGATATTATTGACTCAGTGTTTGCAGGCTATGCTGTACCACTTGGTTCAAATATGAGTCCAGCGATGGGGGACTATCAAAAGAAAGGCTTAGAAGATATGTATAAGCGTGATGTGGAAAAGGCTAAAGCATTATTAGCTGAAGCGGGCTATCCTAAAGGCTTTAAAACAAAAATTACGGTGTCTTCGCACAATGAGATTTATTCAAATATCGCGCAAATCGTTGCAGCTAATTTAAAGGAAATTGGTATTGATGTAGAGATTGAAGTTGTAGAATGGGGAATTTGGCTTGACCGAGTTTACTTTGGCCGCGACTATCAAATGACAACAATCGATTTAACAGGTCGTGCCTCTGCTTATGAAATTTTAAATGATTACATTTCAACAAATGATAGTGAAAACTTCTTCAGATTTAAAAATGCTGAATACGACAAAATTATGGCAGACGTTTTAAAGGAAACAGATCAGGCAAAACAAATTGATTATTACCATCGTGCACAGGAAATTTTAGCTGAGCAGGCAGCAGCGGTTTACATCGCAGATTATCAGATTGTTTGGGGTTCTAATAAGCAAGTTACTGGATTAAAGAGCTACCCATTCTGGTTCCATGATATTTCTGAGGTTAAATTTTCTAACTAGAAAGGGATGAGTGCTAGATGATGTATATAATACGTCGATTCATCCTGTTAATAACAACCATCCTTCTAGTGTCGATGATTACATTCGGTGTTTTTCAAATTTTACCTGGTGATCCGGTTCGGACAATGTTAGGTACTGAAGCGGATCCCACACAAATTGAAAATTTGCGATCAGAGCTTGGCCTGAATCGCCCCCTTTATGAGCAATATACAGATTGGATGAAGGGATTGTTGACAGGAGAATTAGGAAAATCTATTCGTTTTTCAATGCCAGTAAAAGATTTACTGTTTGACAGATTACCTGTAACGATGTCATTGGCTGGGCTCACCCTCTTAATTGTGCTACTCATTTCCTTACCATTGGGGATGTTTGCGGCGAGAAGACAAAATAAAATCAGTGATGTGTCGTTGTCGACAGTGACGCAAGTTGGAATGGCTATTCCTTCTTTCTGGCTTGGTATGATACTCATTTTATATATTGGCATGCAGTTCAGCTTCTTTAAAATAAGCGGGTATATTCCGTGGACGCAAAGTGTAGCAGGAGCGTTAAGTACGCTTGTTCTCCCAGCATTAACAATTGCGATTCCACAAATTGCGGTCAATTTCCGCTATGTTCGTACGGCTATTTTAGAGCAAGTTCAGCTCGATTATGTGCGTTCGATTCGTAGTAAAGGGATGTCTGAGCAAAATGTTATGTATAAGCATGTCTTAAAAAATTCCATGATTCCAATATTAACGGTATTTGGATTAATCATGGCTGAGGTTGTTGCCGGAACGATTATTGTGGAGCAAGTATTTTCACTGCCAGGTGTTGGTCAACTCCTCATCACGGCTATTAGTAATCGTGATTTTCCATTAGTACAGGGAATCGTTATGTATATTACTGTTGCGGTGGTCATGATCAATTTTATGGTCGATATTTTATATTCTGTGTTAGATCCTAGAATCCGATTACGATGAGTGAGGTGGATACGATGAAAAATATACTAAGGTACATGAAAAATATCAATTTAATCATTGGTCTACTAGTCATTGTCGGTTTTCTAATCGTAATGATTACCAGCTTTTTTTATACACCACATGATGTGAACTCGATGAATATACCACAAAAATTACGAAGCCCAAGTAGTGATTATCTTTTCGGTACGGATGAATTTGGTCGTGATATTTTTAGCCGTATTATGAAAGGAACACAAACGGCTTTTGCAGTCGGTCTACTAACGGTATTTATCGGAACAATTTTTGGTATTGTAATTGGTGGTATAGCGGGGTATGTAGGTGGTTGGATCGATGAAATTTTTATGCGCATGATGGATGCATTAATGGCCTTTCCAGGAATTATATTAGCTTTAATGCTCGTTGCAGTATTTGGACCAGGGATTGTAAATACAGCTATTGCATTAGGTATTATTGCTATACCGGCCATTGCCAGAATTACACGTAGTGGTTTCGTCCAACATCGTGACAATGAATATGTCTTAGCGGCAAAGTTAATCGGCGTAAAACCTTATAGCATTATGTTCCGCCATATATTACCTAATATTTCATCGCAGATTATCGTCGCTGCTACTGTGACCTTTGCGACTGCGATGCTTGCGGAGGCGGCACTAAGTTACTTAGGGCTTGGAGTGCAGCCACCAAACCCTAGTTGGGGACGAATGTTAAAAGACTCTCAAGCCTATTTAGTTGGAGCCCCTTGGTACACCTATGCGCCAGGTGGAGCCATTACAGTACTTGTTTTAGGTTTGTATATGCTTAGCAATGCGTTACGAGATTTTATGGATCCACGTTCAAAAGCGTAAGATATCAGGTGCTGTTTTTTTCAATAATTCATAGGCTTTCACCGCTATTTCTATATTGAGACGATGAGGGGCCTGTAAAAAATCAGCACCTAAAATGTTTTCAAGTCGTTCAATTCGTTTATAGAGTGTTTGACGGACAATAAATAATTGTTCAGCTGTATCATTTTTTGCACCATTGCATGCTAAATAAACACAGAGCGTTTGATAAAGGTCATTACCATTCTTTTGATCAATCAACAGTATTTCTTGTAAATAATCTTTAACGTATTGCAAAAGGGTGGCATTGTCCTCACGTAATATCAATCTGTAAACACCTAAATCCTTATAGTAAATTGAAGAAGCAAGTTCATTGTGTTGCATTTGAATGGTTGTTTTTGCCTCCTTATAGCCTTGATGTACGCTGTTAATGGATTGATAAACATTGCTAATGCCAATTGTAAGGGTTATTTTCTCTAAAAGCTGTGGTGTTTTTCGAGCAGCAATCTGCTGTATAGCTTGATTAAAAGAGTCACGATTTTCTTCCACATTATCTGCTGCAATGTAAAATGCAAGGATAATAATTTCATGCTGTCGAACCGAAACAGTAGGGAAAAAGCCAAGTTTTTTTTAAATGGAACGAACAAACATGACATTTTGTAGCTGAAATTCTTGCCAGTCTTCTTCTGAAAAGGTATTGGCATAGTCAAGAATATTAAACACAACTACACGATAAAATAAGTTACCGGGGATAGAGGTGAACGGGATGTATTGCGTGGAGAGATAAAAAGGTATTTTTCACTAAAAGAAGGCGATTCCAAATGCTCAGAAGCGCAGGAATCACCTTTAATAATTTCGTGTATGACCTTTTTTTACATATTCCCAATCAGTTTCAATGTTTTGACGAATACGAATTAATAAGTCGTGAATACTGTCAATTTCTTCAGGAGAAAAACCATCTAAAGCTCTAGCATTCGAATAGTCTCCTTCTCGTTTTAAAAATGGATAAATCTTGAGACTTTTGTCTGTCGGGAAAAGCTGTTTGTTTTTCTTGTTACCAATTTCATTACGCTTTTCTACAAAGCCTTTTGTCTCTAACTTTTGAATCGCTCGAGAGGCAGTTGTGCGATCTACCTTTAATAGTTCAGCAACCTTTTCCTGAATAATACCAGGATTTTCACAGATGCGGGTGACATACAAATATTGTCCCTTTGTCAAATCGAGTTCTTTAAACTCAATATTACTAATGGAATCAAGTGCCCGCGCAATCGCACCAATATCTCGCAAAATTTCCTTCATTAATTGCCTCCGAAAAATTTATTGTATTTGCAATAAAAAATGCTCTATACTATATATTATCATCCATGCAAGGAAATATCACTTCATAACTACAGTGGGGTTCTTTTACAAAGCGATTCTAGCGGCGAAGAGAACGGCTTTAGCGGCGGAAAGAGCAGTTTTAGCGGCGAAGCAAACCGGCTATACCGGCGGAAAACAAAGTTCTATCAACGGAGAGTACGCTCCTAACAGCAAAAAACGAGGAGGAATATAAAAATGAACACGAAAAAAATTACAGATAAACAGGATTTACAAACAGCATTTGCCATTCGTCAAAAAGTTTTTATAGAGGAGCAATTGGTGCCGAAGGAAGAAGAATTTGATGAATTCGACACGTTAGATGCGGCATGTGATCATATTCTTGTGTACTATAACGATCAACCTGTTGGTACTGGTAGACTGCGAGTTGTTGATGGCTACGGCAAACTAGAGCGTATATGTATATTAATAGAATTCCGCAAATTTGGTTTAGGTAAAGTAATTATCCAAAGTTTAGGGGAGATAGCACTTGAAAAAGGTTTAACAAAATCTAAATTAAATGCGCAATCCTATGCAGAGGGCTTTTATGAAAAATTAGGCTACAAGCGTGAAGGTGAAGAATTTATGGATTGTGGTATCCCACATATTTTAATGAAAAAAACAATTTAATAAGGTGTAGGACGTACTGGCCACAAGCTGGATTTAACGATTAAAAAATAGCAAACTAGATTTAATATTAGTTTGCTATTTTATTTTAGTGCAATAACTCTTTTATTTTTTCCCATAGTGGCTTAATTTTTTCTTTATTCGGTACATTTTCAAATATCCAACCTGATTCATTGTTGAAGGCGTTCACTAATTTCCTTACTGCAATCTCATGTGTTACAAGGCTCATATTGTTCATAATATCGACTATCTCATCTAATGGGGCAGTAGGTAACGAGTTATATAATGCTTTGAGTCCAAGTAAAGCTCGTTCAGGACAATATTTATGTAATAGTACTTTTGCGAAGTGTTCTAAACTATTCCGTAGTAAATGAACACTCCAAATCTCATTTCCACGTTGAGCACTCGAATAATATTGATACAAATACCAGATAGTATCATCTACGGCATCTTGAAATTCAAGTGGGGTTAAAGACAAAGTTGTATTTTTCTGTTTAGCCATAAGAATTCCATTTGGATCAAATAATACTTTTATGGCATCTTTATTACTTATCTCAGAGGGAGTCACGGTAAATAAATCGATATGAATCATATCTTCATATACGACTAATAGCTGGGGTGCAATAATATAAATGTCATCGACAAATAATGTTTTCTTATAAGCTTCAATATGTTTCTTACGGTTAGGCAAAAATGCTTCGATATTTTCTTCTTTAACAACGCAATAAATATCGATATCTGAAAATTCATCATGTTCCTCTCTAGCCATAGATCCTCTTAAAAATACAGTTTCAATATATTGATCTTCTTTTAAACTTTCAAGTAACACCTTAACAACATGGTCTAATTTCAAGTGTCGTCACTCCTTCTATTGAAATAGACTACCCAAATAATATTTTGAGCAGCCTTATTTTTGCTAGATTTCCTTAACTACAGTACCTGAGAAGCTATCGTGAGGAAGAAGTTGTCCATTTTGTTGTTCGAATGCTTTTGGATTTTTTAAGTAATCGAAAGTGCTAATTGAGTCACGGTAAGCCATTCGTTTCATAATTTGAGCGGAAGTCAGCTTAGGCCCATTTTCATTTTCAAGAACTAGTCCCATTTTTTTGTAGCCAACTGTTTGTCCTTTTTTACGTAATTGTGCAAATTCAAGTGACCACATAATGACTGTTGGTGTTACGATGGCATGAATTGCCTCGTTTTTTACTTTTTTTCGCAGGACATATTCCACTCCAACAGTGACAGCCGATGAAATAGCCAAATCAATTAGAAATGCTTTTGTTCGTTTTTTTGTAATAGATTTCACTCGATCTCCTCCTCATACAACAGATTAAATGCCAAAAAATTTAAAAGAGTATATTATCTTTAAATGGCAATTCATGCTTAGTAATGTAAGAAGCAATGGCACCACGTTTTTCTGTCGAAGCTCCAGCATAGTGATTCGCGAACGTAAGGAGGGGGATAGCATGCAACGTACAAAAATCGATTAGATTGATCGCTGTAATTTGTTTGCTTAGGAGAATAGCTAACAATGCTCCGATAAAAGCATCGCCCGCTCCGGTTGTATCAATTGCGTGGACCTTGTCAGCTGGTACTTTGACATGAAGCTTTTTAGTATAAAGACTTGCACCCTCAGCTCCACGAGTAATTATGAGTACTTGTACTTTCCCTTGAAATAATGAATGAACTGCTGTTTCCTCATCCTCAATCGTTGTTAAAAATAAAAGCTCCTCCTCGGATAATTTAACGATATGGACCTTTGGTAAAAATTCTAAAATGGTTTGACGACATGCTTTCTCATCATTCCATAGTGGCAAGCGAACATTGGGATCAAAAGACACAAGACTACCTGCCTGATGAGCTTGTTCTATCAAGGCCACATGTGCATGTTTCATGGGGCTTTCCACTAAATTAACTGAACAAAAATGAAGAATATCTTTTGCCGTTAATAGACTAGGAGGGAGTTGCTCTTTGTTGTAAAGTAAATCTGCTGCCTGGCGGCGATAAAATAAGAAGTCACGGCCTCCATCACTTGTCAAAGAAACAAAAGCTAGACTTGTTTCACCTTCAACAGTTTGAACAATATAGTTCGTATCAACATCAGCTTTTTTTAACGTTTCTATAAGAAAATCTCCAAAAGCATCCTGACCTACCTGTGTAATGAGGGCTGCTGGTTGCCCAAGCTTTGCACAAACAGCTGCAACATTGGCAGGTGCCCCACCAGCATTTTTAGTGAATTGCTCAACTGTAGCTAGGGAGGCATTTTGTTCAGTAGGTGTAAAATCAATTAATAATTCACCAATTGCATAAAGTTTACTCACGGTATAATATCTCCTTTACATCTGTCTGAGGCACACGCTTTTTCTTTGGAACGTAAATTGTGTAAAAAATGCCGCCAAAAATTAATACAATACCAACTGTTTGCATGAAACTCGGCATAAAATCAAGCAACAGCATATCGAGTAAAATAGCCACAACAGGGTCAACAAATACTAATACTGAAACTAGAATTGTAGAGAGGCTACGAATACTATCAAAAAATAAATAATAAACAAATCCTGTATGAATAAAGCCTGTTCCTAAAATATATAGCCAGTTTGTTGTTGTTAAGCCTTCAAATAAAGAAAAATTAACAAATGGGAATAGTATGACAATTCCGACTGCAGTTTGGATATATGTTAATGCGTAGGAGCTAAGCTTTGTTATCGTTTTACTTGTTAGCATCGTAAACGCGTAAAACAATGCAGACAGTAATGCCCAAATAAAGCCCGATTTCATAAATTCAGAGAGTGACAAAAAATTATTTAAGCCAATAATGAACATACTGCCGATAAAACAAGTTACAGTTGCTAGCAATGCTTGAATAGTCATCTTTTCTTTTAAAAACAATGCACCAAATATTAATACGAATATTGGTGCTAAATTATAGATAGAAATGGCAATGGAAATCGACATTTCTTCAAAGGCTTTAAATAAAAATACCCAGTTTAAGACTATAAAGACACCGCATATAAGTGTACGTAATATTTCTTTTTTATCCCATTTCTCCGTTTTATGACCACCTGTGACAAGCCACATTCCGCCTAGAAAAAGGGTAGCGCAAATACATCTGACAAAAACTAGCTCGGTAGCAGGTACGCCAGTATGAACGGTAAAAAATCCAATTGAGCCAAAAAGGGCCATCGAAACCGTTAGTTTGATAATCGCTGAAGTGTTTATACTAAAACCTTCTCTCTACTATAAATTATTATAATTCTTGACACTTGTGAAAGTAGGGGAGACTTAACATTTTCGCTCCGTTATACTCAGGTATAGGCTGGAGCTAATTGGCAAAGAAAAGAATACGCGCCCGCTCCTGTAAGAATCTTTCAATCATTAGGTTCAAAAAATAAGCAAAGAAAGCCGACAGCGGATGTTAACTGTCGGCTTTTCATGAATAGTTCTACAATTATTCTCGGGTTTGTCCGTTACCGTGAATGTAATACTTTGTAGATGTTAACGCTGGTAAACCCATTGGTCCACGAGCGTGTAATTTCTGCGTACTAATGCCGATTTCTGCACCGTAACCGAATTCAAAGCCGTCTGTGAAGCGAGTTGAGGCATTGTGATATACAGCTGCAGCATCCACGCTATTTAAGAAAGTTTCTGCTACTAGCTGATCTTCTGTCAAGATCGCTTCAGAGTGGTTCGTGCCGTATTTATTAATGTGCTCGATTGCTTCATAAACATTTTCCACAATTTTAACGCTTATCTTTAAATCTAAATATTCAGTTGCATAGTCTTCTGCAGTTGCTGGTTGAGCGAAATCAAGAGCTTGACAAACGGTTTCATCACCGATAATTGTCACACCTGCTTGATGCATAGCCATTAATAGCTGTGGGCCGTGTTCAGAAAACCAATCAGGATGAATAAGTAAGCTTTCTGCGGCATTACAAACCGAAGGACGTTGTGTTTTGGCATTGATACAAATTTTTTCTGTTTTTATGTAATCGGCCGCTTGGTCCACATAAATATGACAGTTTCCAGCACCTGTTTCTAGTACTGGTACAGTGGCTTCATTTACTACTAGGTCAATAAGTGCCTTTCCGCCACGAGGAATCAAAACATCTAAGTATTCTTTTAAATGGAATAATTCTTTTACAGTTTCACGATTTGTATCCTCGATTAATTGTACAGCGTCCACAGGGATAGACGTTTTTCTAAGTGCACGATGAATACTTGCCACAAGAGCTATATTAGAATATTTAGCAGAAGAGCTACCACGTAAAATGACCGCATTACCTGTTTTCAATGATAATGTTGCTGCATCAACTGTTACATTAGGACGCGCTTCGTAAATCATCCCAATTACGCCTATTGGTACGAGACGCTTTTCAATTAGTAATCCATTATCTTTTTCTATTCGCTCTAAGAGACTGCCTACTGGATCATTTAATTCAACAAGTAACTGAATAGCACTAGACATAGCCTCTACGCGTTCCTTGTTTAGCATGATGCGATCAAGTGTAGAAGCGGGCATTCCCTGTTTCTCGCCATTTGCTAAATCCTTTGCATTTTCAGCAATGATATTATCTTGGTCGATAATTAATTGCTCGGCAATTTTTGTAAGAGCCTCATTTTTTTCACAAGTTGTTTTAATATTTAATATATAGCTTGCGGCCTTTGCTAACTTTCCTTTTTGTTGAACTTCACTTGTCATGTGTATTCCTCCTTAATTTGCTTGAATTTTAAGCCATTTATCTCGGTGAATGACCTCAATTGGATAATTCGCTAACTCATCTGTACGTTTTCCCATCGCATGTGCTAACTCTAGGGAAGAATATAAGACCTCACCACGACCAAGCAGTCCCTTGTTACTAAATACTTCGACAACGTCACCATTTGCGAAGTCACCTTCGACACGAAATACACCAGCAGGTAACAAGCTTTTCCCATTTGCCAATAATGCATGTTCAGCACCGTTATCTATAAAAATTTTACCAGAAACTTCCGTAAGTGCAATCCACTGTTTATTATTTGTTAAAACAGCAAGCGCGTCATGCTCAACATACGTACCATCACCACGTCCTTCGACTATGTCGACAAGCTTATTAGCACCGTGACCAGTTCCGATAAACACCTTGACGCCTGCATTTAAAGCTGCTCTAGCTGCTAGTAATTTAGATTCCATACCACCTGTACCGACCTTTGAACCTGCACCATCTGCGAAGCCAAGCATTTCATCAGAAACTTCTGTTAAATGATCAATACGTTTGGCATCTGGGTTTTTATTTGGATTGGCGTTATACAAGCCATTGATGTCTGTTAAGATAATGAGCTGATCGGCATGAACAAGACCACTTACAAGTGCCGATAACATGTCGTTATCTCCAAAGGTTAATTCACTGACAGATACCGTATCGTTTTCGTTAATGATTGGTAGCATGGAGCGCTCTAATAATTCCTCAAATGTAGCATAGGCATTTTTATAGCGCTCTTTTTTTGAAAAATCAGTGCGTGTCAGTAAAATTTGAGCAGGCACAATATCATAAATGCTAAATAAAGCATTATAGGTTTGAATAAGTAAACTTTGTCCAACTGCTGCCGCAGCCTGTTTCCCTTTCACTGTGATAGGACGAGAAGGGTAGCCTAGCTGTTTAAAACCTGCTGCAACTGCACCTGATGAAACAAGTAATACTTCATGACCATAATTTTTTAATTCAGCTATCGCTTGAACATGATCCATTAAACGGATTTTATCAATTTCACCTTTTGCGTTTGTTAAGGAGCTACTCCCGATTTTGACGACGATTCTTTTTCTTTCCATAACAATACCTCCAATTCGCTGTTTCACTTGCATTATTATTTAATCTTTAGTAGCGGCTAGATTTCGCTACAAAAATAATTGTTGAAAGAAGTTAAAAATAAAAAAACCTTTTCATCCTAAAAAATTAGGACGAAAAGGCTTGCTTTCCGTGGTACCACCTACATTGAACGTCATTGACATTCCACTTTGCTCATAACGCTTGAGACTGCGCCTAGTTTAGCTAGGACGTTTTACGAAGTAGGTTCTTTAGTCTTTCTTGTACAATGCCTTACAGCCGATGGGCATCGCTTTCTGGTCAAGTAGTTTCTAGATACTAGTCTTCGCTCGCTTTATTGTATAATTCAATATCTTTTTTGGATGGATTCACATCATATACTTTCGATAGATGTTCCATTTCTAAAAAGTAATTGAATAAAGAATGCACTACTTTAGCATGTCTGTCAAGCTGATTAGGAATGTTAATAGAAGTTTTGAATAAATCAGTAGGTATATAGAACAATCGAGGGTAAAGTGTGAAGGGGAACACAACTTCGATTACTTGAACCACCAGATTGCGACTAATAGTGGGAGCATCGCTAAAACAATCACGAAAAAACTCCATACTATTTGTTTTCCTGAAGACATATTTTTCGGTTTAATACTCATTTGTTCATAGAGTTCGTTGATGGCACGTTGTTCTTTTGCATAAAGCATTGTTTGAAATTCATCGTAATCTTGAATATAACTTGAGGGAGGGCGAGGGCTAAAGCGCAAACTTCGAATATCGTCAGTAATCTCTTTTTCACCTATCCAATAAGTAATAACTGGCGCTAACCCTGAAGTTTGCGTAGCCTGTACCCCGATATTATGTGTTTTCATTTTATAATAGACATTTCCTTGCTCGTCTTCATATTGCTTTACAATGTCACTTACTGCCATCGACAAACACCTCTTTCTTTAAAACAATGCGACTTTTTCATTTTGATAATATTCATTATAAGGTATTAAAGGAGAAAAGTGTCGCTTAAACGAGCATAATTAATTGAATAATTTTGCTTGTGAAATTTAGTAGAATATATCGCCATGTAGTATAATGGAAACAAAACCATATTATAATGGTTCTTTTCTAAAAGTAATTGTTCATTACCGAAAGCTGAGGATGACATTTTGTTAAAAAGTATTGTCATGTATATAAGTTGATCTTCGTTCTGGCTGGACAACTCTTTTTAAATCAAAAGATTTCGTTATTTTTCTTAGCACTATTGCACAATTTGTAAATCGTTCTTATGATCATGTAGGTTTACAGATGTTAATTTTGGGTATTGTATTTTTAGTTCAAGAGCTTATACTATTTACATTATTTAGTTTTTCTGCCGGTAAATTAAGAAAAGTAATTATTGGGAAGCCTGCAATTGCTAATCGCTTAAATATGATTCAAGGCGTACTTTTCACTTTTATTGAAATACAAATAGCGCTGAGTAAACAGTAAAAGGGGGATTTTCATGGCAATTTTACATATAACGTTTAGTTTATCTACACAAGGCTCAATCAAACATGCGATACGACAACATCATTTACAACGAGATGAGTCGGTGCTTAGTGTCAACGAGATTTTCTCAATTGGTCCGCTAAGTAGCTCAGAAGAACGAAAAAGCTGGTTAAAAGCCAATATCTTTAGGGACAGTGAAGAGCGTGAATTGAACGAGGATCTTCATAAAGAATGGAAGAAAAAAATTGCAGGTTTACCTTGCGATGTTGATGTCTGGGTTTGGTACAGCCAAAGTACTCATGAAGAGATTGGATTACGTTATGTCATGAGCGAATTGATCAATAGATGTAGTATGGTATATGGGATTGATGCCACAGATGGCTTGAAACGTGTACAGCCAAATATGATGATTCGTCAAACAGGTGAGCTTTCGTCAGACTTGCTAATGAAGCTCCGTTCTGAGGCAAAGCGCTTTTCTATTGATGAGTGTCAGCAACTTGCAAAGGAATGGGAAGAGCTGAAACAAAACCCTAGTACATTGCGAGTTTGGAAGAATGGGATTGAGCATGTAGCGGAAGAAGCATTGGATCCTATCATTATGGAATGTGCGGAAAGAGCACATGCCGAACTAAATGAGGAATGGCTTTTACCGATGCGTATCATCGGTGAAACAATTGGGACAATTGATGACTATTTAAGTGAAGAGTTTGTGGAGAATCGCCTGATGATCCTTGCTAAGAAGGGACTTTTTGAGATTGATGGCGATACAACAGATATGTATTCGTATCATATTAAATATATAGGGAAATGATTATAAAATAGCTTTTTGAAGTAACCACCTTTTATACGGAGAAGGTGGTTTTTGATATTGAATAAAAGAAAATCAAAAATAAGAAATACTCATTAAAAATTTATGGTACTCTTAAAACTTTTTCTGTTCTCACTTTTAGGTAGTTGCAAAAAAGTTCTTTTAAATGGAGATTATAGGATGAAAAACATATGAGCTTCGATGTATTATCATACAAACAGATAGTCTTTTCGGAAAATGACCCAAATCATAAATCAACTGAAATGAGGCTCATCATCAAAAGTTAGGAATGACATTTGTAAACGTATCTGACTTGTTGGGGAACGGCGTCACAAATGAGACCCCGAAGCGTTTCAACGGATTCTCCCAGTCAGAATAGAAGTCGACCTACATTATGGTGATAAAGTACATAGAACTGCAAGAAAATTGTTAGTTTTTCTATAGTTCGGTAACATGATAATAGTATTAATCTTAGGAGGGTTCTCATTGAAGAAAGTATTAATTATAGAAGATGAGGAAAGAATTACGGAATTTTTAGAGTTAGAGCTTACACACGAAGGCTTCGATGTGACGGTTATCCATGATGGTCGTGAAGGGCTAGATACAGCACTGAATCAGCATTTCGACCTGATTCTCTTAGATTTAATGCTACCCCATTTAAACGGTACAGAAATTTGTAGAAGAATTCGACTTGTGAAAGAAACACCCATAATTATGCTTACTGCAAGAGATAGCATTATGGATCGTGTGATGGGCTTGGATGTGGGTGCTGACGATTATATATCTAAGCCTTTTTCAATTGAAGAACTGTTAGCGAGAATGCGTGTGATTTTTCGTCGAAATGAACGTTATGAAAAGAATGTTATCAAACACTTAAAATTTAAAGAAATACTTGTTGATATGATGTCTCGAACGGTTACGAAAGAGAATGAAGAAATAGCTTTGACGAAAAGAGAATATGAACTTCTTTTAATGTTTTTACAAAATATAAATCATGTACTTTCTCGGGAAGTGATATTGGAAAAAATTTGGGGATATGAAACGGAAGTGGAAACGAATGTTGTAGATGTCTATGTTAGATATTTGCGCAATAAACTTCAAAATGATGAAGAGCATTATATTCATTCTGTTCGTGGCGTTGGGTATGTAATGAAATGATGAAATCGTTAAAGCTAAAAACAAAAATTATTTTATGGACAACGATTCTGATGATTAGTTTATTCGTTTCTTATAATATATTGCAATATTTTGTGGTAAACAGTTGGATGATTCATTATGAAGAACAGTCGATTGCACAGAAGATGATTACAATACAAAATCTATATGCTGACAAAAAGCTATCTAGCCAGTTTATTAAGGAAAATGAATCGTTCATTCATTCAATTAATGAAAAATCAGAGACTATTCGTATATTGGATAAAGAAGGGGAAAATGTTATCGCGGTTAGTGAAGGTGAGTTATTGAATGTACCTTCTAAGGTAGTCCCAAACGGACGATTTGAATTAATCAAAGTGGATGACGACCGACTGTTAGTGTATAGAGAGCCTTTAAATGATACTAATTTTGAAGTTGAAATTGTTCGTAATATGGAGAATTTCGAAAATTTATTAGGGCAATTTGGCTTTGTTATGTTTTTGTCAGGAGTTGGTGCATTATTCATAAGTTTTGTAGGTGCGCTATTCATTTCTAAACAAATCGTTAGACCAATACAGGATATTTCCCGAACACTTACAAAAATCAAAAAGGTTGGTTTAGAAGAAAGAGTGCAAGTACAGCCTGCGCAAGATGAAATTGCCGAATTAGCCAATCACTTTAATGAACTGATGGATCAATTAGAAACTTCATTTAATCAACAAAAACAGTTTGTGGAAGATGCTTCACATGAATTAAGAACGCCGATTTCGGTGTTGAATGGAAACTTAATGATGTTAAATCGTTGGGGAAAAGACGATCCAGAAGTGTTAAATAAATCATTGAATTCATCTTTAAAAGAAGTGAATCGAATGGAAAAATTGGTAAAGGATTTATTAGAGTTATCTAGACTAGATTCCGAAAAAATAAAAAATGTCTCTCTTTTATTAGATAATCCCGAAAATATTATTGAAAAAGTTATCAATGATTTTAAAATTACACATCCAGATTTCTCTTTTTCATTTCAAATAACTAAAGGTGAAGCATTGACAATAACAGAAGGGCATCTTGAACAAGTACTTACAATATTAATCGATAACGCTATTAAGTATTCCAATGATGAAAAAAAAGTAAACATCTATTATTATCACAATGAATTAACTGTACAAGATTTTGGAATCGGTATACCTGAAGAAGATATACCTTTTGTTACAAATCGTTTTTATCGAGTGGAAAAATCACGTAATCGAAAAAAGGGAGGATACGGGATTGGGTTATCCATTGCCCAAAAATTGATGGACAACTATCACGGCAAATTATCTATTAAAAGTCAAATAGGTGAGGGCACGTCTGTAACACTGACTTTTCCAAAAACTATTTGAACATATATAAAGAGCGAGTAACAATTACGAAAGAGGTGAATTGTTACTCACTTTTTGTTTTAGTCCATTCTAATGAATTATTTTTTTTCGTAAAAATCGAAAACAAATTGCTGAAATTGTCGTGCTGATGGTGGAAGATATCGATTTTCAATCCAAGCCATACCTATTATTCGTTCACAAATCATATCCTCCACACGAATTTTAGCTAATTTATTTGGATTCAAGTCTTCGTCAAAAGGCAGCAACGATACGCCAAGCCCAGCACCTACAAAACCAGCAACTGTTGACACCTCATCACCTTCAAATGTAATTTTCGGTTTGATACCTGCAGCATTTAATAATTTATCAGCTGTACGGCGCAATGCGTAACCCTTTTTCATTAGAACAAAATTCTCATGTTCAAGTTCCTTCATTTTGATGCTTTTACGGCTAGCGAGGGGATGATCGATTGGCACCATAATATAAAGCTCATCACGCCAAAGCTCCTTCCAGCAAACAGGTGGCTCCGTATCTATCGCTGCAAGTAAGCAAAGATCTAACTCTCCCGCGAGTAATTGCTTCAACTGGGAATGAGAGTAATTTTGTGTAAAGTGAAAGCGTATATGTGGATGGTTCTGACGGAATGAGCGGATCAAGTCAGGTACGATGCTAGTCCCTAGAGTATGTAAAAAACCGAGTGACACATCTCCTAGCTCTGGGTTATTCAACTCCTGTAATTCCAAAACTGCCTTTTCATATTCCTTACGCATGCGTTGGACGCGATACAAAAAAAGCTCTCCATACCGGTTGAGCATAATCGAGCGTCCTTGTCGGTCAAACAATGGAACGCCTAATTCCTCTTCAAGCTTTGAAATAGAACGACTTAATGCTGGCTGAGAAATCGCTAATGTTTCAGCGGCACGAGTCATATGCTCAAGCTTTGCTACTGTGACAAAATATTCTAATTGCTGCCACTCCATTTTTTCACCTCTATTCCCGTTATTTTTGAGTTAACTGCATTATAACGGTAAAAGAGTAGGAAGTATAGGCATAAAGATGAAACTTAATCAGTGGTGGGTTCTTTATTCACCACTGATTATTAGTCTTCCCCAATCGGGCTTTTACGGGCAGTTAATCTCCTACTTTACTTTTAGTTTTTGCTGAATTTTGAGGTGGGATTCTTTTACTTGTCGTATCGCTTTCTGTAAAGATAAATTACTGCCTGTTAAAGCGGGATAAAGTGAAACTTAATCAGTGGTGGGTTCTTTATCCACCACTGATTATTAGTCTTCCCCAATCGGGCTTTTACGGGCAGTTAATCTCATGCCTTACTTTTAGTTTTTGCTGAATTTTGAGGTAGGATTCTTATCCCTGTCGTTTCTCTTTCTGTACAGATAAATTACTGCCCGTTAAAGCGGGAAAAAAAAATTTAAAAAAACTTAGAACTTAAAAAGAGGAATGCAAAATTAAAGTAACGGAAAGCGTTATATAACATGCATTAACCTCACATCATTAATGCATGAAATACATTAATATGATAAAAACTATAAATTGTACATTATGAATAAAGGGTGTTAAGATAGACACATAAAATACACAATTACAAATTTCCGTGAAGGGGATATTATAAAATGAATTTATCAAAGCCACAACCTCTAACAATTGAGGGAGGCAAAAAGGCCGTACTATTACTGCATGGATTCACAGGTAGCACAAAAGATGTGAAAAAACTGGGAGAATTTTTATCAAAACGTGGTTATACAGTTCATGCACCGATTTATAGTGGGCATGGTGTAGAACCAGAAGCATTACTTGAAACTAAACCGGAAGACTGGTGGAATGATGTTGTGGAAGGTTATAACTTCCTAAAAAGTAATGGTTATGAAGAAATCGCGGTAGTAGGAATTTCACTTGGCGGCGTATTTTCGTTAAAAGTAGCAGAGAAGTTTCCTGTGAAAGCATGTGTTGCTATGTGTGCACCAATCACACGCGATAACTCAAAAGGCTTATTTACACGTTTATATCATTACGCTCGTTTATATAAACATTTTGAAAATAAATCAAAAGATCAAATTATTTCAGAATTACATGAGCTACGTATTACACCAAAGGATTCATTAGACGGTGTTACACGTTTAACAACAGAAACACGCGATGAATTATCTACAATTAAAGCACCTACATTAGTATTACAAGGTTCATTAGATGATGAGCTTTATCAAGAAAGTGCACCATTCATTTTAGACACTGTGGAAACAAATGATAAAGAGATTATTTGGTATGAAAATTCTGGTCATATTATTACATTAGACAAAGAGCGCGAAAAAGTGTATGAGGACGTATATAAGTTTTTAGATCATATAGAGTGGTCTGTAGCAAACTAAGGGCTGTCAACAGACAGCTCTTTTAGTTTTGTCTATTTAACGCTAGGAACTGTACAATTAACGATTTTAAAAGAAAAAACTATTGTTTTTAAAATAAATGCTTGATACTATAGTGGAATTGTAGCGAAAAATCTCTATTTAAATTATTTGCAATAGTTAAATACATCTAAGGAGTACATCAAAATGCAACAGAAAATACCTTTTTCAACATATGCAGTCATTGGTACAATGCTATTCGGACTGTATTTTGGAGCAGGGAATCTTATTTTTCCAATTCAACTTGGACAATTAGCAGGGACCAACTTTTGGTTTGGCCTAATTGGATTTTTAGTAACAGCTATCGGTTTACCGTTTCTAGGTATTTTAGCTATTGGTTTATCAGGTAGTAACGGTTTGCGAGACTTAGCGAGCCGTGTTCACCCGTTATTCGGTGTCATCTTTTCATTAGCCCTCTATTTAACGATCGGTCCTTTTTTTGCGATTCCTCGTACAGCGACAGTTCCTTTTGTTGTTGGCTTTGAACCATATATACAAGCTGAGCATACAACACTTTTACTTGCTTTATTTAGCTTTGTATTTTTTGCCATCGTTTTTTATTTCTCATTGAATCCAGCAAAAATTATGGATTATATCGGAAAATATTTAACACCAGCTTTTTTGATTGTGTTATTTATTTTAATTATTACTAGTATTGTAAAACCGATGGGGCATTTCCAGCAGCCAATGGGAGATTATATTGATTCAGCATTTATGACAGGCTTTAAAGAAGGCTATAACACAATGGATGCGTTAGCCTCATTAGCTTTTGGTATTGTTGTTATTAACGCGATTAAAAGCGCAGGAATATCTGATCGAAAAGAAATTGCTAAAGCAACGTGGAAATCTGGTATTTTTGCCATGGCATTAATGACGTTAATATACGGTTTAATAACGTATATGGGGGCATCGAGTATTGATGCTGTTGGTACATTTGATAATGGTGGCTTAATATTTGCCGCAGTGGCAGATCACTATTTTGGTTCATACGGGGCTATTTTATTGGCAGTTATTATTGTCCTTGCTTGTTTAAAGACAAGTATTGGCTTAATTACATCTTGTAGCGAATTCTTCCACGAGATATTCCCGAAAATTAGCTATAAATGGTTTGTATTGTTATTGTGTATTGTTTCGTTTATGATAGCAAACTTCGGATTAACGAATATTATTAAGTTTGCTATTCCAGTGCTAATGTTCTTATATCCGATAGCGATTGTCTTAATAATACTTGCATTAAGCTCATCACTATTTAAAAATAAGCAAACGGTATACGCGATTGCTATGATTTTTACAATTTTTATTAGTATCATTGATGGTTATAAAGCGTTAGTGGCCAGCATTCCTGCAGCGAAACTAGGTATTTTTGATGCTATTGAAAAAGCTTATTCGAACTTTTTACCTTTTTACGATATAGGCTTAGGCTGGATATTACCAGCGCTAATTGGGGCATTTATAGGATGCTTATTCCCAGCAAGAAGAGCGTAAAAGTTTGAAATGAGGCTGGGACAAAAAGAAAAATGTTAGACCAATTAAATCGGTCTAACATTTTTTTGATTTTAGATGGGGAAATTCAATTTGATGAAGTGGAAAAGTTATTATCTCTTTTCGCTATTTTTCAAAATAAACGAGTTCTGTCCCCGCCGCATTTTTGTTTTGAGATTTAATCACATACTGATTTAATGGGACACTTAAGTGATGTTTGGGGTCGGAAGTCAATCTATCTTACAGGAGCCGTTCTAACTGCATTTTGGGGATTTATTGGGTTCCCAATGATGGATACAGGGAATGATTGGATCATTATGGCTGCCATTATTATTGGTTTATTCATACAATCGATGACGTATTCACCGTACTCAGCATTAATGACAGAGTTATTCCCAACTCATATTAGATATACAGCTTTGTCTTTATGTTATCAAGTAGCACCAATTTTAGCAGGCTCATTGGCTCCATTAATTTCATTAAGTCTTCTAAAAAAGTTTTATAGTTCCATCCCGATTTCAATTTATTTGGTCATAGCAAGTATCATTTCTATTTCATGTATGTTGCTAGTAAAAGAAACTAAAGGAAAATCACTCACTTTTAAGAAAGCTCAGTAAATATTTTCGTTAGCCATAGATTAAGCTAAAGCCAATTAGCAAATTGAAAAGAATGATCTCTTGGAATAGCGTGTCTCTAAGAGGTCATTTTTGATTTTTTATCATTTTCTTAATATAAAAAGGGTACAGGAATGCATTAATATGCATTAACTTCAACGGATAATGGCCAAATACAAAATGAGTTCGATACAATACCGAACTCATTTAAAACATGCTACTTCATGAAATAACCTTAATTATTTCATATATGCTATAAAAAATTAGTAAGCTGTCCAGCCACCATCAACAGCAATTACTTGTCCGTTGACAAAGCTTGCTTCATCTGAGCCAAGGAAAATAGCAAGTTGAGCGATTTCCTCAGGTTGTCCAGCACGTGGGTTAATGGACATACCTAGTGCTTGGCGAGCTGCACCTGTTTGGCTCACATTTGTCATAGTAGAGGCAATGTTTGTGATAACTGCACCTGGAGCGATACCATTGCAACGAATATTTTTATCTGCATACATAAATGCTGTGTTTTTTGTTAGACCAACAACAGCATGCTTAGAAGCAGTGTAGGCAGCCCCAGCACGAGCGCCATATAGACCGCCAGCAGAAATATTGTTAACAAAGACACCGTGTCCTTGAGCAAGGAAAATCTCTGTTGCCATCCGCATTGAACGCATTACAGCAGTTGTATTTACCGCGAATACTTTGTCCCATCGTTCATCAGAAACTTCCCCAACTGGTTCCATTCCATCCATGATACCAGCATTATTTACTAAAATATCTAATTTGCCATATGCATTTTTTGTTTCATCAAACAAGCGTTGTAAATCTTCAGTTGAAGCGACATTTGTTTGAACGGCGATCGCTGAGCCACCAGTTGCTTCGATACCTTCAACAACAGCTTGTGCACCTTCTAAATTTAAGTCAGAAACTACGACTTTTGCTCCTTCTTTGGCATAACCTTCTGCAATTGCTTTACCCATACCTGACGCTGCACCTGTAACGATTGCTACTTTACCTTCTAATCTCATCACAAAAACCTCCTATTATTTATGTTGTTTCACCAGAGTTTGTCCTAGCGATTTCTTGGATATATAATGTTAGATATTGAACATGTGTTCATTAAAATAATATAATAGCTTTGTAAGCGATTTCAATACGCAAAAAACTCAGAACTGTTCAGTAATCAACACATATAAAAAATCTGTTTAGTAAGGGGATAAAAAATATGAGCGCTAACGATTTAAGAGTTGTCAAAACGAAGCAAGCATTACATAATGCTTTACTAACTTTATTAAGTGAAAAGCCTTTAGAAAGTATTACAATCGCAGAAATTTGTCGGGTGGCAAAGGTGAACAGAGGTACCTTCTACTTGCACTATGAGCAAAAGGAAGGGCTATTTGAGGAATACTTTCAGGAAATTATGGAGGATTTGTATAATTCCTATGAGGAACCGTACCGTGCAGTAACAACATTGGATAAAAATCAAATAGATCCAAATACTATTCGTATTTTTCATCATATTGAGCGCTTTAAAATTTTCTATCGTATTGTTTTTTCAAAAAATGTGCCATTGACTTACTATTACATGTTATTTGATGGAATTTTCGCTTTGCTAAAAAGAGATATCACAATCCATAATAAAGTACATGATGAGATATTCATTGAGTATTATAGTGCGTATCAAGCAAATGCAATCATAGGTCTAATCATTCAATGGTATCGCCAAGATTTTGAGGACAGCGTAAGTACCTTGAATAAACAGCTTGCGGCTATTTTGCGAATTGGTGATTAGTTTTAAAGGACTAATCGGCAAAGCGAGGGGTTGATTTCCGTTCCGACTGGACGCTTTCCTGGGGGCGTCCGATGAGCCGCTTCGCTTCGCTGCAGGGTCTCATCTGTGACGCTAATCCCCAAGGAGTCGTCCAGTCTCCACTCCAATCAACCATTTTAAAAATATGGATCTTCTAGCATGTCGCTTCCAATGATATAACCCAAAGTTAGCGATAGCGTCAGTACAAATGTTTACTGTGCGAAAGCGAAGCGACAGTAAAAATATAAGAGGAGGTGGTGGCTCGACTCTCACCCGCAGAAAAGCGATAGCCTAGAACGGAAATCACCTTTATTTAAAGTACCGCATCTAAGCAAAGGTATCTTCACCGTTTTATGGTTTTACTATAAAAGCGATGTACTAACTCGTCATTAGTACATCGCTTTTTTGATAATATTATTGAACAGTAGCAGGGGAAATTTGCTCACTTTCGCTTTTTACTTTTGATCTACTTAAAGCAATGACCGCAGCAGAAATGCCCAGTGTCACTGCGATGATAATTCCTAACGAGCTACAATTACTCATTAAATTATCAGTGCTTCCGCCAAAAATAATAGTGTAATAGCCATCTGCTCCGTAAGTAGCTGGAAGAAGTGACGCTAGTTTATTATAAAAATCTGATAGCATTGCCTGTGGAACAAGTGCACCTGAAGTAACAAGCTGAATCGAAAGAGCACAAATATTAAAAATCATACCCAAGTTACCAAAAATTATGATAAAGGCTTGTGCCAAGCATAGGAAAGCCCAAAACAATAATGCTTGAAAAAGATATACTGTTAAAAAGTTTACTTGACTTGAAATATTAAATAGGTGCATTAAGCCAATAGTTAATATCGGAAGGGCGAAGGCTACACCAATATTAATGAGCTGTCTTGCTAGGAACAATTGCCATTTCGAAACTTTATCTTGCACTAGTTGTGCAGCCTGCTGATGCTGCATAATCATTACCATGGCACCAACAAACGACGAAATAATAACCATCAATGGCACAAAATTCGCAGCAAATTCTTTAACATTATTCGTTTTAATAATAGTAGAATCTATTGCACGATCTTTTACATTCATAATTGTTGTAGCAACGGCTTCGTTAATTTGTTGTGCTGTATTTTGTTCCATTGGAAGCTGTGAGAACTTTTGAGAAAATGCTTCGATGGTTTTGCCCTGTTGTAAAGGATAAATATTGTGGTTAATTTCCTCCGTTACTTGTTTGGCTACTCCGTCCATTATATTTTTTGCGATACTTGGATTTGCTTGATTGATAGAGTAAATAATTTCGGCCTCTTTACCTGCTTGTAATTGACTCGTAAAGTTGCTTGGAATATGAATAATCATATGGATATCACGTTGATTTAATTCTTGTTCAGCTTTGTTTAGAGAGGTGTAATTTTCTATAGTAAAAGGTAGTTTTCCTTTTATTTCATTTACTACTTGTTGCCCCATCCCAGTATCTTCACTAATGAGTCCAATCTTTAAATTTTTTGTTCTGTCATTTACACCATCATAGGCAGTCATCCATACGGAAAAGAAAATAAGCTGGAATGCAATTGTAATGACAATACCAATATAAGTTTCTCGAATTTTAAATAAAGCTTGTAAACCTTTCATCATATACCTCCTGAATATAAGTAAGTACTTACTTGCATTGAAAGGAAAAATTTTTTCTAGGGAGCCAATCCCCTAGAAAAAATTGAAACACTTGTTTTTAACAATGTTTCAGTTTGCATATCAGAAACGATAGTTCCTAAACGTGCGCGTGAAATAAAATGGCCAAAATTAATAGCGATAAGAGATAATGCTGCTGCTTCAAAATCAATCTCTCTAATTTTCCCTCTTTCATGCATTTCCTGAAAATAATGAACTAGCTCATTTTTAATATGAAGAGGGATATTAGCAATCTCTTCATTAATTTCAGGAAACTGCATAGCTTCTTTAAAGCCGATCATTACAAAGTCTTTAATAGACATTAAAAAGTTAAAATGTTTTATAGAGAAATTTAGTAAATCCGTTTCTAAATCCCATGTAACATTTTTATTGATCTCTTGCTGTAAAAGAGGAAAATAGGAAAATTGCTCAATAATGGCCTTCAAAATTCCACGCTTGTTTCCGAAATGGCGAAAAATTGTTACTTCATTAACCCCAGCTAATTCAGCAATTGCTTTAGTTGTTGCCGCAGTATAGCCCTTCTCACTAACGAGTTGTAAAGCTGCATCTATGATTCGTTCTGCGGTGCTTTTTGTTGACAATAGAATTCTTCCTTTCATGCAAGTAATTACTTACATGCTAACATAGAGCAATTTCATTTTGCAATAAAAAATATTAACAAACTGTGGAAATTAAATAATATTTGGGAGGCAAGAAGAAGCGCTCGGTAGCCAGGAAAATCACTCAATTGAATCAAAACAACAGCATAGTGCTACACTGCCAGTATGAAAAGTATTAATGATTTTAACTTTTTATGGAAGAAAAAGCGTTGACAACTATATCGTCTGCTGATATATTTTAAATGTATCGTATGACGATATATTGTTGGGCGATATAAGTAGGGGGGATTGTATGACTCAAGAGCATCCGCCATTAACAGAAGGCGTTTATTATATTTTATTAGCTTTATTTGATGCAAGACATGGTTATGGCATTATGCAATTGGTAGAGGAAATGAGCAATGGTCGAGTTCGTCTTGGAGCGGGGACGATATATGGGGCAATCAAAACATTACTCGAGCGGGGATGGATTGAGGCACTAGATGGTGATGGACGAAAAAAAGAATACATCATTACAGAGAGTGGAAAAAAAGTAGTTGAATACGAAATTTTGAGATTAAGGGAACTTTTTGACAATGGCATCCGTATAACAAAGGAGGATGGAACAAATGGATAAATATAGAATAGTTGTCAACCCGTATGATATTGAGAAATGGGTCAACGATATGGCAAGCCAAGGATGGCATTTAAAAAAGTTCACTTGGATACGTTTTACATTCGAACGTGGGGAGCCAAGTAGCTATATTTATCGGTATGATGAACTGGAACGATTTGGTGCCTCATATGAAGATGAATATTTAGAATTTCTTAAGTCCTCGGGAATTGAACAGGTAGATCGTTCTGGCAATTTCGTATTCTTTAGAAAGCCAGCAAGTGATGGACCTTTTGAACTTTACTCTGATAAGAAAAATAAAATTAGTAAGCTCTCCCAAAAAATTTCATTGCTACTATCGCTCATCCTACTTAATTTGGTTATAGGTTTAATTGGTCTGAGTGGGATTTTTTCAGAACAGGCAATAGACTGGATTAAATTAACATTAAATATCGCTAATATTGTTGTGGCCGTGTTATTTTCTTTACCATTATTAAAACTTGTGCGTGTGCGCCATAAATTGAAGAAGGATTTGGATCTGTTTACAGATTAGTATAGGAGATAGTTAAAAAATCTGGTTGCTTATTTGCCAAGTTCGATAAAAAGCAGCTTCATAAGTATGGGATGAACATTTGCTTCAAAATTATTTTCCGGGAAATCAGAAAAATTAAAAAATTGAGCAAAGAAAATGCTACGTTTCTATGACTACTATTAGGGCGTATATTTAACCAGGAGTTCGCATCAGTTTTATAAGATTAATAGATTGGAGGTGGGACATTTTGAAAAAAAGAGTGTATCGTTTTTTTCTTGATTATGAAAAGGAAGAAGCATGGGTTAATGTTATGGCGGAACAAGGTTGGCATCTAAAGCGAACAATGTTAGGCTACTTCATTTTTGAAAAAGGGGAACCAGGACAATACAGTTATCGCAACGAACTAGTCAACGGTAAAAACCAGGATTATTATGATTTTTTAGAGTCGATGAATATTGAGTTTGTTTCAAAATTGGGATGCTGGGCATATTACCGAAAAAAGAAATCAGAAGGGCCATTTGAATTATTTTCAGATAGTTCTTCAAAAATAAAGTATTTAAGATCAATAAACCGTCTATTTATATTAGTAACATTGTTAAATATTTCCGTTGGATTTTTCAATCTTTATATTGGACTTGGTGAATCAACAGAAAGATTCTTAAACATGGGAGTATCGTTCTTTAATTTTGTAGTCGTAATGATTATGTGTATGCAGATTTTTAAGGTTGAAAGACGCAAAAAAGGACTGCAAAGAGAATTACATATATTTGAGGGGTAAGGAGGAAAAAAGATGACATTACAATTAGAGCGTGTCACAAAGAAATACAAAGATTTCACCGCGGTCGATAATCTTAATTTTACAATTAAAAAAGGGGAGATTTTTGGGCTGATTGGACAAAACGGAGCCGGCAAAACAACGACTTTCCGAATGATTTTAGATTTACAAGAGACGACAGCTGGAACGATTACATGGGATGGCAAACCCGTTAATGCCATCAACCGTGATGTACTTGGCTATTTACCAGAAGAACGAGGCATTTTTCCGACGATGAAGGTAGAGGATCAACTTTACTTCTTTGGCGAGTTACGTGGAATGAAAAAGTCTGAGTTAAAGAAGGACATTGACTTTTGGATTAGCCGATTTGAGCTCGAAGATAGACGGAAAGATAAGGCTGAAACTTTATCAAAAGGGAATCAGCAAAAAGTACAACTGATTGCTAGCTTTATTCATAAACCGAAGTTTTTAATTCTAGACGAACCATTCAGTGGACTTGATCCCGTGAATAAAGATTTACTAAAGGAAGCCATATTGCTTTTAAAAGAACAGGGTACGACGATTTTGTTCTCCAGTCACCAAATGGATAACGTAGAGGAACTATGCGATCATCTTTGTCTATTAAAACGTGGCGTCTCGTTATTCTCTGGTAGTCTACTAGATTTAAAGAAACAATATGGAAAAACAAGGTTAGCAGTTCGTACAGAGTGGTCGACAACTCAATTATTGGCACTTGAAGGTGTAAAGGATGTTCGAGAAGAGAAAGAGCAAACAGTGCTCATTCTGGAGGATGAGAGTTTTGCACAAAGCATTTTCGAACAGCTTTCAAATGGTAAATATATTGAAAAATTTAGTTTAGATTACTTATCGTTAGATGAGATCTTTAAGGATAAGGTAGGTGGCAACATTGTCGAAGTTTAATTTATTAGTGAAACAGCTTTACAAATCAAAATTAAAATCAAGATCCTTTGTTGTAATGACATGCATTTATATACTGGGGATGTCTGTTGCAGTTTTCTGGTCGGATATTAAAGAGCTTTTTACGGGTGATGATCATACACAACAAATTGCAATCGTCAATGAAACAACTGCCGATTTAAGTGGTCTCTTTATTTCAAATGGCGATATGAAATTTATACAAAATGAGTCAAATATATCGGCGTTAGAGAAAAAGGTCAAGGACGAAAAGCTAGATGCAATCATTAAAATAACAGATCAAAATGGTCAACTAAATGCTGAAATTGCCACTTTCACGCCATTGAAGTTAAATGATCAAGCTGCGTTAAATTCGATACTGCAACTTGCTGGCCAAAATTATACCGTACAACAGCTATCGCTAACACCAGACCAAGCAGCGCAAATTATTGGTGCAAAAACGATTATCTCGAATAAAAACTTAAACGAAAAATCTGCTAACGGTAAAAGCGAAGAAGAGAAACAATCAGGATTATGGGTATCTTATGCAGTTGGTATTTTAATCTATTTCTTTATTTCTACATTCCTATCTATGATTACAACGGAAATTGCATCTGAAAAAGGTTCACGTGCAATGGAAATGCTACTAGTAAGTGTAAAGCCAGCTACCCATTTTAAAGCAAAAATTGCTGGTGTACTATTACTCGCATTAACACAGATGGGTATGATTGCAGTTGTCTTCCTAATCTATGCAAAATTTGCGAAGAACGGCTTTATTTGGGATATGGCAGCAAGCATTGTTAAAGAATTATCGATAAGTTACGTGATATATGCGATTCTATTCCTGCTATTAACAATTATTCTTTATTTAATTGTTGGTGCATTATTCGGTTCTTTAGTGTCTAAAGTTGAAGAAGCGGGTCAAGTTTTAATGCCAGCCATGATGATTACATTAATAGGTTTCTATGTTATGATCTCGGGGATTAGCAACCCAGATACAATTTTCATTAAGGTCTTCTCTTATATTCCATTTACTTCAGGAATGATCATGCCGATGCGTATCGGGGCTACTGATATAGGAGTAATGGTACCACTTATATCGCTAGGTATTTTAATAGCGACGATTATTGTTGCTTATTTATTCAGTATTTCATTCTATAAACGCAGTGTTCTAACTTATAGTTCAGGTGGCGTTATTAAGAAAATTAAAACTGTGCTAAAAGTGACGACATGATGATGGAAGCAGCTACATTCTACGAAGAAAAATGAACGTCCATTTTTAAAAAATAACATATAAATGAACTGCACACCGAATAGTGGGCACTTAAAAAAGTGCCCTTTTCGGTTTTTTTATTGATATATAATTGAGTGCATAATTTGTAAGAAATCATGATTAATGAGGAAGGTTTGTGGATGAATTAGGATTCGGAAAGTTTTTTCTGGACTTGCAGACGGTAGTCTTTACTTCCTAGTAATTTGGATTCGAATGAATTCATATTTTTTCTGATTAGTAGTCCCTGCCAGAGGTTCAAATCATCTGTTAATATAACCATTTCGATTTTATTGCCATTGTGATCTTCTGCATATATTGCGTCGTTAAGCACAAATGCAGTCGAACCACCTTTTGCCCCAAGGTGGACAAAACGTTCATGATTCTGCTCGTTATATTGCATCGGCCATTCTAGTAAATCTCTTACAGTAGCAGCAGCTCCCTCTGGAAGTTCGTCATTCGAAATGATTGCTAACAACTTCCCATAGTCATTCGCTGATGCACCTATTAAACGATCCGACCATACTTTTTGCAGATCCATAGACATATCAAATGATATATCCTCAGCTTTAATCGTTCCAACCTTCATTTGTTCGCTTAAATCTTCCGCTATAGAACGATATGTTGCTATCGGCATCTCTCTAAGCTTTTTGATCAACTGTTTCTCACTCGTTTCGTTCTCTATGTGTTCAGGGATTAATAGAGCACTAACAATTGGATAGACCTCCTCTTGCTGTGTTAGTTTTAGAGATTTTGCTCTCTCATTAATGTTAGTTATGCCTAGTACATCAATGAGAAAATCTGTATTGGCATTAGAGCTATAGGTAATCATTCCTTTTGCAACATCATGCAATGTTACTTCATTGTTTTTAATTTTACCTTCACTGCTCATTGTTTTCAGCCAATCTTCATGTGCGTTACCGTCTGTGTTTTTAATGTAATAACGCTTTAAATTGTCTAACGACACAGGGCTGTCTTTAGTTATTTTACCTGCATTAATTTGCATCGCGTATTCGACAGCAATTAGCATCTTTACTGTGCTTGCTAATGGTCTGACTTTATCCGAATGATAAGTGATTAATTTCTCACCATTTTCCGCAACGTAAAGAGAAGTTGTTTGTGGGTGGTCTTTCAAATGGTTCAAAACATAATCGGGATTATCTCGGAAAAAGAAATAGCTCGCAATTCCAACAACGAGAATAAACGATCCATATATTATTATTCGTTTCTTCGTATATGTTTTTTTATCGAAGACAATCATTGCGATGAAACCTGCAATCAATGCAAGTAAATAATTGACATTAAAAATGAGCACAGCAACGATGATGCCTAGTACCATCAATCCGGTTGTGATTGTCTTTCTAATTTCCTCCTTTGTCCTGTTCTCTTTTTTGAGTAAAGGCAAGAGTGAAAACATCAAGATTCCTAGTAGCCCAATCCACGCCCAAATATTCATCCAGTTCCTTCCTTTCTGGTAATTTCAATAAAATAGTTTAATATCTTCTCTTAAATATCCTTAAATGAGTTACAGTAAACGTTGTGGGCAAAACAAGATTTCTAATTTGTATGTATCATAATTCTACATATTTTTTGAGGTTGGTAATAAAGCCTGCTCATCAAAAAACTTATTGAATAAATATTCACTGAGTTTTGTAATATGTTTTAATAAACATAATTTGGTTGCTTTCTTAGTTTAAGCATGCCAATATTAGAAAGTAATGTAAAGTATTTCACAGGATCATTCGAATTTTCTATTAAAACGAGCTATAATTTACTATAATGAAACTTTTTCAGCTTTGAATCGTATGTAATAAAAGAGATAAAACGCAGGGGGTAAAACTTTATGTCTGAATTCGACAACGACCTATTAAAATCAAAAGATCCATTCGCATCAGAAAATCCATTATTACAGCCTAATCCATTATTACAGGTGGAGCAAACACAAAAACCAGTACTTGTTTCTGAGCAAGAGCTATCACAAATTGCTCAAAATCAACTTGCGTTAAAGCAAGATCCTGAGGTTCATGCATTAGCACAAAAAATTGATGTCAAAGACCAAATTGCTATGCTAGAGCTGGGAAAAGAAACTGCGAATGGTATTTCTACTTTTTCAGATAAAATGCTAGCAACGATGAAAACAAGTAAGCTTGAGGAATCAAGTGTATTATTAAATAATTTAAATAGAATTATGGATAAATTTGATCCTCAAGATTTTGCGGAGGATAAAAAAGGTGGCTTCCTTACTAAGCTGTTTAGTAAAGGAAAGGAACAATTAGAAAAGTTTCTATCCAAATATGACAGCATGAACAAGGAAGTGGATGTCATTTTCCGTGAGGTTCAAAAATACGAAGGTGAAATGAAACGTAATACTATTGATCTTGAAAATTTATATGATCAAAACTTAAATTACTTCCAAACTTTAAGTAAATTTATTGCGGCAATTGAAGTGAGAACAGATGAAGTACGTTCATCATTACCAGCACTTGAACAAAAAGCACAAACTGGTGATCAATTAGCGGCAATGGAATATGAAACGATGGTACGTGCCGTTGATTTACTAGAACAACGTCGTTATGATTTAGAAATGGCGCAACAAGTTTCATTCCAATCTGCTCCACAAATTCGATTAATGCAGCAAGGAAATAACCATCTAATTGCTAAAATTAACTCTGCGTTTGTGACGACAATTCCTATATTCAAACAAGGACTTATTCATGCTGTGACGTTAAAGCGCCAAAAGCTTATTTCAGATTCAATGATAGAATTAGACCGTCGTACGAATGAAATGCTTGTACGAAATGCAGAAAATATTAGTAAAAATAGTGTTAATATCGCACGTGCTGCTGGTAGCCCAAGCATTAAAATCGAAACAATTGAAACGACTTGGCAAACAATTATGTCTGGTATTCAAGAAACGAAGCAAATTCAAGCAGAAACGGCTAGAAATCGTGAAGAAGGCCGTAAACGTATTGAACGTCTACAACTTGAATATGAAAAGCTGAAAAAAATGTAATCTTAAAGCTTCTTGCATCTCTTTTCGCAAGAAGCTTTTTATATTGACAAAATAAAAATTAAGATGATAATAAGACCAGTGAAAATTATTTTTCAATGTGAAGGAAGCGGAACAATGATATACGAAGCTATGCCATTACGCGAACTGAATAGTAATGGAGTGAAGAAAAGTCGATGAATAAAATAAATCCAGTTACATTATCGTGTGAAAAATTAAAAGATGGAACACTTGCTATTGAAACGACAGAAACACTTTTGGTGTTATCGCAAAATCGTTATCAAAAATTGACACATATAGAAGAGCTATACCATGCTTTGCATAAAGATTTAGATGAAAAGCATCATGTTTTGGAGCAGGAGCGAAATAATTTAAAAAAACAAAACGTACAGCTTGCGGAAGATATGCAAAAAATGAAGCAACAAAATGCGGTCTTGCAAAAAAAGTTAACGGAATATAATTGTGTCGTAAGTGAGCTGAAGGAGCTTCGCCAGCAAAACGCAGAGCTATTAATTGAATTAAGCAAACATACTGCTTTGTCGAGGGATTCACTATCAGCTCCGCTAAAATCTATGATTCGTGATATGCGAGAGCAAGGTGTAGGCATTAAAGAAATTCACATTCGCATTAAACGTCAAATTAATCCTGATATCAGCTATAGTATGGTACGTAAATATATTTCCGAGCTTGAATCTGAAAATATAGAGTAACGCTCACTTATGTCGAATTATTAAAATTTGGCATTTACACTTTCCGATCAAAGTCCTATAATTAGTCTATTCTTTAAATGGTAATATTACAAAGAGTCGTATAGATTTTTACGGAGTAGGAGAGTTAGAGGCAATGTCAAATGAGAAAAAAGGAGTTTTGGCGGCATTTTTAGCCTATGCTTTTTGGGGTGCATTTCCGCTTTATTGGAAACTACTTGAACATGTACCGAGTATGGAAATTTTATTATCGCGCGTCATTTGGTCCTTTGTCTTTACAGTACTAGCAGTAATAGTATTTGGAATGCGCAAGGAACTTCTCGCAGATTTAAAATATTTGTGGTCACACCAAAAGCATTTTTGGCAGCTTGCTGGAGCTTCATTTGTTATTTCGATGAACTGGTATTTATATATTTGGGCAGTTAACCATAACCACTTAATTGAAACGAGCTTAGGCTATTATATTAATCCTTTACTGTCAGTTATTTTAGGGGTTATTTTCTTTAAAGAAGCACTTAGTCGTGCGCAATGGGTGGCTACCGGAATTGCCTTTATTGCTGTTATTATTTTAACGATAAATTATGGATCAATCCCATGGGTAGCACTTCTTATTGCTATATCCTTCGCTATTTATGGTGTTCTGAAAAAGAAAATTAAGCTTGATGCGACAAGAGGTCTAGCCATAGAAACGTTATTTATTCTACCGTTTGCATTAGGTTATTATGTTTACCTCTTTACAACGAATCATGCCTCATTTTTACATGTTGATGTGAAAACAGACATCCTCATGATTGTAAGTGGTATCGTGACAGCAGTACCGTTAATTTTATTTGCGAAAGGTGCACAAAATATTCCACTCTATTTATTAGGCTTTATTCAATACGTATCGCCAACGATTACGTTAGTTATAGGGATCGTACTTTATAAGGAACCGTTTAGTCAAATAGAGCTTTTGGCATTTAGCATTATTTGGGCAGCCTTACTACTGTTTTCAGGCTCGAAAATCATTGAAGTGCGAAGAGCACATCATAAATCAGCCTAAAAAAAGGACTTGTAGATATTTTCTACAGGTCCTTTTCGCATGGATTAACATTTTGGGGAATTGTAATAAAATCCCCCACACCTTTCGAGCATCCAAAGAACAAACGAACATGAGAAAATCTCTAGTCTTTTGTTAGACAAAAATAAGCAACTTTACTTTCTTACCAACATATAGTAATATGATGTCAATCAATTAGATAACAATGATGATTATTATAAATTAATGAGAGGTGCTTTTGATGAGTGCGGTAGGTTCTAAATAGGAACAACTTAATGAAATAAATTTAATGACGACAGGGGATTTATGTCATAAAGTGACCCCTTATTTAGTCGTGGATTTA
Organism: Lysinibacillus sp. NPDC094403; assembly: GCF_050278745.1. Taxonomy (NCBI): domain Bacteria; kingdom Bacillati; phylum Bacillota; class Bacilli; order Caryophanales; family Bacillaceae; genus Lysinibacillus; species Lysinibacillus sp. NPDC094403. Next base: position 23,927 of record NZ_JBNNTL010000009.1, on the reverse strand, counting down.
TTTCGACCTATGAAGATACCTACAATACTTTATAAAGCTTGTAATGCACTGACTAAACTTCATGTAGATGAAGTCTTTTTCACGATGCTTTTTACACATGCCTTGTAATGTAAAAGCTGTGGGATCCCCACAGCTTTTTTGTTTTTTTAATTGAATATAAAGGTTCCATACTATTTGTTGAAGTGTCCCTACAAAAGGAAGGACAATCGCCGTAATCTTGGTGAGATTTCACATAGTGCATCACTCCAACATTTGATGTAGAGCCAATAAAAAATCATTGATATCTAATGAGTAGGTATCTCATGAATGATTATGGAAAAATCATAATGAGGAGAATTTAATATGAATCAAACTACTTTTGAGAAGTTACAATACAATGAATTGAAGGATATCGTTAAATCATACTGTGTCAGTGGATTAGGTAAACAATTATTAGATAAATTAACGCCGAGCCCAAATTTGACAGTTGTTAAAAATCGTTTAAATGAAACGACTGAGGCACGAGCAATTTTAGATGCGGAAGGTCATGTCCCATTTTTAGGTGTATCAAATATTGACAATACCATTAAAAAACTTGAAAAGGGGGTTATTTTAGACCCTAGTGAATTAGTTAGCATCTCAGACTTTTTACGAGGCTGTAGAAAAATTAAAAAATTTATGCTGGAAAAGGAATTTTTTGCGCCAGTACTTGCATCCTATGCTAATTCGATGTCTGAGTTTAAAAGTGTGGAAGAGGAGATTAATTTTGCGATTAAAGCCAATCGTGTTGATTCAGCCGCTAGTAGGGAATTAAAGCGTATCCGTAATCATATCGAAACAACAGAGGAAAAAATTAAAGACCGCTTAACAAAATTTTTAAATAATAGTGCCAATAAAACATATATCCAGGAATTTTTTATAAGTAAAAAGGATGATCGATACACGATTCCCATTAAGGCTTCCTATAAAAATCATGTGCAAGGGACAATAGTAGAGGTTTCATCTAAAGGTGCAACGGTCTTTATGGAGCCAAGTACGGTAGCTAAATTAAATGTGGAATTGGCCACTTTGAAAGCAGAGGAAGCGGTGGAGGAATATCAGATTTTGGCGACATTATCAGGATTATTGATGGAAAATATCCTTGAAATCAACATCAACATGGAGTTAATTAGCCAATATGATATGGTGTTTGCCAAAGCCAAGTATAGCAAGCATATTGAAGGCGTAGAACCAAGTTTAAATGATGTTGGCTATATTAAGCTCATTAATTGTAAGCATCCACTGTTAGCTGGTAAGGCGGTGCCACTTCATTTTGAAATTGGTAAAGACTATCGCAGCTTAATCATTACAGGACCGAATGCTGGTGGTAAAACCGTTGTCCTAAAAACTATTGGCTTGTTAACATTGGCTACAATGTCAGGCTTCCATATTGTTGCAGATAAAGGTACTGAAATAGCTGTATTTGATCATATTTTTGTAGACATTGGTGATAATCAAAGTATTGAAAATGCACTTAGTACGTTTTCATCCCATATGAAAAATCTTTCGGATATTATGAGGGCATCCAATAATAATACGCTTTTGCTATTTGATGAAATAGGAAGTGGTACGGAGCCAAATGAAGGAGCAGCACTGGCGATTTCTATTTTAGAGGAGTTCTATCATATGGGCTGTATGACAGTGGCAACTACTCACTATGGAGAAATTAAGCGTTTCTCTGAAATGCATAGTGATTTTATGAATGCGGCTATGCGTTTTAATAGTGAAACATTAGAACCGTTGTATAAATTAGTTATCGGAACATCTGGAGATAGTAATGCGCTATGGATTTCTAAGAAAATGAATATACGTGAAACAGTATTACAAAGAGCGAAGGGCTATATTGACAATAAGGATTATCAACTAGTTCGAGTTAATGACATTAAAATCAGGAAGCCTAAGAATGAGCAAGAGAGAACAAAAGTAAAGGTTGATTTTAATAAGGGAGATCGTGTAAAGCTGTTAGATTATGATGACGTTGGAATTGTCTATCAAGAAATGGATAATTTCTATAATGTTGTCGTGTTCTATGAGGGAGAATTCATAAAGGTAAATGTTAAGCGATTGTCATTAGAGCTGCCGGCAACAGAATTATATCCAGAAGGATATGATTTAGAGACATTGTTTGTAGACTATAAAGAACGCAAGCTTCAGCATGATATAGAGCGCGGTTCGAAAAAAGCTCTTCGCAAGATTCAGAAGGAAATTAGAAAAGATAAATTGAGCTAAAAGAAAAGGGATTGTACATCATTGTGCAATCCCTTTAAAATCTATTGAACCAAATCAATTTGTGCTTTAATTGAATAATATGTTTCCTCAATTTTTTGTTTGTAGGGTAGATCAATTAAATCCTGTGAATCCATATAGGCCATTTTGGCGATTTCGTAGGCTGTTGTTAACTCACCGAAGTGTGCATAGCAAAGAGCTTTATAGGAAAAACACTCATTTAAGCCTAATATGTCAATTGGATGTAAGATGAATGGGGGAACGTTTGTAAAATGTTCAAATGTTTCCTTCGCTTCTTCATATTGACCTAGTAAATATAAGGATTTTCCTTTTTCTGCATAGTAAAGGTTTTTTTCGAGTATAATCGAGCCGTCATGCTTAAGCGCACCAAAACGCTCTATTTCCTCTAGTGCCTGTTGATAATCGTGCGTGTAATTGTTATAGTAATGCGCTCTTAATACGAAAATAAAAGCATCTACATTCACTTGTTCGACAAAAATCCGATACTGCTCAAGCTTCTTCAGCATATACTCTACTTGCTCAAAATCATTGTCAATCATGGCACAAAACGCCCCAATACGATACATATCATCTATATAAGAGAAAAATTGGTTTTTATGTGCATTGGTAATGGTCTCATTAATGAGCTGTTTACCTGCTTCAAGTTCGCCAATTGCTACCTGTAATACGCTAATATAATAAGCCATTTTCACAGCATCTCGCGAATCTAATTGGTAATTTTCCTGCTCAGCCTCTTCTTTTGCCTGTAAAATACAAGAATAAGCCATTTTGTATTTTCGATTTTCTGATAATATACCCAACTGTAATATATAAGTTTCAAACCAGTGACTTAGTAAATTAATTTCTTTAAACATAATACGTGATTCTTGAAGTGGTGACTCCCATGTCGTTAATCCTGCTTGATATTGCGCTGCTGCATATATATACAGTAAACGACCTGCTTCATAACTAAGTGGAAGCTCTTCTATATAAGGCTTAATCATCTCGACGATTTGCTGCGCATTATCTATATCACCAAGTTTTAATTCCGCAAACAAAATTTCTGCCTGCTCTAAAAGTTGACGTAGCGAAGCGGGGTTTACTTGTTCAAGTAATTCACTTGCCTTTACACCTAAACGTTCCGCTATATATTCAAGACTTTCCATCGAAGGCTTGGCCTTATCATTTTCAATTTGACTTAACATACCTTTTGTTAGACGATCACCGGCAAGTTCCTCTAACGTTAATTTTCGTTCCTTCCTTAATTTGCGAATTCTTGTGCCTAAAGAGTTCATTGCCTCGCCTCCTATTTCATTCAAAGTGAATATCACTATTTTGTTTAATTATATTAAACTTTTTCTTGCGTGGGAAGTGGGAGCTGTGTTATATTTTGTTTAATTAAATTAAACTTTTTAACCTAATTAAAAATATGGAGGGATTTTAGATGAATGAAGAGCAAAAATATAAAAAGGCGACGTATCATTTATGGACATTCACAACCAGTAAGATGATCTCGTTGTTAGGGTCACATGTGATGGCTTTTGGAATTAGTTTGTATATTTTAGCTATGACAGGTTCGGCGATGAGCTTTGCGACCAATATGATTTGTTCCGTGTTACCGCGTGCACTTGTAGCTCCATTAGCAGGTTATGTGGCTGATAATTTTTCGAAAAAGCGTACAATTCTACTTGCACAAGCTGGTACCATTTTGACAGTAGGGGGCTTATTGCTTTACACAGAAACGGTAGGCTTATCGGTGTATGCGGTTTATACGGCTACTGTGTTCAATACAATTTGCTCGGCTTTTTCTGGGGTAACGTTTTCATCTGCGATTGCAACGCTTGTTAATCCAGAGCGTTTACAGCGTGCCATGTCATTTAACCAATTGTCGACGTCTGTAGCTATGATCGGGGGACCAGTAATTGGGGGAATGATGTACGGCTTCTTTGAGATGGACGCATTTTTAATGGTCAATATGGTGGCTTATGCCATTGCCTTTTGCTTAGAAGCAACGATGAATTTTAACCTCTATAGTACAAGAGGGGAAGATGTGAAAAAAGAAAAAATGTGGGAAGGGCTTAAGGGTGGCTTTCATTATATAAAACAACAAAAAGTCATTAAAACGATTATGTGGGTTGCATTATGGATTAACTTATTCTTCTCAGCAATCGCTGTTGGAGGAACGTATATTATTATTGAATTGCTCAAAGTAAAGTCCACACATTTTGGCTTTATTGAGGCTTCGGGTGCAGCGGGCATGCTAGCGGCTTCCCTTTATTTTGCGACAAGATCAGAGGTGAAGGCACCATTGCGTTTTTCAAAAATTAGCTTACTGCTATTGGCTGGTAGTGTTGGGCTAGCAGTGATTCCATTAGTAACGGATTTTTCATATGTAGCAATTGTTATCTTTTACCTTATCATTTATTTTATTTTCGCTATTTTTGAAATGGGTATTAATATGCCAATCGGGGTGTATATGCAAAAAGTTATAGCAGAAGAATACCGTGGACGTGTCTTTGGGCTGATGGAAACGATGGCTATGTCAATGATGCCAATTGGTATGATGGTTTATGGCATGTTATACGATACATTACCAGCGATTGTTATTTTGCCGGTAACAAGTGCGATTATAATTACGCTCTCACTAGTCTTGCTCCGAACATCTATCTTAAAAGAAGCTCATCCAAAGTTTTATGAACAAAAGATAGTAACTGAGAGTGTAACAAATTAATGTCCGTCTTTGAAGATAAAGGTGAAACCATATTTATGAGGCTTATCAGCGATAATAGCAGTTTTATCAGCGATTCGCCATCCATCAACTAGATTTAATAGCAACAAACAAAACCAGGCATTTCTTCAGTGTTGAAGTATGCCTGGTTGATTTATTTTACTGATCCTCAATCACAATATAAGTGGCTTTAATTGGCCCATGTACACCAACAATAAGGATCATTTCGATATCTGCCGAATTACTTGGTCCTGTAATAAAGTTGATGCAGGAGGCAATTTGCTCGCCATTTCTAACTTTTTCGCTAATCCAATGAGCAGCTTGTGTCATTCGTGGAACGATCATACTTTTAGGGATTAAAATAATGGATTTCTCGGGTAAAAAGCTGACGGATCTCCCTTGATCTTTACTACTAAAAAGTACAGCAGTTCCTGATTCTGCTAATGTTATTTCACTAATCGTGATGCCGATGTTAGCTTTTTCAGCCTGGCGGATATTTTCCTCTGGCTGCTCGGAATCCCATTCGTACAGCTGAATATTCGATTGTGGCCACTGCTCAGTCATCAATGATGATAGACCATAGTTATGGAAACGTTCGTCTTTCCATGTAATAACAGATTGGCCACCAAAATTTTCAACTACTTTTTGTAAATCTGCAGGAAGATTGGCTGTATTTGTAATGACAATATCCGTATGAATATTTTTGCATTGCTCAGCTAAAACCGATACTAACTCATCTTTTGTCGCGTCTTTTAGGATGCGGTCTTGAGGGTGATATTGCCATGTAGGTCGTGCAATTTCTGTTTTTGGCGCACGCCCAAGCTGTTTCGCAATTTTTGATAAAAATACATCTCTATTTTCAATAGTACCTACCATTATTCATCGCCTCCTCTTTGACGGTGTTTAAACCAGTCACGGAAATTATCTTTATTTGGGGCTGGAAAATCCCTTGCTTCCGTCCATGCTTTTAATGGGCCAGGGCCATTTGAAATTTTCTGATCTTTTGTAAATGGGGCCATTGCTGGTGAAGCCATTTTTGTCGCCATTTTATATAACGTAGGGGAGGAGGCACCTAAACCAAAGGCCTTCATTAATAGCTTTTCAGATACAGGCGCTTTACCTTCGTTTTCAACAATTACTTGGCGATGTCTATGAATAAGCTGATGTAAAGGTATTTTAACAGGACAAGCATCAGTACAGGCACCACATAATGTGGAGGCATATGGTAACTCTTTAAAATCTTCATAGCCGCCTAATAATGGTGAAAGAACGATACCTACTGGACCAGAATAGATAGAACCATAAGTATGCCCGCCAACATGTCGATAAACAGGACAAGCGTTTACACATGCTGCACAGCGAATACATTGTAAAATGGGCTGGAATTCACTGCCTAAAATATCAGAACGTCCATTATCAACAATTACTAAATGGAATTCCTCTGGTCCATCTGTGTCACCTTCATCTTTGATGCCCGTTAATGTTGTAATATAGCTCGTTAGCTTTTGCCCAACGGCGCTTCTTGTTAATAAGCTTACTAGCACTTCCATCTCTTCAAACGTAGGAACAATTCTTTCCATACCCATTACCGTAATTTGAGTTTTGGGCAAGGCTGTTACTAAATCTGCGTTCCCTTCATTTGTAACGAGTGTAATGGAGCCGCTCTCTGCAATAGCAAAGTTACAGCCTGTAATGCCAATATCTGCTGTTAAATATTCATTCCTTAATTTTTGCCGTACATAAAGAGCTAGTTCCTCAGGTTTTTCACTTTTCTCATAGCCTTGTTTTTCTTTAAAAATATCACGAATCTGTTCCTTATTTTTATGCAAAGCTGGTACAACGATATGAGAGGGTGGCTCGTGATCATCTACTTGCAAAATGTATTCTCCGAGATCTGTTTCAATGACTTCACACCCGAGCTTTTCTAAAGCGGCGTTTAAATCAATTTCCTCCGTCACCATAGATTTTGATTTCACAATTTTAGCAGCATTTTTCTTTTTAGCGATACTTTGAATATAGTCTGTCGCTTCTTTTGCTGTTTGCGCAAAGTAAACATGTCCACCCCTTTTAGAGACATTTTCACTTAGCTGATATAAGTAATAATCTAAGTTCGCAAGCACATGCTTTCGAATTTCTTCTCCGTGAGAGCGCCATTCCTCCCAATGTCCGAGTTCATCAGCTTGTTGTAGCCGACGTGTTTGAAAGCGTTCTTGTGCGCTTGACACAGCTCCACGCATAAAGGTATTTTCTAATTCTTTCGTTAATCGATGTTGAAAGTCTTCATCACTTGTTTTCATTGACATCTCTTTTACCTCCTTTTAGCGGCAGTTTAATACTTCCGCAATATGCATGACTCTAATAGGCTTTCCTAGTCGATTCATTCGACCACCAATATTGATTAAGCAGCCAGCGTCAGCACCGATTAGAATGTCTGCCCCTGTTTCTTCAACATTCTGTACTTTTTCATTGACCATTTCTCCTGAGATATCGCCCATTTTTACCGAAAATGTTCCACCAAATCCACAGCATCGATCTTTTCCTGGGAGTTCTACATACTGTAAACCTTTAACTTGATTTAATAATTTAAACGGTGCATCTGTAACACCGAGTAGACGTGTCATATGACAGGAAGTATGATAAGTAGCCTTGCCCTCTAAATGTGCACCTACATCCTCGACCTTTAAAACATCTACAATAAATTCTGTAAATTCATATGTTTTATCTGCCAATGCATGTGCTTTTGGCTCCCAAACAGGATCACCCTTAAACACTTCTGGATATTCCTTAAACATATAAGCGCAGGAACCAGAAGGGGAGACGACGTATTCAGCATGTTCAAATGCTGTGATCATTTTTTTCATAGCATTTTTAGATTCTTTTACATAGCCACTATTGTAGGCAGGCTGCCCACAGCAAATTTGATTTTCAGGAAAGTCTAAGTCACAGCCAAGCCTTTCAAGAACTTCAACAACAGCTTTTCCTACATCACCTTGAAACATATCAACTAAACAAGTCGCAAAAAGTGTTACTTTCATGAAAATCGCTCCTTTTTGTCCTATTATGCCTCACCTTAAAATAAACTAGTCAACAGGTCATCTGATGACTTGGATTGTTTATATAATACTATATCTTTTCAGTTGTTTCAAAAAATTAAAAGCCGCCTATTATTAAAACTAGGCAGCTATTGTTACTTCATAGATTCAGTTGTTTCAAAATATTGCATTAAGACTTTTTCTACATTACTTAAATGCGAAGCCATAGCATGTTTTGCAAGTTCTTCATTTTGCTGTTTAATCGCGAGGAAAATTTGCATATGTTCATCATAAAGCTTTTCGCTTGTTGTTTTTTTAGAGTACAACCAAATTCGACGTGTTTCTTTCATCGTTTCGATCATTAAACCTGAAACCTGGTTCAATATAGTTGCCAGTAGGGGGTTTTGAGATGCTGTAGAAATGGCTGCGTGAAATTGAAAATCCATTTTTTCTCCTAGCTCTCCATCTCCTTGTACACGTTTCATTTCATCCAAAATTTGCATCATTGACTGTATGTCTTCTTCTGTTCGATGATTGGCTGCGCTAGCCGCTGCGCCTACCTCAATAATTTTACGTACTTCTAACAAATGAGAAATATCTTGCTTATTTGTTAAAATGGCAGTTGATAAGGGAAAATCGAGCTGATTGGATTGATTACTTTTAACAAATGTACCTGAACCTTGTTTGATTTCAATAAGCCCCATTGCTTTTAAAGCAGAAAGAGCTTCTCGGATGGCAGATCTGCTGACTTGTAGTTGTTCAGCAAGTTGTTCTACTGAATCAAGACGGTCACCGGGCTTCAGTTCGCCGGATCTAATTTTTTCATAGAGGATTTCGGATACTTCCTCATATATTTTTTTTGGTTTAATTTTTCTTAATTCCAAGGAGCTACACCTCATTATCAATTGCTCTATTGTTTTTTATTATACATGAAGAAAAGTAATTTACTCACTATATAACAGTAAATACTATATGTAAATAGAAAAAGGTACTACATGTCAGAATAGCTCTGGCTCTAGTGTCTTTTGGTTATGTTTTTAATTAAATAACTTGAAATGCAAATTAATGATGAATTTTGTTGACAGATAATACAGGAGGGGCGCATAATGCAAAAGTACATTAACAAATACACGTTGATGTAATAAGTTTTGAAAATTAAATTGTGTATGATGATATGATGGTACTTCACTTTTTCAACACCTTTTTGCCATGAAACGTTCACAAACTGGAAGGGCGCAATTTACAGTGATTTTTGGTACGATGGAGGCAGTAACTGTAAAGAGAGAGTGAGAAAATATGGAAACAGATATTAACTTGTTTTTAGCTTTGGGAGCAGGGTTTTTAAGCTTTATTTCACCATGTACCCTTCCCCTGTATCCAGCATTTTTATCATACATAACGGGTATGACATTAGATGAGCTAAAATCGGAACGAGGTATGATGCAAAAGCGAGCTATTTTGCACACCCTTTTCTTTTTACTAGGATTTTCAATTATCTTTATTATGATTGGACTAGGTGCATCTTTTGCGAAAGAGTTCTTCCTTAATTATCAAACATTATTACGTCAGATTGGTGCCATCTTAATCGTTGTATTTGGATTAATGATTGTGGGATTACTACAAATTGACTTCTTAATGAAGGATCGAAAATTCCAATTTAAAAACCGACCATCTGGTTATTTAGGTTCAGTATTAATCGGAATAGCCTTTGCGGCAGGATGGACTCCTTGTACAGGCCCAATTTTAATGTCAATTATTATGTTGGCTGGATCTAATCCAAGCGCAGGCTTTAGCTATATGTTAGCTTATTATTTAGGCTTTGCGATTCCGTTTTTCATGCTATCTTTCTTTATAGCACGTATGACTTGGATTCGTACACATAGCCAAAAAATTGTGAAAATCGGTGGTTATATAATGATTGCCGTAGGTATTTTACTATTCTTTGATGGAATGACGTATATTACACGCTTATTAGAGCCTATTTTCGGTGGATTTAAGGGCTTCTAATCTGCTAAACTAAAAGGCATACCACACTTTAACATGGAGGGAGATGAACATATGCCTACAGTTTTAGTAGTGGATGATACGCTCTTTATGCGTGTTGCAATAAGTAATATGTTTACTGAATGGGGTTATGAGGTAGTCGGCAAGGCAGCAAATGGTAAAGAAGCTGTAGCGATGTATCGTGAGTTACAACCAGATCTTGTAACAATGGATGTAACAATGCCCGTTATGACAGGTATCGCAGCCGTGAAAGAAATCATCCCTGAATTTCCAGATGCAAAAATAATTATGATTACAGCTTTAGGACAACAGAAGTTAATCGTGGAAGCAATTGAAAGTGGTGCGAAGGATTTTATTACAAAGCCTTTCGAGCCAGAAAGATTAAGAGCTGTAGTTGATCAATTACTTAGACAAAATTGTTAGAGGAGGACTTTTTATGTTTAGCAATATCCCTTCTCAATATTATGTAATAGGTTCGACCATAATGGCCATTTTTATGGGTACCTTTGTCATGGTTTTACGTATGCGAGCATCTAAGAAACCGACAAATGAGAAGAAAATCATCATCCCACCTATCGCGATGTCTTCAGGTGCGGTAATGTTTTTATTTGAACAATTTCGAGTACCACCCATGCAAATTCTTGAAGCAGCAGCAGTCGGCGTGGTGTTCTCAACAATCTTAATTGCCACTTCTAAATTTGAAGTAAAAGGTCAAGATATTTATTTAAAACGTTCAAAAGCATTCATTTTTATCCTAATCGGACTGTTAGTGTTCCGTATAATTGCGAAAATGATATTAAGTAGCTCCATTGACGTTGGTGAATTAGCAGGAATGTTTTGGATTTTAGCGTTCGCTATGTTACTCCCTTGGCGAATCGCAATGCTTATTCAATTTAAAAAAATCAAAAAAACAATTCAGCTGAAGAATATGTAATGGAAAAACTACACTAGAGATTTCATCTAGTGTAGTTTTTTTTATTGAGCGACGGAAAGAGATAGCGAAAGTTATGGAAAGATTTCGAAGAGATGAATAGGGTAGCGAAAGTGAAGGATAGAAATTAGAGCGACGGAAAGAGATGTCCAAGCGACGGAAAGAAAGACAAAAGCGACGGAAGGAAGAGTCAAAGTGACGGATAGAAATCAGAGCGACGGAAAGAATCGCCGAAGTGACGGAAAGAATCATCCAAGCGACGGAATGAAAAACAGAAGCGACGAAAAGAAGAGTCAAAGTGACGGATAGAAATCAGAGCGAAGGAAAGAGTCGTCCAAGCGACGGAAAAAAAGACAGAAGCGACGGAAAGAGTCGTCCAAGCGACGGAAAGAAGAGTCAAGGTGAAGGATCGAAATCAGAGCGACGGAAAGAATCGCCGGAGTGACGGAAAGAACCATCCAAGCGACGGAAAGAAAGACAAAAGCGACGGAAGGAAGAGTCAAAGTGACGGATAGAAATCAGAACGACGGATAAGTATTGGCGTAGGAGGAGCTACATTAGCCCCAAAAAATACACCATCTATTTCAGGAGATTTTATTCAAGAAGGAAACAAAGTTGCAACATTAGTTTCTTCAAATGAAGTAAAAGTGGAAGCAAAGGGAGGATTTTCTGAATGATTTCAGTCAAAATGTCTGATGAATCCAAGTTTACAAAAGATGAGTGGCAGAAGGTTCTTAAGCAAATTGAAAAAGGTGAAGTTCATTTAGAAGAATAATAAAAGAATCCTGTACCTTTATAGTACGGGATTCTTTCCGCATGTACATTTTAAAATTCACATTTCTCTTGCCAAAGCGAACGATAGAGCAGTCAAGTAAAGTGCTGAACCGGCTTTTAATGAACTGCAGGAAATTTTAGCTTTAATGTAAATTCTTCATCTTTATAAGTGAAGTCTAAGAAACCATTATATTTTTTGACTATATCTTTTATAATCATTGTACCTAGACCCTCATGCTCTAGCTTTGTTGTTAAACCAGAGCGGTCAAATAAAGAATCTACGACGTTTGTAGGTAGTGGGACTGTACTGTTTTTACAGGTCATAATGTATAAACCACTTCGTTTATAAAGCTGTAAACTAATGTTCCCTTGTTCTTTATTACGTACTTGCCATTCTTGACAGGCTTCAATACTATTGGCTAGTATGTTGCCGAGTAATGCAACGAGATGTGTATCTGCAATAGGCAGTTGTGAGCAGGGGGTGTCTAAATCATAGAGAATTGTTATATTTGATGCTTTCGCTTGTTTATACTTCTCGTGTAATATCCCAGCGATAATCCCTCGTTCGCCCTTAATAGAGAGATTTGTTTCCTCGTAACCTTCCACAAGTTGTTGTAAATATTCTTTGGCAGCGTTAAAGTCGTTTTTTTCCATTAAAAAGTGTAGTGCAGCAACATGTTTTAAAAAATCGTGACGCTCTTGGCGAACAACTCGAAAGGTTTCATTAAATTGATTTTGTTGGGTCTCTGTTTGTTGCAACGTTATTTGTAGCGATTTATATTCCTTCAACTCTTTAGTTCGGTACCATTCCAATAAAATGAAAAGTACAAGTGGTACTAGATATATAGCGGAGGGGACTACAAAGAAATATATACTACAAATAATTCCTTGAGTGATACAAAAGAATAACTGTGGTGATGCAAATCGATCTCTTAGCAAGATGACGATAATTAGAACGACTAAAGCTGTCAGGTAAATTGGAACAGAAAGCTGAAAAAATATAATTAGTGATTGTACATGAATGATTAAAAATATCGTGAAATATAAAATAGTGCTAATTTGGGTCAAATTAATCCACCTCAAAAATAATGTTTCTGTAAAAAATCAACGTTTTCTTTTGTAATCATCGCTTTTTCGTCGATTCCTTCAAATGACACAATGTATGAGTTCTTAGCATACAGGGAGAAGTTTGTAACAAAATGTATATTGATAATAAATGAGCGATGTGACCTAAGAAAATCTCGTTCTCGCAGTTCCCCCTCAAGTTCATTTAGCGTCTGGTAGGTTATAATTGGACCCGTTTTTGTATGTATCGTTGTAGAGCGACCAGAGCGTTCAATAAAAATAATGTCCTTTTTTTGGACAATATGAATATTGTTTTTTTTCTTTAAATATAGACGTCCAGTTATTTCAGATTTTTTATTTTTTTCCATTAACCGTTCAATAGATTGTATTAAACGTTCTCTCGAATATGGCTTCATTATATAATCATGAACTTGTAATTCAAATGCATGAACCGCGTAGCCGCTATTAGCAGTGACAAAAACTACTGTAATATTTAAAGCATGCGAATGAATGATATCAGCTAGTTCATAACCGGATAAATGAGGCATTTCTATATCTGCAATTAATAGATCAATGGACTGTTTCTTAATTTGTTCATAAGCTTCCTCCGCTGATGTTGTAGAAAAGATAATATCAACACCCTCTACTGAAGAAATAATGCCATGAATTTTATCTAAATCAATTTGACTATCATCTACTATACCAATTTTCATATTTACACCTTCAACAAAATAAATATTATTACTTTACTATCATAACAGATTACTTTTACTGTTTTTCCACAATTTTACCGATTCGCGACATAAAAAGGCATATTCGCGACATAATGGCAGACACCCCTAGTTTTGCTATGTAAGATTAAGCTAAGAAAGTTGAATGAGGTGAGACAATGATTCAAATTCAAGAAGTAACGAAGCAGTTCAAAGACAAAAAGAAATATGTTACGGCTTTGAAGCATGTATCGTTTGAGGTAAAGCAAGGAGAGGTATTAGGGTTACTTGGTGAGAATGGAGCCGGAAAGACGACTTTGTTGCGTACCATTGCAACACTACTAGATCCAACAGCTGGTCAGGTCCTAGTTGGAGGCTTTGATACGGTAAAGCAGTCAGCAGATATTCAAAAAAAGATTGGTGTGCTTTTCGGGAGTGAGACAGGGCTATATGATCGGTTTACAGCACGAGAAAATCTTGAATATTTTGCAATGCTGTATGGTCTTGGAAAGCATGAGACTAAGGTACGAATTGATGAACTTTCAAAAATGTTTGGAATGAGAGACTATTTGAATCGTAAAGTAGGAGGCTTTTCAAAAGGAATGCGTCAAAAGGTTGCTATTGCACGTACACTTATACATAATCCGCAAATCATAATATTTGATGAGCCCACGACAGGTCTCGATATAACTTCCTCAAATGTATTCAGACAGCTTATACATCAGCTGAAAAGGGAAGGGAAAACAATTATTTTCTCTAGTCATATTGTGGAGGAAGTATCTATGCTTTGTGATGCTGTTGCGATGATTCATAAAGGCGAATTGGTTTATCATGGATCACTTGAACAGTTGTATGAGCAAGAAGGTAGTCGAGACCTGAATTATATCTTTATGAGTAAATTAGTAAGGGGCGAAGATGACTATGCTATTTAATATTTATGTTAAAGAGTTAAGAGACTGTTTTCGCGATCGCCGAACATTTCTATTAACAGTTGTTTTACCGATTGTGCTTATGACAGTGCTTGTCTTCGTATATGAAAAAATAGTATCGCAAGGTCAGGGCGAGATATATACAATAGCTGTAACAGAAACTTTTAGTGAAGAGGAGGAAAAGATTTTTGCAGATTATAAGCAGTTTGAATTCAAGCAAGTTAGCGATCCTAAAAATGCTGTTGCAGATGGTAATGCGATTGTAGGGCTAAAGTTTAGTACGGATTTTAATGAGAGTATAAAAAACAAGGATTTATCAGCAAAGGTTTCAATAATAGGTGATCCATATAATGAAAATGGTTCGAATGTTATTGCTCTTATCGAAAAAGCTCTATCTGATTATGAAAAGTTTGTTACTAGTGAACGTTTAATAGAGCGAGATATAGATGTTTCAATATTAAAGCCGTTTGTCATCGAGTATGAAGAAACGATTGATGGTAATCTTTCATTAATGCTAATAGCTTTTTTTATACCATTAATATTAACAGTAGCTGTTTCTGCAAGTGCTAGTCCAGTAGCAATAGATTTGTTTGCGGGAGAAAAAGAACGTAAAACAATGGAGGCACTTTTAATGACTCCTGTAAAACGGTCAACATTATTACTTGCAAAATGGTTAACCATCTCGACAATTGCAGTGATTACCGGAATTGTCACATTAATGGTTGTCTTCCTAGAAATTATTCTTTTTACAACGAATATAAAGGCAGCTATTTCTTTTGGAGAAAATATTTATATTGTTATTCTAGCAGTATTTATGGTGATTATTTTGTATGCTACGTTGTGTTCATCCTTGCTCATGTTAACAAGTATTATTGCAAAAACTATTAAAGAAGCACAGACTTATAGCACACCAATTTCATTGCTTATGTTAATACCATCACTATTCATGGCGAGTATAGGGATTCATGAATTTAAAATTTTACATTTCGCTATACCAGTACTAAATATTTTTGCAATCTTTAAAGAACTGTTATTTGGCATTATTCAATATAACCATATTTTTGTTACGATATTGAGTAATCTAGCATTAACTTTAACTATCTTTATCGTTTGTAGAATTTTGTATATGAAAGATCGATGGGTCTTGAACTCATAAAAAAGAAATATTTCTATAATTTATGAAGTAAAAACGCTGCACAAAAGTGTGCAGCGTTTTTTCATTCAAATAGATGTTCATATGGAGCGATGTCAATTTGCATTTCATCTAATTTTTTACGTAAAAATTTATGGTCGCGCTTAGGAGTTGCTTGTATATAGCCACGAATAATCAAATCATGGTTAATGGCAGGTGCTTTTTCTTCTAAAGCAAGCTCGCCAATTTTTCCTGCTATTTTTTCCTTTGCTACTTGTCTAAATAGCTCAGGTACAGGGCTTACAAGTTCATATAAAAGCTCTTTCTCAGGTTGTCCCCATAAATGAATGGTTTTATCTAAATAATATTCTTGCCAATCTAAATCAGATTTACCGTCCTGCTTCGGTAAAGCCTTCAAAAATTTGCGGAACATAAAAAATCCGCCGATCGCCATAAACGAAATAAGTACAACTACCCAAAATAGGATAAACCATAAAAACCAACCACTTAACAAATCGTTCACCTCTTTGCCTTCTCTCACTCTATTATAAAAGCTTACATTAAAAAATTCATCCTAAATGTCCCTTTTTTAGCAATAAGTCTGTATATATTGTGTGAAAGGAGGTGACTCTCATGGCAAAAATCAATTTCGTAGGTGCTACACTGCGCTTAAAGTATGTCGCTGGACACAATGCACAAAATGAGCCTATGTTCACAACAAAAACGTACCGCAATTTAAACAGCTCGCATTCAGCAGAGGATTTAGTAGAGGTAGCAAAAGCCATTGCAAGTCTATCTTCACACGCACTAGATAGCATTGTGAAACAAGAAACAACAGATTTATCCTAAGGAGGGAAAGTTATGACACAAGTTTTAGAGCTGCAATTTGAAACAGCGGCAGGGAAAACGACAACGTTTGTGATTGATGCACCGAAGCCGAAATTAACAACGGAAGAAATTCAAAAGGTTATGCAAAAGATCATCACGAAAAATGTTTTTGATGGACAAGCTGGTGCTCTGGTTGCGATGAGTGGGGCTCGCATCGTTGATCGACAAGTAACAGAATTTGAAATAGGGATCGAATAGTCAGGTAATGGTCTTTGCAGAATTTTCTGCAAGGACCATTTTCAGCAATGGCAGTAATCTAGTTGTGAAGGAGGGGCAACCATGGAACAATGGTTAAACATGATATCGGATATCGGTTTTCCTATCTTAGTGTCGTTTTATTTACTGCACCGAGTAGAAGTTAAATTAGATGCAATTCATGATGCGCTTGTTTCCTTAAAGTGAAATCGATTTCACAAAGATGTACGAAAGCTGTCACTTGGTGTCCTTGTCAATATTTACATCGTACGATAGGATGAGGGTAGTGTACGTAGGGAGCGTGTTAAAGATGAGAAATAAAATAATTGGGCTTGTTCTACTTTTTGCATTAGCAGCAGTGCTCAGTGCGTGTGGAAATACAAAATTTAAAGCAGATTATAACTTGGAATTACCAGATTTTGATCATGTCAATCAACGCGGAGAAAAAGTTTCTTTAGAGAGTTTAAAAGGAAAACCATGGATTGGTATGTATATTTTCACGAATTGTACCTCAATTTGTCCACCAATGTCCTTTAATATGGCGCAAGTTCAAGAAAAGCTGAAGAAAAAAGGTGTGGAAGATTATAATATTGTTGCGTTTTCCGTTGATCCTGACGTTGATAAACCAGAAGTATTAGCTGATTATTTGAAAAAATACAATGTTCCAGATGAATCAAAATGGAATCTACTTACTGGTTATTCACAAAAATATATCGAGCAGTTCGCTGTTAAATCAACAAAAATAATCGTCAAAGATGATCCTAAAACCGACCAAGTGATCCATGGGAATCAATTTTTCTTAGTCGATAAAAATGGTGTAATCGTAAAAATGTATTCAGGGTTTGCTAAAAATATCGAGGATGTGCCAATTGACACAATTGCATCAGATATAGAAACATATATTGATGAAAATTTATAATGGATAGAAGGAAACCGTCTCAATTTAATGAAGAGACGGTTTTTTTATGGTTGAAATTTAATCTTTTATAACGTTAGCCTCGTTTATAGTGTAGAAGGAGGGAAAGATTTTGTCTGATACAGAATATTTAGAGCAACAAATGGAACTACATACAGATCATTTATTTCGAATCGCTTACTACTATACGAAAGATCTACGAATAGCTGAGGATATTGTTCAAGATGTATTTATTAAATTCTATCATCACCAAAAGTATTATGAAGAAAGAGGCGAGATGAAGGCTTATTTAGCACGTATGACCATTAATAAATGTAAGGATTACTTAAAAAGCTGGGCCTATCGAAAAATTACATTTCAGCACAATTTTTTTGCCAAACAAAAAACTGTTTTACAAGATACACTCATTCGTCAAGATGAACAAGCTCTTTTAGATGAAGCCATTTTACGGTTACCAATAAAGCAACGTGAAGCAATTGTCTATTTTTATTTGGAGGAGATGACGATCAAGGAGATTGCAGAGCTACTGGCAATTCCTGAGGGTACCGTGAAATCTCGTTTAAAGAAAGGGAAGGAATTATTAAAAGTAGACTTACAGCATATTGAATGGGAGGTACTTTTCCATGGATAAGCATACAATGCATGTATTGAAGGATGTCTCGGAACATAAAAAAGCAATCATTCAAAAGGTTCGACAACAAATTCAACAAGAGCCGTATCCATCAAAGCAACTTTGGCCTTATCGTGCATTGGCCATCTTGATGACATGCTCTATCTTACTATTTATTGCATGGCAAGCTTCGAAACCGATGGACCATTTAACGACAGAAATACTTCAAGAAGAAGAAAAACAATCATTCACCGATTTATTTCAAACAGAAGTTGAAGGAACAGAGACAACGTTCAGTCAGTTTTTTCAAATAGCAGATCGATTAGATCATCGAGAAAATATCAAATTTTATGCACCACTTCAGGGCTTTGAGGCTATGCAAGCAGTGGCGGCTACTATGGAGAATGCTGTCCATCTAATAGACCCTAAAAATCTTCCTTTTAATTCAAATATACAAGAGGTCTATGCAGTAACTTCAGATATGCAAGATGGTAGCCTGCAAAAGCAATTTCAATTTAGTTATAAAGAAAAGTCTCTCACTGGAGTGGATCGTCAATATATTATTTTGACGGTAACAAATGTAAATTATAATCCTTTAATAAACTATAAATTTACGGAAGATAGTCAGGAGGAAATCACGAATGTAGGTTTGAATTTTATGAATCCTTTGTATTATCGTGCGATGACACCAGATAAATGGCTTGCGTATTCATACTATAATTATGATGAGGTGGACAAGCGCATTTATCGAATGAGTACAAGAGCCAATGAGTTTTATACGTATTATAATGGCTATGTATATCATATAGGCTATCAATTAAATGGTGATCAACAGGAAGCACAAGAAAAAATGGTTGAGCTTGCAAGGGAATTTATCCCGCACTTAAATTAAGCGAAAGCAAAGAAGTTAGGGGGAAGATAAACTGCTTGTAAAAGGCTAACAATCAGTGGTGATGAATATCCCTTAGTGAGTCAGTATTACTTTATTCTTGGCAACAACTAGTTACCAAAATTGGCACAGCTCATTCTGTTTATATTAAAATAGTAGAAAAGAGGATGGGGGCAACAATGACAGTAGCGCAAACGTATTTAAATGTTGTCCAAAAAAGATTTAGAAGTATCAAAGAGCAAGGCGATAAAACACTCTCACAATTAGATAACGAACAACTGCATTGGGCTTTTAACGAAGAATCCAATAGCATTGCCGTTATAGTAAAACACGTTAGTGGTAATATGATATCGAGATGGACTGACTTTCTAACGACAGATGGTGAGAAAGCAACGAGAAATCGTGATGATGAATTTACGGATAGCCTTCAGTCAAAAGAAGCGGTTATAACAGTATGGGAAAAGGGTTGGCAAGTATTTTTAGATACTTTGCAAGGATTAACGGAAGCTGATTTACAAGGGTTTGTAACGATAAGGGGAGAACAGCATTCCGTGATAGATGCTATCGAAAGACAAATGTCCCATTATTCACTGCATGTTGGACAGATCGTTTACATTGCAAAGCAACTAAAGGGCTCAGAGTGGCAAACATTAAGTATTGCAAGGGGACAATCTCAGGCTTTTACAGAGTCTATGGTAAAAAAACATCAACAATAGAAATGAGAGGCTGAGACAAAACTGGTCAAAGTCTTAAAAAGCGCGAGAAATCAATTTTAGAAAAGTTGATTTCTTGCGCTTTTCTGATGTTATATTTTCAATTTTTCTATAAAAATATACTGTGTCAGGTTTCAATTCAGATATTCCTTCGGCAAAACAAGGGGGATTTCCGTTTTGACTGGGCGCTTTTATCGCTGACGCTTCGCTTTCGCGCAGTGCAGAGCTTCCTGGGGGCGTCCGAGTTCAAGTTCTGATTATGTATTTAACAGACCTAAAGCATCAGCATCTTGCTGGTGTTTTTTTTCGTGGTGTGCTTGAACTCTAGGGTGCAAGTCCCGAACTCAGAAGGAGCAATACAGCGGCCAGAGGAACACGGCAGGCATTGGGCAGAACATTTTTGTGGAGTGACTTGCTAATTGGTATTTTTAACTACTAAAATAGCTGTATATAATTTAGAGAAGTCAAGACATTTGGAGATATGTTTTAATTTTTGTAAAATTTTAGTGCTAATTTATGACGAAAGACGCACTTCTTATAGGATAATAGGTAATTTTAGTCTATACTCAAGTGGATTAATGTTAATAGTAGAATAGAGGGGTTCGGATGAGATTAACGGTAGAACGAAAGCTGCAATTTGCTTTTGGTATAGTATTGGTATTTCTATTACTTATCGCTAGTATTGCAATGTACTATTTAAATGACAATAAACACACACTTGCGGAAATCGAAAAGAACACTGAATTAATTAATTTGTATAATGATATTTCCTTCCAAACGGTTCGGGCAAACGCAGCAATTCGAGGTTATATGTTATATGGTAAAGAAGACATGCTTAACAATCATCTTGAAATACGAGATACCTTACATAAATCCATCCATCGTATTGAAGAACTCGGACATAAAAATACAGATTTTGAACAGTTTTTAAAGCAGTTAGATGAATGGGAAAAGCCTATAGATGAACAAATTGTGCCGTTATTT
Organism: Lysinibacillus sp. NPDC094403; assembly: GCF_050278745.1. Classification (NCBI taxonomy): domain Bacteria; kingdom Bacillati; phylum Bacillota; class Bacilli; order Caryophanales; family Bacillaceae; genus Lysinibacillus; species Lysinibacillus sp. NPDC094403. The sequence goes on along the minus strand of NZ_JBNNTL010000009.1, from coordinate 3,183 downwards.
CAAAGTGGTGAAAAACAGCAAGCACAGCAGTTGGCATTACCGGTTTTAGGGAAAGGCTCTCAAAAGCTCGTTGAGTTTGGGAAAACAATGGCAACGGCACAGCAGGACGAAATGCAGGCGAGTATAGAGGCTACAAAGCAAAAAGGCGACGAAAGTGGCATAGGGATTGCTGTTCTAGCAATAGTTTCCTTACTTATAAGCATTATTATTGCGACGGTTTTTGGTCGAAAAGTAGCCAAAAATATTCAACAAACTGTAGTAGAAATGGAAAAATTCTCAAATGGTAATCTACAAACGCACCTGCAATTTAAAACAAAAGATGAGTTTGCACAGCTGGCAGATTCCTTTAATTCGATGTCGGAAAAACTTAGACATACTATGAAGCAAGTTGGTAATTCATCTGAACAGGTAGCAGCAACTTCCGAGCAGCTCACAGCGAGTAGTATGGAAGTGACACAGGCAACAGAAGTTGTCTCAGAATCGATCCAAGATATTGCACAAGGCATTGAAGAACAGGATACATTGACAGGTGATGTACGAAACTTATCTTCGCATATTTTGAAAAAAATGAATGACATTTCAGCGAGTATTGATAATGTTAACGATGCAACAGTGGAAACTAAAAATATGGCTAGCATAGGACGTTCCTCCGTTCGTAATGTCATTGAACAGATGAATGAAATCTCGGATAATACAGCCGAGCTAAGTATACGTGTTAAAGATTTAGATGAAAATACAGCAGCAATTGTTTCAGCAGTCAATGTTATTAAAAATATTGCTACCCAAACGAATCTATTGGCTATCAACGCCTCGATAGAAGCAGCACGAAGCGGTGAGCATGGCAAGGGCTTTGCCGTAGTAGCAGAAGAGGTAAGAAAGCTAGCAGACGAATCAAACTTAGCAGCAGTAGATATTGAAAAGGTCGTTGTGCAAATTACTGAGGATACAAGAATTATCGAGGAAGACATGATTAACAGTAATGATTCAGTAAAAGTTGGTCGTGAAAAAGTAAATGTGGCAAGAGATAATTTCATACATATTGACGATGCCATTAATGATGTACAAGTACAAACCGAATCAGTTACAGCGGCAATTCGAACGATACATCTAGATATTGAAAAACTTGTAAAAGAAATCGACTACATTAGCGAAGTATCTATGAAATCGAGTAGCAATGTTCAAAGTGTTGCGGCATCCTCTGAGGAACAAAATGCAGCGATGGAAGAAGTAGCGGCAGCCTCTACACATTTGGCAAAAATGGCGATTGACTTACAAGAATCAATTCAAGTATTTAAATACTAACACAAAAAATCCCTATGTTAATCATACATAGGGGTTCTTTGTATAGTCGATTGTTACAGAAAACTCTAGATTTATGTCGGGAAAATCAAAAAAATGAAAAAAGGTATTTGAATTTAAGCATTTCGTCCGATAAAAACATAAGATGAAAATTTAATCGATAGAAGAAGTGAAGATTGTTAATAAGGAGTGGCATCCTTTTTTGAGTGTAAAAGAAACCACCACAAAATTGGACAAAACACATTTTAAGAACTAGTAAAGACACAAGGAGAACTGTTACATGAAACAATTATTTGGAAGCTTTAAGGGGAAGCTCTACACATTATTTGCCCTTATTTTACTGATCCCAGTTATTTCTGTAGGAAGTTTATCGTACCTTTCAGCAAAAAATTCGATAAAAGAAGAAATATTATTTAGTGCAAATGAAAGTGTAAATATTTTAAATACAGTAATTGATAAAACCATTAGTGAAAAAACAAACGACATTAATGTTTTTAGCGAGGAAATAAATTCTTCTAAGTATGAACAGAATGGAGCCTCAATATTAGCAAATTTTCAACAATATAGGAAGATGAATCCGGATGTTTTAAGTGTTTATCTTGGAACAAATGAGGGAGCATTATTTCTAGAACCAAAAATGGATCTTAAGGATTACAATGTTTTAGAAAGAGATTGGTATAAAGAGGCTACGGCTTTAAAGGGAGAAATTTTAATAACGAATCCTTATATTGATGCATTTACTGGAAAGATGATTGTAACAGTTGCTCGTCAGCTAAAGGACAAATCTGGAGTAGTAGCAGTTGATTTGGAATTGTCAGGTATTCAAAAAACTGCAAGTTCAATTAAAATCGGAAAAAATGGATACCCTTCTATTTTCGGTGAAGATAAAATGGTTATTTCACATCCAACTTTAGAACCGGGTGGCGAATTAAAAGAAAGTTTCCTCGACAAAATATACGACGGTAAATCTGGCACGTATGAATATGTCTTTGACGGTGATGACCGTATTATGTTCTTCACAACGAATGAATTAACGAATTGGAAAATTACCGGCACAATTTTTGCAAAGGAAATTGATAAATCAGCATCATCCATTTTAAATCATATGTTACTCGTGTTAGTTATTGCGATTGTCATAAGTACGATTTTGTTCTATTTTGTTATGAAGGGAATCATAAAACCGATTAGATCACTCAAGGATAGTGCAGTAACTATTAGTAAAGGTGATTTAACAGAGAAAGTGACAATCACTTCTCAAGACGAGATCGGACAGCTAGGACAAGCCTTTAATGATATGCAAGAGAGTCTAAGGACACTTATTCAAAAAATAGAACAAAATGCAGAAGAGGTAGCATCGTCGGCAGAGGAGCTTACAGCCAATGCCACTCAAACGAGCATTGCTACAGAAAAGGTGGCCATTTCGATTCAAGATGTTGCGACTAGTGCAGATACGCAAACGACGAGTGCCAATAAGAATGCAGAATCGTTACATGAGCTTTCGACGGCCATTCTTCATATCGCGGAGATTTCTTCTACTGTGACGGATCTTTCACAACATGCAACGCTACAAGCAGATGAAGGTGGAAAGGCAGTCCAAGATACAAAAGATCAAATGCAATCTATTCATTTATCCGTGACCGATTCAAACACGAAAATTCAAACACTGCATGAACGATCTCAGCAAATTTCATCTATTTTAGATGTAATTACAAGCATTGCAGATCAAACTAACTTACTAGCTCTCAATGCAGCGATTGAAGCGGCAAGAGCAGGGGAGCATGGGAAAGGCTTTGCAGTGGTTGCAGATGAAGTAAGAAAGCTGGCGGAGCAATCACAGGAATCAGCCAAACAAATTTTTGAACTAATCCATGGTATTCAGTTAGA
>NZ_JBNNTL010000008.1:0-167461 GCF_050278745.1 Lysinibacillus sp. NPDC094403 | reverse complement strand
TGAGCCAGGATCAAACTCTCCATAAAAAGAAATTTGATTAGCTCAAATTGTTTTGCTGGCATCATGTTTGATGTCCAAAATTTTGTTTCGTTCACCAACTCAAGGTCAGCTACTAAAAACTTTATTGATTACGTTTTGCTTGTTCAGTTTTCAAGGTTCATATCGTCACTCGAAAGCGACAACTACTACATCATACTACATAATAATATGAATGTCAATAAGTTTTTTTGGAGCGGGTGATGAGAATCGAACTCACGACATCAGCTTGGAAGGCTGAGGTTTTACCATTAAACTACACCCGCAAGATAAATAATATTGATTTAAAATGGCGCGCCCGACAGGAGTCGAACCCATAACCTTCTGATCCGTAGTCAGACGCTCTATCCAATTGAGCTACGGGCGCATATATGTTTAAAAATCGATTTGGTGCGGCCGAGAGGACTTGAACCTCCACGGGGTTGCCCCCACTAGGCCCTCAACCTAGCGCGTCTGCCGTTCCGCCACGACCGCATTCAATTAGTAACTTTCTCATTATACTATGATAATCTAAGAAGTCAACCTTTTTTCTTAAAGAGATGAGCCATGAAGGACTCGAACCTTCGACCCTCTGATTAAAAGTCAGATGCTCTACCAACTGAGCTAATGGCTCGTATTAAGAAATGAATGGCTGGGGTACTAGGATTCGAACCTAGGCATGACGGAATCAAAATCCGTTGCCTTACCGCTTGGCTATACCCCAATAAGTGGCGGTCCCGACCGGGATCGAACCGGCGATCTCCTGCGTGACAGGCAGGCATGTTAACCGCTACACCACGGGACCAATGTTACTATATTTTTATGAATCAAACTAATGAAATGACCCCTACGGGATTCGAACCCGTGTTACCGCCGTGAAAGGGCGGTGTCTTAACCGCTTGACCAAGGGGCCATGGCTCCGAAGGCAGGACTCGAACCTGCGACAACCTGATTAACAGTCAGGTGCTACTACCAACTGAGCTACTTCGGAATAATTCATATGTTTTGTCGTCGTTATCTTGTCGACTTTTACTATTATAGGGACATCTACAGTAAACGTCAACCTTTTTTAAAAAAAATTTTTATTCTACTAACTCCAAACGTCCTAAACACTTGCTACAGCAGTATTTCCCCACGTTCATTCTAATTTTTCTTACATATTGTTGTCGGCATTTTACACATGTATATGTATACAGTCGACGTTGCTTTTTTTGAGATAGCTTAGGGATTTGTAATACTGAGCAAAACCGAGGAGCATTCACTTTTACTAATAGCTCTCGAAAGTCTTTGTCTCGATGCTGATACCCTTTGCCTTCCAAATGTAAATGATAATGACATAATTCGTGTCGAACTATACCTTCTACTTCCCTAATACCATACAATTCATAAGCTTTTGGATTGACTTCAATATTGTGCGATTGCAAAAGATAACGTCCACCCGTTGAACGTAGCCTTGAATTAAAATATGCTCGATGTACAAATGGTTTTTGGAAACTTTCTAATGATATTCGACTAACAAGATCTTGTAGTCCCTCATTGTTCATATCTATATCACCTCTAACAACAAGAATACCACACTGCGTAGTATATACAGTGTGGTATTAATTTATCCCACATTAACAGGCAGTAATTTATCTGTACCGAAAACGAAATCGATAGATACAAGACTCCCACCTTTGAAAGTGTGAGATGAATGCGGATGTGGCTCCTTTTCAGGGGATGTCACTGATTTTGAAAGGAATGAATTGTTCAAGCACAATTCAAAATCCGACGCAATTACGCCAAGGCGAAATTGATTACGCTTCAATAGTTTGATGTTTAGGAGGTAGCATTGTTAATGAAATGCGCCCTTTATTGACATCTATTTGTTCTACCCAAACTGTCACAATGTCACCGAGTGCAACAACCTCTAATGGATGTTTAATACGTCTTCTTTGTAATTTAGAAATATGCACAAGCCCGTCCTGCTTCACTCCGATATCTACAAATGCTCCAAAATCAACTACGTTTCTCACAGTACCTTGCAATTCCATTCCGACTTGTAAATCTTCCATCTTTAATACATCTGTTTTCAGCAGAGGCTGAGGGAATGCATCACGTGGATCGCGACTTGGTTTCATTAATGTATCCACAATATCCTGTATTGTGACAACTCCAATATCTATAGTTCCACTTAATTTTTCTACATCTAGTTTTGCAATGGCTTCCTCTGCCTTCTGAGTCCCAAGCTCTTTTTTATCAATTTGTGCTACCTCTAAAACCTGCTCGGCTACACTATAACTTTCAGGGTGAATGCCCGTAGCATCAAATGCATTTTTTGCTCCTGGAACACGTAAGAAACCAATTGCTTGTTCATACGTTTTGGCACCAAGTCGTGGAATTTTCTTTAGTTGAGCACGTGTAGTAAATTGTCCATTTTCCTCTCGCACCTTCACAATATTCTCCGCAACAGTTTTAGATAATCCAGAAACGTATTGTAGTAGCGAAGCTGAAGCTGTATTAACATCAACACCAACTTGGTTAACGGCTGTCTCTACTATAAATGTTAAGGACTCTGTCAATTTCTTTTGAGAGACATCATGCTGATACTGACCTACTCCAACTGCTTTTGGCTCAATTTTTACTAACTCCGACAATGGATCTTGCAAGCGACGTGCAATAGAAACGGCACTACGTTGTTCTACCTGTAAATCAGGAAACTCTGCACGGGCAACTTCAGAAGCTGAATAAACAGATGCTCCTGCTTCATTGACAATAACATAAGCTGTATCAGTTTCAAGCTCATTCAATACATCTGCTATAAATTGTTCTGTTTCGCGTGAGGCAGTACCATTACCAATAGCAATGATAGTAATTGGGTACTTAGCTAAAATACCTTTCACAACTGCTTTTGATTTTGCTACATCTGGTTTTGGCGGATGCGGATAAATGGCTGTAACCTCTAGCATTTTCCCAGTTTCATCTACAACAGCTAACTTACAGCCTGTACGATAGGCTGGATCAACACCCAATACATACTTCCCTTTCATTGGGGGTTGTAATAAAAGATTACGTAAATTCTCAGAGAAAATGTGGATAGCCTGCGTCTCTGCTTTTTCTGTAAGTTCATTTCGTAACTCTCGTTCTATAGAAGGCTGAATTAAACGCTTGTACGAATCCTCTATCGCTAGCTTCACTTCGGCAATTGCTGGTGAAGAACCTGTAGCAGGAATCCATTCCTTCCACATAATCATCAATACTCGATCTATTGGTACTTGAATTGCCACTTTTAAGATTTCTTCTTTCTCACCACGATTTACAGCTAAAATACGGTGTGGGACAATACGATTAACGGGCTCTTCATATTCGTAATACATTTCGAAAACGTTTTTTTCATCTGCCTCTGCATTCTTGATACTAGTAACGAGTACTCCATCTTTCCAAGAATACGTACGAATTTTTTCACGGATTGCCGCTTCATCAGCAAAGCGCTCTGCTAAAATATCTCGAGCCCCAGCTAACGCATCCTCTACATTAGCAACTTTCTCCGCATCTACGAAAGCCCTTGCTAATTGTTCTAAAGCATCACTACGATACTCTAATAGAAAATCCGCAAGAGGTTCTAACCCTTTTTCTTTCGCTATAGTCGCCTTTGTTCGGCGTTTTTGTTTATAAGGTCGATATAAATCCTCTACACGCTGTAAAACAGTTGCTGCTTGAATAGCTTGTTCTAATTCAGGTGTTAATTTATCTTGTTCCTGAATTAACCGTATAACCTCTTCTTTGCGTTGCTCAAGCTGCTGTATGTAGTGATAACGATCCTCTACAGCTTTAATCTGTACCTCATCAAGGGATCCAGTAGCTTCTTTTCGATACCGTGCAATGAATGGCACCGTATTTCCTTCTTCTAATAATTTAATAACGGCCTCAGCTTGGCCTGGCTTAATAGCTACATCCTTTGCAATGAGCTGTAACATTTGCTTTTGTTCCACATCATCACTACCTTTTTTTCTTTTCATTTTACCATTACACTTTACTAAAATTGCAAAAAAATAGTCTACTCTGAAAGAAGAGTAAACTATTTCAATCAATTATGCCTCGGCATAATTGCATCCTCAATAGGCTTTGTCGAATTCAAAAGCGACAACTATAACGAAATCTCAACATTATATCAGCATGTATTAATGTCTTTAAACATACTATATTTTTTAGGACAGCCCCACTAATCAAAATTTTCAGAGCGAAACACCATCACTTGCTAAGGTAGCTTCCTGTAATTTTTTTATTGCCTTCCTTTGTATTCTAGATACATGCATTTGAGAAATTCCTAATCGTTCCCCAACTTCTTTTTGAGTAACTTGCTCTAAATATGTAAGTTGAATTATTTGTTGTTCTCTCTCATTTAAAACACTCATTGCGTTAGAAACAATCATTCTTTTATGGGTCAATTCATAGCCGTCATCTTCTTTACCCATAGTATCGAATAACGTTAATGTGCTACCGTCAGACTCAGACTCTATTGAACGATCCATAGAAAGAGCATGGTAACTACGGTTCATCTCCATAGCCTCTAAAACTTCTTCTTCTTCCACTTCTAATTGATCCGCGATTTCCTTAATCGATGGAGAACGCTGTAACTCAATTGTCAATGCTTCCACGGTTGTTTTAATTCGCGGTCCTAGTTCCTTTATCCGTCTCGGTACATGGACATCCCAAGTTTTATCACGTAAATAGCGCTTAATTTCTCCAACAATCGTTGGTACAGCAAACGCTTCAAAGCTTCGACCAACATTAGGATTAAAACGCCTTATTGCACCTAGCAACCCCAGCATACCTACTTGAGCAATATCATCATAATGAGACTTACCATTCGAATATTTGCGTGCAATGGACTCAACTAAATATCGATAATGAATCACTAGTTTTGTTTGAGCTTCTCCATCCTCCGTTGACTGGTACAATGCAATCCACCTTAGTATATCTTCCTTGGACGAAGATTTATGTAGTGATTCTTTCGACATTGTTTTCCACCTGCTCTCTAGCGACATACTTTGTCATGAAAACAGTTACGCCACCATCGTTATTTATCATCACCTCATCCATCAAAGTTTCCATTAAATAAAGTCCTAAACCACCTTCGCGTAGCCCTGCAATACTCTCTTCAGGATGATACGGACCAATTTTCGACTTTATCTCCTCAAAATTGAAACTATTGCCGTAATCTGCAATCATCATTTCTATTTTATTTTCATACAACGCACAACCAATGACGATTTCGCCTTCTTCTTCGTCCTTATATGCATGATGAACAACATTCGTTACCGCTTCACTTGCTGCAATTTTTAAATCCTCAATATCATCATAATTGAACCCAATACGACTAGCTAAGCCAGAGACCGTCAATCGAATCACACTGACAAATTGCGGTTTTGCAGGAACCCTTATCTCAATATAATCAAATTCCTTCATTTTCGTGATTCCACCTTTTTATCAGTTTCAATATCCATTAAATCGCTTAAGCCAGTAATTTCAAACAACCTTTGTAATCTATTCGATAAACCAACAAGCTTAACTTTACCATCTTCACGTAACGTTTTTTTATAAAAGGCTACAAAAATACCTAACCCTGTACTATCCATATAATTAACTTTTGATAAATTAAGCACTATTTCTAGTCCTTCAGTAATTTTCACTGCCTCTAATTCCTCTCTTAGACCTGAAGCAGTAAAAGTATCTATTTCGCCCTCAATAAATCCGTATAGTTTATTATCAAGTTCTTTAAAGTGTATCGCCATGTCCATACAGCACACCTCCACCATAATTGTTAGACTGCTTTTCTTTTCCCGTAATTGCAAAAATTCAAACCTAAATAACTAATTTTTTATAATTGCTACCGTAAAATCATCTGATAGTTTAAAATCCTGTATTTTTTCAATTTGCTTATACAGTAGATTACATAATTGTTGAGCTGATAAATATTTATTTTCTAATATTAATGATGTAATAACCTCTCCCGAATTCAATTCATCATGCGATCTGAATTCAGTAACACCATCCGTCATCATTATTACGATATCGTTTTTTTCCAAAGCAATTTCATTATACGAATATTTTGTTTCCGGTAACACTCCTAGTAATAATCCTGTCGATTCCAAAGGAAAAAATTTATCGTGTTTAGCACTATAATGGAGAGCTGGCTCATGACCTGCAGAAGCGTAAGAAAAAATACTTTTTTGTAAATCCAAACAACCGTAAAACATGGAAACAAACATGCTGTCATCTACACTCTTTTCAATTACTCGATTGATGACCTCTAATACATATGAAGGATCTTTATATGCATATTCTAATGTTTCAAGACCATTTTTCACCATAGACATACATAATGCAGCTGGAACACCTTTACCTACTACGTCTGTAACAGCTACACTCAAATAATCCTCTCGATTATATAAAAAATGCACATAATCTCCATTCATCTTCCGAATTGGAATAGATATCATTCCTATATCCACACTTGAAAGTTGAGGTACGTCTGTTTTAAGTAATGTTTTCTGAATGTTTGTAGCGATTTTCATTTCCATTTCATACTCTGCTTGTTTTTGTAATAAACTTTGGTGCTCCCTATGAGCCATTCCATAATGCACCATAACTTCGATAAGAAAATCATATGAAAACTGTTCTTCACTCATTCTACGTGGGAACAGTTTCTCAACGGCGTTTTTATGAAGACTTACAACATCCTCTGGAGATATATTCTTTTGGATTAACTGACGAGTGAAATTTTGAGCAATATATAGATTCTTTTCAGTTTGATCAACCATATAATCAGACAAAATCTTTTTATATTGAGATTCTAATTGTTTCAACAATTCCACATCCTAACGCAGCCATTTTTCAGCTCTTATCGTTGTTCCTTCTCCAATAACCGATTGAATAACCATACTGTCCATCAATCGGTTAACGCCTGGTAAACCTGCACCGAGCCCTCCTGAAGTGGAGTAGCCCTCCTCCATTACTTTACGAACATCTTTTATTCCTGGGCCTTGATCTGTTGCAATAACAATTATTTTCTTCTCAGTGTCTGTTTCAACTTTTTCAATTTCGATGACACCAATCCTTGCATATAAATATATATTTCGCGCTAGTTCACTTATAGCTGTGGTGATGCGAGCCTGATCAACAGTGCCAAATCCAAGTGCCTTTGCTTCGTCACGTCCCAGTTGTCTTGCAGCTACTATATCCCACTCAGTAATAATTTCAACCGAAGACTTAATTGTCACTGCTGTCCCCCCAATTCCTTTCGGAGTTATACTCTTACACTTTTTTTCGACCCGCTAGACTAAATACTTTAAATAATTTAATTATCATATTAATTTCACCTTGGCATAAATTTTGTAGCTGCCGCTTCGCTTTAGCTACAAAAAACAACTGATGAATAATGATAAAATTCTATGTAAATTTTCTTAAACCTTCGATATTTTTTCAAAAATCTATTCAAAGTATAAATCTTGAGTATATCTTAAATCTATTAATACCATTTTTGAAAAGTGATTTCAATTTATGGTAATGAGGTATTTTGAGAGTACAATATCAATTTCGCCTTGGCGTAATTTTAGCTGTCGTTTTGCTTTCGCACAGATAAATTGCCACAGACCCTGACGTTCTTAAAATGAGTTTCTCTATTTCAGTAGGTGTTTGGACATTGAATGAAGACAAAAAAAGCATCGAGATGAAAAATCATCTCAATGCCTCTATACACATATGTATATCAAAATTTAACAAGCCCTAAACTAATCATCAATGCACCATCAACTTTCTCCATCACAGCATGATCAAGTTGCGTAATACGATCTGTCAATCTTGATTTGTCAATCGTTCGCACTTGTTCGAGCAGGATAACCGAGTCACGTTCAAAACCATACTTTTCAGCATTGATTTCGACGTGCGTCGGTAACTTTGCTTTTTGAATCTGTGCAGTAATAGCTGCGATGATGACAGTCGGACTAAATCGATTGCCAATATCATTTTGAATAATCAGCACCGGCCTAGTGCCCCCTTGCTCGGACCCAACTACCGGCGATAAATCTGCAAAAAAAACGTCACCACGTTTTACATTCAAAGTGTCATCCCCCGCTTACGAGACGCTCCACCGTATGTTGTGCTTCATATTCCGCATGCAAGCATTCACTTGCAATGCTTAGATTAATATGAGACATTTCAACATATCCTTTCATCATAGCTTCCCGTATTTGATTTGGTTGCTCCTGCATTAAAACTTTGCGCGACAAAATACACGCAAAAGATTCACTTTCAATTACTTCCTTCTTTTGTAGAAATAGTCTGTCTTGAACAGCAATTGTAGCTTCTCTTAACTTTTTCTCGTACACAGCAAGCACCTCCAACGGAACCATCCACTTTTCATTACTACCCATTCTACCATTGAAAGATATTGTTGAAAAGACACGAAATGACAAAATATCTGACAATTAAAAGTCCAAGTTGTAAAAATATGTTGGTTGTCGAAGGTATATGCCGATTCATTCACCTTGCAATATTTCACAAATTATGAATGACTCAACCTCTCGCTAATCTAACATGTTCTTCTGTAGTAGTTATTTACCGAGCTGTTTAGTTACTTTAGTATAGTATTCATTTGTCCAAAGTTAAATGTTGAAACTTTTTAAGACCGCCTATGCAAAATTCTTTTTCTGTGAAGAAGTAAAATTCTTATAGGCTGTGTAAAAATCAAATGTATAATCTAGGAACTCTTGCTGTAATAATGCATGGTACTTCATAATTAATGGTATCAAGCTTCGTTGCCCATTCATCCATTGAAATAACATTCTGCCCTTGACGACCAATGAGTGTCACTTTCTCACCTATAGCATATGCTTTTGGCAAGGCAACCATACATTGATCCATACAAATTCGTCCAACAATCGGCATTCTTTGTCCATCAATTAGTACTTCTTGTCCACTTAATTTACGAATTACTCCATCAGCATAACCTACTGGTATCGTCCCTACCCACATATCCGAAGTGGCCACAAAAGAAGCTCCATAGCCTATTGAATCGCCCGCTTGTAACTGTTTCACATGAACAAGCTCACTCTCAAGCGAAAACGCCGGATGTAACGGAAATGGTAAAATACCTTCTACATAAAAAGATGGTGATAATCCATACATTGAAATACCATATCTAACGGCATCAAATTGTAAATGCTCATCTCTCACTAAGGATGTAGCCGTGTTTGATGCATGAACAAGTCTAGGTTTTTCAGGCAATACATTTACACATTTTTCAAAAAATTGTACCTGTAAATCGAAGTATGAGGTATCTTCTTCATCCGCAGTCGCAAAATGTGTGAATATCCCATCAAGCTCCACATTCTCTGTATTCTGTATTGTTTGATATAGATCCAATAATTCTTGTTCTGAACGAACGCCAATTCTGCCCATTCCGCTATCTACTTTTATATGTAGTCGTAAAGGATTTGCTTCATTAGCTATGAATGGAGCCGCTTGCTGTACCCATTCACTTGCAAACGCCGTAAGAATTATGCGCTGCTGAGCAGCACAAGGTACAAACGAAACTGGAGAGGCACCCAATATTAGTATGTCTGGTTCTTCAAAATGTGCTCGAATATGTAATGCTTCATCAGGCGTTGCCACAGCGAGCATAGTTGCACCTGCCTCAAGTGCCGCTTTAGCAACGGCTACATCTCCATGACCGTATGCATTTGCTTTTACTACAGCAATAATTTGAACATTAGGTCGAAGTAGCTTTTTCAAATTTATTACGTTTTGTTGAATTGCCTGTAAGTCTACAATTGCTTTGGTTGGTCTAAAATATTGCTGTGTCTTCATTAGAATACCCTCTTTATTTTTTATTAAAACAATATGTATTGAATAAACTGCCTTTTCTCTACTTATTTTACATAAATCGTTCTATTTTAGACTAATTTTCTACATAACTTTTATCATATATGACTTAACACTTTCTAAACAGTGTTAATTTTCATCAAATCTGCACTATTTTACTTAACAAGCTACAGCCTTCCATGTAGAAAGCTGTAGCTAGAAAATTATTTCATACTACCTACCGTCATAGAAGTAGCAACTTCCACCATTTCCTCACGAGTCAATTTACTCGATGCTACAAAGAATTCGACGCCATCTTTTTCCCAGCTAATAGATGTATCTGTAATAGCTCCAATCGTAAAGCCTAAATCTACCGGATCACCAGGAGATGATACTGGCAACATAGCAGTCTCTTTCGTAACTGGTTGTTGCATAACCGTAAATGGCTTATCACCATCGAATGTTAAGATGACACGTTCCATTCCACTTTCTCGAATAACTTTCTCATCCACCATCTTCGTGTTTTCCAAGTTTACAACAGGGTAGTGTGTTTGGAACTCTTTATTTCCGGCTTCTGCACTTACTGCTTTTTCCCCTTCATTTCCACTCTGGTTATTTTTGCTCTCCTTACCGTCTTTGCTATCTTTGTTATCTTTGTTATCTTTTTCTGGTGGTGCAGCTTGTTTACCTTTTGTTTCATCTGTTTCTGTAAATTGCTCAACAGCATACTCTTTAGCCGCATGTTGAACACCTAATTTTATATTTTTAAATGTAATGCGAATTTGCTCTTCTTTTACATCATTCATAATTACTACGGAAGTTGGGAGCATTGTTTTCTTATCAACTGTTATAACTTGATGAGGCATACTATTTTTATAGCTATTTCTAGTAGCTGCTTCAAATATATATGCTTTGTCCTCTTCTTTCATGACTAAATTCTTATCTTGAGCTAAATCTTCCGCTAGTGCGCCTATTAAATAGGCTTGACTATTTTTCTTTGGCCAATCACTTTGGAATTTATACATTTTGTTTAATGTAGGTGTGACAACAAAAACTCCATCTGCATTTCGCACTATCATTTGTGAAACATCTTTCCCACTTTCTACTACTTCTACTCGATAGAAATCAGGTTTCGTATGCCAAACTGTTACATCATATTTTTTCGGATCCCCACCAGCTTTAATCTCCATCGTAGCATTCAACTCATAACCATTTGTCTCTGCCCATTTCCCATTAACTTTCTTCAACACTTTTTCCTGTGAGTCTGTACCACATGCCGACAGAAGTAATATCGTACAAAGTAAGACGAGCCATTTAACTATACGGTTGCCCACGCTTTCATCCTTTCTTCTTTCAAATCCACTACGACAATATATGAACCGTATTTGTCAGTTATGTCATTTGAACAAGGGCAATATATTTATCTTCACTCAGAAATTTATTTACTTTTTAATAGCTCACCATCATAACGTAGGAGTCGCCCAGTCGGAACGAAAATCAACTTATATACATAATATGTGTTTTACCCAACTTTTGGTGATGAGCCTTTTTAATGTTTTATATGATGAAAGCTGTGTTTATCATTATTTATTGTAATAATATTACTTGAGCCGCCGCATATTGCTTAGAATGTGTAATACTTACAAATCCATTTACAAGCTCTCCTTTGAAGTATAAAACAGGATTACCAGCTTCTCCTCTTAAAACTTCAACATCATGAAGCTTACATTCTTCACCAATACCAGTACCTAATGCCTTTGAAAATGCTTCTTTTACAGCAAATCGTCCAGCCAAAAATTCTATTCTGCGAGTTTCTGAATGTGCATCAAATAACACTCTTTCCTTTTCAGTTAAAATGCGGTCTTTAAATTTATTTGTTCTTCTCATTGCTTTAGCAATTCGATCAATTTCTACAATGTCGAGACCAATTCCTTTAATCATTAGAACTTCTCCTTTTCCTATTTCTATAAAGCCATGTATAATAATTGTAAGTTGAGGTGGAGTTATGTTTAGTAGAACAGAAAATTTTAAGCAATATACAAAGTATTATCCGATTGTTTCAACATTAATAGCTGTTAATTTAATTGTTTATGTAATAACTATTTTACCGGGAGTAGGAAGAAATGTATTAAATTACGGAGTCCAAGCGAACTTCCTTATACAAACCGGTGAATGGTGGCGCGTTTTTTCTGCAATGTTTTTACATGCTAGCTTTTTGCACGTTTTCTTTAATATGTTTTCACTATATTTATTTGGACCGGAGCTTGAAAAAATTGCTGGCAAGGCACGTTTTATTACAATTTATTTAATGTCTGGTATTGTAGGCAACATGGCAACCTACCTACTTTATGATAGTAGCTATGTAAGCCTTGGTGCAAGTGGTGCTGTTTTCGGAATATTCGGTGCTTTCGGCGCACTTGTCTACTATACACGTCGCACAATGCCGATGCTTCGCAAACTTATTTTGCCAATTATAGTTATCAGTGTTATTATGACTTTTCTACAGCCAAATGTGAATGTCTATGCTCACTTAGGCGGTTTAGTAGCTGGATTCCTTCTTGGACTCATCTACTTACACCCAAAAAGAATTTTAAGCTGGCGTAAACAAAAGATGGCGGGTAAGTAATAGGTACAAAGAGGAGCAATCTTCCGGTGATATGCTATCATTGGGATTGCTCCTCTTATTTTTATGCTAGAGTTATATTCACTTTTCAATTTTATTTCATAGCACAATTGTTTCTTCTTTCGCTACCTTTATTTTTTTCCATTCAACTGCTGTTAGGCCATATACAACTTGATCTACATGGTGATCATAAAGCCACTCCGCATCTCTTAAACGCCCTTCTTCGTTAAAACCTAATACTTTTGGGATTGTGCGGCTTCGAATATTCCCTACCGCTACACGCACTTCAATGCGGTTTAACTTTAGATAGCTAAAGGCATAATCAATAAATGCTTTCATAGAATTTGTGACTAAGCCTTTACCAACAAATTCGTTCCCTAACCAATATCCGATACTTGTCCATCTATGCTGCCAGTTCACTTGATGATAGCCAATCACTCCTGCAAGCTTCCCCTCATAATATATCCCCGCTTGTAGGCCATTATTATCCGCGTATTGTTGCATCGCAGCTCTAACAAATCGCTCTGTATCCTCTACTGTTTTCACATCATCCACAAAGGGTAACCACTCTCGCAACGTATCTCTCGGAACGATCTGTCAACGCGAATAATTCATCTACATCATTTAAATCCAACAATTTCAAATACGTGTTCTTATTAATATCATACTTAAACAAAATTACCACCCCTTTTGTTCAATTTAATCTATTATAAACAGTATTTTCATAAAATTACAGAATTATTCAGCAATACATTAAGTTGATATCCGTTTTCGACTGGACGCGTTCGCTCCTTATAATAACGGATGTTGAATGATAAAATGCCATCCTTAAGGTTAGTAAACTTTATACATTCAATGTTCATACCAAGATAATATTGTTTCAGCATCTTGCTGCTCTAAGCTTCGTACATTCCCTGTCATACCAGTCATGCCTGACATGACCGTCGCTTTTACAGTCATAACATTCTTTCTTTTTTGGAAATACGTTTGAGTAGTCCCAATAGATTGTATGCGTTTTTTCTCCATAATAAATGTAATTCGACTGAATACACGATATCGCATAGTTAGTTGCTTTCCATCTATCATATAACCAGCTGCTTTATGTTGCCAAATACCAATTAATATTGTTAATGGAATTAATAATAACGAAAGCAACCCATATGGATAAAAGAAATAACTACATGCACCAATTATAGGTATGAGCCAAACAAAATCAATTCGGTAAAAAGATGAACGCGCTCGTTTTGGTGAATAAATAAATTCTGGTCGCCAATTTATATCTGGAAAAAGTTGCTCTAACGTTTCCAAACAATCTTGCTTCTGAATAAGTGGAAACAGAGTAATTTTTTTATCATTTCCATCTCCACCATTTCCTCCAGCACTCTCAACAACAACAGTTGCAAAGCCAAATAATTGACGCACTGGATTCTCTACAATACGAATCGCCTGAATTCTATTTAACGGTAAAGTTATCCGTTTTTTCTCAATTAGCCCTTTTGTAATAATAAGCTTTTCATCTTCAATTCGGACTGTATATTCATAATAATTGATCAGTGTAATAACAAATGACACAAACCATGCCACAATTAGGCTGAATATCACTGTTAGTGCAACTAAAAATGCACCGATTTTCGCAAAGTCAGCTAACTCATTAAATATTTCATCATATGGTATTATATCTGAAAACTGAGAGATAATTGCTGCTAGACCGGACAGAACTACGCCAATTCCTCCTGAAGTTATGGCCAATATAAGCAAATCACGTATCGACATATGATAAATAGTTGGAACTGATACTTCCTCTTTTAGCGACTGTTCATCAGTTATCTGTTCATTTACTTGGTTCTTTGCACGACGCATTTCCAGCTCTATGACATCTGCCGCTGCCTTACGTATAGCCGTTAACTCAACCTCAGGCTTTCTATCCTTACTTCCCGCAGTTTCAACCTGAACCTTTACTAAGCCAAATATTCGATGAAAAATACCCTCATTGTAATTTAAGCTTTGAATACGTTCAAATGGGATATAACGTTTCTTTTTAACGAACAAGCCGTACTTTACACGCAATTCTCCATCTTCAAACCAATATACGAAGGTGCGCCATTTAACAATGCCACTAACAAACGCAAGTAAAGCCCCTACTCCCCAAATACCGAATAAGAAAGTCGTCCGCCAAAAATTATCACTATGGAAATTAAAAGAGAAATGAAATCCATTAGTTGCAATAATAATAATTAACGGGAAAATCATACTCTTTAATGCTTTTGCACTTGTAATAATAGCCGATATCGGGTGTAAGCGATTGATTTCCTTAGACATCATCTTCCGCCACCCTTGCTAATTCCGAAATACGTGCTCGAAGTCCATCAGCTTCGTCCATCACAAGTGCAGGAATTGTATGTACAGTTGCCGCTGTAGATATTGAAATATTACCTAAACCATATTTTTTTAATATCGGTCCTTGCGTCGTATCAACATGCTGCACGCGCACCATTGGAATGAGTGTACGTTTAACAACAAATAAACCATGTTGCACCTCAATCTCATTGTCACGCACCTCATAGCGCCAGCGTTCCCATCTTATCTTTGGAAATAAATAAGTGGATAGAACAGCACTAAGTATGACTACAGCAACTGCGATGAAATAAATAAATGATGGCCATTCAAAATAATAAGTACCGTAGCATGCAAACGCTGCTGCAATCAAAAGTAATAACGTTTGCAATACACCATATAAACGCCACACTGTTAACCCTTTCCTAGAAATTTTATGCATTGGTTCTGCTCTCAAAGTCATTCCCTCTCTTTCTTTAACTATGTATACGTAGACAATTATCTTTTTGTTTCAAATTATATCAATTTCGCCTTGCTGTAATCTTAGCTGTTGCTTTGCTTTCGCTACAGATAAATTGCCACAGGACGTGGCGTTCTTAGACCGAGGTCCTCTGTTTCAGTAGGTGTTTGGACACCCGTTGAAAGAAGCAAAAAAAACCTTACAGCCGCTTTGACTGTAAGGTTTAATCATTTTGATGAAGAAAAATTTAATCTTCGTGACGACGTGGTGCACGAGAACGACCTTGTCCACCTTCACGGCGACCTCCGTCACGGCGTCCGCCATCTCGACGATCTCCGCCACGTCCTCCACGACGATCTCCGCCACGTCCGCCATCACGACGTCCGTTAAAGTTACGGTTACCACCGCGTCCACGATCTCCTCCGCCACGGTTACCAGAACGCTCACGACGCATTGGTAATGGTCGTTCCTCAGTAATTGTTACTGGCGAGTCATCTGGCTCTTTTGTTAATGAACGAAGTGCAGCAGCTACAACATCGATTGCATCATGGTTTTCAAGTAATTCTGTCGCAAGTGTACGATAATCACCTAAATCGTTGTTCGCAATAAGACCTTCTAGTGTCTCCACAGATAGGCGTTGTTGACCCACTAAAGCTTCGTCCGATGTTGGTGGTCGAAGTGGTGTCATACGTTTTTTCGTTGTTTCTTCTACAATACGTAGGTAACCCATTTCGCGTGGTGTTACAAATGTTACTGCAAGACCTGATTTACCTGCACGACCTGTACGACCAATACGGTGAACATAAGACTCAGGATCTTGAGGAATATCAAAGTTATAAACATGTGTTACACCAGAAATATCAAGCCCACGAGCAGCTACATCTGTTGCCACAAGAATATCAATTTTATTTTCCTTAAATTGACGTAACACAGAAATACGTTTCGCTTGGCTTAAATCACCATGGATTCCTTCAGCAAGGTAACCACGAATTGATAACGCTTGTGCAAGTTCATCAACGCGACGTTTTGTACGACCAAAGATAATGGCAAGTTCTGGTTGATGAACGTTTAATAAACGAGATAAAATATCGAACTTTTCACGCTCAGCAGACTTCACAAAATATTGATCGATGTTATCAACTGTTAATTCTTTAGCTTTAATTTTTACGATTTCTGGATCACGCATAAATGTTTCAGCAATTTTACGAATTGCTGGTGGCATTGTTGCTGAGAACAGTAAAGTTTGGCGTTCTGATGGGACGTTTTCTAAGATTGAATTAATATCATCGATAAAGCCCATGTTTAACATTTCATCTGCTTCATCAAGCACCAATGTTTGAACATCTTCTAATTTTAACGTACGACGATTGATATGATCGATAATACGACCAGGTGTGCCGACGATAATTTGTGGTCTATTTTTTAGCGCACGAATTTGACGGCCGATTTCCTGACCACCGTAAACTGATAATAATTTTACACGTTTATCATAACCAATTTTATACAGCTCTTCTGAAACTTGAATCGCTAATTCACGAGTTGGAGCAATTACTAATGCTTGGATATTAGGGTTTTTTGGATCAATTTTTTCGATAAGTGGAATCCCGAAAGCGGCAGTTTTACCTGTACCCGTTTGCGCTTGACCTAACACGTCACGGCCTTCAATAGCAAAACGAATAGTACCTTCTTGGATTGGTGTTGCTTCTTCAAATCCCATACGCTTTACTGAGCGTAATGTGGATTCGCTAATATTTAATTCTGAAAAATTTGTCAAACTTCTCAATCTCCTTTTTTTGCTTTTAAGTTGACAAATGGTTACATTTTCAGATGAAGTTGTCGGCAAATTCGAGCCTGTGTTGTGGAACGTTTCCGTTACTTAAAAATTTTCTCTATATGTTGTTCACATAGAGCTCTCTTATATGAAAAGGAAAGCCCGGTCTTTACCGAGCGGTTTGATTCTGTCGTAATTATTCACTTTAGAATAAAACCGTTGTGTTCAAAAAAAAGTACTCTTCAATCAAATATGAAGAGTCTTCGCACAAAATGTATCCATTGCTTACACTAGTCTAACATGGGATTAAAACGTATGCAACGATAACGCATGAGTCGTAATAATCTGACTACTTTACGAACTCTTTAAAAACGACAAAACGTAAGAAAACCACTCCGTGCAATCTTCGCCATAACATATATGATGCTTGCCATTATCAGAAAAATACAAAGTTTTATCGTTTGAGGTTAATTGATCATATAAAAAGTGAGCAGTATGATAAGGCACTATCCCGTCTAATTTCCCTTGTACAATATAAACTGGAATTTTAATATCTTTATAATACGGCTCCACCATTCGAACAAGCTTCATGAATTCTATTGTTGACGATAGTGGCACATTGTTAAACTTATGCCGGTATCGTAAATACAGTTCATTATTAGACAGATTACGATGGTATGCCTCAGTGGCAAGCATTTTGAAATCTTTGACCAGTTGCTTCGGACTCACATATTTGGCAGCAGCGCTTAGTAATACGAGCTTTTTCACTTTATAACGTTTGGCTAGATAGAGCGCTATAATGCCACCCATTGAAAACCCGACTACTATTACTTCATCTACTTTTTTGGCAAGAGCACGAAAAGCAAGCTCGGCATCCATTAACCAATGCTTAGCGGTGAAACCACGCATTTGTAATTCCTCCCCATGCCCTGACAAAGTAGGTTCTTCAATCAGCCAATTTGTATGCGTACGTAAATAGGTAGTAAAAGGTTCTACTTCATAAGGTCCGCCTGAAAATCCATGAATACATAACACACCTACTGACATTACTTCACCTCTAAATGTATAACTCATTTAAGTCAAAGAATGAAGGAATCGGTGAGAGAATGTCCCACCGATTCCTTGTTTCATTTTATGATGTAAATGCACGTAAGATCGTTTCTAATTTCATACCACGAGAGCCTTTTAGTAAAACGATAGACTCCTCGTTAGCTTGCTGTAGTTTTTCGATAATTGGCTTATAATCATCCACTACATATAGCAAATGTTCCGCATCAAAACGCTCTTTTAAGACTTCATTTAAATAAGCCATTCGTGGGCCAAATAAACATACATAAGCTATTTCTTCTGCATAAATATCTTTCGATAAATCTTCGTGGAAATGCTTTTCATTTGGTCCAAGTTCAAGCATATCACCTAACACAAGCCATTTTTCTGGGCGAATCGTTGTCGATGCTACAAATTGAATAGCTGCCTTTACAGAAGTTGGTGCAGCATTATATGCATCATTAATAAACAATGCACCATTTGATCCATTCACTTGTTGCATACGCATATCTGTAAGAGCTACTTGTTTTAAGGATGCACGAATTTGGTCATCGTTTAAACCTAGCTTTTGAGAAATTAACATAGCGACTAATGTATTTTTCACCTGATGCTTCCCGAGAACTGAAATAAAGAAATCCCCTTCAATCACACCATGTGTAGAGAAGCTACTACCATCGGCCGTTGCTTCAATATTGTCTGCATACAATAGATTGCCATGCTCTAAGCCAAATGCCACTGCATTTAACTGTTGCTCTTTCGCAACTAACTCTTGAAGCAGCGGTTCATCTCCATCATAAAATAGCACTCCATCTGGTTGCATTCCTTGAATTATTTCAAATTTGGCTTTAGCGATTCCCGCACGCGAGCCTAAATCTTGCATATGAGCCTCGCCAATGTTTGTAATCACTGTCATATGTGGACGAGCAAGTTTCGTTAAAAATTCAATTTCACCAAAACCACTCATCCCCATTTCAAGTACAGCAACATCAGTATCTTCATCTAGCTGTAAAACCGTAATAGGTAAACCTAGTTCATTATTAAAATTCCCAATTGTCTTTTGTACTTTAAAAAATGGTGTTAGCGTTCCTGCTAAAATATCTTTCGTCGATGTTTTACCATTTGAACCAGTAATGCCAATAAATTTCGCCTTATGCTCACTGCGATAGGCACGTGCCATTTGCTGCAGCGCCAATTCCGGATCATCTACAAAGAGTAATGGTACACCTTGTGGTGGATTTGGTTCATCTTTCTGCCAAAGAGAAGCACCTGCTCCTTTTTCAAAAGCTTGTAGAACAAATTTATGTCCATTGGCCATCTCACCACGAAATGGAACGAATAGGTCCCCTTGTTGAATTGTTCGCGTATCAATGGAAATTCCTGATACGACCGTATCACCAAAAGCAGGCACTTCTTCATGTAACCATGTAGCTAACTGTTTTAATGTTTTTTTCACAATAATCCCACTCAGTCTTTTTTATAGTGAAGCTGTTGTTTTTCTTCAAAACGCTCAATTGCTAGTGTAATCAGACGATTAATAAGCTCTGGGTAGCTTACATTCGTATGTTGCCAAAGAAGAGGATACATACTAACAGGTGTAAAACCTGGCATTGTATTCACTTCGTTAATATAAATGCTGTTATCAGCCGTCACAAAAAAGTCCGCACGAACTAAACCGCTTCCATCAATAGCTTTGAACGCACGCTTTGCTAGCTCCTGTAAGCTTGATACTGCATTTTCAGGAAGCTCTGCTGGAATAATAAGGGCTGTTGAGCCATCTTTATATTTAGAATCATAATCATAAAATTCAGTTACTGGTTTAATTTCACCAGGTACAGAAACTTCCGGGAAGTCATTTCCTAGCACAGCTAGTTCAATTTCACGAGCGATAATACCTTGCTCAATTACAATTTTACGATCATACTGTAAGGCTATTTCGATAGCCTTCACTAATTCATCACGATTTGTTGCCTTATTAATTCCGACACTTGATCCCAAGTTTGCAGGTTTCACAAACATTGGCCAATCCAACTTTTCTTCACAACGAGCAAGGATAGCCTCCTGTTCATTAGCCCATTCGCTACGAATAAAGTACGTATACGGCACTTGCGGTAAGCCGGCAATTTCAAATAATTGCTTCATGATTACTTTATCCATGCCAGTTGCTGATGCTAACACACCATTTCCTACATACGGCAAATTCAGAACCTCAAGTAAACCTTGAACAGTTCCATCTTCACCATTAGTACCATGAAGCAATGGGAAAATTACATCGAATTGCACAGATTTACCATCTTTATCAATTAAAAAATCTGAAATATTATTTTCTAAAATATTAGCATTATCACCAAATTGTAATTCTTCAATTGTACTTGCAGGTTTTTCTAGACGCTCACCTCGGCGCCATTCCCCTTCAAGTGTAATGAAAATCGGATATACTTCATACTCCTCGAAATTCAAAGCTCCAGTGACTGCACGTGCTGTCGACAATGACACCTCATGCTCTGCTGACTTTCCACCGTACAATAAACCGATTCTTTTTTTCATTTTTGTGCCCTCCACATACTTCTTGAGTATTATTAGTTTATCATGAAACGTCTAGACAAATGACATCAATTTCGCCTTGGCATAAATTGTTGCTGTCGCTGCGCTTTCGCACAAAAAACATCTGTAACTGACGTTTCACTTGTTACAAAACATTTGTAGCTGACGCTTCGCTTTCGCTACACAAAACAATTGTAGCTGACGCTTCGCTTTCGCTACACAAAACAATTGCTGAATGAAGATAAAAATCTCACCGTAATTTTGACGGTGAGATTTGAGTGTATATTCATTCTACGTACAAATGAATAGATCAATTATGCCTAGGCATAATTGCGTCAGGAATCAGCTTTGTGCTTAGGCCTGCGTGACGCAGGTCAGTTAGCCGTTATCGCATGGATGCGATGTTTTTAGGCCAACATCCTATGTGAACTCCCTTCTGATTCCGTGGGACGTTGCACTTTCGCGACAAAGAACATTCGCTGAAAGAAGTTAAATAATATAAATCAATTCATCGTGCTCATTTTTCAAAATTGTATTTAAATCATCCCATACTTCATCAAGGAAGGAATACTCTGATAGATTGCGAATTTCGATACCGTAAGCTTCTTTAGGCTTCTCAATTCGATACAATGATAGCAGTGCTCCGTCTTTAGCGAAAGAACGATAGGCACGCAAAAACTCAGGTGAAATAGAAGGAATACTCGATTTCACTTTCCTTCGCCAAAAACTAGTGCTACGTTCCTTTTCACGAATTAAACTATTCAAAACATTAGCAATGAGTAAATCGGAATCACTTAAATGGCGAAAATAAATTTTAGTCATTTTCTCTAAGTCTGAAGAATAGTAGACAAATCGATTTTGCAATTTATTAAAAAATGGTGAAGTAATCGGTTCCTTTTTATGACTTATGTAAAGCAATTCTCCTTGTTCCATTGGCGTTAGTTGGTCTAACCTCTTCTCATCCATAAAGTCTATCCAACACAATTCCTTGGATTCCGTAGCTTTCTTTACAAACCGAGGTACTTCCTCTTCTGGTATATAATCAAACTGTGTATGCATATTAAAGGAACCATCTTCATAGGAATGTTTCAATAGCAGTAAGTGATGCAGTGGTTCGAGTGCAGCCACAAATTGCGAGAATTTAAGCCCGCCAAAAATAACAAATTTATCGACATCATTCATATGAACATAAATATGATACATAAAATCTTCAGCTGACTTCAATTTTTTAGCCACAACCATCACCCCATTCTTCACTACATTATAAAACTAAACGTGAATTTTTTGAAACATTTTATGTTAATAATCGTCATATCAATATTCACAGGCGTAAAAGTGTTTTTTACGTTATAATATGAATGTTAAAGATGCTTTTGCGCATATGTTTTTAACTACTCTAATGAACAAATTTCAAAAAATATAATTCTATTCTTTTTTACAAATATCTGAGAGGATTCTAAGCCGAAAACCAGTATTGAGCCTCCTCGTTAACACGCTCACTTCGGTTTGATATTTGCCTCTTGACCTATGGTGGATGTTCCTTTTAAATATATTTGGTAGTATATTGAATTGGAATTAATTTGATTCAAATTTACTCATTAAGAAATACTATTTTGATATAGGTGGCTTGTATGGAAAATAAACGAAATTTCGCGAATCGTTTTGACTGGACGCTCGCTTTTATACTTTTAATCTTCCTAGTCGTAAGTTTGTTAGCCATTGCGTCGGCTCAAACATCAGGTCAATATGGCATTAACTATGTTCCCAAACAATTGCAATGGTACATCATTGGCGCGGTTATTATTGGAGTAGTTATGTTTTTTGAACCTGACCAATATAAAAAGATGTCTTGGTACATGTATGGTGCAGGCATCGCCTTATTAGTACTGCTCATCTTCATGCCAGAAGGAAAAGGGCAAATTGGTCAACCTATTAACGGTGCTAAGAGCTGGTATAATACACCTCTTGGGAATATGCAGCCCTCAGAGTTTATGAAAACCTTTTACATTTTAGCACTGGCTCGACTTATTAGTAAGCACAACGAAGTCTATTCTTTTAGATCAATAAAAACTGACTTTATATTGCTAGGTAAAATCGCTGTTACACTATTAATACCTTTAGCTCTTATTATGCAGCAGCCTGACCTTGGTTCAGCTTTAGTATTCTTTGCCATTACAGCTGCAGTTGTCATTGTAGCAGGTGTATCCTGGAAAATTATTTTACCAACTTTTCTAGGTACCGCTATAGTAGGTGGCTCTCTTTTATGGATGGCACTCTATATGCAGAGTTTTTTAGAGAAAGCATTCGGCTTTAAACCATATCAGTTTGCTCGAATCTATTCTTGGTTAGATCCATATTCATATTCTTCTAGTGATGGATACCATTTAATTACTTCCTTAAATGCTATTGGTTCAGGTGAAATTTTCGGTAAAGGTTTCCGTGGTCGCGAAGTTTACGTTGCCGAAAATCATACCGATTTTATTTTTACAGTTATCGGAGAAGAATGGGGTTTTATTGGTGCTAGTTTCGTTATTTGTCTTTTCTTTTTATTAATCTATCATTTAACAAAAACTACACTATTATTGAAAGATCCATTCTCAACATATGTATGTGCTGGTATTATTGCAATGATTACATTCCACGTATTTGAAAATATCGGAATGACTATTCAATTATTACCTATTACTGGTATCCCTCTACCGTTTATCAGTTATGGGGGAAGTTCATTGATGGGGAACGCTCTTGCCATCGGTCTTGTTTTCAGTATGCGTTTCCACTATCGTACTTACATGTTTACTACTCACGATGATGATGATTAATGATGGATATAAAAAATGGGTAGTCTCAATTGCGAGACTACCCATTTTTATTTGTAAAACGAGTTAAGCTTGAACTTGCGGAGTTTGCGTTGGTGGTGTGAGCACTTTTAAAAGTTCAAGTCGAGACTTTGTTACAGTGGCTGTTACACCCAACTTAGATAAATTCGAAACAATCTTTTTCAAATCTACTTCTTTTTTCATAAATTCCACCTCAATCTTTCCTCGATTTTTATAACGTTTTATTTCCAAAAAAGTTTCATTTTTGCATACGTACGATGTCTGACGAGTTTATCACTTTCTATCATACCATTTAACTTGACATTTAAATTTTTCATTTTTGTTACAATGTAAATTTTTCCTCTTCCAACCGTTTACCAGCTTATTTTCAAAGCGAGTGGTCGATTTCCGTTTCGACTGGGCGCTTGGGCCAGCAGGATGTTGGTCACGAAGGCTTTATCACTGGATGAGATGTTCTTAACCTTTGTTCCTCTACTTGCTCGCTCTAGGGTCTCGTCTGCGACGCTGATCCCCAAGGAGTCACTCAGTCTCCACTCCAATCAACTATAACATGTTAAATAAATGTAATTTCTATAACCATTTACCACTAAATAGAAATAATTAAACTTAAAAACAAAAAATATCGATATACCCTCTAGTAGTATACCCAAGAAATAAATTAATACACTATGCTACAATCGATACAAAAAAATTAAAAAATGGAATGAATCAATTTGGTACTTTAAAACTCGTCATTAATATTTAGTATCAATATAACTCCATTATTAACAATCTGCAGTTTTTTATACATTCTTTTAGGGTGAGAAGGTTTTAGCCTCGTTCCTCTACTGCACTCACTCCAAGCTCTCAATGTATGAGACTGTCCCCAAGAAGTCGCCCAACATACGTTTCAACAAATGACATCCCCTACTTTTAGTAATGAGCATTAATCAACAAATAAATCATTTTATCTTCCATCTTCTTGTATTAGCAAGAACAAGAGAGGTAGAATATACATACTAAAATATCGTATGAAAGCAGGGAACTGTATGAAAAAGGCGATTCTATTATTAATGTCTGTTCAATTCCTCGTCTACCTAGGATTTGGGATCATTATACCTGTCTTACCGGAGGTTATAGTTCAGCAAAATTGGGACGATATACACGTAGGTGGCTTACTAACAGTGTACTCGCTTGCAAGCTTTTTCACTGCACCACTTTGGGGTATGCTGTCCGATAAGGTAGGCCGTAAGCAACTTATATTAATGGGCCTAGTTGGTTTTAGCTTAAGCTTTGTTATTTTCTCGTTATTTATTGATAATTTAGCAATTCTATACATTTCACGTGTTGTGGGTGGTTTATTCTCGGGTGCACTATATACAGCTGTAACAGGCTTTATAGGAGATATGTCGAGTGAGGAGGATCGCAATAAATATATGGGTCTCATGGGCATGTCCATCGGGCTCGGTTTTATTTTCGGTCCAGCAATTGGTGGTATGCTCGGACACTATAGCCTTCAATTGCCATTTGTCGCTTCTGCAACACTAATTGCACTATTATTTATTTATGCTAGTTTCGTTTTAAAAGAACCTACAAAACGAAAAGATACAAATAAACGTGCAATTGTACCAAAGGGTGCTGCTAACATGCTGCAGTACCGTGTGCGTTATTTATTTATGTTCTCATTTTTAGTGACTTTTATGCTAGCAGGAGTAGAAGCCACGTTCCAGCTGTTCCAGATCGAACGAATTCAAATTACACCATTACAAATTGGTTATTTGTTCATGTTTAGTGGCTTTGTAGATGCAGCTATTCAAGGCGGTGTTGTTAGACGTATTAAAAATGGAAGTGAGACAACTTGGTTAATAGGTGCACAAATTGTCACAGCTGTGGGTATGCTGTTATTCACTTTAACAGCTAACTTATTTACAGCAGGTTTTGCCCTTTGTGTTTTTACAGCCGGAAATGCACTAGCAAGAACATGCGTCGTATCTCTTTCCTCTAAAGAATCTGGTGGTCAATACGGAACTGCTGCGGGCCTTTCCTATTCAATGGATAACCTAGGACGCATTCTTGGTCCACTATTCTTTACTTGGCTATTTACAATGCAATCTAGTTTAGGCTATTATACTTCAGCAGCAATAGCTGTCGTTTCAATAAGTTTAATATATATTTTTAAAACATCAAATAAATCTTTACGACTTGAATAATTTGTTGATAAAAAGCCGTAACTTAATAGTAATTCGAAGTATATAGAAAACGTCAAGGAATATGTGACTGCTTAAAGCGGAATATCGGAGGGCTCTGCATGAACAAAACAACAAATCTTTTACTTCCAAAAGAGCTAGAATCGTTTCGTTTTGAAATTGAAGATACACTAATTTCAGCAATGATTATCACCCCGTATAAGCGTTCAACTACGTTAACAGAAAGTAAATTTGCTGGGGAACCTTATTTACCCTATCACCAGACATATCCAAAAGATATTACAGGTGAGTCTATGCGACTATTAGCTCAAATTAACTTTGCAGAAATGCCACCACTAAAAGATTTCCCATCACAGGGTATTCTGCAATTTTTTATATCATCTAATATTTTCGTGAATGCCGATCATTATCATGAGGATATTTTCCAGCAATTTTATAAAATACGTTTTTATCCTACCGAAAATTTTGAAGCTACAGTCCCTAGACAGGAATTTTTAGCACAAGCAGCAGTTGATTGGTTCCCTATTCACCAGGAGTTAGCATTACAATTTCAACCAATCCAAGAACCTGTCTCTGCTTTAGATTATCGTGCGATACACTACTTACCAAACTTAATTCCTTCACTAGAAGATGTAGATTTACAGGAGATTTATCTACAACACTTCTTAGGGGCTGGAGCAAAAATTGGCGGTTATGCCTATTTTTTAGAGGAGGATATCCGTCACGAATCTCATCTCCTTAAACGATATGATGTATTATTACTCCAAATCGACTCTAATGATGAAATCGGTATTATGTGGGCAGATAGTGGCGTTGGGAAATTTTTTATTAACCGAGAAAAGCTTCTTCAAAGAGATTTTTCTGATATTTTATTTCAATGGGAGCATTACTAAACATTTATCTTCATTCAGTAAATGTTTTGTGTAGCGAAAGCGAAGCGTCAGCTACAATAATTACGAGAAGGCAAAATTGATTCCGGATTACCTCGCTCTAGTTTTGGAGGTAATCCTTTTCCATGCTTACTAACAAATTTCATATCTTCTTTCCACATATAAAGTAAGCTATACTAAATATATTGCAAAAATATAGTAAAGGCAGGTGTAGGAATGAGTATTTTCACAGAACTTGGATTTCTAGTACCTTTTATTATGTTTATTAATATTTTAGCAGCAATGGTCATAATTTTTTTGGAGCGTAAAGATGCCACTTCTACATGGGCATGGATTCTTGTACTATTTTTCATTCCATTAGGTGGGTTTATTTTATACTTGCTGCTCGGACGACAACTACGAAAAAAACATTTATTCCGTTGGGAAGGACGCAAGGATATTGGTATTGATAACCTCATTAGCTATCAGACAGAAGCGATCCGAGATGATACGTTCGAGTTTCGTATAGAAAATGCGGAAAATTATAAAGAAATGATATATATGCATCTTAGAACAAATAATGCTGTATTAACGCAGGACAACCACATTGATATTTTTGATGATGGTGCAGATAAATTTGAGCAGCTTCTAAAAGATATTGAGACAGCAAAAGATCATATTCACATTCAATATTATATTTTCCGTCTCGATGACTTAGGCACACGCATTATTAATAAACTTATAAAAAAAGCAAAGCAAGGAGTTAAGGTAAGAATCTTATATGATGAAATGGGCTCACGTAACGTTAAAAAACGCCATTTCAAAGAACTGCTTAATTCAGGTGGTGAAGTCGAGGTATTTTTCCCATCCACTTTACCACTTATAAACCCTCGTTTAAATTTTAGAAATCACCGAAAAATCGTTGTGATTGATGGCCGTATTGGTTATATCGGTGGCTTTAATGTCGGGGATGAATACCTTGGTTTACAAAAGAAGTTTGGCTATTGGAGAGATACACATTTACGTATTGAAGGTAGTGCCGTACATCCATTACAAACACGCTTTTTACTCGATTGGAATCAAGCTTGCGAACACCAGAAAATGGGTTATTCAGATCGTTACTTCCCTGCTATCCCGAAAAAAGGCAATGTAGGCTTACAAATCGTGTCTAGCGGACCTGACTCTGAATGGGAACAAATTAAAATTGGTTATTTAAAGCTTATTAATATGGCGAAAAAATATATATATATCCAAACGCCATATTTTATACCAGATGTTAGTTTTTTAGATGCTATTAAAATTGCGACGCTTTCAGGCATTGACGTAAGGATCATGATTCCAAATAAGCCTGACCATATGTTTGTTTATTGGGCTACATACTCATACGTAGGGCAATTATTGCGTGCAGGAGCAAAAGTTTATATTTATGAAAAGGGCTTTATTCATGCTAAAGCAATTATTATTGACGATGAAGCATCTACAGTCGGGACTGCCAACCTTGATGTACGAAGTTTCAGTTTAAATTTTGAAGTAAATGCCTTCATTTATGACTCGACGATTTCACATCAGCTTGCTGAGCTGTTTGAAAAGGATATTTTTGATTGTACTGAATTAACATTGGAAATGTACAAAAACCGTTCTACACTAATTAAATTTAAAGAATCCATTTCACGCTTATTAACACCAATCTTGTAAAATGTAAAAAAGGGAGAGAGCTCGTTCATTAATTACGAACAGCTCTCTTCCCTTTTATTATTTCACACCTAAATATTCTTCTAGCGTTATATTTTGATTTTTAATGTCTTTTGCTACGTCTACACCAACATAACGGTAATGCCATGACTCATACATATAACCAGTGATGTCTTCTTTATTTTGGGGGAATCGTAAAATAAAGCCGTAGTCTTGAGCATGTGCAAATAGCCATTGTCCTGCTGGTGTTTCACCGAATTCTTCAGTTAGCCATAAATTATCTTTGCCGCGCTCCCCTATATCAAAGGCCAAACCAGTTTGATGCTCAGAATAACCTGGACGTGCACTATAGCGATCAGCCGCAGCATGCCCATCACGTTTAGCATAGTTATTATATAATGTTGTTTGATATTCAAAAGATCGATAACCGCTAAAGGCTACTAAATCAAAACCTTGTTGTTTCGCTGCAGCAAACATTTTATTTAGAGCTTGACGTGCCTCAGGATTTTCTTCAGGGGCAAAGGTAGATGGTAGCGGATATATTTTATTCGCTAATAAAATACCTTTAATATATGTCGGCTCAGTTGGTAATGTTTGATTTGGTACATAGCCATTTTCATCAGTCTTTTGCTCTGGCTTCACAGGATTATCAGCTGTTTTTTTCGGCTCTTCTTTTGCAGGTGAATCTTTTTTAGTTGGTTCTGCTGTTTGTTGTTCATGTTCATCTGATGCATTACTTACCTGTTTATTTTTATAGTTATAAACTACGAAAATAGAGACTATAAGCGCTACTGAAATTAAAGCACCAAGGATGAATGGAAAACGTTTCTTTTTCACTATTTTTTACCCCTTTTAAAGTTATCCAGTACTATATGGTTTAGTTTCTCATTCAAAGAATTTAAATTAAAAATCTATTATAGAAAGAACAGCCCTTCATAAGTACGGATATTAGTTTTTACTATATTGGTATAATCTCATTTTAGCACTGTTCACAATTTAGGGTGTAAGTTTTCACCATTGATTTTAAAATTAGTCTGTTAGTCTGTGAGAATAATTATAAGCACTACTATAGAAGCAATTGCGAAAAAGATTGCCATGTACTTCATCCATTTTGACTCTTTTACATAACCTTGCTCTTTAAAACTTTTTGCCCTAAAACCATTCGATACGGCAAACATAATAGTCATTGCCAATACCGCAAAATTAAAATTACCCATGATAATAAATACAATAGCCGCAATACTCAAAATCGCGACTAGAATAGATGATAACCACTTTATGTTCAACTCGCTGTCCTCCTAAAAAAATCGAGGCTACATAGGCGCCTCGACATAAATTAATTTTATTAGTTTACTTTTTCCGGATGCTCCGAATAAAATTTTCGACCGATATATGTTTGAATAATCAATAATGCACCGCTGACTGACCAGTAAAGTGGTAAGGCTGCCATAGATGACATCGAGATAAAGACAATCATAATTGGTGAAATATAAATAAACATTTTCATTTGTGCTTTTTGTTGCTCTGGTACTGTCCATAATGATACACGTGCTTGAACTAAATATACAAGACCTGCGACAATTGTCATAGCGATATCAGGTGAGCCTAAGCTAAACCATAAAAACTCGTGTGCTTTCACATCTGTAGAATATAAAATAGAGAAATAAAGACCCATGATAATTGGCATTTGAATTAACATTGGTAAACAGCCCATGTTGAGTGGATTAATACCATGTTTTTGATATAATGCCATCATCTCTTGTTGATACTGCGTTTGTTCTTCTTTTGTCTTTGCTTCCTTCATCTTTTTCTGAACAGCTTCCATTTCAGGCTTAAACGCATCCATTTTCATTTTCATCTTTTGTTGCGAACGATAATTTTTTAACATAATCGGCATTAAAATTAAACGAACAAGAACCGTAATAGCGATGATTGCTAAACCATAGCTACCTGAAAACATAGTGTTACCGAAAAATTCCAATAAAAATTCCATTGGTTTTACAAAGATACTATAGAAAAAACCTTCTTTGTTTTGCACAGCTTGACAACCACTAAGAACAAAAACGACAAGTCCTAGCATTGAAAATAGCTTCAATTTTTTCATTTTTCCACCTACTATTATTTATCAACTAAATTGAAGTATACATTATTGGGTCTATCTTTATCAAATAGCAAGTGCTACTAATTCCATAGCATAAAAAAGATGCGAGCTTTAGCATCGCTAATATGTCCGCATCTATTTATTAATCTTATTATTACTCATGATGAATAACTACTAAATCTATCTCCCTTTAAACGTTTTGAAGCTCTGATTCCGCCATCTCAAAACGATAAAACTCATGGTGTAGCTCATCTCGGAAATGTTTGGGCGTTACCCCAGTATATTTTTTAAAGATGCGGGTAAAATAGCTTTGGTTACAGAAATGGAATTGATCTGAAATAGAAGTAATACTTTTATTAGTGTGTCTAAGGTAGTACTGTGACTCTTCTACTCGACGAACATTTAGATATTCAACTAGTGTAATACCCACATGTTCTCTAAAAATACGTGATAAGTGACTAGTACTTATATGGAAGTTATTTGCGATGCTTTCCACTGTTAAGTCATTTTCCAATTCATCATTTATATACATAATTACTTTATTAACAGTCTGATGACGGAAAGTCGGTTGCTTGCGATCTGCTATAAAATAGACAAAGAAATCAATTAAATCATCAGCAAATTGTAAAAATTCTGCGTCTTTCATCTGATTTTCAATCATATCATTACAAGCAATATTAAAAGCAAATGCTTTCTTCGACGGTACTTGATTGTCTAGCAATTTACGAGCAACAATTGACGACAAAACAGAAAAATAACTTCGAACAATTTTAATGACTTGTTTGCCAAAACGTATTGAAAGAATATCAATTAATTCATGCAAAGATTTCTTAGCCTTTGCAGATTCTAAATGATAAATTTCAAATATTAATTTCGACTCAATATTAAAAAATTCTTCTACACCGATGTATTGGTTAATACTATCGATTTCCTGAAAGTATCTTTTAGATATCGTTTCTGACATAGAATGTTGATGTAGTTGCATAATCTTCCCCATCTTTCCTCAGATTGCACGAATCACTCTTATAATTTTTGACATCAATCTACTTATTTCAAATAAGAAAATAGTATCTCCTTATCTATTGTACGAATTGAGTCCTATTTCACAATTATTTATTGAAATATAACTTCAAAATAACCTAACTAAACCACCAGTTACGAAAAAAATTAGACTATACAGTGAATTTTACCATATTCTGCGATTTCCTTTCAACCACATTTTGTCTTTCATACTAGTTCTAATTTATCATATATACATAGTAGAAACCTTGCAAACTCTTTTTTATACAATTAAATTTTACCATATACATACCAAAATAAAATAGTAATTATTTAAAATACATTACAGATTATGTAAGTTGTTTTGCACCTATATATTTCATCAATCGACATTTCTCTATTTTATTCCGAAATCTTCTCTATATAATTTATACGAATATGTAGTAAAATAGATGATAATACTATTTTTAAAAGTTTAGACGAGGTGTTAATAGTGGATCCAAAACAAATAGAAGAAATTATGGAGATTATTAAGGAGTTCTTCCCAGAGAATACTTCCATTGCAATTTCCGATACAAACGAATATCTATACTACCAAGCAAGCAAAAAAGTTGATTTAAAAATCAAACCTGGTGACCCAATTAAAGAAGGTTCAGCGGCTCATAAAGCGTTAAATTATGGGCAAAAGATAAGCTCTTACATTGAGCCTGATGTATTTGGAGTAGCCTATTACGGCATGAGTATTCCTTTAATGGAAGAGGGTGAAACTAAGGGGGCTATCACTGCTATCTTCCCACAAAAGCCATCAGCATTTTTAACGAACTACATTACAATAAAAATTGATGATTGCTGGTACCCAATCAAGCATGATCAAGTCATTTATCTTGAAACACAGCTTAGAAAAACATTTGTTAAAACAATGAGTCGTGAAGGTTATCACCGCTTAAATCTAAGTGATCTTGAGCTATTTTTAGCACCTGACTCATTTATACGTTGTCACCGTTCTTATATCGTTAACATTGACTACATTGATGAAATTCAACCAGATTCACATTCAACGTTTTTATTAATCATGAAAGACGGTACTCGTATTCCTGTTAGCCAACGCTACGCAAGTTACTTCCGTCGTTCTTTAGGTTTCTAATTTTCTAAAAGTACAGTGAGCATTCGCTGTACTTTTTTACTTATTGAAACATTACTTTTAAATGCTCATCATCTCAGTTTGGTATGCTATTGGTTAAAGCTCATTGGACGAACACAGTCGGAACGAAAATCACCCCCTCATAATGTTGTTTAATATGTTATTTTTAGAAAATTTCCTTAGTAGCTCTACATTAAAACGTTTTCTCTGTCGAAAATTCATTTTTATGCTCATTTTTCCTGTTTTTACTCATTTTAATGCTATTTCTAAAGTTTTTGTGACAATTTGGTGATAGTATTATTCAAATGGTTGGAGTCATACTACAACTGAATAAACAGAAAATTCTTACACGTTTTTTCTAGTTTTGTAATCGGTTTCCATCAAACTTTTTAGGGGAGGATTTTTTAATGGATGCAAATGTTCAAAAACGCCTAGGCTTAAAAGAACTTGAAAGTAAAATTGTTACTGCTGAAGAAGCTGCAGCGCTTATCTCTAACGGTGATGTAGTTGGTATGAGTGGATTCACTCGTGCAGGGGACGCAAAAGTGGTTCCTATGGCATTAGTTGAGCGCGCTAAAAACGAAAAATTCAAAATCGATGTATATACAGGGGCTTCTTTAGGACCTGAAGTTGATAAATACCTAGCTGAAGCTGGTGCTATCCGCAAACGTGGACCATTCCAAGGTGATGCTGGTATCCGTAATTTAATTAACTCTGGGGATGTACTATATGTAGATGCTCATCTTTCACATAACGCTGAATTAGTTCGTCAAGGAATTATTGGACCAATTAAATACTTAATCCTTGAAGCTGTCGCTATTACAGAAGATGGATTGATTATCCCAACAAACTCAGTAGGTAACTCACCTATCTTCGCTGAATACGCTGAGAATATTATTGTCGAATTAAATATCTCTCACCCAGAAGCTTTAGTAGGTATCCATGATATCTATGTACCAGGTGAGCAAGGTCAACGCGAAGCTATTCCAATGACTGATGCTATGCAACGCATTGGTGACATCGGTATTAAGGTAGATCCAGCAAAAATTAAAGCGATTGTTATTTCTGAAGAGCCAGATGCTCCTTCATTAATCGTACCGCCAGATGAAGAAACTCAAACAATGGCGAACATTTTATTAGACTTTTTCCGCGATGAAATTAAAGCTGGTCGTTTAACAAAACAATTAATGCCATTACAATCTGGTGTAGGTTCTGTAGCAAACGCTGTACTTGACGGCTTCGCAGATTCAGAATTTGAAGATTTAGTTGTTGCTTCTGAAGTACTTCAAGATGCTGTATTCAACTTAATTGATGCTGGTAAAGTAAAATTTGCAGCAGCAACTTCAATTACACTAACTGAAGAATTACAGAAAAAAGTATATGGCAACCTAGAAAAATACGCTGATAAAATTTGCTTACGTTCACAAGAAATTTCTAACCACCCAGAGCTTATCCGTCGTTTGGGTCTAATCTCAATCAACACTGCTCTTGAATTAGATATCTATGGCAACGTAAACTCAACACACGTATCAGGTACTCGTATGATGAACGGTATCGGTGGTTCAGGTGACTTTGCACGTAACGCACGTCTAGGTATTTTTGTTACTAAATCATACGCTAAAGGCGGCGCTATCTCTTCAATCGTGCCAATGGTTTCTCATGTTGACCACACTGAACATGATGTTGATGTAATCGTAACTGAGCAAGGTATTGCTGACTTACGTGGTCTTGCACCAAAAGAGCGTGTACCTTTAATTATCGAAAACTGTGCACACCCAGATTACAAAGAACAACTTTGGGATTACTATAACCGTGCTCTAGAAGCAACTGGTAGCCACCAAACACCTCATATTTTAGAGGAAGCACTTTCATGGCACGTAAATCTTGCTAAAAACAAAACAATGAAAAAAGAAGTTGCTAAAGCTTAGTTTTCATCATTCAGGAACGCTTCATAAGTTGAAAAACTTATGAGGCGTTCTTATTTTGTCGAGAATGGTATAATAAGAGTGATATTCATTCTATCGGAGGAGCTATGAAGAAACTTATTTATTTGATTATATTCTTTTCATTTTTCGACCTATTTACCCAACTTCCTGTCATGAGTACATATGCTGAATCCTTAGGGGCATCTGCCTTCATTACTGGCCTAGCTGTAGGTATGTATTCCCTTTCCAATACATTTGGTAATATTATCTCTGGTTTTTTAACAGATCGTAAGGGACCATTCGTTATTTTAATCTTAGGTCTTTTAACGACAGGTCTTTCGCTATCACTTTATAATTTAGTAGAAGATCCTATTGTTCTATTAATAGTCCGCTTTATACATGGATTAGTTGCGGGCTTTATCGTTCCTGCTGCTTTCACATTTTTAGCAAATGCAACTGAGCAAGAAAAAAGAGGTAAGGGCAGTGCTATATCTGGAGCGTTTGTTGGTACCGCTGCAATAATCGGTCCTGCATTTAGTGGAATTTTAGCGAGTCGTACTAGCGTACCATTCGTTTTTAATATTACGGCAAGCTTTATGCTCTTGTTGGGGTTACTTGCCTTCTTTTTACTAAAATCAAATCAAGTAAAAAAAGAAAAATCTACGCCAACTATAAACATTCCTATTCATGTACTTTTTAATTCAGGTACATCAAAAGCCTTCTCTAGTGCATTCTTTTTAATGTTTTCCCAAGGGGTTATCGCCTATCTCCTTCCTCTAAAAGTACAATCTTTAGGCTTTGATTCACGTTTAAGCGGGACTTTAATGAGTACATTTGGAATTATTGCTGTACTCGTATTTATTTTGCCGACTAACCGTATTTTCGATAAGGTTGCTCCAATTAAAACATTATCGCTTGGTATAGGTTTAATGGGGGTAAGTCAATTATTAATTAGTCAGGCAGATTCAAGTACATTACTTTATATTGCCATGGCCTGCTATGGTATCGGGTTTGGCTTCTTATTCCCATCAGTAAATTCACTTTTAATCGACTCTACGACTGCTGAAATTCGTGGAAAAGCCTATGGTTATTTTTATGCCTTCTTCTCTCTAGGAGTTGTCCTAGGTTCCTCATTGCTCGGATGGCTCTCACTAGGTATTGTCAGCGGCTTTATATTTACCGGAATTGTATTATTAGTATTTGCAACTTTCATCATATGTACACAAAAAAGACCTTCTCACGTAAAATGAGAAGGTTTTTTGTTATTAATTCTTTTTTTCATGAATTTCTTCATGATAGTAATGGATACTTGTATGTCCTCCGCCTTCAGCAACCATTTCGTTTGAAGCTATTTTTGTTGGAGAAGTTCCAGCTTCTGTCGCTACTTCAGTAGTTATACGCTCTGAAATGTTTTCGTGCATATCCATATTCGTTGTATTCAAATATGATGCTAATTTAGATTTTGCACTATTGAACATACTAAATGCTTTATCACGGTTTTCTTTTTTACTTAAATAAGATGCTGCTAAAGTTAATCCTACTATCACAACACCTGTTCCTTTACGTTTTGCCATTATAAATCCCTCCCAAAAATATAGAAACTAGCCCTGTATAATATCTTTCCCTATTTTTAGAGGACTAAACATAATTTTTATATACGTTACAGCATATATAAAAAGAAAGAATTCATCTATAACCCTTCGCCTCCATCATATAAACAAAATTCATAGTACGTCTGTTTTTTTCCAAGACATATAATGATCCTCCTACTAAAATTTATTGCACGTATCTATTTCTTACTTATCAGCAAAAGTTAGGAATAACATTTGATAAATGCCATTTATATAAGTTGATTTTGGTAAATCACGATATTTTTGTAACTATTTATGACTATAAAGGACAAGCAAAGGGAATTAATGAATTAATACTAATAATAGGAGTGTGTTTTTTATGAAAGATTTAGACTCAGTATATGATTGGATAGACATGGTTTCATTAGTAGGTGGAGCTGGCCTCTTAACAGCACTAATTTATAGTGTTTTACTGTAATGAGTAGCATAGATGATTTGCAGAAAATCAATTATGCCTCGACATCATTGCGTCCGAAGGCTTTAACTTCTTTCAGTAAATGTTTTACAAAACATTTACTAAAAAAAGTTAAAAGGCAATCCGCTTATCTAACACGCAGATTGCCTTATTTTTATTGTTTTACATCATCATAAACATTAGATTTTTCAAATGCTGCAACTACATACGAACAAACAGCTTCCATTTTATAACCTTGCTCACGTGCATAAGCGGCGGCATGATCTAACAATTTTTTGGCCATACCTTGGCCACGGAGCTTATCTGATACATATGTGTGATCCATTACCATTACTTGGCCATCTTGCTGCCATGTAATTTCCGCTAATCTTTCCCCATCTTGCTCATAGACAAAAGCCTGCTTATTTCCTGTTAGCTGTTGTAATTGAAATTCCATTTCTCACCACTCCTTTTTATCATAGTAACATAGCTATTTACATTTTTACAAAGATGGTGGGTAGCACGAAAAAAATAAAAAAATCCGCTCACTTTCCTCTAACAATCAGGAGAAAGTGTTGCAGATTCTTTTCTATGAATTAATTAAACCATGATGCAATTGTATCCTTTAAATTAGCAAAGAAATTTTTCACACTCGCCCAGAATCCTGTATCTTCCATTAGTGATCCGAATTTTTCTTTAATCGTACTGCTAATATCATCTAATTGTTTAGACCATTTACTAAAATCAATATCTAATTTACTAATTTTGTTCATCAAATCAACTAACAATTGACGGTCCTTGTCACTTAAATTAATTTCAAGCTTGTTTAATTGCTCTTGCACAATCTTTTCAACCTCTTCTTTAGTTGCTGGCTTTGATTCTGCAATTTGTTTTTTGATTTCTGTTAGTAATTCTGCAACCTTAGCATCGTCTACGCCTGCCGATTGCGTAAGAGTAGTTGCTACTGATAGTTCGTCATTTGCAACATCTGTACGATCAGTATCAAGCTTTTCACCTGTTGTTACTTCGTAAGCTTTGTATATTCCAACAAGCGCTGAATGACCTGTTACTGCTTTAGGCGCCGCCACCTGTACTGTTGCATCTTCAATTCCTGCAGTTAGCATGGCATTCGCATACATTTCAGAAGTAACCTGTGTAATATTTGACGGCGTAACAATTTCAATAACTAAGCCTTCTCCTGCATTCTTGCGCGTAATTTTAGCAGAAGAATACATACGAGAGCTTGAATTACTATCTTTAATATATTTAGCTAAGTCTTGACCTGAAACTGTAATTTCTTCAACTTCAGGCTCTTCGTTCACTTTTAATGACTTTTTAACTGACTCTTTTTCAGCCTCAGATAAGTTTGCACCATATACGACGATCGGTACCCCTAGTTTTTCATCAATTGCTTTAGGTGGCGTATTATCAGCTGCAAAACCTGTTGCTGGTGCCATCACGCCAAATACTAACATAGTCGCTGTTAATATTTTCATCCACTTTTTTTTCAAATTGTGTGACCCCTCTCGTTAGAAAACTCATTTGGCCTGTATAAATTATTCCATTATACAGTAATTAGTACGAAAAAAAGACGAGAAAGTTTCAATGTTGTCTCTCGTCATTTCTTTTATTCTGGCAGTAGACACCACTCTTTAGAATCTCAATCTATTCGTGGCTTCTCATGCCCTAAATTTCCTCTGTCCAACCGTCCTGCTGTTTCACCTTACCAGCTTTCATAAGTGTACCTAAAGCTCGTTTAAATGCACCTTTACTCATTTTAAACATTTCTTGAACTTCATCAGGTGAGGATTTATCGCCAAACGGCATTTTGCCCCCTACCTCTTGTAGATAATTTAAAATTTTTTGTGCATCACCTGAAATGCGCTCATGCTTACGTGGTAAAAGTGAACCATTCATTGAACCATCTTCTTTTACATCAATAATACGAACAACTACGTCTTGTCCAAGACGAGGCTCTGCAACAAGCTCTGATTGATGGACAAAAATACGGTAAGGATTATCTACACCTAATAAAAATGAGCCAACTGGTAATAAACGATATGGACGTGCATTAATGTTTTTATTGTGCATTTCTTCAAATGCACCTTCATACAATTCCGAAATTTTTTCTTCAGTTGCTAAACGTCCAAATAAATCACCATTGCGGTCTGTGCGTAATGTCATAAATAAATGGTCACCCGGTGCTGGCCAAAGCTCTGTTATTGCAGGTAAATCTTCCGCTTTTACTAGCACCTCACGTGAAGTACCGATATCTACAAAAGCCCCTTCACGCTCGACTACTTTTAGGACACGAGCCCAACCGTATTCACCTTGTACGAAAGATGGGATAGCAGTCGTAGCCGCTAAATCACCACGACGATCTGCAAATAAAAATACTTCAAGGCGATCACCTACTGCAAGTGGCTCTGTTACCTCTGAAGCATTTAAAGGTAGTTCGTCAACTCCATTTGTTAAGATCCATTTCGATGTTTGTTGCTCCAATACAGTTAACGTAACAACTTCACCTGATTTTAATTCGTTCATATTGTCTTCCTTTCCCTCATACCATCATTTTCGCAAAAAACTTATCAATTATGCCTCGGCATAATTGCGTCCGGAGGCATTAACTTCTATAGCTGTCGCTACAAAAACATCTGTGAAACCAAGTTAGAAATTATGATGTGTTTTAGATGCCTCTAGTTTTTTCGCGATGTCCGGATTTTCTTCCATTACCTGCACAAGATCCGCAATTCGATCGATTGAATTCCAACTTAAATGATGTTCAATTCCT
This sequence comes from Lysinibacillus sp. NPDC094403, assembly GCF_050278745.1. Taxonomy (NCBI): domain Bacteria; kingdom Bacillati; phylum Bacillota; class Bacilli; order Caryophanales; family Bacillaceae; genus Lysinibacillus; species Lysinibacillus sp. NPDC094403. Next base: position 128,261 of record NZ_JBNNTL010000008.1, on the reverse strand, counting down.
TCTACATCATCGTAAATTCGCTCTTCATCTACACCAATGATTCGCAAAAATTGCTCTAGAAGCTCATGACGCTGTACAAGACGTTTTCCAAGCTTTTCTCCTCTAGGTGTCAATGTAAGGCCACGGTATTTTTCATAAACTAAATAACCATCTTTATCTAATTTTTGAACCATTTTTGTAACAGAAGAAGGAAGAACAGATAATGCTTCAGCAATGTCAGACACACGAGCATACCCTTTATTAGTGATTAATAAATATATTTGTTCGATATGGTCCTCCATACTAGGTGTTGGCATATCCTATTCCCTCTCTTTCCTTTTCTTACTCTCTAGTTTACTACAAGCTTGCCTTAAAAGTTAACTGAAAATACATATGCCAGAAAAACAACACATGTGCACCCTAAAAAGAACCAACTTCATATGTTGGCCCCCATGTAGTTGAAAATTTATGTCAATGAAATTGAGGTATCTCTAAATAAAGTATTGTCTTCGGCAAACCGAGGGGTTGATTTCCGTTCCGACTGGGCGCTTTGCCGCTGACGCTTCGCTTTCGCGCAGAGCAGAGCTTCCTGGGGGCGTCCGATGAGCCGCTTCACTCGCGTTGCTCGCTCCAGGGTCTCATCTGTGACGCTAATCCCCAAGGAGTCGCCCAGTCTCCACTACAATCAACCAATTCACTTAGCGTGTATCTTCTGGTATGACACTCTAATTTATAATGATAAAACGAAACTTCAGCAACAAATGTTTTATGTGCGAAAGTGTAGCGGCAGCAACATCAGATGTACAAACTCGTCAATGTTATAAGTCTATTCAGTTCAAATATAATGAGTAGCCAAAGCGTTCACTTTTGAAATGCATAAAATTTATAATAGCTCCACACTATTGTTGATTGAAGTGGAAGGCTACTCGACTCCCGTGGGAAAGCGAGACAGGCGAGACCCTGCACGGAGCGAATGTTTTCCGTGCGAAAGCGAAGCGACAGCAACAAAGCGAGTATCCTGGAACGGAAACCACCCTCATTTAATGCATCACATCATTCACTAAGATTTCCTTGACCATTTGTTTTTAAAAACATGAAAAGCCAACTTCATATAGAAGTTGGCTCCGTCTTATGTCGAGGATACTTATTTACCACATGCAATGCATGAATAATCTCTTTATTGATTCGTTCGATATTTTCAGGAGTATTCATCACTTTAAATGCCTCATCTCGGGATTCCATAGATGTAACATACTTACTAGGCAATGCATTCAGTGTAAGTGCCACTGCGTCAAGTTCACAGACTTCACATTTACAAAATGTTTGATATTCCGGTCCTCGTAGTAGAAAACTTACTAAACCACGCACAATTTCCTCTGTAACATTTACTAAAATAGGATCTGACATTTCAAACCTTCGCCTCGTTTATATTTAATTGTTACATTATTCCTGAAACCATAATAGCGTTAACAAAGTTTTTTTTCAAGAATCACTAGTAGCATCTATTCCAATAAATATCACTAGCTCCTTAGAGTGATTATTTTCCTACAAGCTTCCACCGGATTATATCTTATTCACTATTTCTTAGTTTTGATTAATCGTAATGAGTTAAGCACAACTAGTAATGTAGCACCCATATCTGCAAAGATTGCAATCCATAATGTTAGCCATCCTGGGATAACGAGTAACAGGGCAACTAATTTTAGGGCTAGGGCAAATATAATGTTCTCTTTAATGATGCGTAATGTTTTTCTACTTAAGCCAATTGTATAAGGAAGCTTCGTTAAATCATCACCCATTAATGCGATATCCGCAGTTTCCAGTGCTGCATCAGTGCCCGCACCTCCCATTGCAATACCAACATTGGCTGAGGCAAGTGCAGGTGCATCATTGACACCATCTCCTACCATTGCCACTGCGCCAAACTGTTCACGTAATTCTTTAATAGCCATTAATTTTTCTGCTGGTAATAAACTTGCCCTTACATCTGTCATATTTAAAGAAGTTGCAATTGCCTGTGCTGTTGGCTCTGCATCACCCGTTAGCATAACTTTATGCTTCACTTTTAGACCATTTAATTTATTCAGGACATCTTTACTTTCTTGTCGTAATTGATCAGCAATACCAATCATCCCAATAAACTGATCATTACTAACAGCTGCTACAACTGTTTTACCCTGTTGTTGAAGTTTTTTAACCTGTTCTTTTATCATTTCATCAACAGTCGTTAATGTAGCAATCCATTTCAAGCTCCCTACATAGATTGTTTGACCATCTACCGTTGCATAGGCACCCTTGCCTGTTACAGATTGAAAGTCTGTTGGTATAAGCTCTGTTAAATTTTTATTATGCAATGCCTGTAAAATAGCTTTTGCTAATGGATGTTGCGATTGTTTTTCAACTGCTGCTACTAGCTGTAAAACATAATCCTCAGACATCTCTTTCGATGTAAAAATATCTGTTACAGCAGGTTGACCTTTTGTCAGTGTACCTGTCTTATCAAATGCTATTGCTTCAATATGACCAAGCTGCTCTAAATGAATACCGCCTTTAATAAGAACACCCTGTCTAGCTGCATTCCCAATGGCTGTAACAATAGCAACAGGAGTAGAAACGACTAGTGCACATGGACAACCTACAACAAGGACTGCTAATCCTTGATAAATCCAATGTTGCCAATCACCTATGAATAAAGGTGGTATAACCGCTACAAGTAAAGCAATAATCATAATTGCAGGTGTGTAGTATTTCGCAAAGCGATCAACGAACTGCTGTGAAGGTGCTTTTTCTGCCTGCGCTTCTTCAACAAGATGAATGATTTTTGCAATTGTTGTGTCCTCTACTCGCTTTGTCACACGAACCTCTAGAGCACCTTCTTCATTCAGAGTCCCCGCAAATACTTCGTCATCGATTGTTTTACTAACCGGAATTGATTCACCTGTAATCGCCGCCTGATTCACCGCTGACAATCCACTGACTACAATTCCGTCCATAGCAATTTTCTGACCTGGTTTAACAATTAAAATATCACCAATCTCAATTTCCTCCGTTGGCAACTCCATCTCATGGAAATGCTCACCATGTGCACGTTTTATCGTTGCTGTAGGTGGAGCTATATCCATTAGCTGACGAATCGATTGACGCGCCTTATCCATTGAATATGCTTCAAGCGCTTCACTTACTGCGAATAAAAAGACAACAACGGCTGCTTCTTCCCATTCTCCTATAATGGCTGCACCTATTACTGCAATGGTCATCAGCGTCTTCATATCAAATTCAAAGCGTGCTAGATTGCGGAAGCCTGTTTTAAAAATTCCAATCCCCCCAACTAGAATCGCGATAATAAACATCCCGATAGTTAGCGGATCAGTTTCACTACGCATTGCTCCAAACACATATCCAAGCACTACGAATAACAAAGAGATTCCAGCTAATATATTTTCTGTTTTTCGATAAAAAGGTGTTGATTTTTCAATTGTTCTTGCAGTTGATTGGGATACTTTTATGCCGTCGAAGGCACCTGCTTCTTCAAGTTGATCAATGTCAATGTTACCAACGACTGTTATTTTAGAAGCACCAAAATTCACTTGTGCTTCCTGGACCTCTGGAATAGCCTTTACATTTTTTTCGAACTTTGCTGCACAGCTGGCACAGGATAAGTTTTGTAGCCTATATTCTTGTTTAGTTGGTATCGCTGCCATTTCCAATCCCCTCTTTCACATGTTCGTAGGCAACCGTTACAATTTGATACACATGCTCATCAGCTAAAGAGTAGTACATTTGCTTTCCTTTGCGATATGACTTCGCTAAATTATTATCTTTCAAATAACGTAAATGATGCGATGCTGTTGCTACTGACGATCCGATAATGGAGGCAACATCGCAAACACACAATTCATCCTCGACCGTTAAGGAATACGCAATTTTAAGTCTTGTTTCATCAGATAATGCCTTTAAAAATTTTGCTACCCCTGATAGATCTGGCATTTGTCGTTGTATCTTAATGACCGCTTCTTCATTGACTTGTGTTATTTCGCATACTTCTTTTGGCATTTCCTCACCTCATTCAAATGTTCGTTTGATTGTTTTCACTATAACATAATATTCCATCATATTCAAACAAATATTTGAATGTAAATGATTTATATCACAAATTTAAAAATTACTTTATTTAAATTGCTAACACATAAATATAAAAGTAAAAAAGCTATCACTTCAATGTGATAGCTTTGGCATATTGTTGTGATAAAGAAATTATGGTGACATATTAAACAAAGTGGAGTTTAATAAGGCATGCTAAGAGGTTGATTGGAGTGGAGACTGAGCGACTCCTTGAGGATCAGCGATTTAGCAGGAACGAAGGCTAAAACCATCACGTCCTGTGATAACGCCTTCGTGACCAACATCGGTTCTGCGGCAGCGATAAAAGCGCTCAGTCGGAACGGAAATCAACCCCTCGCTTTGCTGAAAAACCATGTTTTCTTAATATAAAACCCTATAGATTCTTATAGCATCTCTTCCTACTGTGCTTTTAATAACAACGTTTTACCTTTAATATCTTCTTTTCTCACAAACGTTTGATGATAATCTCCATTAGCCCAATCCATTACTTGATCTTGATACCAAGCAGATTTTACATGTCCGCTCTGTCCAGGACCAACGATATGATAGGCTGAGCTTAAATCACCAACATCTACAACAAATCGCCATGACGCTCCGTGATTAACGTTTCCAGCTAGATCATTATCAGCAGCCTGAACAGTAACCTTCGAACCACCAATAGGAACCTTCTTAGCATTAAAGTATGCCGCAAGAATTGGCGAAGCTTTACCTAATGTATGATCAAAGGTAAGTTGATGGAAGTTACCCCATTTCCATTTCGATACGTTTTTACCGAATTGATCTTCTATTTGGTCAACAGTGAGTTCTAACGCCTTGTAAACTGTTACATCGACTCCACCCTGCTCCTCAATCCATATGCTCTTCTTACCTTCATAAGCTGTACGTAAAAGCTGGTCTGTAATATTAAATTTCCCATACATTAATTCATACATATCTTCTGGCATCTGATCCTTAAATAACACTTCCTGTAACTTTTCCATTAATGTATGGAACACTAATGGCGCCCCCGAATCCTTTGCATCTACCATATCCCAATTCTCTAATAATTTAATAACATCCTTATATTTCCCATCCTGATCTTGTGCTTTTATCGATGTTAATAAGTATGGTAAAAACTCACGGGCATACAGGTTATGCTGATCCATTTGTAAATTCATCATGTCTTCCACAGTTAAAGAATCATTGGCCTTTAGAACTTCCTTAATCCGTTCAAAACGATACGGCTGTGCCCAGAAATCTGTTATATGATAAGGATATTCTTCCCCAATAACTTCATTATTCGCTGTTGCAATAAAGCCTTCATCTGGGTTTACTACAGTCGGTAGCTCATTCCAGGGGATAAAACCGTCCCACCCATATTCACTAGAATCACCTGGTACTGGTAATTGCCCGTCTCCTTGTTTTCGAATCGGAATTTGACCATTCGCTTTATAAGCAATCGTGCCATCCTTTGATGCAAAAACAAAGTTTTGAGCTGGTGCCTTAAAATCCTCTAACGCTTTGTCAAATTCATTCCAGGATTTTGCCTTATTAAAGCCTAGTACAGCACGTAGCTCTGTCGTTGATTGCAGTGCCGTCCACTGCATCGAAAATTGTGCTGTAGGCTTAGTATCTTTAAAAGCTAAATCTGTCATGATTGGACCATGACGTGTGACAACGACTTCAAAATCTACCGTTTCTCCGTCCTTCACCTTAATCGGTTCATCACGTACCTCCGCTTGCTCCCATTTGCCATCATAGCGGAACTGCGTTGGATTATTCGGATTTGGTATTTCAATATATAAATCCTGTACATCAGGTCCAACATTCGTTACCCCCCATGCAATGTTATCGTTGTGGCCTAAAATAATACCTGGAATACCTGCAAAGATTACGCCACTAACATTTTGCTCAGGCGATTGTAGGTGCATTTGATACCAAATTGAAGGTGTACTTAATCCTAAATGTGGATCATCCGCTAAAATTGGAGTTCCATTTTTGGTTTTACTCCCTGATACGACCCAGTTATTACTGCCGTTAAATTCATTGGGTAGCAGGTTTGCATTAAATTGCCCTGCTACGGCTACCGGATTTTCTTTATTTGCCTCGAGAATGGATGAAGCGTTTTTAGGATATTTTATAAATAATTCTTTAGCTTTTTCTTCATCAAAGTTTTGTAAAGCCCAATGACGGAACGCAAGCGTATTCCAATTACCTCCTAAGTCATAGGCCATATATTTACCAATAGTAAGAGAGTCTACAATGGACCACTCTTCTGGTTCGTAACCTAGTAATGCAAATTCGTAGCTTAATGTATTATTTTTTTTGGCTTGCGCAATAAAAGCATTGACGCCATCCGCAAACCACTCAAGTACCTGCCTACTTTCTGCATCATAGGTAGATAGTGATTTTTCAGCTGCATCTCGCAAACTAAATGTTCGGAAATGTTTATCAGTATTAATAGTTGCCTCACCGATTATTTCCGATAAACGACCACTAGCTTGTCTTCGCGCTAAATCCATTTGGAACAGTCGATCTTGTGCTTGAACATAGCCTTGTGCACGATATAAATCTGCATCTGTCTTAGCAAAAATATGAGGGATACCTTTATCATCCCTTGTAACAGTTACATCCTGATCTAGCACGCTCACTGAAAGCTCTCCTTCAATTACTGGTTTTGATTTATTCATATACCATGTAAATCCGATAAATGCGACAATAGCTACTATAGCTAAAAATCCCGCTATAGCCAGTAACCACTTTTTCCATGTAAACTTTCTCATATCTCGACCCCCTTTTTGCAATATATTCTTTTATTCGCATGCAAATCCTTTTAAAAGGGTTGAAATTTAGTTTAATGGGTTGTAAAAACATTGCTTATAAAAAACAAAAAATCGTATTTCCTTATAGAAAATACGATTTTTTATGGTGTTGAAAAACTATTGTCATATTAAAGAGGCTCTTTGTGAATGTTATAGATAAGGATGGTTTCCATTCCAGGCTAATAGCTTCCCTGCGAACGCACTTCCTCTACCTATGCTTCCATTACATTTCACTTTCGTACAAAATATTTATGTTGCAAAAGTTTCGTACTATCACTAAAAATTAGACAATCGTGCCAGAAGATAAAAGATATGTGAAGAGGTTGATTGGAGTGGAGGCTGGGCGACTCCTCGGGGAACAGCGAAAAAAAGGAACGAAGGCTAAAACCATCACATCCTGTGATAACGCCTTCGTGACCAACATCGTGTTGGCCCGAGACCCTGCAGCGGAGCGGATGTTTTCTGTGCGAAAGCGTAGTGCTAACGTAGCGGCAGCAATAAAAGCGGCTCATCGGACGCCCCCAGGAAGCTCTGCTCTGTGCGAAAGCGAAGCGACAGCAACAACAAAGCGCCCAGCCGGAACGGAAATCAACCCCTCGTTTTGCCGAGGAGCCATACTTTAATTGATCATTTTATTGTTCATAAATCTTAGTTATTAAGCTGTAATTCAATTGGACAATGATCACTGCCCATAATTTGTGAATGAATACTTGCCACATTAATTTTGTTCTTTAGTCTTTCTGAAACAATAAAGTAGTCAATACGCCATCCAATATTACGCTCGCGTACTTTATTCATATAAGACCACCATGTATAGTGGTCTGGTGTATCTGGATACATGTAGCGGAATGAATCTACAAAACCACTTGCCAATAGGTCCGTCATCTTTACACGTTCTTCATATGTAAAACCTGAATTACCAACATTAGACTTCGCATTTTTCAAATCAATTTCCATATGAGCGACATTTAAATCGCCACAGTAAACTATAGGTTTCTTAGAATCTAGCTCTTTTAAATATAGCGCTAATCGATCCTCCCACTCTAAACGAAGGGGTAATCTAGCTAAATCACGCTGTGAATTTGGGGTATAAACATTCACTAAGTAAAAATCTTCATACTCAAGTGTAATAATTCTCCCCTCTTCCTGTGATTCATCCTCACCAACTCCATAACGTACTGAAAGTGGGGTATGTTTTGTAAAAATGGCTGTACCTGAATAACCTTTCTTCTGTGCATAATTCCAATATTGCTCATATCCCTCAAGTGAAATATTCACTTGTTCAGCCTGACACTTTGTTTCTTGAATACAGAAAAAATCTGCATCTACATGATTGAAGAAATCTAAAAATCCTTTACCTAAGCACGCTCGAATTCCATTAACATTCCATGATATAAACTTCATTTTCTGTTTCACTCCTCAATAAAAACGCCCTCCACCATTAGTGAAGGGCGTAATATCCTATAAGTCGTCACCAACGATTTTTACTTCTGTTTCTAAATCGATGCCAAACTTTTCTTTAACTACTCGTTGTACCATTTGGATTGTTGCAATATAGTCAGTAGCCGTTGCATTACCTTTATTAACAATAAAGCCTGCATGCTTCGTTGATACCTCTGCATCACCTACGCCTTTTCCTTGTAAGCCACTATCTTGAATAAGCTTGCCAGCAAAGTGACCTGGTGGGCGCTTAAAAACACTCCCTGCAGATGGGTATTCTAACGGCTGCTTAGATTCACGCTGAAACGTTAAATCAGCAATTTTTGCATCAATTTCTTCCTGTACACCTTTTGCTAATTGAAATTCGGATGATAATACATAATATCCCTTTTTGGCAATAATACTTTGACGATAACTAAGTTCAAGCTCATCTTTCGATAATACTAAAATTTCGCCTTCTTTTGTTAACACTTTCGAAGAAATAATAATATCCTTAATTTCACCGCCATATGCACCTGCATTCATTGCCATAGCTCCACCAACTGAGCCAGGGATACCACATGCAAATTCAAAACCTGTTAAAGATGCTGCCGCAGCCAGTTTCGATACATCCTTAATAAGTGCACCGCTTTGCGAGTAAACATGGTCACCATTAATGTGAATCTCATCTAAAAATGAAAATGTAACAACGATCCCTCGATGACCGCCATCACGAACGACCATATTAGATCCATTACCTAACATTAATAAAGGTATATTATTCTTATGGGCATAGCGAATAACCGTTACTGCCTCTTCCTCTGTTTCAACGAGAACAAAAACATCCGCTTTGCCACCTAATTTTGTCATAGTATATTGCTGTAATGATTCATCTAACTTAATATTGGCTGGATTAATGCTCTTTGCTAAATCCTCCGCCCATTGTTCTTTTGTCATGAGAGCTAATTCCTTTCTAACGTCCTTCTTACTCTACACTAGTATGGATTTAGAACCCGTATTTGACAAGTAAAATGAAGGGTATTTTTTATCTCGCCTTACCAGGTCTCCCTGTGCAGAGATGATGAATATGATAAAGAAAATTCATGGTCACTAGTGTTACATATGGCCATTGTTTTTTTATCCATCAAAAATTTCGAGATAGACCTCAAACTTTTAAAGCCAGCTCGTTGCCCATGATTCGATATTGCGGATCGCTCCTTCTAGTCCCCGACCTTTATCCGTCATAGAATACTCAACACGCACCGGTACCTCTGAATATACTTTCCGTTCAACAAGCCCTTCTTTTTCTAGCTCCTTTAAACGTTCAGATAATAAACGACCACTTACTGGCAACGCAGATTCAATCTCATTAAAGCGCTGCGGTCCATCTAATAATTGATATAAAATTAGCCCTGTCCAGCGTTTTCCGATTAAATCCATTGCTTTAGCTAAACGAGGACATAAATTTGTCTCACTCATTTTTTTCACCTCTTATGTACTCTATTGTAACGATTATTTTTAAAAAAGTAAATTTGAAGTAACTTATTTACTTACAGTAATCTATTTACTATTTTAAATTTGATTACTAAATGTAACTTACGATTTTTCATATTTGGGATTACTTTAGATTCAACTTCTACTATATAGATGCACATGATTTCATTATTATGACTACTTCCATTGTTTATCACCTATCTGAAAGATAAGATTATCTATCTAGAGATGCATCTGTTAAAACGGAAACTATGTATATAAATTGGCTGGTTCGGATGAAGGCTAGGGCTACTCAAGGGATCAAAGCGTCAACAGAAGAGACCCTCATCGGTTGCCCCGAAGAAAGCGTATAGTTAGAACGGAAAACGCTCCCAAGCTATGTTGACAAACCAGCTTTCATGGAGCATAGTTTTTTATAATTACCAAGTATTCACAAAATAAACTTTTTTCGTTGTCATATTTTCTCATTTTTTCTGAAAGTCCATTGAATATCCGAATTGTTTAATATATTATTCGTGTAAGATACTGTTTTATGGGGCTTTTCCAACGAAAAAGGTATGCGATTGATTTTAGTCATTCAACTATTGACTTTTCTGTACGACATATGATGGTATCTAAAATATATGGTGAATCGTACATTGCAGAAATAGCTATGCCAGATATTAAACAAATGGAGGATGTAAAAATATCATTTACAATCGCAGTTGCTAATGTTTCCACAAAAAACTTTGATCGTGATGTGCATCTTGTATCTCCTACTTTTTTTGACGCTGACATTTATCCAAAAAATTTATTTACATCTACATATATTGAAAAACTAGAAGATAAGAAATTTACTTTAAATGGATATTTAACTAATCAATTATGCCTCTGCATAATTCCGTGAAATCCGCTGAAAGAAGTTAAAGACATAACGACGCCTATCGTATTTAACAGTATATACAAGGAACAGTGTAAATCCATGGGCGCAAGAAGTACATGGATTCCAAACGAAGGCACAAATTGACCTTCGAGATTTTAATTTAGTTTATAATACGCTCCTGAAAACAGGTGATGTATTAATTAGTGATGTAATTGATATTATGGTGGATCTTGAAATAAATCCTTTATAACGACTTCTAGAACAATGTTTCGTAGATTGGAGGACTTTTATGTTTTGGTTTGATGAATTCTCTTTTGCACCCAATTTTATTTCAATAGTCTTTTTTATCGTGCTCGGCATTATAGCATTTACTATTATTAAAGGTATTCTACAATGGTCGAAAAACAACAATGAACCAGTATTAACAGTACCCGCTAAAGTCGTAACAAAACGTTCAAATACTAGTGGAGGTTCTGGTAACTCTAGTGCTCATACATCCTACTATGTAACGTTCGAAGTACAAAGTGGGGATCGTCTAGAATTAAAAATGAATGGTCGTGATTATGGGCAGCTTGCAGATAGTGACTATGGCTTATTAACATTTCAAGGAACACGTTATCATACGTTTGAGCGACACAAAAAGGAGAGCAGCGTTTAACAACGCACTCTCCTTTTAATATTTCATCATTATTTAATTAAATATTTACCAAAGCCGCCTTCTGTATCTCCTAAATATTCGATATTGCTGCCTGCTGGAATGACTTTTTGTGCATCCTTAGCAGAGTTGTAAATAATTTTTGTATTTGCTGGGAATGGTGCAAATGACCAGTTGTTATCCGCAGCAGGATTAATTGTTTTGTTTTCCATAATGTAATCAATTACAGCTTGACGATTTTCATAAGCATAGTTTGTTACGTTAGAGCCATCAGTATTTTTAAATGTGGCACCATAAGAACCACCCACGCGGTAATTATTCGTAATAATGATAAATTCCTGTTTTAAATCAATTGGTTTACCGTTGTATTGCACGTTTTTAATACGATTTGCTTTTCCGTTTACTAGAACACCTCGACTATCATATTTCGCTGGTGATGTTACGTCGATTTGATATGTTAAGCCATCTAATACGTCAAAATTGTAAGAACGTGCCTCTGGGTCAATAATATTTTGTTCTTCAGTTTTATTTGGATCAACTGTTGCAAAAATACCAGCAGCCATTTCTAACCATTCAATTGCTTGTGCTCCTGTTACTTTAATCGTTGCAACAGTATTATCGTAAACATAGATATCTGCCATATTTTTAATCGCAAGCGGACCTACAGGAATGTTTGTGTAATCTGTAGGGTTATTACGAGAGCCTGCCTTGAATGGAGCACCAGCAGAAAGAAGTGGTGTTTTTTCATCAGCAGTACCTTTTAATTCTTTTTCAATAAACCATTTTTGAGCTTGTGTCACAATTTGAATAGAAGGATCATCTTGAACCATTGAGAAGTAGCTATGGATTGGTGCAGTTGTCTCACCAACAGGCTGACGAATATACTTTAACGTACCTTCATGTGCTTCTTTAATTGCATTTAAAACTGTTTTAGATGGTTGTAAACCTTCTTGTTTGATAGAACGGATAGAACCTTTTCCATCCACTACAACCCATTTAGAGCCTTGTTGTTCTAGTTTTAAATCAATAACTCCAAGATAGCTACCATAGCTTCCTGCCATTACTGTAGGTACTCCGTTAATCGTCCCTTTTTCTTGATCAACATTTTTAAGATTTTTATAGTCACCTGGGAATGTTAAATGAGAGTGACCTGTAATTAAAGCGTCGACCCCTTCAATCTCAGAGATTTGGTATCCTACGTTCTCGTTACCTTTTACGTAAGTATCCTCACCAATACCTGAGTGTGAAAGTACTACAATTACGTCTGCACCTGCTTTTTGCATTTCTGGTACAACCTCTTTCACCGCTTCAACTGGTTCTTGCATTTCTACTTTGCCTGCTAAATGAATAGCATCCCATTCAACAATTTTCGTTGGTACGATACCTGTAACACCAACTTTAATTGTGTGCTTTTTACCTGTATTGTCTACAACCTCTTTATCAAGAATTACATAAGGTGTATACATATGTTTTTTTGTTTTAGCGTCGTATGTGTTTGCATTTACGACCGGATATTTTGCATCATTTAATACTTCATCTAAAAACTCTAAGCCATAGTTGAACTCGTGGTTCCCTAAAGTTCCACCATCATATTTCAGTGCATTTAGTGCTGCAATAGCTGGATGAACTTCACCTGGCTTTAGGACGTTCTCTAACGCTTTATATGATCCTAATGGCGTTCCTTGAATTAAATCGCCATTATCAAATAATAATGTGTTTGGATTCTTAGCACGGGCTTGTTCAATTAATGTTGCTGTGTTTGCTAAACCTACATCAGCTGATTCTTTATCTAAGAAATAATTATAATTTGCAAGGTTTGTATGAATATCTGTTGTTCCTAAAATTTGAAGGTCTACTTTAGTTGTAGATGTAGGTAATTTGTATTCAGCTACGAAACGTTCAATAATACTTTGCATTTGTTCAGTTGTTACATAATCTCGAGGACGAATTGTGTTATCCTCAAAGCCTTGTAATATGTTTGCTGTAACGGCATTTGCTAAATCTTGCTTATGCGTTGTAGCAACTTGATCTGCATCTGTAAACTTATCTAATACAGAAAGAGGAGCGTTTTCATTGACTAATCCACGAGCAGAAATAACAAATGCTTGTTGACGTGTCAATTTATCATTTGGGCCGAACAGTGTTGTCGTTTTACCTTTAATAAGCTTCAATTCTACTGCTTTTTCTACATACGGGGCTAAATCCTTAGAGACGTCAGTGAAGGCAATTTTAGAACCATCACCTAGCTCTACATTTAAGCTTTCTACTAGTTCTTTCACGTAATCTCCACGTGTCACATCGCTTGATGCAGCATTTGCGGAAAGACCAAATGGTAACACCGTGAATAGAACAAGTAACATCGCTAAGAATTTAGTCATTAATTTCTTATTCATGAAACAACCTCCCTATAAATCTAATATTTTCCTACAATTTCTATTATATTATACTAATTGCTTTATTAACTGAACAAATAGTCCTAATTGTATGTATTTTTAAACGAATAGCAAAACACTTTACCAGAAAATGATAGAATAATATTATTTCATAATTTTTTCACATAATAGGATGTTATTAAATGTAAATCAAGAACAAGCGCATAGTACCAATATTTTAGACCTCTTCACCATTACCATACCTCTATGAAAGAAATAAAAAAAAAGTCCTCTCAAATTAGAGAGAACTTTTATAAAAAAAATTATTATGCATTTACAGTTTGTAAAGATTGAGCTACTTTTTTAACCGCTTCTAGGCCGTTTGCAATAATTTCTTGTGCTTTATCTTGTGAGGCATTGTGACCTTCAATGATAACCTCTTCGATAATTTCCATACCGAACAAACCAACAACGTTTTTAATGTAGTTAACTGACATTTCCATTGGTTGTGCTTCAGGTGCAGAATAGTATCCACCACGAGCATTTAAAATAACTGCTTTTTTGTCAGCCATTAAGCCAACTAATTGTCCGTTTTCATTATATTTAAATGTATAACCAGCTTGGAATACATAGTCAATGAAAGTTTGTAATTTCGCTGGGATTGTTAAGTTCCAAAGTGGGAAAGCAAAAACAACTACGTCAGCTGCAGTTAAAGCATCCATAGCTTTTTGTTTTGCTGCTAAGAGACGTGATTCGATGTCAGTTAACGCTTCACCGTTTTGAACTTTACCAAAAGCATTGAAAAGATCTTGACCGAAATAAGGCATATCTTCTGCAAATACGTCAAACGTTGTTACATTTACGCCTTGTACATTTTCCATAAATGTGTCATACATTTTTGTTGAAATACCATCTGGACGGTTGTTAGCTTTTACTACTAGTACATTCATTATATAAATTCTCCCTTAAAATCAAAAGTTTAATATCTCGAATTCAAGATATATAAGTATATTAAAAAACTTTGCGTAAAAAGTCAACGCTAGTAGACTCAGACTTTTGACTGAAATGCGGATATTTCAAAATATTAACACCATAACGTAGGGTTGATTTCCGTTCCGACTGGGTGCTTTCGCTTCGCTTTCACACAGAGCAAAGCTTCCTGGGGGCGTCCGATGAGCCGCTTGGGCCAACAGATGTTTTTTGCGCGAAAGCGTAGTGCAACGTAGCGACAGCAACATGTTTTTGTCTGTGCGAAAGCGTAGTGCAACGTAGCGACAGCAACATGTTTTCGTCTGTGCGAAAGCGTAGTGCAACGTAGCGACAGCAACATGTTTTCGTCTGTGCGAAAGCGTAGTGCAACGTAGCGACAGCAACAGCACCGATGTTGGTCACGAAGGGGTTATCACAGGACGTGATGGTTTTAGCCTTCGTTCCTCTATTGCTAATCCCCAAGGAGTTACCCAGTCTCCACTCCAATCAACTTTTCCACATGTTATGCGTTTTAACAAAGGTCATCCCTTTTTGTAATAAGCTATTAAAGCATATATATTAGATATGAATAGGTACCTTACTAATCTGATTAGCTCTTAATCTGCTCCAACAGCATTAAAATTTACAACTATCATCTGTACAAACCCGCCGCCTTCAGAGCCTGCCATCTTTAACCCGGGTTGTAAGCCTTCTTCCTCTGCTACTTTACGTAATGTTTCTTCAAATACTTCTTGAGGTTGTGCTCCAGAAATACCGTACTTACGGTTTAACACAAAGAACGGTACCCCTCGTACGCCAAGTTGTAGTCCTTCTTGCATATCCGTTTCTACATCTGTTTTAAAATCATCGTTTGAAAGAACCTTTGTAACTTCTTCACGATTCAGACCTACTTGCTCAGCAATATCGATTAATACATCGTCCTGACCAATACGCTTTGCTTCAATAAAATAACTGTATAATAGTGCTTCAACAAGCGCTGTAGCATCCCCTTGTTGTTCTACCCATTTTACTAGACGATGCGCTTTTAATGTATTTTCCTCCATTAAATTATCAAAGTTATAATCTAAACCAACTTCTTTAGCGCGGGCAGCCACACCTTGCGTCATTTCCTTTGCTTTTTCTAGTGACATTCCATACTTTTTCGCCAATGCTTCGTACGTAGACACATTTGTATCCACAGGTGTTGTTGGGTCAAGTTGATAGCTTTTATAAACGAGCTCTACCTGCCCTGCAAATCCAGTATCCTGAATCGCCTGCTCTAGTTGCTTTTTACCAATATAGCAAAATGGACATACATAATCTGACCAAATTTCAATTTTCATAGCTAGTCACGCTCCTTTTGCTACATTGTAGCGATAGTAATTACAATAAGGCAATTTTTAAGCTTCATTGCATAAATTTTCAAACCAATCTACATACTGAACGTAAAAACAATGTGAGGGTTATGTATGACACAATCTCTTTGGCTCGGAACAATTGACCCCGTTTCCCTACCATCTCTTCCTGCGTCAACAACTTGTGATGTATGTATAATCGGTGGAGGATTGACGGGACTATATACAGCTTATGTCTTAGCAAAATCAGGTGTAGATGTGGTCTTACTTGAGGCAAATTCCCATATCGGTCATGGTACGACTGGTAATTCAACAGGAAAATTAACTGCACAGCATAGCTTAGTTTATGCCAACCTTATTGAAAAACTTTCTGTAGATGAGGCAAAGCTCTATTATCAGCTCAACCAAATAGCTGTAGAAAAAGCATTACAGTTACTCCCTAAGGAAAGTATTCAACAAGTAGATTCATTGCTTTATTGCCAAACAAAAGAAGGCTATGCACAATTATTAAAAGAATGGAATGCCTATAAAGTATTAAATATTAAGGCGAAAATCACTTCTGATACAGAGCTTCCCTTCCCAATTACAAAAGCACTTAGCATGTCCCAGCAGGCTCAAATACATCCTGTAGAAGTTTGTAATTTCCTTGTAAAAGGAGCATTATCAATGGGCGCAAAACTCTATACAAGTACCCGTGTTCAGCAATTAAACATACCACAAAATAGCTTACATACCGCAAATGATATGTCGGTTCAATACAATAAGCTTATTTTGTGCTCACACTATCCAATCGAAGCCTTTAGAGGGCTTCAGCTTTTTAAACTTTCTAACAGTCGCTCCTATATGGTTGCTAGCAAAATTACTGATACACTACAAGGTCAATATTTATGCGTAGATAATCCTACTCGCTCCATTCGGACGGCTACCATAAACAACGAGCATTATTTAGTATTAGGTGGAGCTAATCATATTGCAGGTGAAACAACCAATACGGAACCCTATTATGAGGCCATTCAAAATGAAATGAAGGCGCATTTCGATCAGGATCCAATCTATCGCTGGTCAGCTCAGGACATTGAAACACCTGATATGGTCCCTTATGTTGGAAGGATTACAAAGTCCTTGCCTAATGTTTTCATTGCAACTGGCTATCGAAAATGGGGAATTTCGAATTCTTTTGTAGCTGGAGATATACTATCCTCTCTGATAACAGGAGCAGGGAATGAGGATGGTGCAATACCTCTTTATTCGCCAGCACGTACAAAATTTGGGGCTCAATTTATGCAAATGCTAAAAGTAGGAGGCTTCGTAGCCAAGGAGTTCGTGACAGGCTATGTTAAACACGCCAATACACCAACTTGCACGCATTTAGGCTGTAAAACAAAATGGAATGAAGCAGACGAAACTTGGGATTGCCCTTGTCACGGTTCTCGCTTTAATGCCAAAGGGGAAGTACTTGAGGGTCCTGCTGTTCACCCATTAAAGTTAGAATAAAAAAGAGGTTGCCTATTTCAGGACAACCTCTTTTTCATTATTTCAATGCATCAGTTAAAACTGGCACGATTTGTTTTTTACGAGATACAACACCCGGTAGAAGAACGCGATTATTTACAAGCTCTGCTCCAAACCCTTTTGCTGCAGCCTCTGCTACTTGTCCAATTGCAACGGCTGTTGAATCATTGTTTAAAATATCTGTTACAACAAAGAAGAATAAATCTAAACCATTTTCCGCTACATTTTTATTTAATAAAATTTCTAATTCCTCTTGGCGACCAAGTACATCGTTAATATCAACAGCATTTACCTGAGCTACTACCGATTTATATTCACCAAATTGGAATTCTTTTGCATCTAATGATAAAAGATCTTCTAATGATTTATCTGAAAGATCTGCACCTGCTTTAAGCATGGCTAATCCGTATTCAGCAGCATCAACACCTGCAATTTTCGCTAGCTCCTCAGCAGCTTTTACATCTTGCTCTGTGCAAGTTGGAGATTTGAATAATAATGTATCAGAAATGATAGCAGAAAGCATTAATCCAGCAATGTTTGCAGGAATTGCTACGCCATGCTCTTTGAAGATTTTGTTTAAAATTGTTGCAGTACAGCCTACAGGCTCCGCACGGTAGTAAAGTGGATCAGCCGTTTGGAAGTTTGCAATACGGTGATGATCAATCACTTCCGTAATTTGTACTTCTTCGATTCCGTCTGCAGATTGCTGGAATTCGTTGTGGTCTACAAGAATTACTTTCTCTGCTTCTCCAACTACTGAAGAGATTAATCGAGGTGCCTCAAAGCCAAATTTATTTAAAGCAAATTGTGTTTCGTTATTTACTTCTCCAAGGCGTACCGCTTCAGCATCAACGCCAATTTGCTGTTTTAAATATGCATATACAATTGCAGATGTAATTGTATCTGTATCTGGATTTTTATGACCAAAAACTAAAACTTTACTCATTAAATTTATTCCTCCTAAATGGCAATAACATTTATATTTTATTTTATCATATCTTATGAACAAACATGATATAAAGTGAAAGTTTATCTATAAAGGATCCACTATATTCCACAACTAAAATCTACTATTTTAGCCAAACACAAAAATTGGAAACACAAGAATGATATTTGTAAAACGTATACGATAATTATGAGTTTATTGAAGAGCGGAGACTAAGCGACTCCTTGGGATCACAGCACCACAAATGATACCCTGGAGCGCGAGCTAGTAGAGGAAAGAAGGCTAAAGGCATGACGTCCTGTGATCACGTCTTCGTTATGGTGATGATCCAAAAATTACTCATTCATACTATATCTAGGTTATTATTAATTTTAATAAATTTATATATTTTAGCCATCCCATTTTTAACATTTAATAATAATAATTCATAGTTTATAAAAAAAAATTACTATTAATAGATATATAGTTGTGTTTTTATATTTAAGAAACCATAATTTTATGCTATCATCAGGGAGTCTATATTTTAGGATATATAGGAAATGGGGATCACGATGACAAAGAAGATGGAAAAAAAGTATATTCCTTTAGCAAATTATTTTGAAGTAGCTTTACAACAAGAAATTACTTTATCATTTAGCGAACTCGAAAATATTATGGGACAAGCCTTACCGAATGCAGCTTACTTAAATAGGAGCTGGTGGAAGAAAACAAAGCCCCCTCTCTCTCACTATTTGTCATGGACAAATGCAGGCTACTACGTCATTGATGTTAAGCTCGGTACTAGTGTAACTTTCTCGCGTACACAAATGAAGACTACAAATAATATCTCTAAAAATGACGATAACCCACCTGCATACATAATTCGAGCAATTGAAGCATCAGATGCTAGATTATTTATTCATTTGCAAGAAGAAATTTTCCAACAAACTGATTTCATGTATAACATGAAACATGAATTAGACCTTACAGTTCAACAGCTTCGTAAAGATTTAAGCTATTGGAAACAATTGAAAAACCGCACGATTTTACTTTGTATATTGAATGGTATTTTTGCTGGCTATGCCATTATCCATGGTTATAAGCACTCTAAAACTAAGCATGTTGCAGCAGTCCATCTAGCTGTTAAGGAAGAGCATCAACGACAAGGCATCGGTTCAGCGCTGATGAAGGCAGCTGAACGCTGGTCTAAACAGCGAGATATTTCGCGCTTAGAAGTATCTATTATGGAGCATAATGATAGTGCTTTAAATTTGTTTAAACAACTAGGCTTTCAGCAAGAAGGCATCCGCCAAAACGCCGTTAAATTAAATGATAACTTTATTAACGAATATAGCTTAAGTAAAATTTTATA
This sequence comes from Lysinibacillus sp. NPDC094403, assembly GCF_050278745.1. Lineage (NCBI taxonomy): Bacteria > Bacillati > Bacillota > Bacilli > Caryophanales > Bacillaceae > Lysinibacillus > Lysinibacillus sp. NPDC094403. Next base: position 108,424 of record NZ_JBNNTL010000008.1, on the reverse strand, counting down.
AGTTTCTTTTTCAAGGATGTCTAAAACTTATTTAGACATCTTTTTTATGTGTACTATTGTTAAAATAATAAGTACTCATTGGTCCGTACTACATTACTACTCGTTGTGAAATTTTTAAAAAACTTGCTTTTCTCTTGCTGCATCTAAGAATAACAAATTATTTTCTACTTGTTCATATGATTGCTGATATTTCTCATATTGTGCCTTATCCTGACTGACCATTTCCTCAATTAGCGCATGTAAAAACGAAAACAAAACTGGAATAATGTCCAAAGTAGATTGCTTTTTCAGACCAAGTGTAAATAAAGCACTTGCATACTCCCGAATAGACGCCAATGCCGAACAAGTAATGGCAATAATTTTAGCCTTTTTCTTCTTGGCAATTTCTACAATCGTTTGAATGTCGTTTGAATGCTTGTCCCATGAAAAAACTATCAATGTCGTGCGCTCACCCATACTGTTAATTTGCTGTACAATATCATCAGATTCTGAGCGAAGCTGTTTCACATTTGGACGTAAAGTTTTCATTGTAGACGATAACCAATTTGCAATAGGCGCAGCTTGACGAGTACCTAAAATATAAACGTACTCTGCTTCATGCATCCATTTTGAGCTTTTTTGAAGCATATTATCGTTAATTAAATGAATCGTATCTTGAATATTTTGGATATCACGTTGCATCACCTTACCAAAACTTGGAACATTGAGTTTATTTGAAGAATATGTAGGTTGAAGACTCGCACCACCATTTTGATTCATTAAATAGCTTCTAATTTTGTCTTGAAGCTCTACATAGCCCGATAAATCCATCGCATAACAAAAACGAATAACCGTTGATTCACTAACATTAGCCTGTCTACCCACTTCTGCTGCTCCGTTACCAATTACAACTGTAGGGTTATTCCTAACAAATTGTGCAACTTTACGCTGTCCCTTCGACAACCTAACAAATCTTCTTTCTATTTCTTCATTAATACTCATTTCTACCAACCTTTCTTTCAATGAAATTATCACGGATGGAGATTGTTTCCTACTGACTCTAAATTCGATTAAAAATACAGTATCATGATTACAATTTGAATACAATGACTTTTCTGAAAAATCTTTAACGCTTTAACTTGCTAATATGATAGTTCGTGATAAATAGACATAAAATAGTTCTATCTTCATTATTAATTTTTATTGTTGGCTCATCATTATAACCCAAGGGTTGTTTTCCGTTGCGATGCGGCGCTTTCCTACGAAGTTCGTTCCATGCTCCCAACTGACACTGTAATTTGACCTCAAGGAATCGCCCTGCCCCTGCTTCAATCAACTTATCCACATGATATACATTCTAAAAAATATCACTTCTATTTTTAGTGATGAACCTTATTGATTGTGATTTTAACAGATTTTTAAAAATATTTGTATAAAAATTAAATAAAACTAATTTTTATGTAACAAAATTAAAGAAAATGTCTTGGACTATAGTTCATCCAAGACATGTTTTTTTATTAATCTAATTCAATTTGTTTGGTTTCTTGACCTAAGAAGATTACCCCAATAACACCGATAATAATCGCTCCGCAGAATATCGCAAAGATGAAGCCGATATCATAACCTGCTGTTAACAAAAATCCTACTAATAGAGGTCCAAAAATACCACCGATGCGCCCAACAGCTGCTGCCATTCCTGCACCTGTTCCACGAATAATTGCAGGATACTGCTCAGGAGTATAAGCATAAAGTGCACCCCATGCCCCTAAGTTAAAGAACGATAAAAACATTCCTGATGTTAATAGTACTACCATTGTTTCGGCATTACCAAAAATGAAAGCACTTACAGCTGTACCAATTAAATAGGAAATAAGCACAAATTTTCGTCCAAATTTTTCTATAAACCATGCAGCTGTAAAATAACCTGGTAGCTGTGCAAGCGTCATAATGAGAACATATTTAAAACTTGTAATCATATCAAAGCCTTTACTAACCATGACACTTGGAAGCCATAAAAACATACCGTAATATGAAAAAACAACCGTAAACCATAACACCCATAGCATAAGTGTCGAACGTACATATTTTTTCGACCATACTTCTCGAATATTTTGTACAACACTACGTTTCTTAGACTCTGCCTTTACTGCAAATTGAGGTGAATCTGGTAAGTGCCAGCGAAGATAAATTGCATATATAGCTGGAATTGCCGTTAACAATAAAGCAATACGCCATCCCAATGATGGAATAACAAAATACGAAATCAATGCTGCGATTAGCCAACCAACTGCCCAGAAGCTTTCCAGTAAAACGACCACTCGCCCACGCTCTTTGGCTTCTACACTCTCAGAAACTAGCGTTGATGCGACTGGCAATTCTCCCCCTAGTCCCATGCCTACTAAAAAGCGTAGTGCCATAAAAGCAGCTAATGTAGTTGTAAATGCAGACAAGCCGCTTGCAATCGAAAATAATACAAGCGTCCACATAAAAATTTGCTTACGTCCTACTTTATCGGCAAGCACGCCGAATAAAAGAGCTCCTACAGCCATCCCAATTGAGTTTATACTACCTATCCAGCCAGATTGACTTGGTGTTAATCCCCAATCAACTGCTAATGCTGCAATAACGAATGATAATATTCCTACATCCATTGCATCGAAAAGCCAGCCAACACCTGCTACCCGCAAAAGCTTATTACGAGAAATAGATTGTTGAACCTTATTTGTTGTTACTGTATTTATCGTCATTCTAACCACCTGTCTTTACACTTGACTTTACATTGTAAGTTTACTATACAGTTGTTTCAAGAAAGTGACAAGCAAAAATTCAAATTACCGAATTGTTTCGACAATTTCTCGAATTCTATTGAAAACATGGGGTAATTTGCGTTAAAATGTCTTTTATACAAAAACAACTGTTCTTTCTATAAGAACAAAAGGAGATCGTAAACGTTATGTGGAAAGGCCTAATTGAAGAATATAAACAATTTTTACCCGTAACAGAAAATACACCTGCTCTAACTTTAAACGAAGGCAATACGCCTCTTATACATTTAGTAAATCTATCTAAAAAACTTGGCATTGAGCTTTATGGAAAAATAGAAGGTGCAAACCCAACTGGTTCATTTAAAGACCGTGGTATGGTGTTTGCCGTTGCAAAAGCAATTGAAGATGGCAGCAAATGCGTTATTTGTGCTTCAACTGGTAACACATCAGCTGCAGCAGCAGCTTATGCAACACGTGCTGGAATCCAGTCCATAGTCGTTATCCCTAAAGGAAAAGTGGCCCTAGGTAAGCTAGCCCAAGCGACAATGTATGGTGCAAAGATTATCGAAATCGACGGTAATTTTGATGATGCATTAAACATTGTTCGTCAAGTAAGTGAAACAACTCCAGTGGCACTTGTAAACTCTGTGAATCCATTCCGTATCGAGGGGCAAAAAACGGCAGCATTTGAAATTGTAGATGCTCTAGGAACAGCTCCAGATTATCTTTGCATCCCTGTTGGTAACGCAGGTAACATTACTGCATACTGGAAAGGCTTTAAAGAATATGATGCTGCAAAAGGCTCTGGTCTACCAAAGATGTTCGGCTTTGAGGCTGAAGGTGCAGCAGCAATTGTAAAAGGTGAACCTATTGCTAATCCTGAGACAGTGGCAACAGCTATTCGTATCGGTAATCCTGCAAGTTGGAAATTTGCAGAAGCAGCTCGCGACGAGTCTGGTGGAATTATTGATTCGGTGACAGACGAAGAAATTTTAGCTGCCTACAAATTAATTGCTGGCACTGAAGGAATTTTCGTTGAACCAGGCTCAGCTGCATCATTAGCAGGCGTTATTAAATCAGTTGAAAATGGCAAGATTGCGAAGGGCTCTAAAGTAGTGACAATTTTCACGGGTAATGGATTGAAAGATCCTGATACTGCAATGAATGTATCGACTGTAGATGTTGTCTCACTTAAAAATGATGAGGAAGAAATTCGAAAATACATTGAGGACGTACTATGAGTAACATGTGGGAGATCTCAGTTCCTGGAAGTACAGCCAATCTAGGACCGGGCTTTGATTCAATAGGACTTGGTTTATCTCTTTACTTAAAGTTAACCGTATCTTTACAGGATAGTTGGGAAATTATCCACCTCGATGATAATGGACCTAAAGAGTTTGAGCTGGAAGAGCACTTACTATACGTGATTGCCAAAAAAATTGCGGATCAATACGGTAAGCAGCTACCTGCCTGCCGTGTAGAAATGGCAAGTGAGCTTCCATTAGCCCGTGGTTTGGGGAGTAGTGCAGCAGTCATCGTTGCAGGAATTGAACTAGCTAACCAAGTCTGTGATATAGGCTTAACTGTACAGGATAAACTCAATTTATCCTCACAAATCGAAGGACATCCAGACAATGCAACAGCCTCAGTATTAGGAGGGTTAACAATTTCCTCAATGGATGAAAATGGCGTTGTTGATACATTTCATGTCAATGATATAGATGCTTCTTTTGTTGTATATGTGCCCGATTTCGAGCTAAAAACAAGTGAATCTCGTTCTGTTTTACCAGAACAATTTGACCGTGCGTATGCAGTTAGGGCATCAGCAAAGGCTAATATGCTAGCAGCATCACTAATGGTTCGTGACTTTGAGCGTGCAGGTCGTTATATGGAAGTTGATTTATTCCATGAACCTTTCCGCAACAAATTAATTCCACAGTATACAGAAATTCATGTAGCAGCAAAGGCTAATGGGGCATTTGGAACGGCATTAAGCGGGGCTGGACCAACACTGATTTCCATCATCCCTACTGCTATTGCACAAGATTTCGTAAATGCCATGAAAAATCAATTTCCAGAACATCAAATTATCTTAACAAAAGCCGATGAACATGGTGTACAGATAAAATTTGAACGTCTACTACAAAAGTAGACGTTTTTTCTTGAAGGGGGGAAGTAGCTTGAAGCCAATTATTTTCTGTGATTTTGATGGCACTATAACAGAAACAGATAACATCGTCTCACTAATGACTCAATTCGTTCCAGAGGAGTCTGAGAAAATTGCTAAGGCAATGATGGAGCAAACTATAACTTTTAAAGATGGCGTTTCAGCAATGTTCGAGCTATTATCAACTAAACAAAAGGATGCTGTTATTCAATATTTATTGGATACGGCCATTATACGTGATGGCTTTGGCGATTTCGTTCGTTTTGCACAGGAGAAACATATTCCGCTTTATATAGTTAGTGGTGGTGTTGATTTTTTCATTGAGCCACTATTAAAAAAATACGGTCCATTTTCTGGTATATATTGTAACAGTGCTGATTTTTCTGGACAGCATATTAAGCTCATCTTTCCAAATAGCTGTGATGAAGAATGTGCCAAATTTGAGATACAGGGTTGTGGTTGCTGCAAGCCAAGTGTCATGCGAAAAGTTGCACAGAGCAATCATTTTAAAATCGTGATTGGAGATTCACTTTCCGATTTTGAGGCTGCAAAACAGGCAGATTTAGTACTTGCTAGGGATCATCTTATTAAACGCTGTAAAGACCTTCAACTTCCTTATAAGCCCTTTGAGACATTCTACGACTGCTTAGAAGTTGTAAAAGAGCTTATGGAAGCAGAAAAGGCTGTTTCAATGTAATTGAAAAGATTTAGAGAAATGAAGGCGGTATGTTTAAATGCCGCTCTTATTTCTACATAACAAAAGGAGCCACCTTCAATTAGATGGCTCCCTTTCCAAATTCATCATTTATTTTCCGTCTTAAAAAATCTCTTTCGACGTTCATACCAAATAACACAAATGATAAACCACGTATATCCCATACTCCATCCTGCCAATACATCTGAAGCAAAATGACGGGCGCCAGCAATTCGAGACAGACCAACAAGTACAGTTAGAACAATTGCCCCAAGCCAAAGCAATGTCTTACGTCCCTTGCTATTGTTCTCCGAAAAAATATAGGCGATTGTAAATAAATACAAGATGCCAGTCATAGCATGTCCAGAAGGAAAGCTATAGGATGTTAATTGTTCTTCTATCTCAGGTCTTGGCCGCTGCACCCATTTTTTCAATAACTGGTTAAGTACATTCCCACCTGCAACCGTTAACAAAACAAGTAATATCCCTCGGTTATTTTTTACCTTCCATGCTAAATATACTATTAAGACTATAGCTACGGACACTACAAATGCCGGTTCTCCTATATAGTGAAAAAATTCTATAAAACGATTACCGAAAAATAAATCAGCCATTTTTGTATCAAAAGTATGAATCAAATCACTTTGAAAAGTAACTCGTAACACAAAAAAGATAATGAGCGTTAATACCGCTAAAGGATATGCCCATTTTTTCATATAATACTTCACCTCAAAACCATATGCTGCTATATTTTTCACATCATATCATATTTAAGCCAGCTTGAGGTAAATTTGCTTTTTATCCCGTGAACAACTCCCAACGCAAAGAAGTTAGGTACGAGGTTAACTGCCTGTATATCCCCGATTGGTGAAACTTTACCTAACCCAGTGCGCCCCCTCTTTCCTGAGGTATAACAAATGTTTTGACTTCTGCTTTATTAAAATAATTCGAAAGAGCTAATGCAACGATAAATAAGATTGCAACGATAGGTATTATTTTTCTAAACAAAATATACACTTCCTCACCTTCAGTTTGAATTATTTTAATAACACTGGATCGAATAACCAATCCTTTGGCCCAAAGTTTTTATCCTTCTCTCCTCTTACCTCGCGAGATATATTGTTTTTAATAATTAATTCTCTAAACTTTCTACTGAACAAAGTCTTTCGATATAAATATCTTCCGTCATGGCTCCATTCCGCTGAAAAGAATACATCATTTTTTATATTGGTTAAATCTTTGCGATGATATATATCAGGACCATTGATTACCCCACTTAAACCACAACCACATGGAGGCTGTTCTGTCGCAAAATATAATTTAACTCTTTCGATACTGCTTTCTGGTAATACTTGTGTCGGTATAATTTGAAAAGCTTTTTGCTTCCCTTCTTCCGGTCCTTGATGAATAACCTCTAAAAGTTCATAGCCATTAATATCCTCTTGCTTCATTAATGTCACTAATTCCTGTGAAGCTACCCAATATCCGCTCACATGAACTAGATGACGATCTTTCATTTCTGTTGTATCTATTACTAATGGTGAAAGTTGCTCTTTTTCCATTAGTCCGCAATGCTGGCAATGGGTGCTTATAGAAAATAAAGTACCTTTATCATCTATAAACATATCAGTTGAGTTCCCCGTTGAGTTTAACGTAAACAATGGTGCTTGCTCATATTCGTAATCTGAAAAGTCAAAGTAAAAACGCTCTCCGATTGAAACGATCCCCAATTCGTGTTCCAATGATTTATATAGTTCTGCTACATGTTCATATGTTACATCTTCATTTAATGTAAAAATAGGATTGAATGATGCCTTTAATTTTCTTTTTCTTATTTCAGGTGCACCGATAAAAATACCATAGCGATTATAAACTTTAATGACTTGATCTTGACTAGATTCATCTATAGAAAATAAGTTTTCAAGTTCTACTTTCAAAATACACGCCTACCTTTATATAAAGTTTTATGGTGAAGTATGTTGACTAGCTAGTAACATTAAAAAAAATCTACAATCTCTACTTTATTCATAGATAGTCAGGCTCTTATTTTAAACGAAATCTTATATAGTAATACTTACTATAGCAAATCTACTTAACCACGATTATCTTAAGCGTACCAGTACTTACACCGATATTTCAACGTTGGGTTTACGCCAATTTTTTGGCGGTCTTCTTCTCGATTTTTGGCGTGATTTGGCGGACACACAAAAAACACCGCCAAATTTTGGCGGTGTTACATGAAAATTATAGGTATTTAGAATTGAGGTTTAGGTAAAATCAACCAAGTTAAAATACGGTATTGCAAAACCACCTAAACTCTCCCTTTTTATTGAAAAATATACCAACGAAAATAAGTATAGCATACAGACAATCTATAGTAAATTCATTCTTTCTGCAAGATTTACAGCTTCTGTCCGCGAATCTACATTCAATAAAGAAAACAGCTGAGTTAAATATCTTTCAGTTGTTCGCTGAGGAATATTTAATTCTATAGCTATCGCTTTATTCGTATGTCCTTCAGCTATTAATCTTAAAATTTTCTTTTCTTTTTCATTTAAGTGAATATCGAGTTTTGCATCTTGCAGTTTAAATTTATTATCGAGAAAATCCAAGAAGTTTTGAGGCAAAACAATTTCACCATTTGCAATGGCTCGAACAGTTCGCAAAATTTGTTCCTTAGATGCTGTTTTAGCTAAAATACCTTCTATTTTTCGTTCTAAAATAAGTGGATAATAATCAGTAATATCATCACCAGTATAAAGGATAATTGAAGCATTTGACTGGATAGCTTTAATGTTTCGTCCTAAATTAATGCCATTTTCTAACGGCATATTTATATCAATTAAGTAGATATCATATGGTTTGTTTTTAATTCTCTGAATGACATGCGTTGCATCACTTTCTGTATCAACTATAATATCTTCATTTTCTTGAAATAAATTTTTCGTTCCCTCTAACACAATAGGATGATCATCCACTATGAGCATCGTAATCAAGTGTATCACTTCCTTCTTTTACTGTAATTCTAATAGACATTCCTTCATTAACCTGTGTATCTATGTAAAACTGCCCGTTAAAGGCCTTTACACGCTCTTGCATACCTTGAATTCCCATCGATTCTGCGACAATAATATCATCAATATTACATCCTACACCATCATCCTTATAGATAATTTCGAAACCATTGTCCATTTCCAGCAGATGAATTTCAACTGTCGTTGCATAGGAATGTTTTAAAGAGTTGTTGAGTAATTCTTGAAATAATCGATAAATCATTAAATTCATACGCTCATCTTCTAAATAAAGGCGATCTATCGTATAAATTAACACAAAACTAGCTCTTTCTATTACTTTGCGAATTAGCTTTTCTAATGCAGCATTCAGCCCTAATGTATCTAATAATGGAGGCTTCAAATTTTCGCAATAAGCTCTTAAATCATGTAATGATGCAACCATCTGCTTATGAATTTTTGCAAGTTTTTGCTGGACATCTGTTGTATCCTTCGCATTGACTAGGACATCAACCTCCCGGGCAATATGGAGCTGCTCTTGCAAATTTGTATCATGTAATTCTTGAGCTAATTGATATTTTTCCTCTTCAAACCTTAACCATAATAATTTGCTTAACCAAGGTAATTGACTATCATCCGCTTGCCTCATATGCTTTAGTTCCTCTAACAGTTCTTCTACCATCTTTGTATTTTCAATAAAATTGTTTACATATAATAAGAACAATTCAAGCCATAGAAGCTCTTCATCTTTTAAATGAATCGAATTATTATGTTGCAATACTAGTGCTCTTTTATAATGAGCATCTTGATGGAGGAAGGCTAGATAGACTTGATCAAATTTTTTAATTTCCCCTATTTTTAAATCTTCCATTAACATTGGATTAATCGGAAGACTTCCCTCAACTGTTGATGTAAATTGCTTTGTGTCATAATCATAAGTTAAAACAAAGACGTGTTCGAGCTCAAGATGTAGAGAAACCTCCTGAGCGAATTTCTCTAGAAGCTCATTTATTTTTATTGTTTTACCGATTCTATCTACCGCCGTATATAATTGATGTATATAATCCCCTTTTGTCGAAAATAAAATTTTTCGTTTTCGATAATCGACTTTCTCTTTTATGTAAAAAAGAACAACTAACGATGTAAAAGTAAAAAATGAAACACCTGATATTACGGTCATCGTTAAATATTTTCCTGCAATCCAATACAATCCAACTATAAACCACAAAGTAAAAATCAATGAAAAGATTACATAATAACGTAATCTAGTAATATGATATTCGATATCAAATAGCCGCTCTGCTAATTGTGTAAAGATAAAACTAAAAGGAATAAGCAATAAGAATAAAGAGCTGGTTTCACCTGAAAGAATATACTTATCAAAAAAAATTTTAGGAAGTGAATATAAAAAAAGAAATGGCAGAAACGGTATCAATATACTACTTAACAATATTTTCAACTGAGGTGATTTATATTTGAAATAACTTAGCAATAACATAATAAGGATAATAATAAGGAGAATGAAGAAAAGGACTAATACTACATTAGAAAGAGCAACATAAGTAGCAGGATAGAAAGTGCTAATACAGCCCAGTAAAAAAGCGATTACGGGGAATATATAAAAGAATTTGATATTTTTTGTAAATACCCACTTAGTTTTTACAAATGAATAATAATCTCTTAAAAAATGCAATAATACGACTAAACATAACACCATACTACTACGATTTACGATAATCCCAATTCCATTTAATCTACTCGATACTCCACTGCTTACATAAGCTAATGAAACAGTTAGCATAAAAAGAATAAGTAAGTTAGTAAGCTTTATATTTTTTTGGTTAAAATGTAGATAGATAGTAATAAATAGCGTTAATAGATAATAACAAGCTGGAAATACTAATATATAGTAAAATTGGTGCGGGATATCTAAATGCTTGATATGTATGTCTTTTATTTCTCCATTTGGCTTCATGATTGTAATTTCATTAGCAGCTACTATTTCAGTTTTATATTTCAGCTGATTTAGATGATCCATTGGCACATCATCTACTCTTAAAATAACATCAGATGATGAAATATTTTCCCACCCTGTCCAGTCTTTATAGTAAGGTTGCGTTACCCCCCACTTGCCATCCTCTTTTTCTACCTCAATTCCTAATAACGGCCCACTATAATTCACATAATTCAGATAAATACCGATCGCTAAATAGAGCATTATAGCGGGCCAAAACAATTTACTACTCAACGATTTTAAACCCAAGCTTCACTTTTCAACTCGATTTCACTACTAAACGCATCTAAAATTGCTTTTTGTTCTACAGATGAAATTCCAATTAATGATGCTTTTTGTGCTTTTAATATAGCAATTAGGTCTGGGTTCTTTTCTAGATATTGAATTACATTAATCATACAAATCTCTCCTCATTTCATTAATTTTTTTAGGTAGTCTTTACCTACCTCATTTACAGATACATTTTCAAGAGTATTTAATGCTTTAAACTTGTAAACATTTTTAATAGTAATTGCATACCGTATTGCACCACCATTTGTCAACTCGTTTTCAGTAGCATTATTATCCAAAAATACATCTATATCGTCATTATAATAGTTTATAACAAACTTTGAAACATCATTTTTCTGTGCTAAAAGATAAATAATAGGCAATGAATATCTTTTATTTAGCAAATCGTTTTTGGGTCCCCAAGTTTTTAAACTTTGAATATCGTTTTTAATTTGTTGGATAATACCTATGTATCTCCCATACTCCTCAACCTCAGAAGATATCTCACCTTTTGCAAGCACTTCACCAATTAAGCAACCCATTGTTGTTAATGAACCCGACTTTTTTTCAATCATTTGTAAATAGGATTGCTCATCCCTACAAGTATTGAGTAAATCCAGTTGCTGACCGTTTATACTCTGCAAAGCATAATCCTCTAGTATTTGAATAGCGGTACTTTTGTGTTCAAAAGAAGTCTCACGTATAGTTCTAGAAGCCATAACTAGCATAGCTAAAGCAACATTTAATGATAGTTCAGGTGTTTTAGTCCAACTGTAGTCTGAATCATTATCCTGCAAGTCATCGATTATATCAAAGGACAAAATGAGAAGTTCAATAGCAGCGGCAACTTTATAAATGTCCTCATTCAAACAATCTGTAAATGCTTCATAATGCCAATAACATAACTTACCAAACGAATAGCCAACTGCCTTTTTTTCTTCCTTAAAACTTTTTAGCATCGACCTTAGTTCATGACCTATCAATGCCTCGTTCTCAATTAGAATGTCCAATGATTCATTAATTTGATCGTCAAGCTCCTCCAATAGTCCTCTCCCCCTTTAAGTATGTTATTAAATATTATATAGATTAATGGGAAATAATACTATATACCGAAAATTAAAGGAAATATATTACACAAAATCGTTTGAACGGGATCATCACCAAATGTTGTGGATGACATTTGTTAAAACTTATGTCATGCATATAGTTGATTGGAGTGGAGACTGGGCGACTCCTTGGGGATTAGCGTCACAGATGAGACCCTGCAGCGAAGCGAAGCGGCTCATCGAACGCCCCCAGGAAAGCGCCCAGTCGGAACGGAAATCAACCACACGTTTTGGTGATGAGCCTTTGAACGAGAATACCGCCAAATTGTGGCGGTATTTGTGATAAGGACGCCATTTTTTTGTTAAAAAATAGTGAAATAAGTGGCGGTTTTAAATAATTGACCGCCACTTTTTGGCGTAAACTCACCATTGAAATGGCGTCCTTACTGATGATACGCTTAAATTAAGGGAAATTTATATTTTTGTTCGTACTATCTTTGATAAATTCAACATTAAAAGGTTCATTACCTTAAAAATGACCGTATGCCATGTAAATAAATTGATTGGAGAGAAGGCTGGTCGACTTCTTGGAATACCCATTCGAAACGGAAATCCCCTACGTATTGTGATGAGCCTTTTTATAGGAATCATTAAATCTTTAACAAGGAAATTCTCAAAACACTGGGAGTGATTGAAATGAAAAATGAAGTAAATGAAAACATTTTAATACTTACGGCTAATTTCTCCTGCACAATTTCTGTGTCTAAAGAAGAAATCACCATTAAAAAACCTTCGAAAGAACAACAATATTTTGTGCAAATAATTATTGATGCCGAGCAACAGGCTTATCAAGAAACATTAGCAGAGTATAAAAGCAAATCTACATTTTCAAATTTTATTTGCAATACTCCTGGATTTGAGGATGCTTTTCAGCAAAAGCTGGACACTTTTATTGAACAATATGGAATTTTAAGAGTATCTGAAGATAGTCTATCTATGTTACCTTTAGTAAGTCCATTTACCTCAGGTTTGAATATACATGCACCAATAATCTATACGTCGCCAAGCTTTAGTATTATAAATGCAAGAGGCAATTGCTCCAGCACTTCATCTATTGGAAATGCTGCTAAAATTGGCGAAACAGTCGACTTGCCTGTTTATCTCTATAATTCAGAAGTAGAAATGGATATGTCCCCTTTAGGAAAGTATACTGCTATAACTGAAGCAAATTGGGCACACAAACGATTAGCTGCCACTTTTACCGGGATTTCCATTAGTGAAAATGGTATTTCTTTTAATATTACTACAGCATTTAATGCATGGAATAAAGCGAACATTAAACATTAAGAATTACGCTGCATTGGGTATGGCACGCTTATAGATTTGTGCCTCCCCCTTCTTCCTTAATACCATTCTATATGCCATTTCAATAGTTCTATTAGTCTCTTTGGCTCTCCTATCTGCAGCTTTGACTATCTATCATTCATTTCTACTGGATAATGCAAAGCTTTCAATGTTCTATTCATAAGAAAAAAGATGCCTCAAATGAACTTTGAGACACCTCTAATTTATTAACCTTTTACATAATAAACTTCTTGGCCGCTTTCGATGATATGATCAGGCTTCGATTTACCAGCATTTGCTTTATGACCAGCAATATGCTCAGGGCTCTTCTCCCAATTTTTCCATGCCTCTTCTGATTCCCATCGAACCACAATTAGCACTTCTTCATCACCACGTCGTACTTTTTTTACAAGTACTTGCTTATCTATAAAGCCTGGCTGTTGTTCAAGCAATGATGGGCCATCTTTTTTGGCGCCAAAACGCTCAACAACTTTATCCGAATTCCCTTCCGTAACGACAATACGTTTAATTTGTACAAACATATTAGTTAAACACCTTTAGAACATCTTCAACTTTTTGAGTTTCAGAAGTTAAACCGCCACCAGATAAATACCAAACTTGTGGATCTAAATAAACGATTTTACCGTTTTTCGCAGCGTTAGTAGCACCAACGATTTCGTTTTCAATCGCACCTTTTGTACCTGACTCACCATCTGGATTTACAGCAGCATCACGGTCAACTACGAATAAAACGTCTGGGTTTGTGTCACGGATATATTCGAAGCTTACATTGTCGCCATGTGTATCAACTTTAATTTTTTCATCAGCAGCTTTTACACCATATACATCATGGATAACACCGAAGCGTGAACCAGGACCATATGCAGATAATGAACCTTCAGAACCTAAAACGATTAAAGCTTTTTCTTTAGCTGAAGCTGTTTTAGCTTTAACTTCTTCTACTTTTGCTTCGTACGCAGCGAATGCATCAGCAGCTTCTTTTTCTTTACCAAAAATCTTACCAGCTAATTCAGTTTTCTCTTTGAATGATTCCATAAAGTTTGTATCATCTACACCTACAAATACAGTTGGCGCAATTTTCGATAATTCATCGTAAGCAGATGCTTGACGACCAGAGATGAAAATAATGTCTGGATTCATAGAAGAGATTGCTTCAAAAGCAGGCTCTTTTAAAGAACCAACATTTACGTAATTTTTATCAGTATATTTGCTTAAGTATTTTGGAACTGATTTTTGGGGAACACCTGCAACTTTAACACCTAAAGCATCTAAAGTATCAAGGAAACCATAATCAAATACAACAACATTTTCAGGCATTTTATCAAGAGTTACTTCTTTAAAAGTTTCTTCACCATTTTTGATAGCAGGGATTGTAAGTGGGTAAGATGTTGCTTCTTCCTTTTGCTCTTCAGCAGGCTTTTTGTCAGTTGAAGAACCCTTATCTTCTTCTTTTGCTTCGTCCTTAGAACCGCAAGCAGCTAATACTAATAGCATCATCGCCATTAATACAGTAAGTAATTTCCAATTTTTCATTGTAAAATTGCTCCTTTAAATTTATTTATTTAGATAGACAATTCCATCTATTACTTTTCTAAGAGTTAAAATACACACAAATGCGACAACCATTCTGTTCTTGCACGGGGATATCCATATCATAGATTTCCTTAAGCGCATCAGAATTGATGATGTCATTTGTAGGGCCGTCTTTGACAACACGACCATTTTTTAATGCGACAATATGATCAGAGTATACGGATGCAAAGTTAATATCGTGTAACACGATGACAACCGTTTTCCCAAGCTCATCAACGAGCTTACGCAATATTTTCATGATTTGCACAGAGTGCTTCATGTCTAAATTATTAAGTGGCTCATCAAGTAAAATATAATCTGTATCCTGTGCAATAACCATTGCGATAAATGCACGTTGACGCTGACCACCCGATAATTCATCCAAATAATTGTGCTGAATATCCTCTAAATTCATATATTGAATTGCTTCATCTATCTTTAGCTCATCCTCAGGCTTCAAATTTCCTTTCGAATACGGGAAACGCCCAAATGAAACAAGCTCACGAATTGTTAGGCGTACATTCATATAATTTGACTGTTTTAAAATGGATACTCGCTTCGCAAAATCGTCCGATTTCCAACGACGTACATCTGATTTATCGAGTAATACTTCTCCAGTGTCTGCATTAAGTAAACGGCTTACCATTGAAAGCAATGTTGATTTACCTGCGCCATTTGGTCCAATAAAAGACGTAATTTTCCCTGGTGCAACGTCGACACTGACATCTTGAATGACCGGTTTTTTCCCAAAAAACTTAGAGATTTCTTTTACTTGGATCATCCTGCTGACCTACTTTCCTTCAATAATAAGTAGATGAAGTACACGCCACCTACGAAGTTTATAATAACGCTTAGTGTTGTATCGAAATTAAAAATACGTTCGACCATCCACTGTCCACCGACTAAAGCTACAATACTCATGACACAAGAACCTGCGATTATCACAGAGTGCTTGTACGTCTTGAAAAATTGATACGATAAATTTGCCACGATTAAGCCAAAGAACGTAATTGGGCCAACAAGAGCTGTAGAAACGGCAATTAACACCGAAGATAATATGAGCATTCGCTGTACAAGCTTGTCATACGGTACCCCTAAGTTAATCGCTGTATCACGTCCAAGCGCCATTACGTCTAATTGGTTCATGTGGCGCCAGCCATAAATAAAGGTAATGATAATGACAACAGCTGCAAGCCATACTAAATCTGAATTGACATTGTTGAAGCTTGCAAACATTTTACTTTGTAAGCTTAAAAATTCATTCGGGTCTATCAACACTTGGAAGAACGTCGTTACGCTTCCTAAAAATGTTCCGACAATCATACCGACAAGCAGCAAGAAATAAATCGGACGTTTTCCTTCCTTGAACAATACACGATAAAAAATCACCGCAAAGACAACCATAGCTAAAACAGCTAGTAAGAAATTGTATTTGGCATTAATAACGAATATCGACATAGATCCAAAGAAGAAATAGATGAACGTTTGAACCATCATATATAATGCATCAAGTCCCATTACACTTGGCGTTAAAATACGGTTATGTGTAATCGTTTGAAAGACTACAGTTGAATAAGCAATCGCAATCCCCGTTAACGACATCGCTACCACTTTAATAAGGCGGCGAGGGAACGCATAATGATAGTTACCATTAAGTTCATAAAATACATACAGTAAGATAGAAATTACTGCAAGACCTAGTAAAATCAACATTTTAGTACGATTACGCATATGCTTTCCCCCTAAACAACATAATTAGGAAGATCGCACTTCCGATGACACCGACAGTCATACTAATCGGAATTTCATAAGGAAAAATCAGTACACGCCCTATAATGTCGCAGAGTAATAAGAACGACATACCCAGCAATGCTGTATGAGGCAATGTCTTAGCGAGGTTATCCCCTTTGAACAGCGAAACAATATTTGGAATGATTAAACCAAGGAACGGTATCATACCAACTGTTAGCACAACCGTCGTCGAAATAAGTGCTACTAACACTAAACCTAAATTCACAACGAATTTATAGGAAAGACCCAGATTTTTTGCAAAATCCTCACCCATTCCTGCCACTGTAAAGCGACTCGCATAAATGTAAGCTAAAATCAGCACGGGTACACTTATGTATAAAAGCTCATAACGACCTTTCATCATTAATGAAAAATCCCCCTGTAACCATGCAGAAATGTTTTGGATAATATCCGCCTTATACGCAAAGAACGTTGTAATTGAAGAAAGGATATTCCCAAACATTAAGCCAATAAGCGGAATAAAGATCGCATCTTTAAACTTTATTCGATTTAATATTTGCATAAACAATAATGTGCCGGCTAAAGCAAATATGAAAGCGAAGGATATTTTTTGAAAGTACGTGACATTTGTGAAAAACATCATCGAAATTAGTACCCCCAACTTTGTAGCATCTAATGTACCTGCTGTCGTTGGTGACACGAACTTATTCCTACTTAAGCTTTGCATAATTAAACCAGCAATACTCATACCTGCACCTGCTAACAAAATTGCTACAAGTCTCGGTATACGACTAATAAAAAATAGTCTAGTTTCTTCTGATTCGAAGTCTAATAGATCACTCGGTTTAATATCAACTACTCCGATAAATAGTGAAACTATAGACAGCACAACAGTTGCTGTTAAAAGATATCTTTTTTTCATTGTAATCCCCGGTAGATTCATTTTTGATCGTAATTCTTACTGAAAACGATTATCATTACTCACGATTCTCATTATAAGCGTGTTTTCATTCTCAGTCAACATACAATTGAGAATTATTCTCGTTTTATTCATGAATCCTTAAAAACAAGCATTCTCAACAGGATATCCACATTTTCTGTTATTCCTCAAAGTTAATTATCTCTACATTTTTTACACAAATAAAAAGGTAATTGAGAATAAAATACTAATTTTTTCTCAATTACCTTATTAAAATCTATTATGCCTCGGCATAATTGCGTCCTTAGTCGTGTGTTGTCGTCGCTTCGCCTTCGCTACCAAAACACTTGCTGAAAGAAGTTAAGCTATTCGTCGAACACCTTTTAACCATGCAAAAATAATTAAAACTATTAATATAAAACCAACATACCCCATCACAGCATATAGCTTGGCTACAAGCGTCGTAAAACCAGCAAGACTTGCTAAAAAGCCCAAACCACCAATAAAAACGGCCGTTACCTTAAAACTGGCCTTATTAGGTTTTAAAAATCTTACCATAAATGAATAGAACATCCCCACTGCTGTATTATAAATCATTCCTAATAAGGAAATGGACATCAACAGACCGATTAAAGGATGAATTTCATTTGCTAAAGCTAACATCGGTATATCCATACCAACGATTACATTCATTTTTGCAAGAAGAGACAGGTTAATAAGTAGAATTAATGCTCCGAGCAACATCCCACCAATAATGCCTCCCATCCCTGCCACTTTTTCATTGCGAATAGACCCACACATAACAGTTAAAAGCGAAAAACATACACCTATATTAAAGGACAAATACAGTAAAGCAGTAACCCACCAGCTTTTAGAGCTTACCTGTGCTTGTTGTGCAATAACAGCTTGTTCAACAAAGGTTAAATCCATCGTGGCTAATGAATAGACAGCTATTATCGATACAATTGCTAGCAAATAGGGTGTAGCAATAGCAATAATGTTTATAATACTCTTCACATTCATCATAACTGTCGCGATAGTAAGGACAATCATACAAACGCTCCCCAACCAAACTGGTAGTCCAAACATTTGATGAAACGTAGCACCCGCTCCTGCAAACATGATTACCGCTACCCCAAATAAGAAGAGCGACAGTAAATAATCCATCACCAAACCTACAGCATTACCCGAAATTTGATAAATTAAATCCTTGTGCGATGTCGTACGCAACCTTGAGCTAATTTGAGCAATGCACATTCCTACTAAAGCAAATCCAAATGTAGCAA
The DNA here is from genome assembly GCF_050278745.1 of Lysinibacillus sp. NPDC094403. Taxonomy (NCBI): domain Bacteria; kingdom Bacillati; phylum Bacillota; class Bacilli; order Caryophanales; family Bacillaceae; genus Lysinibacillus; species Lysinibacillus sp. NPDC094403. The sequence continues at coordinate 89,584 of NZ_JBNNTL010000008.1, read as the reverse complement.
TAAGTGCACCATAAATCCCATGAAAGCCATAGCTCGTAAAATATAGTACGATTTCCTGTCCTGATGCAAATCCCGCACCGACGATAATTCCTACATAGGCACCACCGATTTGCAAACTTTTTTTCAATCAGTTCTCTCCCTGTTCATCCTATTATTAGGACTATCACCAAAACGTGTATTTACATAGTAGACGTTTTACCAAAAGTCAGCCACAACATTTGGTGATGCACCTATTATTGATAGACCTTCTTGCTGATTGTTAGCTTATCAATTATCTTCATATTAGGTGTATATCCAATTCCAATCGTTTGCGGCACACGAATATAACCACCCTCTACAATTACTTCAGGCGTAATGATATCCTCATACCAATAATGACTAGAGCCCGCAGTATCCCCAGGCAATACAAAATTAGTGAGCGATGTTAATGCAATATTATGCGCTCGTCCGATTCCCGCCTCTAACATACCGCCACACCAAACAGGAATATTATTTTCCTTACATAAATCATGAATTCTTCTTGCTTCTGTTAAACCGCCAACACGCCCTATTTTGATATTGATAACACCACAACTACCAAGCTCTATCGCTTTTCGAGCATCTTCATAGGAGGTAATGCTTTCATCTAAACAAATAGGCGTTTTTAACTTTCGCTGTAGCTTAGCATGATCGACAATATCATCTACAGCTAATGGCTGCTCAATCATTAATAGATTAAATGCGTCAAGTTGCTGCAATACATCCATATCGTTCAATGTATAAGCCGAATTAGCATCTACCATCAATGGCAAATCTGGCATTTCAGTTCGAATAGCACGAATAACTTCTACATCGTGGCCAGGCTTAATTTTCACTTTCACTCGTTTATAGCCTTTATTTACATGGCCTTTTAATAAATCAATTAATGCTTCTGTGGAAGATTGAATGCCTACGCTAACGCCTACCTCTATTTGCTTCTTATCTCCACCTAACGCTTGAGCAAGTGATTGTTTTGTTTGTTGAGCATAAATATCCCAAATAGCCCCTTCAATAGAGGACTTCGCCATACAATTGCGACGAATAGAGGAAAACAAAGCACTTACTTCGTCTGGATGCCCAATCTCTTTATGTAACAAGATAGGGATCAAAAAGTCTTCAAGCATATGCCATGTTGTTTTTAAAGTTTCCTCGGTATACCAAGGGGCTACAAAGGCTACAGCTTCTCCCCATCCTACCGTTCCTGATTGATCTATCGCCTCTATAAGCAAGAGTTCTTTTTCATCAATTGTGCCAAAACTCGTTGTAAAAGGTGCTTTCATAGGCATTTTTATATGTCTAACTGTAATCTGTTTTAGTTTCAAAAGATTTCACTCCTTATCCTTATTATAAAGCTAATAAGGAGCGTCTGACTAATAGATAGCTATGAACATATTCATTATGCTTTTTCATTCGAACAATTGCATAATTTTGTTCAAACAATGTCGTTAAAATAGTACGGACTTTATAACGCCAGTCCCCTGCAAGCTTAGGACTCTCTACCTTCATCTTTTGTAAATATTGAGGAATGGGCAATAAATAGGCGTCCTTATAATATAATTGCTCTCGCTGAAACTCACCATCAATATCAAGCACTGGTAAGCCATCGACCGTTAAAGACCACGGTACAATTTCTTCAGCTCCTTCTTCCAGTTCATCCAGGGAATCCTCCACTCGATCGCGTTCAATCCACCATTCTACAGCAATTCGATCTGAAGGTAGCCCATCGTTAAAATCATCTTTGAGCGGACCATAATAATCATTTTCATACTGAAAACTAAAGGCATTGAGCTTCAAAAATGATAAATTAGCCATACATGCTTCTAATGGATCAAATAGCCAAATCACAAGCTGAAACCCATGTTCTTTTGCATATTCCTGCTGAGCATGCTTTAATAATTCACCTACACCTTGTTCACGATATGTTTTCTCCACACCAATCATGTGTGAATGTAAGTACATTTTTCCATGTCGATAGCCTACAAAGCAGTAGTTAAAGCCAATCAGCTTTTCGTCTAAAAACGCCCCAAGAACTAATCCACCATTTTGTACTGCCGCTAACAATTGATGCGAAGGAATAGCCTGACTCCCCCAAATACTTTCGTTCAAAATTTGTACTTCTGCAATATCTGTAGGTGTCATTATTTTTTGAATACGTACTCGCTCTAACATTACGCTGTCCCCTCCTTTTTATCCCCAGTTTCCAACGCTAACAATACTGCTCTTGTAAGGATTTCTACCCCCGTTACAAGCCTCGCCTGCTTAAATCTCATCTTCGGATGATGTAGTCCTGGTGTCAGCCCACAGCCTAAGCCTAACATCGTAGATTTTAAATGCGGGCGTTGAACAGCATAATGATGAAAATCTTCTCCCCCAGGTGTATGAACTGGCTTTCTTAAATTCGACAACCCTGTTGCTTGCACAATCGCTTGCTCCATAAGATATTGAGCAGTCGGGTCTACCTCAGCAGCTACTATATTTGCTACTGTACGTAATTCAATCTGTACTTTATGCAAGACCTTAGAAGAATCAATAACCCTTTTTACTCCCTGTGCAAGTGCATCCATTACATCATTTTGTTGAGCTCGTATATCAATGGTGAACGATGCACTCCCAGGAATAATATTGCCCGATTCCCCTCCTGCTTGGAATTTTGTCATCTTAATTGATACAGGAATCATTGGATCTGTATGAATCGTTCTTAAATCTTCGATAATATTTGCTCCTACTTCAATGGCATTCACACCAAGATGTGGTCTTGCAGCATGGGCATCTTCTCCAATGATTTCCCCCTCAAGCAATCGAGAGGCTCCATGATGCAACGCGGCACAATATGTACCGTCTTCAAGCTCATGTACTGGTCTTACATGGACACCAAATAAAAAGTCTAAATCATCAATGATTCCTTCTTTTAAGACGGATAAAGCGCCTGTTCCTTTTTCTTCAGCTGGTTGAAAAATCACACGAATTGTACCGTTAAACGATGGAGCAAGCTCTTTCAAAAGTAATAGAGCACCGATTCCCATCGTCATGTGTCCGTCATGGCCACAGGAGTGATTCGCACGAAATTCACCATCTACCTCCTGCCATAACGCATCAATGTCTGTACGCAAACCGACTTTAGGATTACCATTTCCTACGTCAACATAAAGCCCTGTACTGTTTTTAAAACGTATTGGCGAAAAACCTTCACGTGTTAGTAAGTCAAAAATATAATTTGTTGTTTCTACCTCATGCCAGCTTATTTCTGGATTCGCGTGCAAATACGTGAAAATCTCCATTAATCTTGGTCTCAAATGGCTCAAAGCTTCCTTCATAGCAACCAACCCCTTAAATTATCATACTATTGAGATTATTATAAATGAAAATAAAAACTTTTCTACAAAGAAACATCCCGCATTCAGCAAATTAACCGGTATGTTACAGCATATCGCTTTCCGATTGTAGATAATCTGTATATCGAAACATAAGAACTAGGTTGGTTAATTACCCACCTCTTATTCATTTTTATTGATTAGAAAGATGCTGATTACCGGAAAGCGAAGCGTCAGCGTCAAAGAGCCTATCTGGAACGGAAATCAACCACATATTAATGATGAGCAGAGTATCAACAAAATATTTCTTGATACAAAAAAAGATGCAAGTACAGTTATTTGAATAACTGTACTTGCATTCTTTGATTAATTAATACCTCGCATTGCCTTTGAAATAATTGGCGAAAGTACTAATATTATAATCCCTAAAATAACGGATAATGCGCCTAAGAAGCCGAAGTATGTGAATTCGCTTACAACTTCATAGACTTTTACAAGTTGTGCGTTGATCGCTTGTGCTGCTGCGCTTGTTAAGAACCAAAGTGACATCGTTTGTGCAGCAAAAGCCTTCGGAGCCAATTTTGTAGTAGCTGACAATCCTACTGGCGATAATAATAACTCCCCAACTACAACTAAAAAGAATGATAATACTAACCACAATGGATTTACTAAATTTTCCCCACCAGATAAATACGCTGGAACCATCATCACTATGAATGACAATCCCGCAAAGAATAATGCATAGGCAAATTTACGCGGTGTAGATGGTTGCTTATCTCCCCACTTCAACCATAACATGGCAAATAACGGAGCCATCGTAACGACGAATAAAGGGTTTAACGATTGGAACCAAGAAGATTCAATATGGAAACCACCAATATCTAATTGCGTACGTTTATCCGCATACGTTGCTAAAATAGTTGCCCCTTGTTCTTGGATTGCCCAAAACATTACAGCCGATAAAAACAAAGGAATATAAGCGAGCAAGCGAGACTTCTCATCCTTCGTTGTTTTCTCACTGCGATACATATAAATAAAGAACGCCGTTGGAATTAAAACACCTAGCGTTGTAATAATTAAACTAAAAACATTCATTGTCAGTACGCCAGTTTTGATACCAATTGCTCCAACAATAATAATAAGTAGAGCTAGAATCCCAAATCGTGTAAAGACTTTTTTGCGTTCTTCAGGCTTTAACGGGTTGTTTACCTGTAACCCTGCTAATCCTAAATTTTTCTTCTCTGTTAATTTAAAAATAACTAAACCAAAAAACATACCTAACCCTGCTAATCCAAAGCCAAGGTGGAAATTATACTTTTGTCCAATTGTTCCGACAATTAATGGTGCAAGGAATGATCCCATGTTGATACCCATATAGAAAATTGAAAAACCTGCATCTCGGCGACTATCTGTTTCAGCATAAATATCTCCGACAATACTTGAAACGTTCGGTTTTAATAAGCCTGTCCCAATGACAATAAAGGCCATTGAAGCAAATAACATACCCACGCCACCAGGTAAAGCTAGCAGTAAATGACCAAACATAATGAACACGCCACCATAAAAAATGGTTCTACGTGTACCTAGTATTCGGTCAGCAATCCAACCACCGATTATCCCTGACATGTAAACCAGTGATCCGTAGATAGCCATAATCGAGTTAGCTGTCCCACGATCTATACCAAGACCACCTTCATTTAATTCATAATACATAAAGAAGATAAGAATCGCTCGCATACCGTAGTATGAAAATCGTTCCCAGAATTCTGTGAAAAATAATGTAAAGAGCCCTTTAGGGTGTCCGACAAAGCCATTTTGAGGGACGGATTTAACAATTTCATCTTTAGTAGACATAAAAATATCCTCTCCCAATTTCATTATTCAATAAAAATATTATTACCCAAAAGTAAGAATAAAAACTTTATTTCATCATACTAAAGCGTTTTAAAAACTTTTTCAAGAGTTTTAAAAAATGTTGGAACTTTACCAATTTTCCTTAAATTCAGAACAAAATTAATAGAATTATACCAAACCTGTTGATATTCCTAAGTTTTCTTACTATTTGATATCTACCAAATTACAATCCACCATAAAATTATTCTAAAATATTTTATAATCAGATTATTATTTTTTTAACAAATAAGCTAGGATTATCTATAATTTCATCTACAACGATATAATTTCGCTTTTTCGATTACAAAAAAGCATGCTAGACACACGAAGTGCTTCTAGCATGCTCTTTTAGAATAATGATGCGATTGATCATTTAATTACATATTGTTGATATTTTGCATAATCCGCTTCTTTTATCTCTATTTTTAGCAGAGTACCATTTTCTTCATATGCTGTTTCATAGACAGAGGCATATTCATTTAAATAAGACACGATATTTCCCTGTTCATACGGAATGAGCATTTTACATGTTACATAATCAGAGAAAATATGCTGACGTATCATTTGCAGTAATTCCTCTAATCCAATCCCTTGCTTCGCTGAAATCCAAATATTATCACCGCTAATAACAGGGTATGGAACGTCTGCTATATCGGCTTTATTATACACATAAATTGTCGGTATCCCTTCAACACCAACTGCTTTGAGTGTTTCATTTGTTACTTCCATCATAAAGCCATGCTCTGAATTGGAAACATCTACAACATGGAGTAATAAGTCCGCATCACGAGCCTCTTCTAGTGTTGAACGGAATGCCTTCACTAGATGATGTGGTAATTTGCTAACGAAACCAACTGTATCTGTTAATAAAAATGTCTTTTTATCTGGTAATTCTATTTGACGGACAGATGTTTCAAGTGTGGCAAAAAGCATATCCTTCTCAAACACTTGTTTATGATCTTCCTGCCCTATTTTCGTAAGTAGCTGATTCATAATGGTTGACTTACCAGCATTCGTATAGCCAACAATGGAAACGACTGGGACTTCATTTTTACGTCGTTGTTTACGCTGCGTCTCTCGTTGCTCCTTTACATGCTCTAGGTCCTTCTTTATTTTCGCAATCTGATCCTCAATTTTTCGACGGTCTAGCTCGAGCTTTGTCTCACCAGCACCTCGGTTTTTAAAGCCACCACCTGTGCCACCACCTTGACGGCTGAGTGATGCATGCAAGCCGACTAAACGGGGTAGCATATATTGCAATTGTGCTAGTTCGACTTGCATCTGTGCTTCACGTGTTTTAGCACGACGTCCAAAAATATCTAAAATTAACATCGTTCTATCAATAACCTTAGTCTCTAAATCGCGCTCTAAGTTACGAATTTGTGAAGGTGACAATTCATCATTAAAAATCACTAAATTTGCTTGTGCTTCATCATAAAAGTTTTTTACTTCTTCAATTTTACCAGTACCAACATAATGAGATGGTGTAATGCGCTCTAAATTTTGTGTGACAGTACCGACAACTTCAACATTTAAAGCTTCAGCTAAATTTTTAAGCTCCTCCATTGAATAATCAAAATGCTCATCATTCCGTAAATTTACACCAACTAAAATAGCTTTTTCCAACAATATATCTACTTCTTTAATTCTATCCATCCACAAACCTCCCACCAATGCCCTGATGCTACTACGACAAATTTTCTTCATCTTACCATATAATGTCCAAATTAGTGTCGTTTAACATATACATCATAAAAAATGCGCCTTCTATGCAAAAGGCGCACTTCATTCATTTACTTACGTTCTTCTTTTAGTAATACTTCAGTGCGATTGAATTCTTCTTCAATGTCTTTATTCGGTTTATATGTCAAAATGCTGACAATAACTGCAACGATTAAGCATACTAAGAAGCCTGGAACAATCTCATATAATGTACCAGATAAGAACTTAATCTTTCCCCAAATAAAGGCAGTTGCAGCACCGGCTACCATCCCACTGAGCGCTCCGTAATTCGTTAATTTCCTCCAGTACAGTGACAGCAATATTACAGGACCGAACGCTGCACCGAAACCAGCCCAGGCAAAGCCTACTAAGTCTAAAATAGAACTATCTGGATTCCATGCCAATATCCCTGCTACAATAGCTACAACTAAAACAGAGACACGACCAATAAAAACATAATGTTTATCATCTGCTGTTTTATTAAATAAAGCTTTATAAATATCTTCCACAAGCGCTGACGAAGTAACAATTAATTGCGATGAAATTGTACTCATTACTGCAGCTAAAATGGCAGCTAGCATTATACCTGCAATAAATGGATGGAATAAGATTTGGCCAAGTACAATAAATACTGTCTCAGCGTCTTTTAGCTCACCTGCATTTTGCTCATAATAAGCCACACCTACTAAAGCTGTTGCAATCGCTCCGAATAAGCTTAACATCATCCAGCCTATACCGATACGACGAGCTTGCTTTGTTTCTTTAACTGAGCTAATAGCCATAAAGCGTACGATAATATGTGGCTGTCCAAAATAGCCTAGCCCCCATGCAAGTGATGAAATAATTACTGCTGCAGTTGCATTTGAAGACAATAAGTTCAGATGATCCGGATTTACAGCTTTAATGGATGCTATCGTGTCTCCAATTCCACCTGTTAAAGACAATCCAAATAACGGTACAGCAATAAGTGCTAAAAACATAATAAGTCCCTGTAAAAAGTCTGTATAACTAACTGCTAAAAATCCTCCAAACAATGTGTATGCCACAACAACAGCAGATACAATTAATAAGCCAGTATGGTATTCATAGCCAAACGAACTATTAAAAAATTTGCCACCTGCAACCATTCCTGAAGAAACATAGAATGTAAAGAAGATTAAAATAATTACACCTGACGCAATTCTAATTAGCTTTGTATTGTCACGTAAACGATTATCTAAATAACTCGGAATAGTAATTGAGTCATTAGTAACTTGTGTATATACACGTAATCTCGGTGCTACTAATAGCCAGTTCAAATATGCGCCAATTGTTAAACCAATGGCGATCCAAGCCTTTGAAAGTCCAGCTAAATAGATTGCACCCGGTAAACCCATTAACAGCCAGCCAGACATATCTGCTGCACCTGCACTCAGCGCTGTAACAGCAGGGCCTAGCGAACGCCCACCGAGCATGTAATCCGTTAAATTCGATGTTTTAACAAATGCATACCAACCGATTCCTAACATAGCGATCATATAAATAATAATCGCAAGTAATTGATACATGTTTGCAGACATATTTTTCCCCCTTATTTCCCCTTTAATCTTATTAAAATGTCAGTATAATTAAAATACCACAAATATACAAGATATCCTATAAATATTCAATGAGAGAATTCTGAAATTTATAATAGCATTACACTTCATAAAGTGTGTTAAACTAGTGCCATCTATAACACGATAAAGTAGGCGAAATATATGACATTTGAAGAAATGAAAGCTCACCTTATGGAGCGAATTTTACAACAGCAACTCGTAACTGCTACGATTAGTCAACCACGTATGAAATCAAACGAAGTTAAACGTATAAAGCTAAAACCTTTATTACTAAAGGATGCTTACCATATCCAAGTTGAATATCAATTTGAACGTATTTTAAAACATGAAAATATTCTATTAGAACATTTCCCTGAGAAGCTAGAAGCATTTTTTAACGATTACCGACAAGCGCATGTTGATTTTATCGATGAAAAAATACAAGTACAGCTATCAAAAAAGAACAAAGTGATATGGAAATCTGATAAATCCTCAACGCCAAAGCAAGTCAATTTAGCGCATAATCGCAAGAAAAATTACTTACTGGCAGAGGATAAGCCATATCCATTTTTAATTCGTCTTGGAGTGCAAACAGAAGAAGGAAAAATAAAAAAACAGAAATACGATAAATTTAAGCAAATCAACCGCTTCATCGAATTTATCGATGATGCATTAACATATTTACCAAAGGATCGTCAGGTTCGTATTTTAGATTTTGGTTCAGGCAAATCCTATTTAACATTCGCCCTTTACCATTATTTAAAAATAGAAAAAGGCTTAGATATTCGTGTCACTGGTTTGGATTTAAAGAAGGAAGTCATTGAAGAATGCTCACGAATTGCACAGGATTTAGGTTATGAGCAACTCGAATTTCTAGTAGGAGATATCAATGATTATAATGAAGAGTCTGCTGTAGATATGGTTGTGACTCTACACGCTTGTGATGTTGCTACTGATATGGCATTAGCCCGCGCTGTAAAATGGGGAGCAAGCGTTATTTTAAGTGTCCCTTGTTGCCAACATGAGCTAAATCGCCAGCTTAACACACCAACACTTGATATCATGCTTCAGCACGGTCTCGTACGCGAACGTTTTGCAGCGCTCGCAACGGATTCAATCCGAGCGGAAATTTTATCACTTGTTGGCTATGAGGCACAATTGCTGGAGTTTATAGATATGGAAAATACACCAAAAAACATTTTAATACGAGCTTATCATACAGGTAAAAAGCCAAGTTCCGAACAGCGTACTAACTATGATGCGTTTTTAAAGTTGCTAAATGCCAAGCCGTTTTTAGCGAATGAGTTACAAGCTTATCTTTAAAATAATGAGGGTATTTTACCTCCTTCGCGGGTATTTCATTGCGAAGCGCGGGTATTAGGATACTTCCAATGGTGCGCACATTAAAAGGAAGGTCCAATAACTTCTGGACCTCCCTTTCTATTATAGTTCTTGTCGTAATGCTTGAATAACATCAATTTTTGTTGCTTTACGTGCTGGACGATAGCCTGAAATCATCGCTACACCAATACTAATCGCTGATGCAATAATAACGAGCTGCCAAGGAATAAGTGAAAATGTAATGTCATTTTTACTAAATGCGTCTTCACCTGTTGCTGCTTCTAGAATTAAAGGTAATGCAGCATTTGCTACAAAGCTAATAACATATGAAATGGCTACAGCTATTAAAGTACCAATAATACCAATGAACGTACTTTCCATTAAGAACAATCGTTGAATAAGTTTTGGGCTTGCCCCGATTGCCTTTAATACACCGATTTCGCGAGTACGCTCTGTAACTGCCATTGTCATTGTATTGAAAATGCCAATTGAGGCGATCAAAACAGCAATTGTTCCTACAAATATTAAACCAATTTTTAAAACTAGGAAAAATACATTCATTTGATCCAATTGTTCAGTAACTGAATATACGCTATAGCCTTTGTCTTTTAGTTTGTCTAATATCGGCTTTACATTTTCCATGCTATCCGCAAAAATATTAAATTCCGAATAAAACATGTCATCCTTTTTAACCTTACCTGTTGCTGCTAAAGTTGTAGCTAGCATCGGCTTTTGCTCTGTGTCCATAAAAATGGAGTTATTAATCATCCAATCATAAGATGGCTTCTTCATAACACCGACAATCGTATATTTCATTTTCCCGGTCTCTTCAGCCCCATCAGCACGTGGCAGTAATGATAATTCGATTTCTTTACCAATTAATGAATCCTTATAACCTTCCTCACTGCCATTATAATACGTGCTTTCTGCTTCAGCTTTTTTACTCTTTTCTTCAATAATTTTGCGCTCAGCATCATTTACTAAAGTTTGAGCAAAATGATAACCTACAATGATTTCGTTTGGCTTTGTTGGATACTTTCCTTCCGCAAGCTTGCCATTCACTTGCTCAAAATCATGCATATTAGCAATGTATAAATCAGAGTTTGTATCACGGCCCTCCAAAAATGAATGTGCGGATGCATTCACAGTAATCGTTTCGAGTACTGTTTCCACATGTTCTATACCTTTTATTTCATGAATTTGGTCCTCTGTAAATTGACCATTTCCAGACACTTGAATCTTCGTAACTTTTTCATTCGATAATATTTCATTACGCAAGGAATCCTGAAGCCCGAATCCAACTGAGGCGAGAACAATCAAAAATGCACAGCCCATCGTTGCCGCCAGTACCGTCATAAACACACGTAGTTTATTTTTCTTTATGTGTTGTGTAACAAAATCTAATTGATCTTTAAATAACATGTTATACTTCCTCCTTTACAAGTTCCCCATCGTACATGCGGAAACGTCGATGAGCTATTGTTGCTACTTCTTCATCGTGAGTAATGATGACAAATGTTAAACCAAGCTCACGGTTTAAACTTTGAATGAGTAGCAATATATCTTGCTCTGTTTCCGAATCAAGACTTCCTGTCGGCTCATCTGCCAACAAAATAGGTGGATTTGTAATTAAGGCTCTTGCAATACTAACTCGCTGTTGCTGACCACCCGATAATTCATTTGGGTAATGGTCTGCTACCTCCGTTAAACCAACCTTGTCCATTAACTTTTTCACCTTTTCAGTACGCACAGCTTTCTTGATACCCTGTAACTTCAATGGTAGTTCAATGTTTTCCAACGCTGTTAAGCCTGGCATCAGTTGAAAATTTTGAAAGATAAATCCGAACTGTTGCAAGCGGAAAGCTGCACTTTCTGTTTCGGTGAGATTAGCTGTTTCCATTCCATTTACTTTAATAGATCCTTGTTCAGATTTCATAAATCCAGCCAATGTTTGTAACAAGGTTGATTTACCAGATCCACTTTTACCAACAATTGCGACAATCTCTCCTTTTTTCACCTCAAAGTTAACACCTTTTAATACTGGAACCTGTTTTTCCTTGCCTTTCTTGCCAATTAAAAATGTATGTTGTAAGTTCTCGACTTGAATCATTTTCAAATAAACGCTCCTTCTACATTCTTCTGACTCATCACCATAACTATGGTTGGCTTCCTACAAAAGTCATCCCAAATTTTAGGTTATGAACCTTTCTTTCTCCATTGTAGTAAAGAATTCTTAATAAAGTTGAAGGATAAAAATGAAGATATTCTTAAGAAAAGGGAACACTATTAACAAAACGATTCCTTTACATTCCCTTTACAATTCATTCATAAAATTTATTCAAATTTTATGTCACCATAGTGTTTTTTTTGTATTAAACAGAAAGTAGAAATCTTTACAAAACCTATTTTTAAGGCCTTTCACTGTATTAGTAAAAACAAATACAGAGATACATCTATGATTTTGTGAACAAATTGTATATTACAGGATTGTAAATTTTCATGTAGAATAGAAGAATTTTATGTAGATAAATTAAAGATTTTGTTATGATAGTAAAGTTTAGAGGCCAATTTATTTATATCCAGGAGGATTCGATTTACATGCTTAACTCAAAAAAACAAGACCCTTTCTTTATAGCTTTGCATAAAATTGCTGAGAATATGAGAGAGGCCATACATTATGCGAATGATTTTCGTATTAACAGTGTAGCTGACCTAAAAGAGATTAGCATTACTATGAAAAATTACGAAACAGCTGGCGATAAGCTCATTCATGAACTAATCGTGATGCTAAACAAATCATTTATGACACCTATTGAACGCGAAGACATTCTAGAATTCGCTATTCGTATGGATGACGTATTAGATGGTACGGAGCATTGCATCGCTCATTTTGAGATGTTCTCTCTAACTGAGGTTGATGAATCAATGCGTACTTTCTTAGGCTATATTTCAAAAAGTGCTGATGAAATTGTTAAAGCAACAGAAGAGTTAAAGAAAAAGAATCTTATTGGCATGCGCCCACACGCAATCCTTATTAAGGACTATGAACGTGAATGTGATGAAGTACAACGTTCGTCTATTAAACAACTGTTTTTAAATGAAAAAGATCCAATTCGACTTATTAAATATAAAGATATATATGAACAACTTGAAGATATCGCTGATCATTGCCAAAACGTTGCAAATACAATGGAAACAATTATCATGCGTAATGCGTAATTAGGAGATGGGCACTTACAATGAACACAATCATTATTCTAACCGTACTGGTCGTTATCTTTGCCCTAACATTTGACTTTATCAATGGCTTCCACGATACAGCAAATGCTATCGCAACTTCAGTTTCCACTAGAGCATTGAAACCTCGTGTAGCTATCCTGCTGGCTGCAACGATGAACTTTATCGGAGCGATTACCTTCGTTGGAGTTGCAAAGGCTCTAACAAAAGACATTGTTGATCCATTCTCTTTAAATGCTTTTGAAGGAGATACAACAGGCTCAGTTGTCATTTTAGCAGCATTAATCTCCGCCATTATTTGGAATTTGCTAACATGGTATTTTGGTATTCCATCGAGTTCTTCACATACTCTGATTGGGTCCATTGCTGGTGCAGCAGTTGCATCTGCGGGCTTCGGAGTTCTAAACTATAGCGGTTTTACTAAAATCATTATGGCCCTAGTGCTATCACCAATCCTTGCGATTTGCGCTGGATTTATTATGATGACACTGTTTAAATTATGGTTTAAAAACTTAAATTTATATCGTACGAATAAAGGTTTCCGTACAATGCAAATTTTCACTGCCGCAATTCAATCGTTTACACATGGTACAAACGATGCACAAAAGGCGATGGGGATTATGACGATGGCGTTAATCGCTGGTGGTTTGCATACAGGAGATGAGATTCCTTTCTGGATACGAGCTGCAGCAGCAACTGCAATGGGGCTTGGTACTTCTATCGGTGGCTACAAAATTATTAAAACAGTCGGCGGTAAAATCATGAAAATCCGTCCTGTAAACGGGGTAGCAGCAGATTTAGCTTCTGCATCAGTTATCTTCGGCGCAACATTAATTCACCTACCAGTATCTACAACACACGTTATTTCTTCCTCTATCATGGGTGTCGGCTCTGCACAACGTGTACGTGGTGTGAACTGGGGAATGGCGCGTAAAATCGTAACTACTTGGGTTATTACGATGCCAATTTCAGCAGTTATGGCCGCTGTTATTTACTTTTTGTTATCGTTATTTTTTTAAATTGACTGCATACTAAGACTCCTGTCCCTTATTGGGCAGGAGTCTTTACATTGTCACACGACAAAAGGCGACACATCCTTTACACTATTTTAAAAGGGGGATCGTACCTACTATGAAAAATTTTTCAGCTTTTATTACAGCCCACGCTAAAGCTATCGTAGCTTTATGGTTCGTAATTTTTATTGCCATGGCTATGTTTGCAATACAACTTCCAAGCAAGCTTCATGGAGATGGCTTTTTTGTTAAAGGAGATCATACCTACGTAACAAATGAGCTTGCAAAAACATTTGATTTGCCTTCTGATACAATTTTGGTCGTCTTCAATCCGGCTGACGATAAAAAAATTCAAGATACTTTAAAAAAGTTGAAAAAAATTAAGGAGATTCATTCAATCCAGTCACCACTTGATGATTCTTCTTTACAAAAGAATGGTATAGCTTATGCCATGGTTCATATTAAAAATAATGTTGAAAATCTACCTGATGTTGTGAAAAACATCCGTTCATTAATAGAGAATGACGGTGTAAGCATTACTGGCGGACCTGTTATTTCAGCAGACATCAATACAGCTAGTCAAAAAGATTTAGCATCAGCGGAAGCAATAGGCTTACCGATCGCTATCATAGTGCTATTACTTGCTTTCGGTACTGTCGTAGCCTCAATCTTACCTATCATTATCGGAATTGTTACTGTTGTAACTGCGTTTGGAATTTTGACTTTGTTTAGCGGTAATGTCAATTTATCAATTTTTGTGTTAAATATAGTACCAATGCTTGGACTTGCATTAAGCATTGATTTTGCCTTGTTGTTTATTAACCGGTATCGCGAAGAACGTGCCCATACATCCATTGTACAGGCCATTCAAACGGCGATACAGACAGCTGGTCGTTCTATCATCTTTTCTGCTGCTTGTGTCATGATCGGCTTAGGTGCGATGATTGTCATTGATGTCGAAATTTTTCACAATATCGCTTTAGGAGGCGCAATTGTTGTATTTCTTGCAGTACTTTCTGGCTTAACCTTGCTACCTGCTACGATGATGCTTTTAGGAGATCGCCTAAATAAATGGCGATTATTACGTGTAAAACCTGATGGAGCAAATCGTTGGCGTGGCTTTGCTGGTTTTGTCATGAAACATCCAGTTACCATCGTTATTACGGCATTATTATTACTAGGTATTGGTATGATTCCATTGAAGGATATTAAACTTACAATTCCTCAGGTGGATTCATTACCGACAAAATATGATGCACGTATAGCTTATGATCAGTTAGACGAAACGTTCGGATTTGGTGATACCTCTACCTTATATTTACTAGCAGAACGTAAGGAAGGCTGGGAAGATAGTGAGGGCAGAAAGCTTATTTACAATATTCAAGAAAAATTACTTGATGATCCACTAGTAAATCATGTATCAACCATTTATACGACCGCTAACATTAAGTCACCTGAGGAACTTACTGCATCTTTGAAAATTCCACAAGTGGCAGAACAATTAAAACCAATTCAAGATACGTTCTCTAAAGATAAACAACTCTTTATCCCAATTACATTGGATGCAGCCGGTTCATCAACTACTGCTCAAAAATTCGCTCGAACATGGAAAGATAAAGATTTAGGTGTCGACTTTGCTCTCGGAGGTCCTGCGAAATTCAATCAAGAAATTTTTGATGAAATATCTAGTAAAATTTTCTTGGCTGTATCGATTATTATTGTTTCAACGTTCTTTATTTTAATGATCGCTTTCCGCTCTATTTTAATCCCACTGAAAGCGATTATTATGAATATTATTGGACTTTCGTCGGCTTTCGGTATTCTCGTCTATATTTTCCAATACGGACATTTGGGTATTGATGCCGGTACAATTGTACTTATTATCCCAGTCATTGTATTCTGTCTTGTATTCGGCTTAAGTATGGACTATGAGGTCTTTTTAATATCACGTATTCAAGAGGAATATCAAAAAGGAGCAGATAATACGAGCGCCACGATTGACGGTCTAACCTCTACCAGTCGTATCATTACATCAGCAGCGCTTATTATGATTGTGATAACGGGGGCATTCGCTTTTACAGATGTGCTGCCTGTGAAGCAAATTGGAGTTGGTATAGCTATTGCAGTTGCTATCGATGCAACTATTATTCGTCTCATGCTCGTTCCAAGTCTTATGAAGCTCTTAGGTGACTGGAATTGGTGGTTACCCTTCGCGAAGAAACAAAAATAAAAGAATCCGTAACCTTCCGTGAATTCTCTCTCACAAAGGTTGCGGATTTTTCCTTATTTTAAATAAATACGGTCGTACCATTCTTTTGCTGCTTCTACTTCAGGCATTGTTAGCTGATGACCATAATTAAACCATACAGTCGTCACATCTGCTCCTGCTGACGTTAAAAGCGCCTCTAAATCTTCAGATTCTTGAGCAGAACACATTGGATCATTCGTTCCAGCACCGATAAAGACAGGAATTGAAGAAAGAGTAGGTAATTCAATATCACGTCTAGGTACCATCGGATGATGCAATATTGCACCTGCTAGAGCGCCCTCATAATGGAATAACAGGCTAGCAGCAATATTTGCGCCATTAGAGTAGCCGATAGCAACAACTCGATTACGGTCAAAGCCATACTGCTGTGCTGCCTCTAATAAAAAGTCATTTAATTCCGTCGTACGGAAAATTAAATCCTCTATATCAAAAACACCTTCCGCTAATCGACGGAAAAAGCGTGGCATACCATTTTCAAGTACATTTCCACGAACACTTAAAATGCTTGCTGTATCATCAATTTCCTTTGCAAGACCAATTAAGCTTTGTTCATTTCCACCTGTACCGTGTAACAGTAAAAAAATTGGTTTTGTTTCATCTGTTCCTTTATGAAAAACGTGCTGCATTTACAGTCCACCTCTCGATTATCTTGAATTCGAGATAATTGTAGCCTGTGGCAAAATTAAATTCAAGCTCTTCGACTTATTAATTTCTCGATTTTCACGATTTGGCTGTTCCTGATGATCTTTATAAAATTTTGTAATCGTAAATATCGAAATTAAACAAACAGCAATAACAGCAACAATAACTACTCCCACTATTTTTTTCCCATTCATTCGTTCTTATCCCCCGAATTACTTATTTCTTTTTACGAAAACCTTCTTCTAGTAAATATTCTTTCGCAGCATCATGTGTACCAAAGGCTTCCTCTAAATTTTCTCCGTGATAAACATTCCACGAACGTTGCTCAAAGGCTAGCATTAATTTAACACCTTCGCGATTTTGCCATATCTCTTCGATCGGCTCTTGCTCCTCTTGTTCTTCCGATAAATATTGAATGGCATCTTCAATAATTTCACGAAGCTGTTGTTCATCGTAGTCACGAATATTTACTAGGCATTTATCGTTTGCTTCTTCCTCATAGCGCAATAAATCACCAACGAAGACGAAGCCGTTGCCATTTGGGTGTAGCTTTTCTACAATAATTGTCTTTTCATAAAGACTATCCATAAAGTGGTAATTTAAGCGTTTCAATGAAATTTCCTTCTTGGTAAGCTCAGGAAATGAGTCGATGATAGCTTGCTTTTGTTCAAATGTTAGCATATAAAAATGCTCCTTTTCTATTCAATCTACCTTACAGTATAACTTATTTTTTCTGTTATATCGAAGTAAATTGGGCAGTTCTAAAAGTAAAAATAGAGGCTCCTCTTCTATAACGTGTAGTTGATTTCCGTTCCGACTGGGCGCTTTGTTGCTGACGCTACGCTTTCGCACAGAAAACATTTGTAGTTGTCGCTTTGCTTTCGCTACAGAAAACATTTGTTGCTGTCGCTTCGCTTTCGCACAGATAAGACATTTGTCGCTGACGCTTCGCTTTCGCACAGAAAACATTTGTTGCTGTCGCTTCGCTTTCGCACAGATAAAACATTTGTTGCTGTCGCTTCGCTTTCGCACAGAAAACATTTGTCGCTGTCGCTTTGCTTTCGCTACAGAAAACATTTGTTGCTGTCGCTTCGCTTTCGCACAGAAAACATTTGTCGCTGTCGCTTTGCTTTCGCTACAGAAAACATTTGTTGCTGACGCTTCGCTTTCGCACAGATAAAACATTTGTTGCTGTCGCTTCGCTTTCGCACAGATAAGACATTTGTCGCTGACGCTTCGCTTTCGCACAGATAAGACATTTGTCGCTGTCGCTTTGCTTTCGCTACAGAAAACATTTGTTGCTGACGCTTCGCTTTCGCACAGATAAAACATTTGCCGCTGACGCTTCGCTTTCGCGCAGTGCAGAGCTTCCTGGGGGCGTCCGATGAGCCGCTTCGCTGCAGGGTCTCGGGCCAACAGATGTTTTTTGCGCGAAAGCGTAGTGTTAACGTAGCGGCAGCAAAGTGTTTTTGTCTGTGCGAAAGCGTAGTGCAACGTAGCGACAGCAACAGCAGGATGTTGGTCACGAAGGCGTTATCACAGGACGTGATGGTTTTAGCCTTCGTTCCTCTATTGCTAGATTCCCAAGGAGTCGCCCAGTCTCCACTCCAATCAACTTTTTCACATGGCATACCCTAAAAAAATAATAACCCTAACTTTTGATGATAAGACAAAAATAGTAGTATATTTACGAAAGCCAGAGCCTAATAATTATCTAAAATAAAGGTAAAAAAATCCGCTTAAAACTCCTTGTGGATAAAGCAAGAGCACAACGATGCGGCTCATACCTTGTCCACAGAAAGAGAAGCGGATTTTACATTTTACAATTATACTAAAATTCTTATGAAGGGCTTTTTCAGACAACCCTAACAAATTATAATCTTTTATTAAACATTTTATCTTTTACAAATCGAATAACGTGGGCAACGTATAGTTCCCGGTAAGGGACGAATTGTGCTGTACCTACTGGGCGCACAATTTTCACGCGTTGACCATCAGGGAAATATTCATAGCCTTCAATATTCAGAGTAGCTGTTTCTCCTAAAAAGAATGCCTCTGCCTCGTCAAGCTTTGCTCGAACGACCCCAGACACTTCCTCATACTGCAGTTCAAATGATTCCCAATCGTGTTTGAATGGATATATAAAAACATGACAAAATTCATTATCAATCATATTTTCCGAAACGATACTACAAGATGTCATGCCCATTTTTACAACTTCGTGTACGTTGACATCGAGTCCTAGCTCTTCCTTCACTTCACGAATTCCTGATTCTACTGTCTCTATGGCTAATAGATGCCCCGCTGCTGTAATATCAAGTAAGCCAGGGTAGTCCTTTTTTTGTGCACTACGGATTTGGAAATAGATATAGTCCTCATTGACTAGCCAACAGTGGAATGTTTCATGCCATAGCCCTTTTTCATGTACCTCTGCTCTCGTTGCTGTCCCAATCTGTTCATGCTGTTCATTAAAAACTTTCACAATTTCTTGTTCCATTTTTCCGACTCCTATACTGACTTCGTAGCCTTTTTCTTAATCTCGTTACGTTCATCATAAATATTGGATACGATCACTTTTAATACTGCATAAAATGGTACAGCAATAATAATACCGATGAAGCCTGCAATATTACCTGCTGCTAAAATAACTGTAATAACTGTTAACGGATGTATATCGAGTGTTTTTCCCATTACATTAGGAGTTATAAAGTTACTATCAATTTGCTGCGCCACGAGTGTGACAACAGACACCCAGATGACTAACACAGGATCCTGAACAATAGCCACAATCAGTGCTGGTGTAAAGGCGATCCATGGTCCAATAAACGGAATCATATTCATAAAGAACGCGAATATAACAAGCAGCAACGAATAGTCTAGACCTATAATTAAATAACCGACAAACATAATTAGTGCTAGTAAAAAACTAATTTGCAGCTGCCCTTGAATATAGCTACGTAAAACATCGTCAATTTCACTTAACGTTTTTTTCACCCATTCACGACGTTCACCACTAAAATATTTATAAACTGACGGCGCAAATTTTTCATGATCCTTCAACATAAAAATAAAGAAAAATGGAATTAAAATAGCTAATAAAGAAACTGATACAACTGATTGTAAAAACGAAACTAGCCCCTTACTTGCCACAACGGCAAATTGCTGCGCAGAATTTGCCATATTGTCGATAAAATCATTTAACTGCGGTGGGAAGTTATCCTTGTTTTTAAACACATAATCAGCTGCATCTTGAATACTAGCACTAATCTGCGGTATATTTTTCACTAAATTATTAACCTGCACTGCAATCGGATTACCAACGACCCAACCAAAGCTACCAACAAGCGCTATTAGTCCAATGACTATCGTTAATATACTCGCCCATCTCGGCCATTGACGCTTCTCTAAAAACCTCTGAATCGGCTCCGTAACATAATACAAAACACCGCCAAGCAACAAAGGTATAAAAATAGCCTTTAAGATAATAACAAACGGAGAAAAAATCCAATGAATCTCTATAAAATATTTAATGATTAGTAGAGCAAGTAAAACCCCTACTCCTACTTGAAACCAAACTTTCCTCGTCACTTTCTTCACTTCCTTTTATCACAGTTACTGAAAATACTACTTATATATTAACCATTTCGCAAGTATTCAATTATTTATTGTCAAAACAAAAGAGTTTTTGAAATTAAAAAAATTCACAACCCTCCAACGTCAATCCCGCTAGCCCCTCAAATGCTAATGCATCTGAGGAAGCTCGGACGGATTGTTTCCCACAGGAGTATCGCGAATTTTCACTAATGTTGCATAACGCAGTAGTCTATAATTTTGTATCTTCTACTGAATTTAAGTAATTTTCAATATCACCAATAACAGATTCAACACAGCCATCCTCAAATGGCGAAATTAAGCCTGCTTCTTTTACAAGCTTCGTAAAGGACATAGAGCCACCTAAACCGCATAAATGGATATAATCCTTCCAAGCAGCTTCAAATTCTTCACGTGAACGTTTCCAGAATTGGAATGCACAAATTTGCGCTAACGTGTAATCAATGTAATAGAACGGACTTGCATAAATATGTGCTTGACGTTGCCATATACCGCCTGCTTCTAGATAGCTGTTATGATCATAGTCACGGTGTGGTAAATAAGTTTCTTCGATTTTTTTCCACGCTGCTTTACGTTCAGCTGGTGTCATATTCGGATTTTCATAGATCACATGCTGGAACTCATCAACTGCAACACCATAAGGAAGGAATAATAAACCGCTACTTAAGTGTGTAAACTTATATTTTTCCGTGTCTTCCTTAAAGAATAGCTCCATCCACGGCCATGTGAAAAATTCCATACTCATCGAATGAATTTCACAAGATTCATATGTCGGCCATAAATATTCCGGGATGCCAATGTTACGGCTTGAATAGACTTGGAAAGCATGCCCAGCTTCATGTGTTAACACATCGATATCGCCAGAAGTACCATTAAAGTTCGAGAAGATAAATGGCGAGTGATAGTTTTCGATAAATGTACAATAACCGCCACTCTCTTTTCCTTTCTTCGCTACTAAGTCCATTAAATCATGGTCAATCATGAAGTTGAAGAATTCACCAGTTTCAGGTGATAGCTCTTCATACATTTTTTTACCGTTCGCAACAATCCACTCCGGATCGCCTTTTGGCGTAGCATTTCCTGATAAAAAGTTTAATGCTTCATCATAGAACTTCAAGTCAGAAATACCAATGCGTTTTGCCTGGCGCTCGTATAATTTTGTTGCAAGCGGCACGATCAAATCACGAACTTGATCACGGAATTTCTTTACCATTTCTGCATTATAGTCAATGCGATTCATTCGAATATAGCCTAGCTCGACATAGTTTTTGTATCCTTGTTTAACAGCAATTTCATGACGCACCTTGACAAGTTCATCATATAATCGATCAAATTCCTCTTCATGCCCAGCAAAAAAGCCAAAGCGTGCATCTGTTGCCGCCTTACGCATTGCACGATCAGTAGACTCCGCATATGGTCCAAGCTGTGCAAGTGTTAATGTTTCACCATTAAAGTCAATTTGCGCAGAGGCAACTAGTTTATTGTATTCTGAAACAAGCTTATTCTCCTTCTGCATTAAATCAATGACTGTTGGCGAAAAGCCTTTAATTTGATAGGTTGCTAGATCGAATAACTGTTGTCCCCATTTATCTTCTAAATGTTCGCGGAATGGTGAAGCGATGAGTGCTTTATAATATTCTGTTGATACCTCTTCTAGCTCAGGGCCAACCTCGTCGAAATAATCGCGTTCTGCATGATAAAATTCATCATTTGTATCAATTGAAGCACGAATATACACTAAGTTCGCCATCGTAGCATAGTCATTACTCAATCCGTTTAATTCCTCAATTATTTCACTTTGCTCGTCCATCGTTTGAGCATTTTTAAATTGCTCAATTAAAGATAATTGTTGCTCTTTCATTACCTCAATATTTGGACGGTTGTATTCATAATCTTTAAACGTTTTCATATAATTCCCCTCTTTCTATCATATACCCCGTTATATTTCTATTATATGCCAAATCTATGTTATTAAGAAACAAATTAATAGCCAAATATATATGTTTTTAATAGTGCTGCCCTTTCACGTAGCGTTAACTTAATTTCCACCGATTTTGGCGTTTTTGCCGCAACGACATCTACTTCAAAACCTAAAGACTCAGCTAAATATTTGGCACGCTTTAAATGAAAATCATTAGAGACAATCGTGATTTCCTTAGTTCCTTTAGGCAAAAGTTCTTTAGAAAATAGTAAGTTTTCATAAGTTGAAGTAGATTGGTCTTCCACTAATATTCTATTAGTTTCAATGCCATTGTCCTGTAAGTATTTAAGCATGACAGAAGCCTCTGTCCGATCTTCATCTCCCCCTTTTCCACCTGACACAATCACTTTTACATTTGGATACTTTTTCAAATACTTTACAGCCTCTTCTAATCTATTTTTCAAAGAAAGCGATGGAATTCCACCCGGTTTTACCTTCGCTCCCAGGACAATCATGTATGTAGCTGTTCCGTTTGCAGTCGGCTGGAGACCTTGTTTCATCTCCTCGCCGAGCCAAATATAAACAACAACACTTATAGCAAGTAGTAAAACCCCTAATTTTATTACCCATTTTTTCACTATTTATCCCTCCCTTACCTTTTATTAACGCTTAGGCAAGAAAAAGGATGCTTGTACTAGAATTACTGTACAAACATCCTGATTGATTATCTTAATATAAAGCGCTTAATAGATTCCTGTAATGCTGTTATTTCATCTGTCAAATCATTGGAAGACTCACTAACAAGCTGAATGGCACGCTGTTGTTCATCAACAGATGCCGTTACTTCCTCTGATGCAGCGGCATTTTTCTCACTAATCATCGCAATACTTTCGATAGATTGCATAATGTTATCCTTTGAGCTATTTAAATATTCTACTCCCGCAGTCATTTCCCCAACGACGGAAATAATCTTCTCTACAGCCAATTCAATTTCCTTGAAAGATGACTCCGTTATGGCAACCGACTCGTTTTGCTGACGAACAATGACGTTTGTTTTCTTCATCTCATCGTTCACTAAATTAGTTTCACTTTCAATTCCCTTTAAGGTTGTACGCACTAGCTCAGTTGCTACAGATGTTTGATCAGCTAGCTTACGTACCTCCTCAGCTACAACTGCAAATCCCTTACCATGCTCACCAGCTCTAGCCGCCTCTATTGATGCATTCAATGCAAGCAAGTTCGTCTGATCAGAAATCTCGGTAATAGTACCGACAATGCCTTCAATCTCCCTGACTTTCACAATTAAGCTATTAAATACAGCATGAACATTATTAATCAATTCTGAAGACTCGTGTGATTTCCCTTTTAAGCTGTTTAAATTTAAGAGCCCCTCTTGATTTGATCGCTTCATATGTTGAGATGCATCAAGCATCACTTCATTTTTGTCATGTAATACTTCAATCTGATGGGCAAAATCAATAGCAGTTCTATTTGTATCCTCAGCATCTGAAGCTTGCTTTGCTGCACCGTCCGCGACCTCATTTATCGCTTTTACTATTTCATCTCCATAAGCATTTGTTTCCTCTGCCACAGATGTTAAATTTGACGATGTCGATTGAATTTCTACAATAGCTTCCTCTACATCTGTAATTAAAGTTTTCAGTTGATCAACCATGTCATTAAAACCTTCATTTAACTGACCAATCTCATCTGAGCGTTGTAGATTTTCAATTTCTACAGTTAAATTCCCTTTCGCTACCTCACGTACTCGTTTCGATAATTTTTGCACTGGTAAAGCTAAATGTCTCGAAACCATTATGACCACTACAGTACCTACAATAATAGCACCTAATAATGTAATACCAATAACGAGTAATAATGAATTAGCTTCTTTATTAAAGTCTTGCATATATGTACCTGATGCAATGATCCATCCCCAATTAGGATCCTTTTCAGAATAAATTATTTTTGGAGCTAATACATCTTGACCCGGTAGCGCAAACTCATATTGTGTAAATCCTCCACCAGCAAGTGCTTTTTCGATTACTTCCCGAATAAAGTAATTGCCGCTACTATCTTTATCGTTCCAAAGGCTATCCCCTTCTCGAGTCGGATGGGTTGTTAATGTCCCTTTATCATCTAAAACATATATATAACCATACTTCCCTAAGTCTCCAGGATAATTTATCGGCCTCTTTCCTTCACTATCCTTTGGCCCTAGAAGTGCCTCCCGCACCCGTTCCTGTGCAACTTCCAAAGGAACGTCACCCCTTTTAACACTCTCATTTGCAAGCTCGATTAATTGCAAAGTAGATTCAACACTATTTTTGATAACTTGTTCGCCGATATTCTCCATACCTTTATTCGCTTTACTATAACTAACTAAACCTATTGTTAAACTAGGAACAATTAACAATACTAATGAAATGATAATTAGTTTCCCTTGTATTGAACGTGAAAACTTCATTCTTTAGCCCCCTTTTCTCTTCGCACACCATGACTATTAATCTATATTATGTTACGATTTGTAATTTTTCACAATGGGTAAAACGTAATTTAAGCATGAATTATTCTCCTTTTTACCCAAATATTCTTCATCATCATAACGTGTCGTGATTTTCATTCCGGCTAGGCGCTTTCCTGAGGGCGACCGATGAGCTGAAATCAAAGAAAAAACTATCTTCCTACAGCGATATGCCTTATAGAAAAATAGTTTTTTGATTTTATCGTATTTACCTAAGAAATGATCATAATCCAAGCCACTAAAGCTATTAAAGTAGCGAAAAGAGTTGGTATTGTTAAAATAATACCTATTTTTAAATACTGTACCCAGCCAATTTTTATTCCTTTTTGAGCCAGTATATGGAGCCATAACAATGTTGCGAGTGAGCCAATCGGTGTCATTTTAGGACCTAAATTAGTGCCGATGACATTTGCATAAATAAGCCCATCTTTAATAATGCCAGTTGCACTAGTTTCAGCAATAGCTAATGCATCAATCATTACAGTTGGTAGGTTATTCATAATAGCTGACAAAATCGCTGCTACAAACCCCATTGTTATCGTTGCTACCATCAACCCTTGCTGTATCGCGTGCTCTAATAGACCTGTTAGCAATCCTGTCATTCCTACATTTTTCAAGCCATATACAACCACATACATACCGATAGAAAAGAAAACTATATTCCACGGTGCCCCTTTCACAACTCTCTTTGTATCTACAATATGGCTACGTCGTGCAAGCAGGAAAAAAATAGCCGCTACACCACATAAAATAAATGACACAGGAATTTTGAAAAACTCACTCGTAAAGAAACCAACTAATAATATCGCTATAACATACCATGATAATAAAAATAATCTCGTATCTCGAATTGCTAGCTTCGGATTATCAACTGCCTCAAGTGAATATTCTTTTGGGATTGAACGGCGAAAGACCATATAAAGTACAGCAATGCTTGCAAGTAAAGAAACTAAGTTCGGCATCAGCATATGTAAGAAATATTCCATAAATCCAATACCGAAATAGTCTGCAGACACAATATTTGTTAAATTACTAATGACTAACGGTAATGATGTTGTGTCTGCTATAAAGCCACTTGCAATAATAAATGGAAAGACCATTTTATCGCTTAAATCCAACTTACGGACCATCGCTAAAACGATTGGGGTTAGTATTAAAGCTGCACCATCATTTGCAAATAATGCTGAAACAATAGCACCTAGACAGGAAAGATAAATGAATAAGCGGATACCACTTCCCTTTGCGATGCGTGCCATATGTAAGGCAGACCATTCAAAGAATCCTATTTCATCTAAAATAAGTGAAATAAAAATAATTCCTATAAACGATAACGTTGCATTCCAAACGATCCCTGTTACCTCAACAACATCTTGCCAAGTAACAACCCCGAGCGTCAACGCAATTGCAGCACCAATACAAGCAGACCAGCCGATCGATATTTTACGTGGCCGTACTATTACAAAAAATAAAGTTACTAAAAATATAGCAATCGCTAAAAGAGCTTGCACTGTTTTCCTCCCTATATCAATTATGCCTCGGTATAATTGCGTCCGGAATCGGCTTTGTGCTTAGGCCTGCAAATGTTTTTTGTGCGAAAGCGCAGTGCTAACGTAGCGGCAGCAACAGATGTTTTTTGTCCGAAAGCGCAGTGCTAACACATGTTTTTTGTGCGAAAGCGAAGCGACAGCAACACAGCACCGATGCAGGTCAGTTAGCCGTTATCGCATGGATGCGATGATTTTAGGATAACATCCTCTAAGGACTCCTTTCCTATTCCGTGACATCCGCTGGAGGCTTTGATGTTTTTTGTGCGAAAGCGTAGTGCTAACGCAGCGGCAGCAACATGGTTTTGTCTGTGCGAAAGCGTAGCGGCAGCAACATGTTTTTGTCTGTGCGAAAGCGTAGCGGCAGCAACATGTTTTTGTCTGTGCGAAAGCGTAGCGGCAGCAACATGTTTTTGTCTGTGCGAAAGCGCAGCGGCAACAACAACAACAACATGATGTTGGTCACTCAGGCGTTTTCACAGAATGTGAAGTTCTTAGACTGAGTTCCTCTTTTCAGCAGATGTTTTTTGTACCGAAAGCGTAGCGACAGGTACAGATGTTCATACACCCGCTGAAAGAAGCTAAAAACCAGTAGCTTTAATTTGCTACTGGTTTTTAGCTTGTGGCATTAAAGAATAAATTAATGCGTATCCATAAACAAAGGTTGATTTTCACTCCGAGTCGGGGCTTTCAGCACAAGCTAATCCCGCAGGAGTCGCCACTCTCCGTGAAAAATCAACAGCTCCTCATCATTAGTATGAGTAGACAAGATGAACAAAAAGAGTATTGATTAAAACATTAAAGAGATTCAACCTAAATAATAATAGGATATGTTTGATTAATATTTTTGATCCATGGCAAGCCTATTATCATACAACTTTATGCAAGAGTATCGTTTGTCTACAGTCAAAACCAGTAGCTTCATTTGCTACTGGTTTTATAATTTATATTATTCGCCTAAATCTGCATTGTGGTAAACGTTTTGGACATCCTCTAAATCTTCTAATGCATCAATTAATTTTTCAAATTTCGCAATGTCGTCACCAGTTAATGCTACTTCTGTTTGTGGAAGCATTGAAAGTTCCGCTACTGTAAATTCTTCAACACCAGCTGCTTTTAGAGCTTCTTGTGTAGCAAAGAATTGGTCCGGCTCTGCATAAATAATGACAGCCTCATCTTCTTCTAGAATATCACGAGCATCAATATCTGCTTCCATTAAAATTTCAAGAACTTCATCTGCTGATTTACCTTCTAAACCGATAACTGCTGTTGAATCGAACATGTAGGCAACAGACCCACTAACACCCATATTCCCATTATTTTTACCAAATGCTGCACGTACATCTGAAGCTGTACGATTAACATTATTAGTTAAGGCATCAACGATTATCATAGTGCCGGCTGGTCCGAAACCTTCATAACGTAATTCATCGAAGTTTTCATCGCCGCCACCCTTCGCTTTATCAATTGCTTTTTCAATAATATGCTTAGGAACACTGTATGTTTTTGCTCGTTCGAGAACAACTTTAAGGGCACGGTTTGATTCAGGATCTGGCTCGCCTGATTTAGCTGCCACATAAATTTCACGTCCGAATTTTGCATTGATACGGCTTGTGCTTTGGTCTTTAGACGCTTTCTTTTCTTTAATATTGTTCCACTTACGACCCATTGTTTCCACTCTCTTTCAACATTTTAGTTTATCAAAATCATAGATGCGCAGCTGCACATCTGTAAATGGTAATTAAATACTCATCGTATCTTTACTCTGCAAATAATAACATAAATGATGATTACAAAGCTAGATATGCCAATGTTTAAGGTGACTTTCTTAAGGATTGATTGTCAAAAAAATAGAATTTTCAACATAACGTGTGGTTGATTTCCGTTCCGACCGGGCGCTTTCCTGGGGGCGTCCGATGAGCCGCTTCACTCGCGAGGCTCGCTCCAGGGTCTCATCTGTGACGCTAATCCCCAAGGAGTCGCCCAGTCTCCACTCCAATCAACTTATTTACATGACAAACGTTTTAACAAATGTCATAGCTAGCTTTCGGTGATGGATCAAAAAATGTGTCATTTATAGTCACTTTACAATTGGTTTTCTATTTTGATTTTTTCTAACAAGGCATAACAACCCTCTAAAACTAAATCATAGGTTTCTTGAAAATTTCCTGTATAGTACGGATCAGGTACGTCTTTTTGATGGTCAGTTAAATCTAAAAAACGAAAAATCTTTGGTGAATCAGGATTGCCTACCATCGTTCGGATATTACGTATATTGCTTTCATCCATGCCGATAATGTAATCAAAATTTTCAAAGTCAGCCTTTTGTAATTGTCGGCCCTGCATCCCTTTCGTTGAGATGCCATATTCTTTTAACTTATCTTGTGTTCCTCTGTGAGGAGGTTCGCCAATATGCCAA
The DNA here is from genome assembly GCF_050278745.1 of Lysinibacillus sp. NPDC094403. Taxonomy (NCBI): domain Bacteria; kingdom Bacillati; phylum Bacillota; class Bacilli; order Caryophanales; family Bacillaceae; genus Lysinibacillus; species Lysinibacillus sp. NPDC094403. The sequence continues at coordinate 60,541 of NZ_JBNNTL010000008.1, read as the reverse complement.
GAGCTTGTTGCAGCCGAATCTACCTCAACTTTATGACTCAAATGCTCTTTCTCTACCAAATCACGCATGACCGCTTCAGCCATTGGTGATCGACATATATTCCCCAAACATACAAAAAGTACTCGAATCATTTTTTAGGTCCTCCTACTATCAATTTGCCTTGGCGTAATTGTAGCTGTCGCTTTGCTTTCGCTACATAAAACATTTGCTGAATGAAGATAAAGCACTCAAAATCAATGATTCTGAGTGCCTTCTAAGTTATCCAGCATATAACTGGCAGGAAGCTACTCCACTTCAAAAGGTTGTGAAGGTTTGTTTTCTTCACAAGGAGGCCTCATCTGAATATGTTTCACTTTTATTTCTTTTCCGCTGCAACTCGCTTCTCTAATTCTTCAGTTAATGCTACTAATTCATGCTCAAGGCGATGTGTAAATTCCTCGCGACCTTCTTTACCCTTACCCGTTACATAAAATGGCTCGCCATAAATTAGATAACCCTTTCCACGCTTAAAGACATCCCCAGCATTACGCGCCCCAACATAAGCAGCTGGTACAATTTGCGCTTTGGACAGTTGAGCTATTGTAATCGCACCTTGCTTTAAATCCGATCCTTCTGCATTTCTTGTTCCAGATGGGAAAATCCCCACAATTTTGCCCTCTTTCAATAACTGTGAAGGGATTTTAATAACGCTCGGCCCTGGATTATCACGGTCAACTGGAAAGGCATTTAAACGCTCTATAAGCCAGCCAAGACCCTTTATATCAAACAATTGCTTTTTAGCCATAAAGTGAATTTCTCGAGGATGTACCGCAACACCAAGATTCAAAATATCAACATAGCCTGTATGTGTACATGCAATAATAAACCCACCTTCCTTCGGTAAGTTTTGCTCTTCATATACACGCGCTTTTGAGCCCGTTAATTTTAATATCACTTTGACAACATTTGCTATAAATTTATACACTGTTTCATTCCTACCTTATTCAATAGTTATCCCCATTGTAATCGAAAAGACCAGTATACTGCAATCGCATGTGAAATAACTAGACTCTTCCCACTAATACATCAACATCAATCGTAATTTCATTTAACTGGATATTAACCTCTTCCTTTTTATGCCAGCCCATTGGTGTCATTTCAAGCAGTGATGGTACAAGCTCTGTAGCTAGCGGTACCGTATAAGTAATACGTTCTACACTTACATCGGTAAAACTTTCTTTAAAGCGAGCAACTATTTGTTCATTCGAATACGACTCTTTAGTAGAATCCGCATATAATTGTGCTCGAAGCTCATGTAGGTAACCGCTTTGAGGGACAACCTTAACAACACAACCATTGTGAGTTAATAGACGTTTAAATTCCTCGTAATTGGCAGGCGATAAAATATTTAATATAGCATCGAAGCTTGATCTTGCAAACGGACTTTTCGCTAAATCACCAACACACCAAATTTGCTCTGGATAATGTCGGGATGCAGCAAGTATCCCTTCTTTCGCTATATCAATACCAATGCCTAGCCCTTGTTTCTTCGCCATAATTCGGGCTAAATGTGAACCCTCACCACACCCTGTATCAAGCACGGTTTCTGCATTAGCAATTAACTCTCCGATTTTATCTTCTACTAAATCATAGATACCACTATCAATAACTGCTTTTCGAGATTCAAAGAGATCTTTACTGTACTTAGAAACAGCACCATGTGTCAGCATATTGACATAGCCCTGCTTGGCAATATCAAAAGAATGATTTGAGGAACATACTAATCTACCCTGCTCAATAACACTCATTGACTCCTGACAAATTGGACAAGCAAAAAGCGTAATATTTTTATCCATTAAGGCTGCCCCTGCAGCTCTTTTAGAAAGTGCTCCCATTAATTTACCTCCTTCTGTTCTGTAGGTGAAACAAGTGCAAAACGCTCCCACTTACGACTTCTCCATCTAAAGTATACGATAATGGCTCGCATCCATTCATCTGCCGAAATCGCTAGCCAAATACCTACTAAACCCCAGTCTAAAACGAATACAAATAAGTAACCGAGTGGAAGGCTCATACATACCATTGATAAGAAACCGATTTTCACTGGGAATCTTGCATCCCCTGAGGCACGTAATGAGTTAATAACCACAATATTCATTGTACGCCCTGTCTCAAGTAGAATGCTTAAAGCGAGGACAGATGCTCCGATTGCTATGACCTCTGGATTATCAGTAAAAACGTGCATAAGTTGCTTACGGAATATCGTCACAACTGCTACCATAGTTATCGTAAAGGCAAAAGCTGCACGTACACTTGACCAAAGCTGATGATAAGCTTGATCTTTTTTACCAGCACCCACATTTCGCCCAATAATTATTGCTGTACCTGTACCGATTGCAATCGCAAACAAATACGTAAACATTGAAATATTCATGGCATATTGTCTTGCTGCTAGTGTCTCTGAACCTAAATACGTTGCATAATAAAGGAAGACAATCTGACAGAACTGATAAAGCACCTGCTCAAATGCTGACGGTAAGCCTATATTTAATATTTTTCGAACATATTCCTTTGAATACTCAAAATAGTATTCTAGCTTCACTCTTACTTCCATGACTTGATACAACAACCAGAAAAACACAAGAACCGCTAATCCACGACTTATAACTGAAGAAATAGCCGCTCCTTTTACACCTAGCTCCGGTAATCCAAGGTTACCAAAAATTAAACCGTAGTTTAATACAACATGTAGCACATTCATCCCCAGAGATACATACATCGTTTGCTTTGTCCATCCATGCACACGGATAATCGCTGCTAACGCATTTATAACTGCCTGTAAAAAAATGAAGCTTCCTATAATCACCAAATAGCTTTGGGCGTATTTAAGCACTTCCCCCTGCAAGTTCATCATGGTCATTAAATGACTCGAAAAGAAGAAAAATAAAACACTCATCAAAAGTCCAACGGCCAAATTCATCGTTACTGCTAAAGCGGAAATCTTCGCCGCTTCAAAAACGCGCCTTGAGCCTAAATATTGAGATACAACAATGGAAGCACCATTACCAACTACTTCAAGTATTAAAATTGCAATATGAATATATTGATTGGCTGCACCAACCCCGGATACAGCATTATCTGATAAAGCACTAAGCATAAAAGTATCGGCTAATCCCATTAACATAAATAAAAATACTTCCAAGAATATCGGCCACGTTAAATGGAATAAACTTAACTTGTTTGTCTCTTTTATATCACTTTCTCTCAATGCATCTGCCAATACTTTTCACTTCTCCTATACGCTTTATAAAGATTTTTACGGGCAGTACCTGACGCTTCGCTTTCAATAAAGATAAATTACTGCCCGTTAACGCGGGATAAAAATATATAGTATCTTATCATAGATTTTTAGGCTATAAAGGGTTTTTTCTAATGAAACATGCAAAGCTAGTATAATACGTAAAAATCCCTTTCACAATTTTATGTGAAAGGGTTTCTTATTATATTAAGCAATGATCCTGCAATTGCTTACGTTTTTCTGTTGTTAAGCCAAACTCACTCTCTAAAAAAGCGGTCTTAGAGCCATATCGGTTTTCCATTGCATCAAATGCAGCTTGTAAATACTCCTCACTGGCAGACATTAAGGCATAAAATTGCTGTAATTCTTGATCGCTATAATCATGTTGGATTGTCTGAGCCATTCTCTCTACCAAAGGACGTAGATGTACATTCGTATCTAAATAGTCCTCCATAATCGTTTCCTCAGGTACATCTAAAGCAAGTAAAATAAGTGCGCTGCCAATACCTGTTCGATCCTTCCCGACAGCGCAATGATGAACAAGCCCTAAATTTTCAGGGTGTTGAATCATTGCCATTAACTCCTTGAACGAGGCATTATTAAAAGGCATTTGCGCGTAAAATTCTCGGAACATCTCTGGGCTTACAACCTTATAAAAATCTTTTCCACCAGTATTTGTAGGCATCTCAAAAGCATGATTTCCCTTTGCTGGTATTTGAATATTCTTGGCATACGGGAATACCGGATTAGGATTATTTTGAGCCTCATGGTTGTCTCGATAATCAAAAATTGTTTTCACATCTAGTGTTTCAAAAAGCTCCTTATCTGCTTTCGTCATTTTACCAAGTGCTGCTGAACGATAAATCAAACCATTCTTAACAGCACGACCATCTCTCGACTTATAACCACCCATATCACGGAAATTATAGACTGCCTCAAACGGAATAATCTTCATATCAAACTGTTTCACTCACTGCACCTCTCTCTGTTAGCAAGCATTCTTATCTCTATTTTATAGAACAATTCGATATAATACCAATTTTCGCACTAGGAAATGTTATACACTACTTAGAGCTTTAAGAGTATTTATTTGAGGGCTTCTTTGTCTGTCGGAGTGGAGCGGGTGGCCGTATTATCTGATCACTTCTCACCGAAGTAGAGCAGTTATCCACTCTTCCCGATCACTTCTTCCACAAAGCGGAGCACTTTTTCACCTTACCCGATCACTTTTTCCCCAAAGCGGAGCGGGGTCAAGGAATCTTCATAGTGAAGTGTTCACACTACCAGAGTAATTACCTATTAAAAAAGCTGCCCTTTTTAAAGGACAGCTCCAAAATTCTATTTTTCCATATAGACTATTTAAATAACTCAGGGTATGCGGCTTTTGCTATTAACTCAACAGCTTCGCCAATACGTGGACCTGGACGGTTCGAAATATCAGTATCTATATAGTAAACTGCTTTATTTTGAATGGCAGTGATTGAATTCCATCCATCACGAGAAAGGATTTCTGCCGCTGGATCTTTCACATAGTTTACTGTTGTTAAAATGACTTCTGGGTTTTTCGCAATGATATCTTCCTCAGATACCTTTGCCCAGCTTTTGAGGTCAGCAAAAACGTTCTTTACATTTGCAGCATTTAAAATCTCTTGTTGGAATGTACCAGAACCAGCTGTATATAAGTCTGGCTTTGGACTAATTTCTAAGTAGATATTTTTCGGTTCTTTCACATCTTTGACTTTCGCTTGGACTTCCGCAATTTTAGCTTTAATATCTTTATCTAACTTGTCGCCTTTATCTTTGATTCCCATTACCGTTGCGATTTGTTGGATATCCCCGTAAACATCATCAAATGATTTAGCTGATTGAATGGCAAACACTTTAATACCTGCATCTTCGAGACCTTTTAAGGCATTTAAATTTTCATCATCGCCTCCAGTCGTATAAGCAATAACGACATCTGGCTTTAACGCTAAAATACGCTCACTATTGAATTTTACAGTATCAGAAACACGCTCAATTTTTTGAGCTTCTTCTGGATACGAATCATACTCAGTTGCACCAACGATTTTATCACCCACACCTAAAGCAAATAAAATTTCTGTATTACTCGGCTGTAATGAAACAATAGTTTTAGGTACGGCATCAAACTCTACTTCTACGCCACGGTCATCCTTAACTTTATAGCTAGTTTTCTCAACTTGTTGATCTTCCTTAGAAATAGCATCTTTTTTAGTATCCTCTTTCGCACCACAGCCAACTAATACAAGTGCCAGCATCAACACAGAAAGCCATTGAAGTTTAAACATTTTCTTCATTTCATTGATTCTCCTTTTTCTTTTTCATCGGGTATGACTTACTAATAAACGGTATTTCGGCAATACCAGCATGCCGATTCATATAGACAGCCATTACAAAAAAAACATTGGCTAGCAATCCTAAATAATCAAAAAGAATAGCTGGTACTTCTCGTTCTTCAGATACTTTGTGCAAAATGCGATATGATTTTTTCGCCTCACTACGGCATAAATGTAATGCAGTAGCAGCCTCTGTTCCTTGAGGTAATACAAAGCTCTGTATTTCTTCCTTAACATGACTAACATAGAAATCATAACGATCACTTAGCCAAGTTAAATCATCTTCGGTTACCGCTAATTTACCTCGGACTGAGCCATTTACATGGTAAGCCATTGGCAAAATGGCTAATAAATCATCCGCTACTACCTCTAACGTTTCTTTTTTCACTGCTGCCAAAGCGACGCCAATATGTGTTGTAAGGCTATCCGTTCGAATTTCAAAATCTACTGTTGATGCCTTTTCACGCATAAATGGATAACAAGAAAAACGTGCATCTTTTTTCAAATCTAAGTCCCCGCTTTCTTTCATGAAAAATTCTTACTTTATAAACACCCTTAGATCTCATTAGGTGAATTAATAAGTGCACATAAAAAAACGCTGTTCCCACTCCTAAGGAAACAACGAAAATAACATAAATAGTGTGTCGTATAGACACGTCATAGCCTATGTATTTGCCGCATATTCTCCTAGCTTCCGAAGAGTTATCTATACGTTCAAACAAAGGTCGGTCTCCTGGCTTGTACAGTTCACTACATTCAATCATGTTGTGAGTCATAAAAAAACCTTCCCATCAAATAATTCGACAGTGGTATATCTTTATGATTCCTGTACTTACAGTTGCGGAAACAGCTTCGGTTTTTCACCGAATTCCCGATTATGCTATAGTTTAGCACCCTTATTCTGCAAGAATTATTCACTTGTAAAGCAGTTTAACATATATTGATAGGAAAAAATAGCTTTGAAATGAACGGAAAACAAATGAATACGAACAATAGTAAGCCCTTTTTCTACATAGCTATACAAAATCATTCTCTATTCTGATTTCACGAGAGTTAAAGTTATGGCTCTTCACAATATGTACTTGACTGCACATTCCACTGTAGGAGGAAGCTTTCCGTAAACTAAGCCTAATCCTCCCTCCATATGCTTTCATCAACCAACTTTTTTAATCAAAAACGGATTTTAGTATTGATCCAAGGTTTTATAAGATTCTTTCAATAGCTTGCTCAATATCAAGCTGTGAATCTGTAGGTTCGAAGCGTGCAACTGTTTTACCATTTGTATCTATTAAAAATTTTGTAAAGTTCCAGCGAATATTACGACCGTCTAAAAAACTAGGTGCAATTTGGATAATTGCTTCTGCTAGCATTTTTTCCTGCATACTTGCCTTGCCGAATTCGCGATAATCTATCTCGTGCTTTAAATAATTGAATAATGGGTGTGTCGCATCTCCATTTACGTGCACCAATTCAAAAATTGGGAATGTTACACCATAGTTGATTTTACAAAGTTGTGTAGTTTGTTCGCCGTCTTCAGGATTTTGATTATCAAATTGATCACAAGGAAAACCTAATACGACAAAATTATCTTTCCCATATTTGTCATACATTTTTTGTAAGTCTTCGAATTGATATGTAAAACGGCACTTGTTTGCTGTATTAACAATTAACAGCGTTTTTCCTCGATAAGTTTCCATTGATAATATTTCACCATTTGGCTTCTTTACTAAATAATTATAAATACTCATTGTTTAACTCCTTTTACTTTTTCATATATTATCAGGTGTGTTATTAACCATTTTAAAAGACAGCATTTTCCGCTAAGGGCATCAACAAACATTAGCAAAATTTCAACAAAAAAATCCTATTATCGGTCAATAATAAACCTATTTTTTCCTAATCAACACGCCTGGATATATTATAAACTAATTCTCTATCAACGAAAGAATTTTCATAAAAAAATAGCCATTCCACGAATTTTAATGGATGGCTTTCATATATTTTCTTTTGCTTTTAACATCTTGTTCTTCATCAATTAAACGCTCCGCAATTTTTAGCAGCTTCGGGTCTTTCGTCTCATCGAATAGCTTTTTAAAGGATACAATAATATCATAGCGTATTAATGTCGGGTGCTTTTCGTCTAAGCATATTTGAAACCTTTTCGCCAAATATGAAACGACTAAATCTCTTTGTACCTGCCCTGCTAAGCCTATTTTCCAAATTGCCTGCAAAGTATGCCTCGCAGTTACTGTTTTTTCATCATACGTTACTGCCCAAATCTTTAAAAAGTCCTCCAAAACCCTTTCTTCAGGATCACTTTTTGCTGCCAATGCGCATAAAAATTGTGCAGCACTTGCACGCACATGTCCATTTTTGTATGTAAGTGCCTGAACAAGTTGTTCCCAAACTGAATATGTCCAATCAACTGGTTCCTGCATAATTTTCATTAATTCTTCGTATGATTTGTATTGAATATCACGGTCACGCTCTGTTAAATTACTAAAAAGTTGCAAAATCTCTTTTTCCATAATTCATCCCTACCTTTATTGTTTCAGAACGAAAAAAACTTTTAGATCACTTAACTTAATTTGCGTAAAGAAGGAGAGTCTATAAATAATTTAATACTAGTGAACTTTTTTAGGTTAATTATGATTATTTCTTTAGCCGTAGCTGCACTCTTTTAAAGTCAAATCTCTTCAAACAATGATGGTAAATATGTCTTAAAATTGCGGGTGTTTTTCTTTACATAGTAAACATTATCTTAATTTCTATTATTCGTTACTTCATTACTCCACAACTTAAGTCGCAAACTTTAAATTTCAAAGCAAGCTTCCTAATTACATATTTCAAAATTATCAGAAACGCGACTCAACATGCAAGGAAACGTTTCTTTGGATATATGAAGTCACATTTACTCGTCAGCTTTATTATTGGAGGTGTCACACTTACTAGCCTACTATTTATCCAACTTAAATATGCAAGCTATAACAATCATTTTATGGATAATTGATGTCATTCTTTTCTTCGGTTCCATTATCATTTTAGTGGCTAGGGCTTTATCACCTATTAGTAGTAAATATGTCTACTTATGTAAAATTTATTTATCCTAGATGTTATTTTACTCATTATTCGTCGAGTAGTCGAGCCTAAATTAATGGGTAACCATATCAGTTATTAACTTTACTACATGCAGTGTTTGTAGGTTTTCAGTTATTTGGCATGATGAATTTAGCGTTTGAGGTGGGTGAAACGCTATATCAAATAAAAAAAAAGATCATCTTTGTAATTTTTTTTTTACAAAGATGACCTTTTTGTTATTTAAATCGTCTATAGAATAGTAAGGCTTATTGAATGCGACCGAAGCCTACTAAATATTGATTCCACCAATCAAGTGATTCAACAACAACACCTTTATTTTGAGCATCGATCATCGTGTTGTTTCCTAAGTAAATACCTACATGCGCTACGCCTGAACCATAGCTGAAGAATACTAGGTCACCTACACGTGCTTCACTTGCTGAAATACGTTGTGTTGCTAAATATTGTTGTGACGCTGTACGTGGTAAAGATACGCCCGCTTGTTTGTAAGACCATTGCACAAGACCTGAACAGTCAAATCCTGTCGATGGGTTACTGCCGCCCCATACATAGCTACGGCCAAGGAATTGCTTCGCAGTTGAAATAGCATCACCTGAAGATGCAGCGCCTGATCCTGAGCCAATAACGATTTTTTGTGATGAGTTTCCATTGTTAGCGTTGCTATTGTCGCTGTTATTATTGTTGTTTGTTGCTTGTACAACTGGAGTAGCTGCTTGAAGTGCACGTAAACGAGCTGCTTCTTCCTCTGCTTTTTTACGTTCTGCTTCTAAACGTTCTTCTTCTTGTTTCGTTGCAATTTGTGCCTTTAATGCAAGAGATTTTGCTTCGTTCTCAGCTTTTTTTACTTCCATTTCGCTTTCCTTTTGTTGAAGCTCTTGGAATTGCTTTTGAAGCTCTTGTTGTTTTTCGTCTAATGTTGCTTTTTGTTTCTCTAAATTAGCCTTATCTGCTTCTTGTTGATCTACTAATTCTTGGTCAGCATCCATTAATGTTTTTACCGCTACGACACGGTCCATTAAATCTGCAAGGCTTTTTGCTTCAAGAACAGCGTTTAAATAAACACCCACAGTACTATCTTGAGCTTGGTATGCAGCCATACGATCACTTAAAATCGTTGAACGTTGCTCAATACGTTTTTTAGTATCTACAATGTTTGCATCCACTTCTTTAATATCTGCTTGTACTTGGTTAAATACTTTTACTTTTTCATCGATCTCGTTTTGTAAATTAGTTAATTCTTCTTGTAGCTTTTTAACTTCTGCATCTATTTTAGTTTTCTTATCAATCATTTGTTGAGATGTTTCTTCTGCGTGCACTACAGTTGGTTGAACTGTATTAAATAATAAGCCGCCAGCTAGTGCTAATGCTAACACCATCGACTTACGCCATTTATTGCGCTTTCCCACGTTACTCTTTCCCTTCACTAGTCAATTTCGCTCTTAGTATTTTAATGTAATCACTGGAACGATTTCTTGTGTTTTATCTTATATTTTATTAGCCTTTTAAAGTTTAGCATTAATAGCATAACTTTTATACTAATTCACGTCTTTTTAATCGTTTAGTAAAACTCGAAACATTCTTGTAACATTCACGTAAATTCTATAATATTCTACAAATTTACGTTTTTTCCTACAAAATAATCACTTTTAGCTACTTTCCCAATAGACCTACCTTCATTTTTGTAATGTTTTTGTAATATTTCTCATGAACGTTTTTAAAATCGCGTAGGAGGGATTGATTAACTCCCTACCTCTCACACCACCGTACTTACGGTTCCGTATACGGCGGTTCAATTAAGATGAATAACGCAAAGTTTTGTAACGAACTTGCAGACTTTTCTGCCCTTGGCTTTCCCAATAGGAATTGCCGAGGGTTCTGTGTAATATGGGGCTTTTTGAGATGTGCCAGTATCCTTTTCGGGTATTTCCCCATTCGTATGCTTTTCCGTATGGAACTTTTAAACGAATGAGATTTCTGACTCGTCTTCGGGGTTCGGGACTTGCACCCTATAGTTCATGCGCATGCCGAGCGCACATAAAAAAAGGTAAAGGAATATTTCCTCTACCTTTTTTTGCCGACAAAATAAATGCGTTTCAATAAACAAAGGTTGATTTTCACTCCGCTCAAGCTCATCCCGCAGGAGTCACCACTTTCCGTGAAAAATCAAAAGCTCTTTATTATTAGTATGAATAGACAAGCTATCAAGAATAGCGTATGTCTACAGTCTGAGGTAAGGGAACATTTCCCCTACCTATTGCTTCATAGAACGTAAAGCTTGAATAGAAAGGCGTACTAAAAGAATGGCACATAGAAATAATCCTAAGTATGCAGCTGTATTTAAGTAAACAGCATACGAATCACGAATAAATTGTGAGATTGCTAAAAGTGCCACAGAAATAATACCAAAGGTAATACCAACGAGAAGTAAGACGAAGCGGGAAAACAGATTTGTAATAAAACGAGCATTATCCTCATCTGAGAAAACATCGTGATGTAAAATAATTTTTCCGCTCTCCACACGTTTAATAAGCTGGTCAACTCGTCTTGGCATTTTGCGCAATGTCGGAATAAGCATTGCTAATTCTTCTTGCAAACGTTCCTTTGTTGCCATCGGTTCTTTAAATGGCTTCAATAAAGATGCTCGCATATATGTGGATGAAAAATCTTTCGCTTCCGTAAAAATATCAAAACTTGGGTCAATTATTCGTAATGTCCCATCCAGTGTTACTAATGAACGTAGTGCTAAACCTACCGCCGGATAGAAAGCAAGACCGAAATCACGAACAACCATAAATAATGCATGTATTAATTCCTCTGTTGGAATTCGATCCACGTAAGAAATTTTCAAGAGAATTTGATTAATGGCTTGCTCCATCTTCGCACGGTCTGCATGATCAGCATTTTCAACCAATAATATTAAGCCGTCATATAAAACACTTGAATCATTTAGCTGAATCCCCATTAAAAATAGCTTCAGGCCTTCTTGTTGTGTAGCGCCCAAACGGCCAACAGCTCCAAAATCAAGCAGTATCGGTGTGCCATCCGTCTCATCAATATGAATATTTCCCGGATGCGGATCTGCATGAAATATACCCGAAAGAAGCATCTGCTCAAAGAAAGAATATAAAACAGTCTGGGCAAACTGCCTACGGTCACTTTCTAAATGATTAAATTCAGCCGTAGCATCAGCAACACTTTTCCCGCATACATATTCCATGACAATAATATTTTCATAACAATATTCTGTATAGATTTTAGGAATCCTCACCTTATAATCGCTTTTGGCAAGAGCATTCGTCACCTGTAATGTATTACGAGCCTCAATATCTAAATGAATTTCCTCGCGTAGCCCATCTGCAAATCCTTTTGCAAGATCTCGAAAACCAAGTGACTCAGCCCAGGTAGACTTGTTCGAAAGCCAATTAGCAAATTCCTCTAATATTTCAAGATCATCTCGCATAATCCCCTTCACTTCTGGACGCAGTAGCTTCACCACGACTTCATCAAAATTTTTCAATCGCGCCTTATGTACTTGTCCAATAGATGCTGCCGCAATAGGCTCCATTTGAAAGCTTGCAAATATTTCATTCATAGGCTTCGGAAGTGTATCTTCTAAAATTTGTGTTACCTGCTCTGACGGTAAAGGCTTCACACTATGTTGTAGCCTCTCTAACTCGTCAATAAAGATAGGCGAAAATAGTTCCTTACGAGTAGAAAGAACCTGGCCAAATTTAATAAATATCCCACCGCATTGCTCCAAAGTTACCCTTAAAGCAACGGCAAGTTCCTTTTCATTTTCTCGTTGTCGTGCATATTTAATCGTTTGGACAACGCCATTTGTCACTGCTATTTTTAACACCTGACGCAAGCGCTTTTGTTGGCGCCAGTAGCTACGAAGGCGCATGAATAAATTTTTTTGCCCATTACGACCATCTCTAGCAGTAATACCACTTGGATCGAAAAGCTCAAAAACGAGATAGAGTAGCATCGAAATAAGTAGCATGCTACCAATCCAAATAAGTGTACTGACCTCTGTCACTGTTTGCATCATCGGTTCATATAAAAAATCTGTATGGCGCAAATAGGTATACCAGTAAACAAAGGACGTTAGCGTCACACTAATGACTACAGAAAGAACCCTACGAACAAAATTAATGTTTGAACCAATTAATCGACCACTTACAAAATAAATAAGCCCTGATACAACAATGATTTGGATTAAAAATTTCAAAAAAATAATCAACAGTGTCACCTCCGACGCTACTTCCTAATACTGCTAGTATAACAAAATACGACCTGTACTTCTGTATAGAACCCATAACTAGAGAAATAGTTACTTTAATAAAGGGTGTGATTTTATAATAGTATCTTTTTTTTCCATTGAGTTAACCATCTATAGCTTAAAAAATATAATCTCCCACCTTAATTCTAAAATTCAGATCATCACCATAACGTGTAGTTGATTCCTTTCCGACTTTGAAAGATACCGTGCATATATACAATCTCAGATGTAGATTTCCATCTTTAGATAAAAAAATACCTTTAGACAAAAATTATCTAAAGGTAAATTGAAAAGTATATTATTTCCACAATGGGCTAATCCCTCTTCATTTTAATTAGTGGAAAGCACTTGCTCCCAATTTGTTGTGCCATTTTTAACTTGTTCTCGTTTTTCTTTATTCATAATATCATTAGGACGTCCGCCTTTTGGCCAATCTTTATCATGATTTTTCCATTCAGGTCGATCCTGCGATAAAATAAAGGCTGCTAAATCAGCGGCATCTTGATCTGTCAAAGTACCAGCTGCACCGACTGGCATATTATTTTTGATGTAGCCAGCCATTTTCGACATTCTCGCCATCCCCGCTCCATCATTGAAAGAGTTCTTACCCCATAATGCCGGACCTGTATTAGCACCATTACCTGAGCCATCAGCTGCGTGACAAGCTATACAAGACTGGGCATATACTTCTTCACCTTTCGCAACGTCCGGTATTGGAACGTTCTTCATAGTACTTGTACCTACCCATTCACGTTCTGCTCCGATAGGTACACCTTCTGAAATATAGGCAAAGTATGAGACCATCGCTTCTAACTCTTTGCTATTCATGTCAAATTTCTTACCGTTCATACTGCGAACCATACAACCATTAATACGCTCCTCTATCGTTACAATATCACCTGAGCGTGCAATATATTGAGGATAATTCGCCATAACTCCAACTAATGACGAAACTTGCTCATCGTAACCTGCCCCTGCATGACAGCTTGTGCAAGACAATTGATTCCCAACATATTCTTCTGCAGCAACATGTGTATTATTTACAAGCTCATAACCGTATAAAATCGTTTCCTTCATAGGTCCATCAGGTACTTCTTCCATGCTTGGTGGTGCATAGACAACTGACTGAGCAGCTGCTGTTGTTGGTACTTTTGTCTGTACAGCGGCTTCATTACTTTCTCCTTTAGCATCGCCTAAAATTTTGTCGCTAATGGCTGCCCCAACAAAAAGTGTACCTGCTAACAGTACTGTCCCCGCTATTCCTGCTACTATAGGTTTCATCTATAATACCCCCCTTTGTATAATCACCTATATTTTAGCAAAATAGCATATTTTTCGATGTGACTTTTCTCACACTTCTTGTAAGTAGAACCTTTTAGAGGAGAAAATTATAAATTTTCTTGTTCTATAACACATTAAACGAGACTTAATACCTCTTGTAGTATGTATAACATCCTGATCTAATCAATTTCGCCTTGGCGTAATTGTAGCTGTCGCTTTACTTTCGCTACAGAAAACATTTGCCGCTGACACTTCGCTTTCGCACAGAAATAATTCGCTGAAGATAAAAATGCCGAGCACAGCATTGTACTCAGCATTTTATCGTCCCACTATAATTTACATTCACCATCAGCACAAATAGCTTCACCATCACCTACCATCTTTAATACCGGCTGAATACCTGCTATCTCTGCCGCTTGATGTAAAGTTCGTACAAAAACCTCATTCGGCTCTGCACCTTTAATACCGTAACGATTTTCAAAAACAAAGAATGGAACACTTTGTACACCTAGCTGTTGGGCATCATATCGATCTTTGTCTAAAGCTTCACTGAAGTCGTTTGATGTTAGAACATCCTTCGCTACTTCAACATCTAAGTCTAAATTTCCAATGACTTTTAACAAAAACATATCATCGTTTAAGTCTTTTCCTTCCGTAAAATAACCACTCATAAGCTCTTCCGTATAGGCCAATTCTTTATCAAACTGCCTTGTCCATTTTGCCAATCGATGAGCTTTTTCAGTATGGGCTGTTTTCATATCTTCAAAATTGTAATGCAAGCCAACCTCTTCAGCCCGTATAGCTATATCCTGAGTTATTTTCTTTACTTCTTCTATAGTTGAGTCAAATTTTGTAGCCATACTTTCATATAGAGTTGGTGCATCTTTCTTAGGTGTTTCAGAACCAATTTGATATGCTTTGTATTCAATTTCTACCTGCCCCGAATAACCCGCTAAGTCAATAGCACGTTCCAATTCTCGTTTGCCAATATAGCAGAACGGACATGTAAAATCCGAAAAAACCTCAATTTTCATTTACGACTGCCTCCTACAATATATTCATCCAAATTTTAATAGCAGTTGCCAATATAAGCCCTGCTAAAATAGCTTGTAAAATTTTTGTATTTAATTTCTTCCCTGCTCTTGCACCTAATGGAGCAGCTATTAGGCTAGCTATAATCATAATGAATGCAGGATAATAATTAACTTGTCCCGTCATCAATTTTCCGATTGTCCCGCCTATTGAGGATATAAAGGTAATAGCAAGGCTTGAAGCGATTGTCATACGTGTCGGTATACCTAATACTACTAGCATTATAGGTACTAACAAGAAACCACCAGCTGCCCCAACAATTCCCGATCCAATACCAACAATAAACGCTAAAATGGCTGCTATCGGTTTATTGAACGTTACCTCATCTAAAGGTTTGTCGTCAATTTGCTTCTTAGGAATAAACATCATCACTGCAGCAATCAACGCCAATACACCATAAACGATGTTAACTCCCACTTCAGATAAAAATTTGGAACCATAACTACCAACGAAACTACCAGCTAATACGGCACCACCCATATATATAATCAACGATTTATTTAAATAACCACCTTTTCGATATGCCCATACCCCAGCAAAAGAGGCGAAAAGCACTTCTACTGCACTAATACCTGATACCTCATGTGCTGAAAATGCTGCAAAACCAAGTAAAGGTGGGATGTATAATAACATTGGATATTTTATAATGGCTCCACCAATACCTAGCATTCCTGATACAAACGAACCGACAAAGCCAATCAAAAATATTGTAATAATCCATGCCAAATCCATATTTCCCCTTCTTTCCAATTTTCACCTTAAGGACATTATCATTTCCACCAATAATGAAAGGAGGGTTGTTCTAAACTTCTAATAGAAGAGACAACTCTCACTAATTTTAAGCTTTTTGAATAAAGAATGTAATGACACTAGCGTCTTCAGATTTGTCTAAAATTATATGACCGCCAGCTTTTGCCCAAGCAGGGATGTCTGCTAGAGCCCCCTTATCTGTCACTTGAACCTCTAAAATTTCCCCTGAAGCTAATGTATCTATAGCTTTTTTTGTTTTCACTATAGGCATTGGACAAGATAAACCCTTTGCATCTAGTTGTAAGTTTGATTTCATATTTTTCTCCTTTGGAACGGCAAAAGATTGTAAGCGATTTCGCCGGTTCTGTTTGTTTTTCACGACTTTGCGAAGGATGAGCACCTTCGCTTCACGGTATTACATGCTATAACCACGCAAGCGTACTCATTGCATTTCACTAGCTTTTATAAATGGACTATCGAACTGCGCAGCGATTCGGACCAATTTCCATCTCTGTCTGCTCATCCTGCGATGGAGTAATCTTACCCATATTTACTTGACGAATTTCTTGATATGCATTTGGCTGTGGAGGCAAATGCTCTGTTACAGCACTTCGGAATTCTGCTTCATCTTTAATATTTAAACCGTGATTTTCGGCAAATAATTGTCCAAGATGTTTTGCTACAGTTCCATCTTCATTTAGTTCATCAATAATCATAAAATGAGCTGGTAAAACAATTAAATCATCCGATAATTCTCTGTATCGTTTGTAAAGTGTTTCGCGTAAATCTCCAACCCAATCTTCCGCAAGACCTGCTAAATCAGGGCGTCCAATTGAATCAATAAATAAAATATCTCCAGTTAATAAATACTTGTTGTCCACAACAAATGACGTTGAACCAATTGTATGACCAGGCGAATAAATCGCTCCTACATCAATTTTCGAGGCGCCAACTTGTACAGTTGTTCCATCAAGCAAAGGTGTATAGTCAAACACAACTTCTTCGGCATCTTTTGGTGGTAAATAATACATCGCACCAGTAGTAGCCGCTATATGCCGTCCACCAGAAATATGATCAGCATGTAAATGTGTATCGAAGACATATTTAATTGTTACGTTTTTCTCTTCTGCAAAGCTTGTGAATGCGTCTGTAAAACGCACAGCATCGATAATCGCTGCTTCACCCTCAGAGATGACCATATAAGAAAGGCAACCCTTCCCTAAACGTACGAATTGATAAAGCTCACCGCCACCTGTTAAATCTCCAACTTTAATAGGTTCTAAATATTCACTCCACGTTTTCATTCCACCAGTTAAATAACCCACCGTACGCTCTGCTTCTGATAACATCTCAGCTACCATCAGCGATGATCCTTCTTTCGCACAAACAACTAACACATCTTTATCAGCTGGTATCTTCGGTAAAATATCCTCGACGCCATCTAGTAGCTCAAAATACGGAATATTAAGGTATTCAAATTTATGGCCATCAATTTTCCAATCTTCGAATACATCGGCATTTCGAACATCTAAAATAAATAATTCTTCATTATTAATTACTTTTTTCGCTACCTGCGCTGCACTCCATTTTAAAACTGACACTCCTATTACCCCCAAAGGTATTATTTTGTTGATTTTTTTAGCGGAAAGGACTGTCCTCTCCGCTTGTATAACTAGTACTAATCAATTATGTTAATCAGAATGTTAATGACGGTGCTGCATCTTTCGCGAACTCTAAGAATGTCACAGCTCCCCCAACCTCGATACCTTCAATAAAATCACCTGTCGTTAAACCCATTACATCCATAGTCATCTGACATGCAATAAATTTCACACCTAATTCTTGTGCCATTTCCACTAATTGAGGAATTGCCGGTACATTAGCTTTAGCAAACCCTTCTGCAAAATGCTCCGCTCCTGCAGGCATAGGTAATGCATGCATTCCTTGTTTATGAATTAAATTCAACCCTTCGAATGTAAAGAAGATAGCTACTTCTTTCTCTGTAGCCGCCGCTGCTGTTGCGATATTGAACACCTTATACGCATCGAAAAGACCACCGTTACTTGCAATTATCGCTACTTTATTTGACATAATAATATCCCCCTAAATGTTATTTATTAAATTACCTTCCCAGGATGTCATACCTGGCAGAACGTTAAATACCTTTGTAAAGCCATGTGCTGCAAGCTTTTGAGCAGCTAAATCACTACGCTTCCCAGTTCTACAAACGACATAAATCTCTTGCTCTTTATTAAGTTCAGAAAGGCGTGCTTCTAGCTCTCCCATCGGAATAGACTTTGCTCCCTCGATGTGACCAAAAGCAAACTCTGCCTCCTCACGAACATCGAGAATCAGACCTTCCCGTTCCACCATCTCTTCTAACTCAATTATTTGTTCAAATGCTTGCTCATCCATCGTGTCGTCAGAACATTTGCGAATGTAATGTTTAAGCACGATTTCTTCTTCCACTGTCCCAATATATTGATGACCCACAGATTCAGCCCACGCAGCAATATCCGCTTTAGAACCCTTATCCGTTGCCGATACTTCTAAAATTTGACCATCTACTAAATCAGCCATCGCTTTTTTCGTTTTAACAATTGGCATAGGACAAGAAAGCCCCTTGGCATCTAGCTGAAAATCTACCTTAATACTCATAACTTCCTCCCTCATACCTATACGGGTATTATTTTAACTAAAAAAATATAGTCACGTTACAGGTTTCCCTGCATCCTCTTACTTTCCTTCACCCTCCCAAGCGAGCATGCCCCCAACCATATTAGATACATCGAAGCCTTGGCTTTCTAAAAACTGAGTGGCACTACCACTGCGACCACCTGATCGACAGACCATAACATATGATTCATTTTTATTTAGCTCATGCATACGAAATTCAAGTAAGCCAAGTGGAATATGAATAATGCCAGGAATGTGTCCTGCCTCTACTTCATCTACTTCACGTACATCGATTAAATGTAATGCCTGACCTTGCTCTAAAGCCTGTTGTACTTCCTTTACCGAAACTTCTTTCATGTTATTCTCCTCCTAATACGCGCTCATGCCTCCGCGGACATTTGTTACACGTTCAAATCCTTGTTTTTTTAATTGCTTACATGCCTGACTACTACGCATGCCGCTTTGGCAAATGACAACGATCTCTTTATCCTTTGGTAATTTGTCAAAACTAGAACCGAGCGGAATATTTTTGAATTGCGGGATATTTCGCCCCTTATATTCAGCAGGTGTACGCACATCGATAAAAACTTTATCCTTATCATTTAGAATATTTTTCAATTGTGCCGCTGAAATTGACTGTACTCCTTTCGTCGGCTTCATTCGCCAAACGAAAAATGCTATAACAACAGCAAGTATAATCCATGTTTCCAAGTAATACTGCCTCCTCACACATACTATTTAGGGTATATAAAATTTATCTACTTTTCACGACTAAATCCATCGCTTCTTGGATGGCCGTATTCACTTTTTCGGCATCCCCTTCAGCCGTCGTTACACATTCCAATAAATTTCCACTAACAATTACTCCGATAGTCCGATCAACCGCAGAACGCACGGCAGATAGCTGCGTAATCACATCTTTACAGTTTTTTTCTTCTTCCATCATGCGTAAAACACCACGCAATTGACCTTCTATTCGCTTCACTCGATTAGCTGTTTTTATACCGTAAGCCATACTGTTCACGCCTCCTTTCAAAACGATTGATTGAACTTGCTTACGAGATTCATGATATACCCCACTAGGTATAATGTCAACATGAAAGTCCTAATTTTTTCTTCCGCATAGTTACAATGTTCTTTTCCTGTTGTATCAACGTTTTATCTAGTCAATTTCAGGTTATTCTCCTTATCTTCTTTTCTTTCTTTTAATCAGTAATGCCACAGGACGTGGCGTTCTTAGACTGAGTTCTCCTATTTCAGCGGGCGTTTGGACACCCGCTGAAAGAAGTTAAAATCTAATGACTTTTTCATACCTATGCACACAAAAACCCCTGCTACAAGTGCAGAAAACTGCTTCTCATAACAAGGGTTCATATATTTATTTATTTTGCTAATTGCATTGCTGGACCAAAGAATTCAAAATGAATTTTTTCGTCTTTCACGCCAATCTCATGTAAATTTTCAATAACAGCTTCCATAAAGCCTACAGGTCCACATACATAAACATCTGCATTATTGGCTACTTTTTCAGCTAATAATTCTTTTGAGATTTTCTTATCTTCATCCGAATATAACGCTGTGTATGTTGCATTTGGAAGCGCATTTACTTTCTTTTGAATGTCATCGCTAAATGCCACTACTTTTTCATTGCGCGCACACTGGATAAAGCTCACTTCATTTGTCGTATCATCTTTTAGTGATTGCAGCATACTGTTTAATGGAGTTACACCGATACCACCACTTACAAATGTAATTGGAGCAGAAGTTTCTTCTAATACAAACAGCCCTGCTGGAGCACTTACATCCACTAAGTCTCCCACTTCTAATACATCATGAATAAAGTTCGATACTTTACCATTTGGCGTATGATCGCTTTCACGTTTTACTGAAATGCGGTAGCTGCCTTCTCCACTTGCTTGTGAAAGCGTATATTGACGGTTCATTAAATATTCTTCGCCTGGTACTTTCACACGGATACTTATATATTGACCTGGCTCATAAGCTGGTAGAGGGGAACCATCTTCATTTTCAAAGTAAATAGATGTTACAAGATCACTTTCTACTACTTTTTTCGCCACTTTCAACGGTTTAAATAAGCGCCATCCGCCATTGCCCTCAGCTTTTTGATATAGCTCTTCTTCTACTTGAATGAAGATATCCGCAATGACACCATATGCTTCAGCCCAAGCATTAATGATGTCATCCGTTGCTGCATCACCTAGCACTTCTTTAATCGCTTTTAGTAAGTTTTCTCCTACAATTGGATAGTGCTCAGGTAAAATACCTAGACTACGGTGTTTATGAGCAATTAACATCACCGCTGGTAAAATAGCTTCTAAATTTTCAATATGAACTGCAGCCGCATAAACTGTGTTTGCTAATGCTGTTTGCTGACGACCTTTTTCTTGATTCGTATGGTTAAAAATATTTAATAATTCTGGATGAGCTTGAAACATATTTTTGTAAAACGTTTTAGTAATCTCCACTCCATGAACCTCTAATACAGGAACTGTTGCTTTAATAATTTGTACTGTTTCTTGTTTTAACATATCGCTTACCGCCCTTTCGTGATTACAATATAACGCTTTGATTTTTTAAAAGCAATATATAAAATACATCTTTAACAAAATGGACATAATTAATGTATTTTAAATACATCTTTAAAAAAGTATTGAATTTATAATACTTCAAGGTAAAAATGCTATAATTATTTTGAACTATAGAAAGTAGGGTGTTCTTATGCGCTTAACTTTATACACAGATTATTCTCTTCGAACACTCATATATCTGGGTGCGAAGGAAGAAGGCCAACTATCAACTATCCAAGAAATTTCTGATGCTTATAATATATCGAAAAACCATTTAATGAAGGTGACACATCAGCTCGGACTACTAGGTTACATAGAAACTATTCGTGGACGAGGCGGCGGTATACGTTTAGCAATTGATCCAAAAACCATTACAATTGGTGAAATAGTGCGTCATACAGAAGAGGATTTTCATCTTGTCGAGTGCTTCGACAAAGAAAATAATCTTTGTAAAATTGCTCCAGAATGTCAGCTAAAAGGCGTATTATACGAAGCACTACAAGCCTATTTAGCCGTCCTAGATCGCTATACTCTAGATGATTTTTTACATTCGAAAGAAAAATTGATGGCATTGTTGCTTGGCGAATAAAAATACCCGCACAACTCAAGTTGGACGGGTATTTTTTATTTCTATATTATTTTATAATGCCTTTGAAAAGAAAATCATATCTAGTGCACGAATTCCATTTTCATAAATTGGCTCTGGATAATTGCTGAAAAAATCTTTTTCAATTGCTTCCATACGAAAACCTGCTTTTTGATAGAATGCAATATTATCAATACTAGAATTTGCAGTTCCAACTCTTATCGTTTTATATCCTTGAGATTGACAAACCGTTGTTATTTGTCGCAGCGCTTCCTTCCCAAGCCCTTTACCTTGATACTTCGGTACGATCGCAATATTTTTCAACTCTACTGTTGCATCAGACTGTGCAAGAAGTAAAGCTACACCCGCTAACTGATCACCACATTTAATCTCGTATAATTCACCGTCATTTAAATATTCTCGAACAGCGACTTCACTTTCATCAGCTAATAATAATTGTTGTAAATAGTCTTCCCGCACACCTTCCACTTTCTTTAAGGCTGTACGATATCGAACAAAATCTTCGCGCTCAAAAACATTTAAAACACATGGCTGCTTTTCTTTGACCTCTAGCCACGAATGCTCCTGCGGATAATCATTTTCTACTCCTAATCGAATAAAAGACAACTTCTCCTGAGCCTTTTGTGAACGGATATTAACCTTTCTAGCTCCTGCAAAAACACGCTCTAACCCTAACTCAAAGAATGCAATATCTAAAATTGCAATTTTTGATTGAAGATTATAGCCTTTTCCCCAAAATTCATAGCCTAGCCATGAACCAATATGACAGCTTTTTTTATTGTGATCAATAAACATTAACGCCGTCACACCAATAAGTTGTCCTTCCTCATCTAAGACAACACGAGGAACTGTCTTTCCAGCCTCTTCATCCACACATTCACGTTTAATAAAATTTATCGTATCTTCCACTTTGCCAGCAGGTAACCCTAGTGCATCTCGAACCTGCGGCATGGAAGACAGCGCATGCATTGCTTCAGCATATTTTATGTCGTGCCTCTCTAAAGTTACTGCCATATTCTATTCTCCTTTTAACATAATTACGCCTTGTTTCATCTTCTACTAACATAATGATCTCATCCACTATTTATATATATTTCTTTTGAAATTCAATTATACGTTAATTGCCAGGATACACCGAAGCGATCCTGAATCCAGGCAAATTTCTTAGAAAACCCATAATTATTAAGTGGCATTAACGCTTGTCCACCCTCTAAAATTTGAGCAACTAGACTGTCGATTTCTTCTTCAGACTCACATTCCATAAAAATAGAAGTTGACGGTGTAAATGTAAAGTTATGCTGTATTACACTATCATTCACCTTTATTTTCAAACCTTTTAAATTAAGAACAGCCATCGCAACCTGTTGTGAGTTTTCCATATAAGTTAAGCTTTCCACCTGTAATTCTGAAAACCACTGTTGATATTGCTGAATAGCTTCATTGGCTTGTCCCTGAAACATTAAAAATGTAGTAGCACTTTTCATTTGTTTAACTCCCCTTCATATTTTGTAATCCATTGTACTGGTGTCATTTTCGAAACAAGCTCTCCAATTAATTCATACGGAATATTTTTAGTGCTTGTAAAACGAATACAGCTTTTCCCCATATTGAGTTTCGTCGGTACTCGTTTCGCATATTCCTCCTGGAACCACGAGAGTAACGCTTGATCTGCATAAATGCCCATATGATAAACTGCAATATGACGTTTTTGTGCAGCAAGACTTATAAAGGGCAAGGGAGTATTGGGTGTGACATGATAGCCCTTCGGAAAAGTAGATAGTGGGACAACATAGCTTACCATGTCATAATACATACTCTCTTCAAAACCCTCTGGTAAATTGCTTTCTACCACTTCCACAAGTTTGGCAAAACTCTCTCGCCATTTTTCATCCACTTGTTCAATATATGTGTTCTTCATACTCTGCCCTCTTTTCAACATATGAATCCTAATTCGTTGCTAACCCTCTATTTTATTTCACAAGATAGGTTAATGATAGGATTACCAATTACAATGAATATAGTATCATTTAAAAGAATCAATAAAGTTTCTTTGTTATTTATGCTTTACCTTCTGCCTTTGCTTTTCGATATAGTTCCTTTGTTTTGTAGCCTAATCTAATAATTTCACGCATCTCCTCTAAACGTGCTACCTGCGTCTCTTCCTTTTTCGCACTATAAATATAACGAGCCCAGTCCTTTTGATAACCTGGTGTTAACCCATCATAAAATGCTAAATCATCCGGATTTTCTGCAAGTGATTCACGCAATTGAGGAATCATACCTTCATAGTCACTAACACACTGACTACTCGCTGTCTTCTTCTTGCCGCGTCCCTTACCATCTCTCTTTATGCTTAATATAGAAAATGTCTCATCTAATGACATAAGACTTGCAAATTTATAATCGCTGCCAGCAATGTATTTTTCCTCGTCCACTTGAATCGCTGGGAAGATTTCATCGCGATGGATAAACTGTTCATACTTCTTGTTCCCCTTTTTCGGATAAACAAAAAATAAATAACCCTGTTCCGCAAGAGTGTTTAACTTTAGTATATTTTGTAAATGCGTTACCATTTCATCAATATTAAACACTAAGGCAATTATTCGATCATGAGGTGCATTTCCTGCTTGGGATATTCCCTCTAGTATCAGATCCTGCGGTTGGTTATGAATTGCAACGGACAGTCCATCCTTAATTTTAAATTTTTTTAGCATAGCTTTGACACCTCTTCTAATTATCAATACAATTTTCTCTTGGTTTTGATAGTATAGCTGATTTAGTGAAATTTTCGTACAAAAAAAACGCTCGAATTTTCTCGAGCGTTCAAGGTTTACAATAACTTAATCAATTTCGCTACAAAAAACATTTTTAGCTGACGCTTCGCTTTCGCTATAAAAAACATTTGCTGAATGAAGATAAGTTACTTTATTTTTGTAGTCGCCACTTTTCCTTTAATAATCGGAATAGCTGTTGCAATTAGCACTATTGGTAGGAACCACCAACCAAGGCTCACTGCCTCCCCAAGGGCAATTCGTACCATTTGGAATGATATAGCTGCAAATAAAATTAGACAGAGGTTTTTTATTTCATTTAATATTTTTCGGCTATTTAAATAAAATGCCTCTACATTACTTTCATTTAAACGTGCTGGGTAATTATGCATTTGCGGAGCTTTTTCAAGTAGCCCAAGCAAAATCCATAGAAATATTCCGATAAACGGCACGATGAGTACCTCTATTTTTGAACCCCAACGATCAACTTCTCCCGCACCATTAAAATGACCTGGAATCTCCTCGGGTAGTTTGCCCCACATTACAAAAATATAAAGAATGGACAGTACAAATAACCCGCCACCGATATAGTCCCAAATGTTTTCATATTTCGTTTTCGGTAATTTCAAAATTGGCCTATACATCTTTCCACATCCTTGCTTATCCCTTTATTAATTTTACGTACTACAGTTCATTTAGTTTCAAATTTATGTAAATTGTCATAATTGTTTGTGATCTATATGTAACTATCCACTTTCACTTACAGTAAAACAGCAATTTAATCTGCTTTTTTTATTATCTTTTCTACAATTTACTTCCTTTTTAATCTTATTAATTATAGTTAAAATACTCATAATACTTTGTAAAATTCATATAATCTGATATAAATGGTATATACATATTTCATTTTTTTGTAACATTTCTACTAAAATGCTGAGAAAGGAAACAACAACTATGCGATTTACTATCTACAAGAAATTAATACTCGGTTTTTTTATCGTTATTTTAGTATTAGTCGGAACAATTGGGTTAAATTTCAAACAGCTTAATTCCGTAAACGAGAACTATCGTGTATTACTTGAAGAACAAACAACTAAATCTATTGGTATTCAAGAGCTTCGTGCAATTGCTAAACAAGAACTTGTAAATATGAGAGGCTATCTATTACTTGGGGACAAGCAAAATTTTCAAAGTAATCAGGCTTCACGTGAAGAATTTAAAAAGAAATATGATGAATTAAAGGCATCGTTCGATTCTAAAAAATCCATTGAATTATTAGATGCAATCAATAAAAGTGAGCAAGATGTACAACAGTTCGCAGATCGAATGTTTTCATTAAAGGCTGCAGGAGAAATTGAGCAATACGAAAAGCTCGATAGCTCACAAGGCCGCCTAATTAATAAACAATTCGATGAACGTGTAGCTAACCTTGCAAACTACCAAGATGAATATATAAAAGGAAAAATCGCTGCTGCATCAAAAGAAATTCAATCCATTAAAGTCCAAATGATTATTCTTGGCGTGTTTGCTGTTGTCATTAGTCTGATAATTGCAATTGTCATGGGAAGCCTTATTTCCCGCCCTATCAAAGGTATGGCAAAGACTGCGAAAAAGATTGCTGAGGGCGATTTAACAACTGAGCAAATTCACATTAAGAATCGTGATGAAGTAGGTGATTTAGCACTGGCCTTTAATCAAATGGCGGTAAATTTAAAGAATCTTATTACAAATGTACGCCATAACACTGTGCAAGTAAGTGGTTCTGCTGCTGAATTAACCGCAAGTGCCGAGCAAACAATCCAAGCGACAGAACAAATTACTTCCTCGATACAAGAAGTTGCAAGTGGCTCCGAAGCTCAAGGCAAAAATGCAACTGAAAGCTCAGTAGCTATGAAAACTATGACAAAAGGCATTCAACAATTAGCTGCGACTACAGCTGCCGTTTCAGAGCTTGCTATAGAGACAAATACTGAGGCTAATAAAGGAAATGAATCGCTACATCGAGTTATTACTCAGATGGACACAATTAATTCAGCGGTTTTAGAATCTGCTAGCGTTGTGAAAAATTTAGAAAACCACTCTGTTGAAATTGGGAATATTATTGGTCTCATTACGGATATCGCAGAGCAAACAAATTTGCTAGCACTGAATGCTGCAATTGAGGCAGCACGTGCAGGGGATCATGGTCGTGGCTTTGCAGTAGTTGCAGATGAAGTAAAGAAATTAGCTGAACAATCTAAGAAATCTGCTGAACAAATTGCAACTCTGATTTCAGAAATCCAACAGAATACGAACCGTGCCGTCACTGTGATGGATACTGGTACACAAGAAGTACAAGTGGGTATACAAGTTGTAAACGTAGCTGAGGAAGGCTTCTCAAAAATCGTTGAACTGATTGAACAAGTATCCAAGCAAATTCAAGAAGCAACGACAGTTTCTGAGGAAATGTCATCAAGTGCTGAACAAATTTACGCATCCTTCGATGAAATTGCAACAATTGCACAAATGTCTTCTTCGAATCTACAAAATGTAGCTTCTGCTTCTGAGGAACAATTAGCGACTATTGAAGAAGTGGCCGCTTCTGCTGCTACACTATCAAACATGGCTGAGGAATTACAATCACAGGTTTCACGATTTAAAGTGGAGTAAAAAGTCATTTTCAAGAAGCTTGTTTTACTAAAGTTATCGATTATCCATCCCGAATTGTATTTGGTTATTAGATACAATTCGGGAGAGGATAACTTTTTCATATCTTTTAAATCTAGTATATGTTATTCGAATATCATTTATTGGATAATTCATGAATAATTTGCTTTATTTTAGTAGTCTTAGTTCTGGATATATTTCAGAAATTTTTGTACCTTCTATTGTTGCATTTTCAAAAAGCTCTTTGTATCCACTAAACTCTTGGGTATAAGAATTTTTTGTTCTTGATAGAAAAGATCTGCCTGGATTATGACTTATCCAGTACTCATCATTTTTATAATAAAAGTTTAGTTCTTCACCCATTGAAATGAGTTTTTGGAATTCTAAATATTCTTTTTCAGTCACGCACTCAACTCCTAGTCTCCGCTCAGGTAATGCTTCTTATTTGTACTTTTCATTTAACGTATTTAACATGTCAATTACTGCAGTCTCGTCACTTAGCACTTGTAAGGACGCAAGCTCATATACTTTATGGTCACCTACACAAACGCTTTCCTTCGCCTTTACAAACATAGAGGCATCGTTCGCATCATTCCCAAACGCGATGAATTCGCCTTCAGTGATATCTAACTTCGTTAAACCATTCCACTTATCAATGCCATTCGGGCTCATATCTACAATATTTTCTGAAGTATGTTCATACACCGATATCGGTAACCTCTGTAATTCAGCCATTATTTCTTTATGTTGCTCTCCAGGAAATAAAACAATTTTTACGATATCATTTAACTCATGGAATGACACGTTTTTCGCAAGCTTTAGTGGATCTAAATTTTGATAAATTGGATGTGTCTCACTACCTGTATACGCATAATCCCAATCACCGTCTACTAAATAAGGCAGTTGAAAAGCTGAAATAATGTTTTGAATCTCTTCTACAATTTCTGTTGTAAATGCTGTTACCTCAACAATTTCTCCGTTTCGTGCAACAAATGCACCATTCCCCCCTACCATTGGAAATTTCCTCATTGTTTCAGGTAATACAGGCAATAAATCACGAATCGGACGAGCTGATGCAAAAATAATATCATGCCCATTATGTATACAAGCTTCTAGAGCATTTGTAATTCCTTCACTTAATGGTTGACCCTTAAAACAAATTGTACCGTCTAAATCAAATACAAATTTCATTGTCACGCCTTCTTTCTAAACTATTAATTACCCATTTATTATCTCATAAATATTTACATTAATTGCTAGAAATATTGATTATTATTATAACGTGGGATTGATTTCCGTTCCGGCTGGGCGCTTTGTAGCTGTCGCTTTGCTTTCGCTACAGAAAACATTTGTTGCTGTCGCTTCGCTTTCGCACAGATAAAACATTTGTAGCTGTCGCTACAGAAAACATTTGTTGCTGTCGCTTCGCTTTCGCACAGATAAAATATTTTGTTGCTGTCGCTTCGCTTTCGCACAGATAAAATATTTTGTTGCTGCCGCTACGTTAGCACTACGCTTTCGCACAGAGCAAAGCTTCCTGAGGGCGTCCGATGAGCCGCTTGGGGCAACAGGATGTTGGTCACGAAGGCGTTATCACAGGACGTGATGGTTTTAGCCTTCGTTCCTCTATTGCTGATCCCCAAGGAGTCGCCCAGCCTCTACTCCAATCAACCTATATACATGGCATACGATTTAACAACATCATCCCCAAATTTCGGAGATAAGTCATAAATAGGGGGGTTTTTTATTATTATCAAATGATTGACTTTATAATAAATTGTTGCCTCATCACAACAAGACAGAAAAAAAATAATTTTTAGAATATTATTGACAATTCGAAGATATCCAAGTATTATTGCTTTCAACAACACATTATTGTAGGCCAAGATTGGAAATAGTAGAAATGCAAGTGTACTTGTAGAGAGTCGGTGGTTGGTGCAAACCGATAGACACACATTTTGAACTCGTCCATGAGCCACTCCCTGAACTTCGAGTAAGGGACGTCGGTTTCCTCCGTTAACAGGATAGACAGTGATAGCTGTCGATAAGGGGACTTTTTCTGTAAGGAGAAGGTCAATTAGAGTGGTACCGTGAGCATAAACTCGTCTCTATATTTTTATATAGAGGCGGGTTTTTTTATTTTTATTGGCCTAGGTGTAGATTTCGTCTCTATTGTGCAAGGCTGAGACATTATCAATATAATGACAACTACAACAAAAGGAGTGTTTGGAAATGGGAAGAAAAATTTGGGTGTTTGATACAACTTTACGTGACGGCGAGCAAGTGCCA
The DNA here is from genome assembly GCF_050278745.1 of Lysinibacillus sp. NPDC094403. Taxonomy (NCBI): domain Bacteria; kingdom Bacillati; phylum Bacillota; class Bacilli; order Caryophanales; family Bacillaceae; genus Lysinibacillus; species Lysinibacillus sp. NPDC094403. The sequence continues at coordinate 30,826 of NZ_JBNNTL010000008.1, read as the reverse complement.
GGTGCAAAACTGAATTTATACGAAAAAGTAGAGATTGCTCAGCAACTCAAAAAATTAGGCGTCGATATTATCGAGGCTGGTTTCCCTGCTTCATCACAAGGAGATTTTGATGCAGTTAAAGCAGTCGCACAAAAAGTTGGAAATACAAATGACATTATGATTACCGCTTTAGCCCGTGCCGTACAGGCAGATATTGATGCTGTTTATAACGCTGTAAAATACGCTGAAAATCCGATGATTCATATGGTGCTTGGTACTTCTGACATTCATGTTGAGAAAAAATTTAGTAAATCCAAGGATCAAATTCTACAAATTGGCGTTGATGCAGTAAAATATGCGAAAACTCTTCTACCACAAGTCCAATATTCAACAGAAGACGCATCTCGTTCAGATTTCGAGTATCTTTGGAAAACAATTGAAGCTGTCATGAAGGCTGGTGCAACGATAATTAATGTACCTGACACAGTCGGCTTTGCAGAACCAGAAGAATTCGGAGCGATGATATATAAACTAAATGAGCGTATGAAAAACCTAGACGATAGCGTTTTACTAAGTGTTCATTGTCATAATGATCTTGGTATGGCTACTGCGAACACACTAGCTGCGATTAAAAACGGCGCTGATAAAGTAGAATGTACAATTAACGGTATTGGCGAACGCGCAGGAAATGCAGCATTAGAAGAAGTCGTCATGGCGTTGAAAACACGTAGCTCTGTATACAATGCTGAGACACGTATCAACACAAGAGAAATTATGAATACGTCTCGTCTTGTTTCAAGCTTTATGGGCTTAGACGTACAAGTAAACAAAGCGATTACTGGGGATAATGCTTTTGCCCATTCCTCTGGTATCCATCAAGACGGTCTTCTTAAATCTCGTGATGCCTATGAAATTGTGCATCCAGAAGATGTAGGTCTTGACGATATGGAGCTAGTCCTGACAGCTCGCTCTGGGCGTCACGCGGTGAAAAATGCCCTTGAAAAACTTGGCTTTTCTAATCTTTCAGCGGATGAATTTGAAGGAATCTTTGAAGGCTTCTTAAAGCTTGCAGACGCAAAGAAAGAAGTTTACGATCACGATTTATATGTAATTGTGGAAAGCTATTATGAAAAACATGACGCAAACAATGCTAATGCCACTCATTATAGTGATCAGTTCTTCGACTTCGATGATTTACAAGTCGTCAGCAATGCAAGCTTCCCTTCAGCAAGTGTGAGAGTACGTAAAGGTGATGAGATATTTAAAGCAAGTGCGGTTGGCTCAGGTCCAATTGATGCCCTATATTCAGCCATCGCAGAAATTACAAACATTGATGTGAAACTTGTAGAGTATAATATCAATAGCGTTTCGCGCGGTAAAGAAGCGCTTGGTAAAGTAAAAATTACAATTGAGCATGAAGGTGAAAAATATATCGCAAAAGCTGCGGATACAGATATTTTAAAAGCGAGTGCGCTAGCTTATATTAATGCTATCAATAGTATTGTTGTTGCTAAATTAACACCTGTTATGAATTAAATAGTTAAAGCAGTATGACTTAAAAGATGTCATACTGCTTTCATTTTTCCTATCTACTGTCCTCTACTAACTTTTGATATTCCTCTTCAATCAATTCAACATCAAGACGTTCAAACAACGGTGTCACTTCACTAATGCTTGTTGGTAAATCCACTTGCTCATGCCACATTACTTCATCGATTCCTAACATTTTTCTCACCTTCTCAGCTGAAAACGGTAAAAATGGATGTAATAGCTGTCCAAGGTTAGCAATAATGTACACACACGTTGCTAGTGTTCGATTGCCAGCTTCCACATTCTCTTTCACCTGTAGCCACGGCTGCTGTTCGTCAAAATATCGATTAGCTCCACGAATGTATTCAAAAATAGATTCTAAAGCTTGTTTAAAATGCCCCGCTTCTATATGAATCCCAACTTCATTAAACAGCTGAATCGTGTGTTTTCGAATAGTATTATCTATCTCGGCATGAGGCACTTGGCTATCAAACGATTTCTCTAAAAACTTCAATGTACGGTTGACAAAATTACCATAAGCGCCGAGCAATTCGCCATTATGACTATAAATAAATTCTCGCCATGAGAAATCAGTATCACGATTTTCTGGTGCATTCATTGTTAAAAAATAACGAATAGAATCTGCATCGTATCGACTCAAAATATAAGGCACCCATACCGCCCAGTTTTGGCTCGTCGATAACTTTCGTTTTTCTAATGTTAAATATTCATTTGATACAATATGTGTTGGTAAGGCCTTCGCTCCTATTCCCATAAGAATTGCTGGCCATATAACTGTATGAAACGGAATATTATCCTTACCATGCACATAATACGAAATCGTTTCTTCATTCCATAAATCTTCAATCGCTATTTGATGCTGCTTCGCCCATTCAATACTCGCTGTTAAGTAACCTGCTACCGCTTCAATCCACACATATATTTTTTTGCCTTCAAAACCTGGTACGGGCACATCGACACCATTTGGTAAATCTCTTGTTACAGAGCGGTCAGGGACCCCTTCTGCCAAGTAACGCTCTGTTAAACCTAGAGCATTGTCCCGCCAGCGTTTTTCTGCCTTTGCTTCTGCTAAATAAGTCTCCAGTCTCCCTTGAAACTGACTAAAAGCAAAATAAAAATGCTCTGTCTCCCTGATAATTGGCTCATTCCCACAAATTTTACAGCGTTTATCGATTAAATCGAGCGGATCTAAAATTGTTGAGCAATTATCACATTGGTCACCGCGTGCCTTCGCACCACAGTTTGGACAAGTTCCCTCTACAAATCGGTCCGGCAAAAATTGCTTGTCCGTTTCACAATAGGCTTGTTCAATTTTCTTTTTGTATAAAAAATTGTTCGCTAGTAGCTGCAAAAAAATCGTTTGAACAGCTTCATGATGGTGCTGAGCGTCGGTTCTCGTATACAAATCATAGGTAAATCCTAAATCATTGAAGCATCTTGAAAACTCCTCGTGATAATGATTAGCAATTGCTTCCGTTGTCGTATTTTCCTGTGCAGCCCGAATAGATATCGGCGTGCCATTACAGTCACTTCCCGAAACATACAATACCTTCTCGCCCTTTTGTCGATAATATCTAGCCAAAATATCACCCGGTAATAATGCGGCAACATGCCCTAAATGCAAAGAACCATTTGCATATGGCCACGCGCCTCCAATAACGATTGTCATCCTAAGTTGCTCCCCTCGAAAAAATTGTACAAAAAAAGTGTAAATCAATTGCGCCTCGGCGTAATTGCCGCTGACGCTTCGCTTTCGCGCAGATAAACAATGCCGTCTGGATTTTGAATTGTGCTAGCACAATTCTTCCTTTTAAAATCCATGATATCCGCCGGAGGCTTTATCTTCATTCAGGCAAGTCCTGAATGAAGATAAAAAAAACGCCCTAATCAAAATTGATTAGGACGAGTATACCCGTGTTACCACCTATATTTACAAATAGCTCACACTATTTGCCTCCATCAGTACGTCTCATTTTAAAAGAAGTGAGAGATACTGCCGCTGTTGTAACGAGTGCCCATCTCGTCGTAATCTACTCGCAAACTTGCTTTCGGTACGAAGCTCAAAGGTCATTTTCAAAAGGGGTCATTTACCTCATTTCCACCAACAGAGGCTCTCTATTTAATGCTTACCCAATTTACTTTTCCTTATCAACGCTTTTACTATAGATTGGCATCATTTTACTCTTTTTCCTTATGAATTGCAATGCATGTCGATAAATGACTGAAAATTTCCGATAAACCATTCATAGTTCTCGATAAAATGAAAAGGTTGGTGGATAAAATAGAAAATGTAGTCGATAAAACTTTACCCTAGCTTCAAATAGAGTAACTCATTTAAATTATTAATGACGATGTCTGCTTTTTCTAATTCCGTTTCTTGCGCGAAGTCAAAGCGAACACCAACTGAGAGTAGCTGATTGTCAATAGCTGCCTGAATATCAGAAGAACGGTCACCAACAACTGCTCCATGTTGAATAGCATTTTCCTCGATGACCTTTTTCGCTAAATCCGATTTATGACCACTCGAAATAGACTGAATGCTATATGTACCTTTAATAAAACGCTGTAATTGATAGGTTTCTACTATTACTTGTAAATACTCAACTTGTCCATTACTTGCTATGAATAAATGAAAGTTTTCTGCCAAAGCCTCAAGTGTTTGCTCTGCATTTGGATACAATGCACCCTGGCGATTACGTATTTGTTCAATAAGCTTAACATGGAATAATGTATTGCTTTCTTCACGTGTCTCTAGCGTGTGCATAGGACATAACGTTTCCCAGACAACAGGTAATGGAACCCCCATAATTTCGCGATATTTCTCTATTGGTGTATCTCCCTGCCACAAGCCCTTTGCACGCAACACCTCAAAAGTTGCCGATAGTGCTGGCTCTAATATAAGATTTGTTTGAAATAAAGTACCATCCATATCAAAAATAATCGCTTTTTTCATAAGATCACCCCTTCTACTATTATCAACGTTCTCATTGGAAGGAGTGTTGCAACATTAGACATCAAAAAACTCCATATGCATTTTTTCCTTCTTATAGTAATCTAATCGATCCTGTAAAGTCCCTGTATGGAATTCGAATTTATGACCGTCTGGATCAGTGAAATAAATCGATTTTTTATCTCTTACATCTCTTTGTCTACCTTTCAGAATGTTGACATTATGTTGGATTAGCTTTTCATACATTTTGTCAAAATCATCCTCATGAATAGAGAATGCGATATGAGTATAGGATTGATGTATTTCATTGCGTGGAATATCCTTTTCTACATTAAGAGCAAGCCACAGCCCATTTACATCAAAATAGGCTGTACTGCCCCCCTTCACCAATAACTTTGCGTCAAAAACTTTTTCATAGAATGCGATGGATTCCTCTAGATTTGACACCGAAAATAATAAATGGTTAATGTTTTGGATTGTCATGCCTGTGCCCCTAACTTTGAAATCGCTGATAGAAGTTTGATTATCGCTGATAAACTGTTTAAAATCGATGATAAATCCTATCCCACCGCTGATAAAACCTTCAATATCGCTGATAACTCGCTCACTCTTCTATCAGGATATATTTATTTTGATTTTTTACCTTTCTTTAAGCCTTTCGCAATTTGCTTCCATTTGCGTTGCTCATTAAGTTTAGCTTGAGTATTTGTTTTACGTTCGATAAAAGCAAGCTCTCTTTGCAATTTAAAGTAGCTTTGGAGGCGTGATTGTTCAAACTCGCCATCTGTAATTGCTTGCTGCACAGCACAATGCGGCTCCTTCTGATGTGTACAATCCCTGTAATGACAGGCCGCAGAAAGTTCCTCAATATCCTGAAAACTAGCGGATAAGCTGTCACCCTGATCCCATAATTGTAGCTCTCGCATTCCAGGCGTATCAATTAAACAACCGCCACCTGACAATAGAACTAACTCACGATGTGTTGTAGTATGGCGCCCCTTCGCATCATCTTCACGAATATCCGAAACCTTCATAAGCTCCTCACCACTAAGAGCATTTGTCAAAGTGGATTTCCCTGCACCAGAAGAGCCAAGCAATGCTCCCGTCACACCTTCCGTAAATAGCGCGCGAATATCTTCTAAGCCCTCACCTGACAGAGCACTAGTCACAAAAACATCCACACCAAACGCTACAGACTCAACCTCACGTATCTTACTAGAGACATCTTCACAGAGATCAGCCTTCGTCAATACAATGACCGGCTTTGCACCTGAATCCCACGCAGCTACTAAATAACGTTCTAAACGACGAATATTAAAGTCAGCATTTAAGCTCATAACGAGAAGCACAATATCAACATTCGATGCTACAATCTGCTCTTGTATTTCCATACCCGCAGCCTTACGTGAAAAGACTGATTTTCGAGTAAACAATTTATGAATAATCGCCTTTTCCTCACCCGGCATTTTCTCAACTAGAACCCAATCTCCAACCGCCGGGAAATCCTCACGTGCTAATGATGTATACGCGTAATGTCCAGCAATCGTTGCCAGCCACTCTCCTTCTTCAGCCAGTACACGATAGGAATGCTTATGCTCTAAAGTAACCCTAGCCGGCACACAATTCGCCAGCTTAGCCTCCTGTTCAAATCCAGTCATTTGCTCTTCAAAATATGTTAAAAATCCTAAAGTTGTTAAATTCAATTTGTTTTCCTCCTAAATGTGCATTTCATTTGTAATCAATCGATAAAAACATAAAAAAACCTTGTCTCTGCGCAATTCGGCAGTTACAAGGTTCACAGGCACATTTAAGAGAATATACAAATCACCACAATTGTGATTTAAATACACTGCGTGGTCAATTTATATATTTTAGGCGTGTGAAATTGAACAAACCGAATTGCAGTTCGTTAAAAACGGATCTATTCATCATGTCACATCACCTACTTCCGATTTAGTTATTTTCAATATAACTAAATTTAACCAAAACGTCAAATAAAAGTTATATACTTTTTTATTTCAAAACATTCAAAGGGGACAATAATAAAAAAATTTCACATTAATAATCACACTTTATTATTTTAGGAGGCCATTGTATAGAAATATCCTAAGTTACTTATTTGTTGTACAAATTTAATACTGATCTAATTTTTATAAAATGAGAAATTAAAACTCCCTGTTTTAAATTAGATTATCAAAACTTGCTAGAAAATCAACAAAAGTTGATTTGGATTCTATTATAGAAGGTGCTATCGTTAAGAAAGGGAATATTTTGCAGATGATCTTCATGATTTAGTTTTATTATGATCAGATCATTTGGTATCGCAAACCCAAATTCTAATCTCCCTAGTGAGACAGTAAAGTACTTTCAACAATTAAAAATATAAAAGCAAATAACTGAAGTTGGTCTTGGTGTTGAAATTCAAATAACAATTCTGAGGTGAAGAAATTGATTCATATTCTTTTGGTCGATGATCATCAAATGGTTGGCATAGGTACTAAAACCATATTAGAAAATGAACAAGATTTTAAAGTTACCTATCTATATGAAGTAGCAGAGGTATATAAAGAATTTGTAACGCAAGATTATGACATTTATTTATTTGATATACAAATGCCCCAGTGCTCTGGTATTGATTTGACGGAAAAACTATTAGAGATACATCCTCAAGCTAAAGTCATTCTATATACAGGATTAGATTGCTATTCACAATTAAGCTTGATTAAGAATTTGAATATTTATGGGATAATCAATAAAACTGTTTCCTATAAAGACTTAATTATGACTATTCGTGCTACATTAAAAGGGAATGTATTATTACCCTTTTCCTTATTTAAAGAATTAGTACAAGCAGCTCCCTCAAAAGATAATCTATGTTCACTACTCACTCAAAGAGAAATTTCAATCCTTCAAAGCTTGATTAAAGGATATAGTAATCAAGAAATTGCTGATCAACTATTTATGAGTAGACGGGCAATTGAATATAATTTGACCAAAATTTATAAAAAATTAGGTGTAACCTCTCGTACAGAAGCTGTTTCAGAGATATTACGCTTAAATTTATTGAAACAACAATAACAATATTTTAATCAATATTAATCACTAGTGTCGCATTAAAATAATTCAACATGTTTTTGAAAAACTGAATTTTCCGCAATATTATCTATGCATAAAAAAATCCTTCATAATGGTTGGGTGATAGCAAACCATCCAAATCCAAAATAAAGGACATAAACATGGAATAACTGTTTCATAGAAATGCTCCTTTTGCTCATACCATTTGGATTGGGCTTGATGCATACGATAAAATAATCCTTTATTATTTATCAAAAATACCGATTTCATTTTCACACTATTTATACAACAAACATCATATTTTTGAATAATCTGAAATATTTATAGACCCAATCGTATCAAGGGTTGGAAATACATTGCAGAAAAATTTAAAAGTGCAAAATGTGAGCGATAAACTCAAAAAACTCTCAATAAAAATGAAAAAGCGAAGAAAAGGATTAAGTCCGGTACAATTATGAACTCAATCCTTACAAGAAACTGTACTATTCTTTATTTTATTTCCCTATTTTCTTTCAATTTCAAAATAAGAGCATTATATTTACTTAAGCTGAGTCTTTTTACTACAATTAATAAAAATAATGAAATCAAACAAATTCCAACAGAAGTAAACATTATTAGTTTAAAAATAATTTGATATGTTAAATAATGTGGAGCTAATAATAATACACCACTACTTGATACCATTATTAAAATCCACCCCGGTAAAATTTGTACCATGAAATCAGAACTTTTTTGTTTCATTAATTTCGTTAAAAGTCCAAAAATATAATACATCAATCCAACATAAGCAATAACTATTAGAACACTAAGAAGAATATCCAAGTTAAATCATCCTAATAAATTTTTTTAATTCTTATTAATCAAGGTATGGCATTATATTTTCCTTTTGCATCTGAACATAAACTAACATAATTATATACTGTATATAAGGTTCCAAAGACTGGTACAGCCTTTCCTAACTTACCAAATATCTTTTTAATTAATGTCCAAGACAAAAGATCTCCACCTTTAACTGCTACCCATACTGCATCAACTACGCCTATCAAACCTAATGTAGCAATACTTTTTTCTTCCGCCACTACGTTATTAGCAGCGGCTTTAAAATCTCTATACTGCCATTGTTGCTTAGTTGTATTTTTATACTTAGTACCCAAAATAGCTGTTGCTTTATTACTTTTTGTAGATTCTTCCCAACGAATATCTGCAATATAAGATCCACCAGATGTAGGTACTGCTCTTGAATTTATTTCCGAAATAAAATTTAAAGATTGGTGTTCTAACGTAGACTCAACGTTAAATTGTTCAGCTTTATTTATCACTACATCTGTACTGTTAGGATCAGAAAGTTCTTCAATAATAATTTCTGTCGCTGTTTCACCAATACTTATAACTTTCTCGTCTAATAATTCCTTTTGATTATCTGCTAAAACTATAAATTTCTGTTGCGTTATTTCTTCTGTACCATCTGATTTTCTTATCACTTCTTCGACGTATTCAAAAATATTTCCCGTCTCATCTTTTATTTGATACACTGATTTATTTTCATCATCATAAAGCAGCTTGAATTTTTCCCCTAAACTATCTGAAGTTAATTCTAGATTAGATTCATAGTTTGCTAATGTCAATAATGTAGGTGATGCTACTGTAGAAAAGGCGAAAACAGCTATTACTCCACAAATGAATTTTTTCACTTTTTTCCCTCTCTCTTTAAAAATTTGATTTGATTAATGAAGATTGAATCCTTCTGTTATCCATAAATCTTTAACAAAACTTTTAATACGAGTTATTATCTCACCACCATCCTAAATATTTATTTTTTCTAATTCCAATATAAATTGAATTACTAATATCTCACATTCCGAAGTTCTCTCGACAAATTTAAAAGTATTTTATCCCTTGGTATATCTAGCTTTTCACACTATTTATACAACCAACTTAATGTTTTTTAAATAATCTGAAATATGTATGTGAACCTAGTCGTATCAAGGGTTAAAAATACAAATTAAAAGTGCGAGATGTGAGTTATATTAAAAATATAACACCTTTTTTGCTTTCTGCCTCCGAAGCATTTCCACAAAAATCCCGCAAACTAAATTTAGTAATTCCCGCAATTTCCGCAAAATTCATCAAAGACTTATGATACTTTAACCCTAGCGAAATTATAAAATTACAGAATCATGTATCCCCTCCCTCCCCGCATACAATAAACAAAACCACTATCGGCAAAGGAGATGTTGAATTGTCAAAAATCATTTCGATCAGTACATACAAACCACCGTACACATTACAACAGACAAACACAGAGGAGCTAACAAAGGAACTTTTTCATGCAAAAATCCCTAAATTAGAACGTTACTTAAAAGTTTTTGAGACTGGTGGTATCGCCACACGCCATTTTTGTGTACCACCAGAATGGCATCGTACTGATCATTCGTTTGAGGAACGTAACGATTTATATATTGAGCTAGCTACACAATATAGCGTTGACGTCATTCAAGCCTGTTTGCAAAATGAAGCTTTCTTACAATCACCGATTTCTCCTAAAGACATTGATGCCATCATTTTTGTAAGTAGCACTGGCATTTCCACACCAAGTATTGATGCGCGGGTTATGAATAAACTTCCTTTTTCAGACGGGCTTAAACGTATTCCTCTTTGGGGACTTGGCTGTGCTGGTGGCGCAGCAGGTGTTAGTAGAGCCTATGATTTTTGTCGTGCCCATCCAGAAGCAAAAGTTCTTGTCGTTTGTGTCGAACTTTGTAGTCTAACCTTTCAGCCAAATGATTTTTCAAAAAGCAATTTAATCGGTGCCTCCCTTTTTGCAGATGGGGCAGCATGTATACTCGTTTGTGGAGATGAAGTGAATATCGCAGTAAAAAAATCAATACCTGCTATTATCGGGACCGGCTCTAAATGGATGCCAGATTCAGAAAATGTTATGGGCTGGAATATTAAAAACAATGGTCTACATGTCGTTTTTCAGAAAAGTATTCCTGCCATCATCACCAATTGGCTTGGCCCATTCATTGAACAATTTTTATTGGAACATGAACTATATAGTGAACAGCTTAACCATTTCATTGCACATCCTGGCGGTAAAAAAGTGTTAAAAGCTTATGAAGATACTCTTTATCTAGCTGCCAAAAAAACCGATATTTCTCGGGAAATATTGAAATATCATGGAAATATGTCATCTCCTACGGTGCTATATGTATTGGAGCAATTTATGTTAAACGAAGGACAAGTAGAGGATACTGGTTTGCTCGTCGCTCTCGGCCCTGGCTTCTGTGCTGAAGCTGTATTACTTAAATGGAGGGAGTAGCATGATTATTTACATTATTTTGACCCTCGTCATTCTACAAAGATTGACAGAAGTCTTCATTGCAAAACGCAATGAAAAATGGATGCTTTCACAAGGGGCATATGAGGTTGGTTCCTCTCACTATCCATATATGGTTTCTTTACACGCTGGTTTTTTCCTATTTTTAATTATTGAAGTAGTTACTAATCATAAAAGTTTATCGCCTTTATTTCCGTTATTGTTCTTATTATTTATTGCCGTTCAAGCATTACGCATTTGGTGTATTCGTTCATTAGGGTCTTTTTGGAACACAAAAATACTCATATTGCCCAATGCAGAAGTTGTACGGAAAGGCCCTTACACATTTATGCGTCACCCAAATTACGCAGTTGTTTGCTTAGAAATTATTCTTCTACCTTTAATGTTTCAAGCCTATTTTACAGCATTCTGCTTCACACTTTTAAATGTGACAATGTTGTCCGTGCGTATTCCAATTGAGGAAAAAGCTTTGCGGGATGCTACAAATTATAATCATGTATTTCAAAAGAAGACTTCGGAATCCTAGCCGAAATCTTCTTTATTTTTATCTTTAATGCCATTCCCAATTGAACGGATCTTGTAAACTCTCCCATGAATTATTAAACTCGTCTTCCGTTAATAAGCATGTGTCCAATTCTTTTATAATCGACTCTTTATCTATTTCAACACCAATTATAACGAGCTGAGTCATGCGATCTCCGAATTCCTCATCCCAATCCTCTAGTACCTCGGGGCTTTGCAAGAAAACGTCCTGCTGCTGTTCCTTTGGTAAAGCAGCTACCCAATATGAAACGGGCTCTATTTTTGCCGATGAGCCTGCCTGTGATAGCAATAATGCAACATCCTGATGCTTTGCACTCCAAATAATCCCCTTTGCTCGGACAATCGTTTCCGGCATCTGGTCACACCATTCTACAAAACGCACTGGATGAAAGGGTCTTCTACGGACATAGGTGAACGAAGAAATGCCGTACTCCTCCGTTTCAGGTGTATGATTTTCATGACCAAGCTCTAATTCCTTTAACCAGCCAGCAGATTCCGATACTCGTTCAAAGTCAAAGCAACCAGTATTTAAAATCTCAGCTGGCTCTATTACACCGTTTACTGTGCGAATTAGTTTGGCTTCAGGCTGTAAGGCACGTAAAATTCGCTCTAACCTTTCAAGCTCTTCATCTGATACTAAATCACATTTATTTAATACAAGGACATCACAAAACTCGATTTGGTCAATGAGTAAGTCAGCAACATCCCGTTCATCTAATTCACCGACTGCCTCTTTACGCTCTAAAAGGCTTTCTCCCGACTGAAAATCATGCCAAAAACGATTCGCATCTACAACAGTCACCATCGTATCAAGCTTACAAAACTTTGTTAAATCAATACCAAGCTCCTCGTCTAAATAACTAAATGTTTGGGCAACAGGTATTGGCTCGCTAATCCCCGTCGATTCAATTAAAATATAATCAATTGTACCGAGTCTTGCGAGACGCTCCACCTCCTGCAATAAATCCTCACGTAGCGTACAACAAATACAACCATTTGATAACTCCACAAATTTTTCTTCTGTTCGTGAAATTCCACTTCCATTTGCGATTAACTCTGCATCAATATTAATTTCACTCATATCATTGACGATTACAGCTACACGCATATCTTTTTCATTTTGTAAAACGTGATTCATCATTGTTGTTTTACCAGAACCTAAATAACCACTTAAAACTGTAACAGGGATTTTCTTTGTCATCTTTACAACTCCTCAAATCGTAATCATTACTATTTATAGTTTGTAATTAAAACATAGAAATCTACAAAATGCAATGCTAAAAACTTTGCGGAAATATGATATTGACATATTTCATTAAAAATAATAATGTGTAAAGAGTAATGATTACTATTTAAAAGGAGGTTATTTTATGCGTGTACAAGTGACATTAGCCTGTACAGAAACAGGTGATAAAAACTATATCACTAAAAAAAATAAACGAACTAATCCAGAAAGGCTGGAGCTTAAGAAATATTCCCCGCGCTTAAAAAGAGTTACATTGCACAGAGAAACGAAATAATATCAAGGCAAGATATGATTGCTCTACAATTATGTAGAATCCTCTAATAACATAAAAATGGCTGTTTCAAAAGTCCTATTCTTACTTTTGGAACAGCCTTCAACAACATTTATCAGTATTAATTTCTATAGTTAGCTCGTTCAATTTGTGGTCCAAATCATCAAGCAAGCATAAATTATGATTCAACTACTTTTCAAAATCCATTGATTGAGCCAATACCTTATTTACTTGGGCATCTATTTCGCTAAAGCATTTTTAATATGTGCAAGATGATGCTTTCCGTGCCAAGCATATAATGCTAGAGCTTTTTCAAGTGTCATTAATCCTGAATCCGGATGATTAAACGCTCGTTGTAATTGCTCTTCTGTTAAGCTTGTTAGCAAATACACCCAACGTTCATGTAAGCTCTCAATCATTTTATAAGATGTTGAGGCAGGCATTTCTGAATCGGGAAGCTTTGCCCATTCTTCCTCATTGTAAGGCTTAATCGTTGGAATATCCTCCGTCAAAGCTAGCTTAAAACGGATATAGCTATTCATATGACTATCTGAAATGTGATGGACAAGCTGCGTAATCGTCCAGCCATTTTCTCGGTAGGATTTTGTTAATGCTTGTTCACTTGCTCTATCAAGCGCCTCTGCTAGTTGTTTCGGTAATAGACGAATATCCTCAATCCATTCCTTTACTTGCTGTGCTGTAACTACCTCCGGAAATTGAAATTGTCCAATTGGATACCGTGAATCGGTCATGTAACTCTCCTCCGTTTCTATTTACTACTTTTCATATTAACAATTTTATATTTTCCATGCCATTTCCTTTAATTATTTTAATTAAAACCCTCATTTTGCAAGAATTTTAGCTTACAAAACGAGGGTCACATTATGTGAAATATTAACTTTCTATTCATGAATATCATAGATTAACGTATCAAAATAGCTCCCATTCGTATAAAGTAAAATTGCCCATTCTCCAGGTTTCGGGATTTTCACATTTGAAGGTGCATGTGCATCTGCACCATTAACAGGTCCACCAAGTCCTATGCTCCAACCATCTACTAAAATAGGGTGTATTGTTTTAGAATCTTTATGATACCCGACAATTGTTAACTTTGTATCACGACCTTCTTCAATCCCCCAAAGATGCCACATCCACTTTTGAGTACTTAAACTTGGCATATCGGCACCAATAACACCTGATTTATTGGTATTACCGAGGATACCTCTATCCCCGAACTCTACTGCCTTTTTGTCCCAATCAATGGATTTAAGATCACTTTCTTGCACAAAATCCGGTAAATCATCCGGCAGAACAACCGCTTTCTCATTTTTTGTACATCCTACTAACAAAAACAACAACACTGTTACCATAAGTACCCGTCGCCTCATTACTACACTCCCTACAAGTCATAGTTATTTCCTATGAAACGAATGTATCGCACAAATTGTTACAGAGTATTCCGAAAACTACGCACGAGCTATTATTCTATAGATCTCATCACAGATTTAACTAACGACTTTAACGGATGAGCAATCGTTAAAGCTGACTCTTTTTCGAATTGCCGTGCAGCCTCAACCATTGAAAGCTGTGCAACCGAAATATGCTGCTGTTCCCCCGCTACATCATGAAGAGTTTGTACAATAGCGTTATTATATGCATCCCTTCTTCCCTGCATAATCAGTTCAAACGTATTGTCGATAACTATTATTTTAGTATTAATGGATTTTTCATGTAATAAAGCGTATTGCTGAAGTCTGTTCATCGTACCTTCAACAGTTTCAGGATTAGTAAAAAGAATCGTTTGAGGCTGTTTTTCTTCACATATTGTTTCAAAGAAGGGCTCATCTATTTTAATAATTGGAATAGAAAGTTCTAGCTGTTCTTCCTCTAACAATGCAATATAATTAGTGCACGTTATTAAAATAGCATCCATATTACAACCTTCCATCCATTCGAGTTGCTCTTTCACCTTAGAGGCTAACCTATCAGTCCCTTTTGAAACTTGCTGTATAAGACCTGGATCCACAAAATGGACTAGTTCTACATTCTCAATGTTTTGAAATGCCTGTTCTATATACTCAATATTTGAATGATGTGCATGTAAACAACCAAGCTTTTTCCTCAAGAGCTGTCCCCCCCTAATTCGTAAGCTGTTTCTCCATTGTCGCTACAGAAAGAGAGAAACCGTTACGATTTTCTTCCTTATCCTCTTTTGTGACAACATAGCCTAATGAGCGATATAACTCAATATTTCTTGGTACGCTCATACGTACTTTACATTCGCTAATTGTTTTTCCGCTAAGTATAAATCTTAACATTGCAACTGGTTGTTCATCGATACACCCGATAAAGGCATGCTCTCCTTTTTCAAATAATAGCTCATCACCATAACGTGTGGTTGATTTCCGTTCCGACTGGGCGCTTCGTTGTTGCCGCTACGTTAGCACTACGCTTTCGCACAGAGCAAAGCTTCCTGGGGGCGTCCGATGAGCCGCTTCGTTGTTGCTGTCGCTACACTTTCGCACAGATAAAACATTTGCTGTCGCTACGTTAGCACTACGCTTTCGCACAGAAAACATCCGCTTCGCTGCAGAGTCTCATCTGTGACGCTAATCCCCAAGGAGTCGCCCAGTCTCCACTCCAATCAACTTATAAATTGCATACGTTTTAAGAAATGACGTCCACAACTTTTGGTAATGAGCCAAAATAAAGTTCAATTGTCAACACTCCCTTTAATTTAAAATACAATACAATGCATTTTTAATCAAAAATAAACCGCATCATCACAAGATACTGCGGTTACTACTATTTATTTTTTGTTCACAAAACGAATTGCTCTACTCATAACCGTTGGAACGATTGAAGCATGATTTTCCTCCAACGCTTCATAAAAAGCAATATCCATAATTTTCTCTAAATCGCCGGCAATCTGTTGTGCATCATCAACCATAAAGGTTTCCAGTTCCCCCACCCCTATGAATAATTTTTCATATGCATATGGACGCTCTTTTATAAATGTTGAAGCATACTTTAATAATTCATGCTCATTCCACCAAATAGAAGGGCTAATCGCTATATAACGTTGGAAGCTTGCTTGATGATGGAATAATTGCCACAGTACAAAATAACCTGCTAATGAATGCCCAAACAGTGCTTCATGCTGCATATTTACAGGGAATTGAGCCTGAATACTTGGCTTTATTTCTTCCTCTAAAAATCTACTAAAGTTCTCTGCTCCTCCATGTTTCTCGTGGCCCTTACCTTTAAATCTTGCAGGATAAATATACGTTTCTGCTTGTCCTGTAAAATCATAAAATCGTCGTTCATGCATGTTAGCACCATGCCCAATGCCAACAACAACGGCTGGTAAGACTCCTGTTTTAGCTGCATTACGACTTTGTAGGCGAACCGCTTCCTTTACAAGATGAAAATAAGAAGAGCCATCTAATACGTATAAAACTGGAAAACCTCCTTCTGGTACTTCTCCATTCGGTACATAGATATTTACCGTATACGTATAATCTGTAAACTTCGAAGTAATTTGCTGCGTCACATAGTCAAGTGCTTTCACGATTTTCTCCTCAATCATTTATCCTTCTCCTTCATAACATCATAGCCATAGCATACGGGTGTTTTCGTAACAGGATCTTCCATAATACGTGCATTAATATTGAATACTTCTCGCATCACATCTGCGCATAAAATTTCCTGAGGTGTTCCCGTTTTCATCACAACTCCCTGTCGCATCGCAATTAAATGATCGGAATATCGTGCCGCGTGATTAATGTCGTGCAATACCATAACAATCGTACAACTATGCTGCGCGTTCAGGTTTTTCACAATTTCTAATACCTCTAACTGATGCGCCATATCTAAATAAGTTGTCGGTTCGTCTAATAACAAAATATTTGTCTCTTGCGCTAAGGCCATTGCAAGCCATACACGCTGGCGCTGCCCCCCTGAAAGCTGTCCAAGCTCGCGATTGCGATAGTCATTTGTATTAGTAACAGTTAAAGCCCATTCAATCATTTTCTCATCCTTTTTCGTTAGGCGATTAACATTATTACGATGTGGATAACGACCATAAGCAATAAGCTCCTCAACCTTTAACTGACCTGGGGCAATTGGCGTCTGGGACAAGATAGCAAGCTTTTTCGCAATTTCCTTCGTCGATAAATTTTGCATGTTTTGATCCTGTAAATAAACCGTGCCCTGCTGCTTTTTTAATATACGACCAATTGTTTTTAACAATGTAGATTTCCCACATCCATTGGGACCTATAATGGTCGTAACCTTTCCTTCTTCTATTGTTAAATTCAAGCCTTCAAACACACGAACCTGCTCATAGCCAGAAGATAAATTTTCCATTCTAAATGCACTTTGCACACTTTTTCCTCCTATGCCTTCGATTTCACTAGTAAATATAAGAAGTACGGAATCCCAATAATCGAGACAACAATACCAACTGCCAGCTCAGAAGGCGCAAATACTGTTTTCCCTATAAAATCAGCTAAAATAAGCAATCCCGCGCCTATCAACGCACTTACTGGCATGACGTAACGATGTTGTATACCAACAAGCTGTTTAGCGATATGTGGTGCCATTAATCCAATAAAACCGATACTGCCCGATACCGATACACAGGCACTGACTAAACCGACGCTTGCCAATAACAGCTTCATTTTTTCTTTTTCTACCGCTATCCCTAAGCTAGTAATACTATCCTCTTCCAATTGAAAATAATCGAGCAAATATGATTTCCGATAAACATAAAAACCCAATAAAATAAGCCACGGCAGCATAGTCACAACAAAGATCCAGTTTGCATTATAAATAGAGCCTGCCATCCAAACAGCTGCAGCTTCATAATCCTGGGCATTCATTTTCAATGATAAAAACAGTGATAATGCCCCAAACCCACTATTAATCGCAATCCCCGTTAAAATTAGCCGTTGCATATCTAAATGGCCATTTTTTCGGGCAAATGAGAAAATCAACACAGCGGCCATCGCACCACCGACAAATCCAAAAATAGGCATCATTAAGATGGATAACCAGCTACTCATATCTGCAGATGTGAGACGTAATTGAAAGAAAAACATAAATATAACCACTGCTGCACCAGCTCCAGCATTGATCCCTAAAATCCCCGGGTCTGCTAGGCCATTACGTGTAATACCTTGTAGCACAACCCCTGCCATCCCTAGGCCAACACCTACTAAAGCTGCAATGACAATACGTGGTAAACGAAATTCAAAAATGACAAGATCAAATTTTGGATTTGGTTCAATGCGTAGCAATGTTTTTATAACATCCATCACCGACATATCAAAGACACCATTGGTAATATGGAGATAGCCGGTGCCAAAAATAAATAACATAAGTATGGAAACAGTCATAACGAATACACTTGAGGTTTTTTTACGCACGTTGTTCACCTCCGTGTTTACGCACTAAATATAAGAAGAACGGAACACCAACCAAGGCCGTCAATACGCCGATTGGAGTTTCGAATGGATAATTAACAAAGCGACTAAGTACATTGCAGAGCGCTAAGAAAAACGCGCCTACTACAGCTGCACAAGGAATGATAAAGCGGTAATCGACTCCAACAAGGAAACGTGTAATATGAGGAATGACTAACCCTACAAAGGCAATCTTTCCTACAAGTGCAACTGCTGTACCTGTTAAACAAACAACAGCAAGCATACTAATAACTTTCACTGCTTTTGTTTTTTGTCCAAGTCCTATAGCGATATCTTCGCCTAGTGAAGTTATTGTAATAGCCTTAGCTGATAATAGAGCAAGAACTAAACCAATTAATCCAAATGGAATAGCTAGCATGAGCATATCCATATCCACCATATGTACCTTTGTGTTATACCAAACACTTACCGTTTGTGATACTTGGAAATACATCGCAATGGCTGTAGCTATACTGCTTAAAAACGTACCAATGACTGTCCCAATAATGGCTAGTCTTACTGGTGATAAACCATTTCGAATTAAAGAGCCAAAACCAAAGACAATACCTGCTCCTAATGCTGACCCGAGCATTGAAAGTAAAATCATTTGGTAATTAGGAAGCCCTGGGAAAAATACTATTGCTAACGTAATCATAAATGCAGAACCATCATTCACGCCCATTAACGAAGGCGACGCTAAATAATTTCGTGTAATACCTTGCATCACTGCCCCAGCTACTGCTAAAAATGCTCCAACTAGTAACACTGCGGCAATTCTAGGGATGCGTCCTGTTCGTATAATTTGGTGATCCACATTTGAAGGGTCAAATGCAGTAATCGCCTGCCACACTGTAATTGCGCCGATGTCTTTTGTGCCATACATAACAGATACTAATGCCACAATCGCAATTAGGAATGGAGAAGCTGCTACTATTGAAAATGCCACAATGTTTGTTTTTTTCAATTTCCACACCTTTTTCTATATCAATTATGCCTATAAAAGGCTGGTAATAGCCTGGTGATGCCACCAAATCTACTACCAGCCTAACTAAAACTATTTAAGTAATTTTTCAGCGGCAATATCTAAGAATTTCACCTTAGACCATGCAGTACCACCTTGTGCTAAAGGTTCAATTGCATTCACGAAAACCTGTTTATTTTGTGATGCCTTTAGGCTTGCGAAAATCGGATTCTTTTGTAGCTCTTCTAATGCTTTTGGTGCGTCAGCATTTTCTGATTCGTCGAATTGAAGGAAAATAGCATCAGGATTAACCTCTGCTAATGTTTCAAGCGATAGTTCTGCCTGTGCCTTTGCAGTGTTTAAAATCTCCGGTACTGGTGCCCCTAAATCTTCATATAAAACAGGGTTTAAGTAAACGCCCGCTGGATAGATATACATTATGCCCCCACGTACTCGAATAACTAGAACTTGCTTGTCCGCTAATTGCTCTTTAGATTTCACTTGAGAATCGGCAACCTTCGCTTCATAATCAGCAATGATTTTTTTCGCCTCATCTTCTTTACCTGAAAGCTGGGCAAGTAATGTTAAATTCTCCTTCCAATTTGTAGAAATATGTGAATACGGAATCATCGTTTGAATTTTTTTGAGCTTTTCAGCCATTTCCTCAGGGTATTTTGAGGAACCTAAAATAACATCTGGATCAAGTTTAAGAATGACTTCAATATTCGGTGACATTTTATCTCCAACAAGCTCAGCACCTTCTAATTCAGAAGCAAGATATGATGGAATTTTCCCACCGATATCAAGTACACCAACAGGCTTAATACCGAGCATTGCCGCATCCTCCATAGATTCTAAACTTGCTGCTACAATGTTTTTCACTTCTGCAGGAAGTTCATATTTTTCGCCTAAGTATGTAATCGTCTGTGTTTTCGCTTGATTTGTTTGTGTTTCTGTTGCACTAGTTTCTGCGGCATTATTTGTAGATGTATTAGACTCTTCTGCTTTATCCGTTCCACATGCGGCCAAGGATAATGCTAATAGAGCAGGTGCACACATTTTAAAATATTTATTCATAGATATTCTCTCCTAACAAACATAATTATATCGATAATGATAATCATTTTCATTTGTAAGTCAATAGAGTTTAATGATTTAATTGATATTCATTATCATTTACGGATACTATCCTAACAAAGAGAAAACCTGTTGTGAATGGACAATTTCTTGAATCACATGGACTTTTGCCACTTTTAACTTCTTTCATCAGGTGTTCAAACACTTGATGAAAGAAGTTAAAGCCTCCGGCGGATGTCACAAAAAAAAGCTGCTTCTTTTTTAAAGAAACAACTTTTCATACGTATTTAGCTTCCACAATCATTAATTTCCGATAAGCTGTCGGGGACATTCCAGTACATTTTTTAAATACTCGACTGAAGTAAAAGCAATCTACATAACCTACACATTCTGCTATTTCTGCTACTGAAGAATCGTCATATTTTAGTAACTCCTTCGACCGTCCTATGCGATATTCCGTTAAGTAAACGCTAGGATTCATCCCAGTATGCTGTTCAAACAAATAGGCAAACCTCCGACGCTCCACGCCAAACTCTTCAGCAATTTTCGAAACAGAAAGTTGTTTAGCATAGTTCTCATGTATATACTGTAAAGCTTGCTCTATCTGTTCACTAGCTGTATCGAGCACCTTCACTTTTGCCGACATAAGGATGACTTCCAATAGATTCATAAATAGAGTCTTTGCTTTGAATATTGACATATTATCTGGCATTGCTTGACTTTCTATTAACTGCTGTACATAGTCAATAATTTTTGTATGATAGCCTGTATTGATTAAAAAGTGCTGATCTGATAGTGAATATTGAGGTATTTCCTCGGAAGGGATATGATAATGAACAACTGCATACTCCCATTCTTTATCATCAGAAGCTTTAATTTCGATTGGCATTTGTGGCCCTGCATGTACGACCATACCCGGCTCCATTGCATAAGGAATACCGTTAAAGCTAAATATCGCGCTACCGGAAAGCGGGACAACCAGCCCGCATTTCCCTGGAGCTGTAGTTCGGCCTATATCTACTTGGCCTAGTTCCATTTTATTTGTAAAAACATCCGTAAAGCTTACAGATGCATGTGCATAATAATCGATTAATTGCTTGATATCCACTTTATAGCTCCTACATTCTTTAAAACTCTCTGGACTTGTGAAAAATGATGCAGATCATGATCTACTAAACTAGCAAAATAACTGTAAAGTGTTAATTCTGAAACACCTATTGTAAAAGGCTGCTGCCATTGCTTATCCACTATTTGATAAAGTGCATCCATTAGCTGCTGTTTCTGCTTGATAAAATTGGCTATCGTTTCTTCTTTACTTTGTGTACGACTATCCCTTGCTGCACTGGTATTTATCTCTTCTACATCAGGCCCTTTTGGTAAGCTTTCTTCTGTAAAAAGAAACGGTAGACGTTGTTTTAGCACGAATTCATCCCATGGAGTAAGATGACCAATTACCTCTGCTACTGTCCATTTCCCAGGCTCTAAAGGAGTACGCCACTGTTCTTCTGTTATGTTTGCTAAACTTTCCACAAACACGATAGATCTTTCATAATGAGAGATTATTTGATGTTTATCGTGATACAAATTCTTTAGCTCCTTCGCTTCATTTTAGTAGATAATCTGTAGCTTCGGCCAACATAATTCCCACTGCTTGTTACGAACTCTATTCCAATAAACCTCATGCATTGGAGAGCTCTTCTGAAAATATGGTGTGGGGGCTACAATCCCAGAAACTAAGTGCTTGATACCATGTGGTGCAGCTATTTCAAGTATTCCATTAGCAAGCCTCACACCAATAGCTGTTGGGATTTCTGGAAAATGTGCAATTCCATCAATAGATGATTGATATGGCTCACTATTATTTACTACATGCATTCTTGCTTGATTCTTCACAGACCAAGGCTCATTCGGTAAATATTTCTTCAAATCTTGCTCATACTGCTTCTCATAGTTCTCTGAGAGATTAACTTTATCAAAATATATCACATCAATATCGGCTAATGATGTTCTGTATTCTTTTTCATGTAAATAATCCCACACCTTCGAGCGAATAAATCCAGCACATATCCATGAATCAGGTAATTGTAGCTTCTCTACAGTTGCTAAAATGTTCATCATCCATTCATCTGCTGCAATTAAGCTTTTTAGCTCTTCTTCTGTTTTTATCAGTTTCTCTCACCTCTGAATGTGTCATTCCCAATGCTTGCGCTGTTTCCTTATGAATGATTCTCAACCCATGTTCTAATTTTTTTAGCAACATCCTTTGGTACTTCACGAAAAATATCATGACCTGCATCAGCGATTGGTTCAATAGCCAAGTTTTTAATTTTAGTTTGCAAAATTTGAATACTCTTCTTTCTAATAGCTTCTAATTCGCTTGGTTTTGTTGCACGTATCAATAGAGTCGGGCAATGCACCTGTTCTACTACATCTGTGACTGGTTCCGCATAAATACCTTTTATGATGGATTGCCCTGTAAAAGTAGAAATCGTTAGTCTAATTTCTCCATCCTGTTCCTTAACTTGAGCCTTTGATGCTTCTTCAAGCTCTTCCGACCATCGTGAAAGCTCTTCTTTTTCCGATTCAAAAAATACCTCCCATGATGGGAATTTTACTTCATCGCAAAATTTCTCTATACCTTGTAATTCGTCTTCTAATGTCATGCCTAAATCTTGCGATGACAAATAACCACCATCTAACAAGATCAACCCCATTATTTGTTGAGGGTATTTAGCAGCATAATGCAATGCCAAATCAGCTCCAAAAGAATGCCCAATTAAATAATGAGATGTATTACCTAATTGCTGATTTATTATTTTTTCTATCTCTACAATCAAATTGGAAGGAACATAAGCGTTTTCTTCTTCCAAGGTTTTTGCATAGCCGTGTCCAGGTAAATCAAAGGATACGATATGATACTCTGGTAAACGTTTTGCTAGTTCTCCAAATGATAAGCCCGTACTCCCTAGCCCATGTAAAAAGATTAAAGTTGGATTTTGTGAGTCGCCCCATTGATAGATATTTTGTTTCATTGCTACCATCCCCTTTGGTAAATTATTACTTCCATTACTTACAATAATAACTATTTACAGTTCAATTTCAAAGGGGCTAAGCATGACAAATTAGGAGAAGTTGAAGCTTTAAGGGGACTGTATTTTGAGTAGTATTTAAAGTGAAAAGAAAAAAATTCAGTTGCACTTTGTATAAATATCATTTATACAAAACGAAAAATAATATATTAGAATTATAAATTGTTTACCAGTACCCTTTAACTAATAACGTTAAAGGAGCCGTTTATGAAAAAATCTTTTATTTTGATTGTGACCTTTACCATTGTAATGGGACTTTCTTATACAAAGCTTTCACTGACACTCGTCGGTATCGGAATTATTGCTGCTTTTATCGGTACCCTTGCTGGAGGTGCTGGGCTAATTACGATTCCTGCTATGATGCTTGTTGGCATACCTATTCAAACAGGCATTGCTACGAATAAGTTTTCATCGGGCATTGCAGCGTTGTCGAGCATCTTTTATCTTCTTTATCATAAAGAACTTCGTCTTGCTATTATGAAATATGTTGCTGTAGCAATTGTCGGAGGCGTTTGTGGAGCACTCCTAACAGTATCCATCTCAGAAAAAACAATGAATATTATTGCATGTATGCTACTTATCTTTGCCCTATTTATAACGTTGAAAAATAAAGAATGGACTGTTAGCT
Source organism: Lysinibacillus sp. NPDC094403 (assembly GCF_050278745.1). Classification (NCBI taxonomy): domain Bacteria; kingdom Bacillati; phylum Bacillota; class Bacilli; order Caryophanales; family Bacillaceae; genus Lysinibacillus; species Lysinibacillus sp. NPDC094403. Next base: position 6,651 of record NZ_JBNNTL010000008.1, on the reverse strand, counting down.
CAGAAGAAAATGACACTAAACATAGCAATAAATTATGGCAGCCATTTTTAATTGCAGTTTATGATGGTGGCTTTGGACCTGGCTCTTCAACCTTCAGCATACTACATTTTTTACGCCATCATTACTCCTACATAAAGGCTGTACAGCTCACACGCGTACTTATATTCGGGAGCTGTACAGGGGCATTTTTAATATTTTACCAAACGGGCTTTATTCAATGGCATTATGCAATTGCGATGGCAATAGGCTCCATTATCGGCTCTCAGCTCGGACTTCTAATTCTACCGAAAATTCCGATAAAGGCAGCTAAAATACTTTTAATAATTATCATTTCATTACTACTTATTCAAGTAGCAATTAAAATAATTTAACTACTTAAATGTTCATGAATTAACTTCCATTCATTGTTTAAGACCGTAATAATATTCGTTGCTCTCCCGCTACCTGATACAAATTTTCCGTTATGATAGCCTTCATAATGGTATGTATAAATACAGGTAGCTGATTTTTCATCCACCGTAAGCCCTTGGACATCGGTAGCCGAATAAACTTCTTCCCTTATCAAATCCCATGCGTTATTGAAATAAGCACCTATTTCTTCGATGGTCACGCATGTTTTATCCGAAAACCAATACACTGCTTGCGGGTGCAAAATTTCCTTTACGTTATTAAAATCATGGGATTTGTAGCTGTAATATAGCTCTCTAAAGCTTGTTGATATGGCATAGTAATTTCTCCTTTTTTAACTAATATTAATCGGAATTCTACTACCAAAGCAACTAACCATCGTAGAATGCTTGTTCAATAATTTTCGCATCGATGGATCAATAATGTCTGTGTCTGTTACTTCTAAAGTATGGACATTTAAAGAAGAATGAAATAGAAGAAGGCGTGACAAGACTATTTCAAGCAGTTTATGATGAAGAAAAGTAAACAAGGAGGATCCCCATGCTCGCTACTATTCAAAAACAACAAAATAACTATGTCGTAAAATTTAACCGACTACTGTCACATTCAGTTGATGCTGTTTGGGCAGTATTAACGGAAAATGAAAAGCTTCAAAAATGGATGAATAATTTAGAAATCATCGATCTTCGAAAAAACGGCACAATCCATTTTAATATGAATGATGGAACAAATGCTTATAAGGAAATAGCGATTACAGACTATGCTGAGAAGGAAGTTTTCGAATTTGATTGGGGCAAAGATACGATAAGATTTGAACTCTCCCAAACTGGCAATGGCTCCATATTAGTATTACTTGAAACGATTGGTGTGCTAACTGAGCATACGCCTAAAGATTTAGCCGGCTGGCATATATGCTTAAACCTGCTTTCAGATTTATTAAATGGAACTATACATGAAGAATTTCCAATGGAAGAATGGCAGAAATGGTTTGTGGAGTATAAGCAACTTGTGGATGACGTTGAAAAGATTTAAGCATATCACGAATAAAACTCCTAGAGTAGAAATACATACCCTAGGAGTTTTCATAGTGTTGAAAAACAAAATGATAAAGGCTACTCGCTTTCGCGCAAAAAGCATCTGTTGGCCAGAGAACTTGGAGCGAAGCGGGGAAAGCACCCAGCCGGAACGGAAATCAACCCCTCATTTTGCTAAAGAACTTATATTAATGATAAAAAGCTGTAGCAATTTCAAGTGCTTTTAGCGGTTTCTTGATTGAATCAAGCGTATAGACAAGTTTGCCATCCTGCCATACGATTAAATTTCCGGATTCATAAACATCTAAATGGGCAAAACCGTTCTGCTTTGGAATAGGAAGCATATGTGTTTCTAAAAGTTGTACTGCCTGCTTAGCAAGCTTCACACCTGCCTCCGGATTGTCTGTTCTTGTATGTGTCGCTATTGCCCATCTTCCCTCATTCCAACCAGTCCATAAAGAACCAGCACCTGCATCCTGGTAACCTTTAATGTTGAATCCAAGATCAACCTCTTGACCGCCATTTTGACTAAAGTTCTCAAAAGAAATTTGCTTATTTGCTTCGTCAGTACTTTCATATTGTTGCACTGAGAGTCGAGCAATTACTGTCGTTCTATCTGGTTGTTTTAGTTTAATATCATTAATTGGCAAATACTCTTTGCTTTCAAGAAATACTATTTCAACTTGGTTAGCTTCAGCCTTCGTTGTTGCAGTTAAAAATGTACCTTCTGTGATTGGAAGCCCTTTTGGTAAAGTTATCGGTAAATTCGTTTTAAGCTGGTCCTTAATATTTTTTAGTACTCCAGCCTGTGTAATGGATGCTACCGTGTCTTCTTTATTCGTTTTAGGCGATTCTTGTTGATCTTCATGTGATTGATGTTCTTCTTGTGGCTTGTTTGGCACGTTAGGCTTTTCTTCTGTATCAGAGCATGCACTTACTATACTGAAACTTAAAAGCATGCAGGTAAAAAGTATTTTTTTCATAGCATTGGCCCCCTTTATTAAAAGTGATCGGAATGACCTCAAAAGTGATCAGGTTCACTTCAAAGCTGCGTGAGTAAGGTCTCCTTTCTTCCCTATCTAAAATCAACTTAAACTTTTAGTTATTTAAGCTCATTAATTCGCTTCGTCAATTCATTAAACTTTTGATCAAGCATAGCGTAATCTTTATCCTTCACTGTAAGAAAACTAAGTTTACCAAGTATCTCTTGTCTTTCATTTTCAAGCTTTAAACGAAGAGTAGCTTTGTCATCAACTTGAGCAGGCGAGTTATTTCTCCACTTTTTCTCAATACGTTGATTTCTAAGCTCCCACACACTATCTGTTACCTTCTCAAGAAAATATTTATCATGTGAGACAACAAGTAAAGTTCCCTTATATTGTGCTAATGTTTTTTCTAATTGCTCCCTTGAAGGTAGATCAAGGTGATTCGTAGGTTCATCTAAAATAAGCACGTTTTTATCCTCTAAAATGTAAGCCATTAGTTTACATTTTACCCGCTCCCCCATGCTCATTTCGCCTATTGGTGCAGTCCAATGTGCTTGCGTGAAGCCTAGATGCTTCATTAAATTCCGAACCTTCCCTTGCTCCTCAAAATTTTCCTTATTGAAGTATTGCTCAGGCGTCTGATCCAGTGGTAAGTCAAACACTTCTTGCGTTAAATAACCGATATTCCCAGAAGGAGATGTCCAAACCTCTCCTTCTGCCTTTATCTGTCCTAAGAGCACCTTTAATAATGTTGTTTTGCCACTACCATTCGATCCAGTAATGGCAATCTTGTCTCCGAATTGAGCAGTTACGTTTACATCTTTAAATAAAACACGTTGCTCAAAGCACTTCGTTAAATGCTTTGTCTCTAAAAAACGTTTCCCTACCCGTTGTTTTGTATCTAAAGAAAAACGAATCTCTTCTTCAGGTTCTACAGCATCAAACTTAGCCTTTTCTAGCTCCTTCTCTAATCGTTTTTTCTTGGATTTAACCTGTGAGTCCATACGTTTTGCCTTTACTCGATAAAATTCCTTAAAGCCCTCCTGCTTTGTAGACTGGGCATGTGCCTTCTGTGACCAGGATGTTAGCTCCTGCATCTGCGCTTCTATACGTTCGATGTTTTTTTGCTGTTTTTCATAGGCGCGTTGTTGAGTTAGTCTTCTTTGTTCTCTAGCAGCCATATAGCTAGTATAATTACCGCTATGCTCTATGAGTGTCCATTCTTCTAGAGACCAAATTTTTGTTGCAATCTCGTCTAAAAAATAGCGATCATGGGAGACAACAATTATTGCACCATCGTAATTTTTTATTTGTTCGATGAGCAATATGGTGCTTTGCTCATCTAAATGATTCGTAGGTTCATCTAGTAAAAGTAATTGAGCTTTTTGTGCAAAACCATCAGCAAGCCTCATTTTAAGCTTCTCCCCACCACTTAAGGCTGAAAATAACACATCTGGTACTTGCCATTTAGCAAGCAAATCAGCCTCGCTCGCAGTTACCTCCAGCGTATCAAAATGTGCACTCTCCTGTTCCACATAGGCAACTTTAGCAGACTGCACCCAACGTAACTGTCCAGCAGATGGCATTATCGAGCCTGCAATCAACTGCAATAATGTTGATTTACCAGCACCATTTCTACCAATAATGCCAATGACCTCACCTTCCTTTACAGATGCCGTTACATGTTCAAAAATTTTTATATCCTTTACTTCATAATGTAAGTCTTGTAATTTTAAAAGTTCCTTCATAACTCCCATTCCTCTCCATTTGGAGGGACAAAAAAACCCCTCCAATATTTTGGAAGGATTAGTCGCAAAAATATCATACACAAATAAGCTTATGAAGACAGCTTTATTTGTGTTCCATTACTACGCAAGCTACTTCCCCATCTGCTTCTAAATAAAGATGTTCAGATAGAAAATCAAGCACTTGTAAGTATAGTGCAACTTCATATCAACAAAGATTCATCGATACAAGTTGCGCGTTATGGAAAATGGGCAGACTAATCCTATTTTTGATTGAAATAAAATTTCATGCACAAAAAATAAGATTAGTTAATCATTAGCCACCCATCGTCCCTTCATCATTAATTACAGTAATTGTAACACCATTGTCTTTAAAATAAAAACGAAAAAACTGCAAAATAATTCCTCATAACTAACGTTCATACTAATATAAAGTATAGCTATTGAGCACAACGAGGGGGTGATCTCCGTTCCGAATGGGGTATTTCATAGACATAATAGTTTACAACTAAATGAACCATTTAACATGACTTCTTAATATCCTTAATTACCATCTCGAACATTCATACGAGCGAATATTTCTTCTTGCAATGGTTTGGAAGCGCCAACCACTTCTACTACTCCATCGGAACCCTGCAATAAACTCTCTTCCTACAGCAGTTAGGAAGAACCAAAAGCCTGTTCCATTTAACATCCATATATACGTATTCCTGAATAAGCATGATTGAATACCACTTGTACCTACTCCAAAAGGCGGAAGTGATGGCGCAAAGCTAGGCGGTGGACCCAGAGGCATTTGTCCTGCTGGTGGTGGACCGAAACTAGGTTGGCCAAATGAAGGTGGCTGGCCATAACTAGGTGGGCCAAATCCTGGCAGTCCAAATGATGGTTCGAAACCGGGTTCTGGCAGTGGCATTATTTCTTCATATGGATTGTACATGATAAACCCCTCCTTTTTCATAATTCAATATATGTAAAAGGGCTAATAACCGTTGAGCAATTGCCCATTAGCTTTGGGTTCAGTCGGCCTAAACTGCATTCTTATTTTCATGGTTGACACTGTATAATAATAGGATCATTTTCCAATAACTATCCAATGACTTGTCTGTTGCTCAAAATTGGGGCTTTCAAACATTAGCTGATTATACAGCACCATATATCGATTTTATTATGTGGGAAAACTTTTCGTATGATGTAGTCGGAGAAGATGAATGGGCGTTGAATAGGATGCAGCAATTAGTTCAGATTCGAGAAAAATTCGGTACACAGGTGATGACAATCGGCTTTAACGATGAAGAGAAAAGTCGTGCCTTAGCTGAAAAATATCATTATAAATTCTTTTATAACCCGGCAGGATCTTACTACAACACATGGCAGTAATGGTCCTCCCCATCTATAAAATAGTGCTGATAATCCTCTCCGTTAAGTAACATTAAGCGGAGGGGATTTTTTGTAATGTATTCATCTAGGCAAATAGGGTTGCATCACTCGCCAATCCTCAAGCTTTTCTTCAAAAGATTTAATATTTTTACCTGGTATCGGGCTAGTCGAAGGCATTTTTTGATATGCTCGTCCATCTAAAATCCCAAGGCCAATATGCTTTTTAAAAACCTCGAACGCCTTTGCGCCATTAAAAAGCACTAACTCAATATTAGGATAGTGTTCAAAAAGCGTTTTAAAATCATTCGGTTTTTCATTACGAATGGCCGCATCTAAGCTTCCTTTACGCTCGCACGATTCTATTGTATCCGATACGAAAAACATATACATTTCTTAAAAAATGTAAACATCTCTACTGTGACACAACTTATATCTTCCGACTTTCGTATTTGTGTCTTCCTTATTCTCCGAGTCTGGTTTCGCCAAAGCTACTACCATTTAGTATGACTCTCCAAAGGCTTAAATTCCGCAGTATCGTTGCGTACACATCTAAGGTTTAGTGTCAGTTAAATTCCTTAGATTGAGTAATTTGCTAAGTTAATGCTTGCGTTCAAATCTCTATCCAGCTTTAATCCGCAAGAGCAGATAAATAATCTGTCTTTCAGTTTCATATCGGTTTTGATTTGTCCACAACTAGAACAAGTCTTTGATGATGGAAACCATCTGTCAGCTTCAACAAATTCAATTCCATATTTTTCACATTTGTAGTGAATTTGCCGTTTGAATTCATATAGCTTTTGCACGGCTACCGCCTTCGCCAGATGTTTATTTTTCATCAACCCTTTTACATTTAAATGTTCCATGACAATACGAGATGGCTTGGTTTTCACAATCTCATTAGAACATTGATGTAAATGATTTGTTCGGATGTCGCTAAGTCGCTTATATAAATTACGGATTGCAATGTTTTGTTTTTGAATATTTTTCATATTCTTTAAAGGTGTTTTATAGATTGGCTTTCGGTTTTTAGTGTACTCTTTAATGTTGGCTTCGAGCTTACGAGCTAATTTTCGTTGTTCTCGTTTCAACTTTCGCTCT
>NZ_JBNNTL010000007.1:0-200718 GCF_050278745.1 Lysinibacillus sp. NPDC094403 | reverse complement strand
AAGGCCTCTGGATGAAGCTGAGCGCGCTTATTGCGGATCAGTTTTTCAATCGTTTCCGTAGCTATTTCGAGCGTGATTCGGTCTGAGACATGGTACGCTAAAATTTCGTTCGTCGAGGCATCTTTTATCGTCGACAAATAAGCCATACACTTTCCGTTATATGGCACATAGCTGATGTCCGTTAATAATACTTTCCCAGGGATACCTTGCTTAAATTCACGATTTAATTTATTTGGCACAACACGATGTTCCTTCGTTGCTTTCGCCATTTGTTTATATGGATTCGGTTTACGATGCGGGCAGACAATCCCATACTTGCGCATAATACGCTGGATTTTTTTACGGCTCATCACACATTGAAAATCCTGCTCGAGTGTCATTTTAATCGAACGAGAGCCTTTCTTATAACCACGACGATCAAAGGCTTTTAAAACCAAGTCGCGCGCCTTTAAATCCTTCTGTTCTCTCACTACTCGCGCATCACTCGCCTGTAAATAGCTATAATAGCCTGAGCGAGAAACCTTTAAGAGGTCACAAAAATACGTCACCATCCGTTTAAATGGAAACTGAGTGAGCGTATCTGAAATGAGTTGAAAAACCTTATTTGTGCTTAGTCTTTGGCTGTCGTTTAGCAGCCTCCTTTCTGTCGCTTCGAGCTTTTTTAGTAAATCTACTTGCCCCTCCAATAGTTGAATGCGTGCAGCTTGTCTTTCAATGACTTCTGCCGCTGTTAATTCACGTTTAATCGGTCTACCTGATCCAGATTTGCGTGTATCCGTTAAGCCAATTAAGCCGTTCTTTTCATATGCTTTACGCCAACGAAAAGCTGATTGTTCAATACGTTTGATTCCAATTATCTCTTCATCAAAGCCATATTCCTTAAAAATTTGTCTCGGTGTTTTCCCTGCGAAGTATTCATCAATGAATTGACTTTTAAATGTATCTGTATAGGTAATCGTACGTTCGCTAACCTGTTGTACGTTTGGATTTTTTTGAAGATGTAGTACCTGTTTTGGTGAAAATAAAATTTTACTCATAGTAACCTCTAGTTCGTTCTTTAATCTTGAAAGTCTAGTATATAAAAAATACCTGCAGTTAGCACACTCTTTTTCAAGTGTCCTAACTACAGGTACCATATTAAAACGTTGGCTTTTTATTGTACAGTGAACTCAAAGATTAGAGTGATTTTTCATTTAATCCCTTGTGAAAAATTGGTGTTAATGATAACGTATGAATATAATATATGAATATTCATATAAATAATTCATAAAGGAGGCATTTCTATGGCAAGAGGAAAAAAAGTTTTTTCAGAAGAAGATAAAATTCTGATTAAACGTAAATTGAAAGATGAATGTATGGCATTTTGGATTTCTCCGGGTTATAAAGAAACAAGCATTGGCGCATTGTGTAAGAAAGCAGAAATTTCTACGGGTACTTTTTATAATTTATATTCAAGTAAGGAAGAGCTTTTTTTTGAAGTTCTGTATGACATTCAAGATACGATTTATGAAAATTTCATTGAGCGAATTGAACAATGCCCTGAAAAGTCCGGCTTTGAAACAGCCATAATCCAGCTTTACTATGAATACGAAAGCAAACCATTTCTGTATGACGTGAAAACGACTGATTTCACATCGTTTTATAGTAAACTTTCGGAGGAAATGAAAGAAAAATTAATATTTGATAGTAGTGAACTATTTCGCACAGCAATCAAACGAGCAAATCTTAAATTGAAAGTTCCTGAAAATTTAGCCTTTTCTACCTTCACCGTCCTTCTTTCAAGCATTGCAAGTAAAGAAGGAATTTCAAAGAACTGTGATCATTTTGCCGCATTTCAATTTATGACGAAGCAATTGGTAGCAAGCATCTTTGAGTAGAGGTTTTATTTCAACTATAAAATAGGAGGAGATATCAATGAGTTTATTTTGGAGTATTATAGACTTTCTAAAAGAAACAGCACCCTTCTTTATCACGATTAATATCATTTTAGCAATCTTCCTACTAATCTTCGGGTTAGTTTTAGTATCCAAAAAGAATAGAGAACAGAAGTCGAAAATGATTGGAGGAATGGTTTGTTTATCATTTTCAATGTTGGCTTTTTTGGGTGCTTTGTCCAATGCATTTTTTTCTTTTTTCGTATTCTAAAAATAGGAGGATAAAAAGATGTTAGACAAACTACAAAATATCATGGATGCGGCATGTAAATGGGGAAATAAAAATCTGGGAACCTCTATCCAATTCCCTAAACCAACAAAAAAATCCATGGTATCCAGTGCTTTTTCAAGTGGAATTATAGGTAGTGTAATGACGATCTATGGACTTTTTTTTAAGAATATATGGATTTTGTTATTTGGTGGACTTGGCATAATAAGTAGTGTTCTCATATATCGGCAAAGTGAAAAAAACGATTAAAGAAGTATATAGCCATATAATCTTATTTTAAACCGTCGTAAAAGCCCAATTAACGAAGACTAACAATCATTTTATTCCTATCTAATAGACAGACTTTTTCAGCCATCTGGTTTCGATTTTCAATCGAAGCTAGATGGTTGTTTTATTTTAGAGTAAATACAAAATAAATAAAACATAGTTGACTTATTGGTTTTATATGTTTAAAATCGTATTAATTGTTCTGAATATATCGAATGATTAACTAATTCAAGGAGGGGTTAAGAATTGACTATTGAGACACTTACAAAAGAGTTGGATGGTTTATTTGAAGAGATCGTAGGAAATCGTCGCTTTTTACATCAAAACCCAGAGCTTTCTTTTCAAGAAGAAAAAACATCTCGTTTTATCGCGGATACATTAAAAAGTTATGGAATCTCTGTTCAAGAGGATGTTGGTGATAAAGGTGTAATTGGAATTATTCAGGGAAGCGAACATGGAAAAACGATTGCGTTTCGCGCGGATTTTGATGCATTACCTATCGAGGATCAAAAAGAAGTTACATATAAATCCACAGTGCCTGGCGTTATGCATGCCTGTGGACACGACGGACATACCGCCGCTTTACTTGCGGTGGCAAAAGTTCTTCAAAAACATAGGGATCGTATTCATGGGACAGCTAAATTTATTTTCCAACCAGCGGAAGAAAAGCCACCAGGTGGGGCGAAATTTATGATCGAAGACGGGGTTTTAGATGATGTGGATTATGTATTCGGTGCACATTTAGCGACAGACCTTCCCATTGGCAGGCTGTCAACCGCTTCAGGTGCAATCATGGCCTCAGTTGATGCTTTTACGATTAAAATTTTCGGTAAAGGTGGGCATGGAGCTCGACCTCATGAAACGAAAGACACCATTATTGCGGCAACTCAACTAGTTCAACACTTACAACAAATTGTTAGTCGACGTATTAATCCAACAGAAGCTGCTGTTGTCACAGTAGGAAGTATTCACGCTGGTAATGCCTTTAATGTAATTGCAGATTCAGCTATTTTAGAAGGAACCGTTCGTGCATTAAATAAAGATGTTCGAGCTCAAATAGAAAGGGAAATTCGAGCCATTTTGGAAGGGTTAAAGATTACTAATTATATAGGTTTTGAATTAGATTACCTCCATGGTTATCCAGTACTAGTTAATCCGGTGGAAGAAGCTGCAATTGTGGAGCGTTTCATAAAAGAACAGTTTGGAGAGTGTGCTTTTATGCTGAAAGAGCCAGTGCTAGGAGCAGAAGACTTTGCTTACTATTTACAAGAAATACCCGGTAATTTCTTTTATGTAGGTGCTCAAAATGAGGATCCAAATACACAATATCCTCACCATCACCCAAAATTTGATTTTGATGAACGAGCACTCCTACATTCAGGGGAAATGTTCCTAAAAATTGCTCATCATTTTTTGATCGATTAAAAATTGAAGCCCATATTTTCAGTTTAGTGGCAAATGAATCTGGAGGAATGATACCTTGATTGTCTTTAAACATATCGTAAAAGAATTTTATCAAAAGAAAAAGAAAATAACCGCTTTAAATGATGTTTCTCTAGAAGTTCAGAAAGGCGATATATTCGGGATTATTGGCTATAGTGGAGCAGGTAAAAGTACATTAATTCGGATGGTAAATGGATTAGAAAATCCGACTTCTGGGCAAATCATCGTAGATGGCAAGGATATTCAAAAGTTAAGCTCAAATGAGAAAATTATGAATAAGAAAAAGATTAGTATGATTTTTCAACATTTTAATTTACTTGAGTCAAAAAATGTTTTTGACAATGTCGCATTGCCATTAAAACTACGGAATGAGAGTAAAGAAGAAATCGATAGAAAAGTAAAGGAAATGCTTTCATTTGTTGGCTTAGAAGATAAAGATAAAAACTATCCGAACCAACTTTCTGGAGGTCAGAAACAACGCGTTGGAATTGCGCGTGCACTGGTCACAAATCCTGAAATTTTATTATGTGATGAGGCAACCTCTGCACTTGATCCTAAAACGACGAAATCAATTTTAGAATTGTTAAAGCGAGTCAATGAACAGTTTAATATAACCATTTTATTAATTACACATGAAATGGAAGTTATTCGTGACCTTTGTAATAAAGTAGCTGTGATGGAAGATGGTCAATTAGTTGAGACAGGAAATGTTATTCAAGTGTTCGGTCAGCCTAACCAACAGACTACTAAAGATTTTGTAGAAACGGTTATTCCAAATAAAATTCCAAATGACCTATTGAATTTTTATCAAAAAAACAAACACACGTATACTTTATTACGATTAAAGTTTTTAGGAGAAAATACGGCTAGTTCTTTATTATATCAACTAAATAAACGTTTCAATCATGTAGAAAGCAATATTGTCTTTGCCAATGTTACAGAACTAGAGGGAACTACTTTAGGCATCTTTACTATCGCTTTTTCTGCAAATGAGCCAATCATTCAAGAAATTAAAGCATTTATTAAAGAGTTTAATGTCATTGTAGAGGATGTGAAAATATGAATCGGATTTCCCCGGATATAGTTTGGCAGGCTATGACCGAAACTGTTTATATGGTTTCTGTTTCGCTATTAATTGGAACGTTATTAGGGCTACCACTTGCACTATTTTTAGTGCTTACAAGGCCAAATGGCATTAAAGAAAATAAAATTGTTTATTTCATATTAAATTCAATTATTAATATTATTCGTTCATTACCGTTTATTATTTTGCTCGTAGCGATCGTTCCGTTCACACGCTTAATTGTTGGAAAAACATATGGTACAGAGGCAGCGATCGTTCCGCTCATTATCTATATTGCTCCATTTATAGCACGATTAGTGGAAACATCTCTATTAGAAGTGAATCCAGGAATTATCGAACTAGCAAAATCATTAGGCGCGAAGCCTTTACAAATTGTACGACATTTTTTAATCCCTGAAGCACTTGCTTCTATTATATTAACGCTAACAACCGCAACAATTGGATTGATTGGAGCAACTGCGATGGCTGGTACGGTTGGGGGTGGTGGTATTGGGAATTTAGCCATATCATATGGATATCAACGCTTTAATACATTTGTCATTATTTTAACTGTCGTTATTTTAATTATTATTGTGCAACTTATCCAATCACTCGGCAGTTATTTAGCGAAAAAAATTAGACATCAATAAAGGGGTCTTCATTTATGAAAAAGTATATTTCAGTATTTCTATTATTATCGCTTGCCATTTTATTAGTAGCTTGCGGAAATTCAGACTCAAGCTCATCAGATGACAAGAAAACAATTAAAGTCGGTACGTCACCAGGACCTTATAGTGAATTATTTTTAAAAGCCGTAAAGCCGATTCTTGAAGATAAAGGATATAAAGTAGAAGACACAGAATTTACAGATTTACGACAAGCGGATGTTGCTTTAGCAGATGGTGGTATTGATTTAAACGTGGATCAACATACAGCTTATATGAACAACTTTAATAAGGAAAGTGGTTCATCACTTGTTTCGTTAACAGCTGTCCCAACAGTTCCAGCAGCTTTATTCCCAGGTAAAAAGAAATCATTAGATGACGTGAAAAAAGGCGACGTAATTGGTATTCCACAAGATCCATCTAATGCAGCTCGTGCATATGCAATTTTACAAAAAGCGGGTTGGATAAAAATTAAAGAGGGTATAGATCCAATTCAAGCAACAGCACAAGATATCGTAGAAAATAAATATGAGTTAGAAATTAAAGAAATGGAATCGGCTCAAATTCCACGTACATTAAAAGACTTGGACTATGGTGTAATCCCAGGAAGTATAGTATATTCTTCAGGAATTGATGCGAAAGAAGCAATATTGCAAGAAGATGTTGTGAAAAATTACGAATTAGTAGCAGTAGTAAATGAAAAAAATAAAGATACCGAATGGGCAAAAGCAGTAAAAGACGCCTATAGTTCTCCAGAGTTTAAAAAATACATGGATGAAAATAACAAAGATAACTATTGGTACATCCCTAAAAAATGATTAATCCTAGTGTAATCAGTATTTATTGCTAGAAAATCTCAAGTGCTAAAAGAGTCTGTATAAAAAATTGATATGTCCATTGTTTCTTTTTAGATGATTTATCTAGAGGAATCTGTTTTGATTAATTATTGTCAAAATAGATTCTTCTTTTTGCTTTTAGATAAACGAAATGAGTGTTTGTTTACAAATGGATGGATTTATTATATATTGTTTATTAAATGATGAACGCAAAGGGGTTTTGTTTATGAATATAGGTGATTTGACAATAGAGGAAATATCGAGTGGATATGTAGACGTAGGTGAGAGATATGAGTGTATATTTTGTAAAAAAATATTTGATGCAGAAGAAGTATTCAAAATAGATGATCGTTTTTTTACGGCTAAAAAGGCTATACAACTCCATATCGAGAATGAACATATCTCTGTATTTGAAGCGTTACTTCAATTAAATAAGAAGGATACAGGGCTATCAGATATCCAAACCGAATTGCTTAAGCTATTTGCAACAGGGGCTCCAGATAAGGAAATTGTTAATAGCACTTCTGCAAATAGCATTTCAACAATTCGACAGCATCGATTTAAATTGAAAGAAAAAGAAAAACAAGCAAAAGTTTTTCTTGCAATTATGCAAGCTTTAGAAACAACAAAAGTATACGAACCTATTCATAAGGGGGCAACGCAAGTGGATGAACGTTATGCGATTACAGTAGACGAGAAAGAAAAAGTGCTAGCGACGTATTTTAAAGATGGTTTAGATGGTCCTATTGAAAGTTTTCCAAGTAAGGAAAAACGAAAAATAATTATACTGCAACATATTGTCACGAAGTTTGCGGCAGGGCATAAATATACCGAAAAAGAAATCAATGAAATTTTAAAGCCTATTTTTAGCGATTACGTATCATTAAGAAGATACTTAATTGAATATGGCTTCCTAGATCGAAGTGACGATTGTACAACGTATTGGGTGAAATAAGTTTAAAATGAACAAGCAAAGGAAATGTCGAGCACCTAAATATTTCTATAAATCACATTAGTTGTTACTGATTTTTATATTAACTATACTTACGTTGTAGTTATATAGAAAGGGTGATTGGATGAGTAAAAACTTTATTATATTTGGAGCAAGTCAAGGTTTAGGTGATGCATTTGTAAAGGGGTTACCAACTGAAGGGGATACAGTATGGGTGGTGTCACGTACACGACCAAGTAGTTTAGATATAAATGATGGCGTAAATCGTAAATGGCTGGCGATTGATTTATCTAGTCAACAACATATTCCTGCTTTAAAAGAAGCTTTAAATGGCGTTGCTATTGATGTATTAATTTACAATGTTGGAGTATGGGAAAAGCGTGGTTTTGAAGATGACTATACGTTTGATAAAGATGAAGTTGGGGATATTGCAAACTTAATTAATATTAATTTAACTTCCACAATTACATATATTCAGGCGCTACTACCTAATTTAAGACAGGCGGAAAATGGAAAAATAGTTTTAATAGGATCGACAGCAGGTTTAGATCATACGAATAATGCACAAGTTTCATTTGTTACATCTAAGTTTGGCTTACGAGGCATTACAAATGCTTTGCGAGAGCATGTGAGAAAAGATAAGATCACTGTAACGTGTATTAATCCAGGAGAACTTGCTGCTGAAGTACCTTTTGAAGAAGGGGCAGAAAAAGCAATTAAATTGTATGAAGGTACACGTATTCCGGTACAAGATATTGTAGCCCTTGTCCAATGTGTTATTAATCTATCACCAGTTTCATGCGTGAAGGAAATAAATATTCCTGCCATTACAGACATGAATGTATAATTCAGTATAAAAAACAGCTCACATTTTGAACACTTTTGTTCAAAAATGTGAGCTGCTTAAAATTATTTCAAAGAAATATAATACAATTTAAAAAGTTGTAGCACGAAGTTTTTCTGTTCTGATCGATTCTTGAATGATATGAACTTTAATTTTTATCACTTTTTTCGGGAATTAGAATTTCTAACTCAAGAATATTACTATTAGTAAAAATGCCGCTTGAGAGCTCCATTACATAGATAGGGGCTTTTTTCTTGTCGATAATGGATAATATTTGTTCCTCAAATTCATCATCATTTTCACCAATAATAAATATAGAACTATATTTACCTTCATTCATGATGAAATCAGCTTTATGTTCTGTTTTTATACACATATGATATTCATTTTCTTCAAAAACATAAATAATATCATTATAAAAAAATTGCGTTGATAATTGTAATTTTAAAAAATCTTTGGCTGATAAGGTTTCATTAGTTTTTAAAGTGATTATTTTTTCTAAATGATTTTTAGTTAAGTATTTTGTTGAACTTACTTTTTTGTTTGTAATATTTACATAATGGCTATCAATTGTCTTTTTAATTTTTTGTAGTTTGTTTATTTCGTCTGAAAGTTCTTTTGATTTTTCGCTTAATAAACTCAAATAATCATTTTTTTTATATGTCGTTACAACATCTTTAATTTGTGCGATTGAAAGATTTAAGTCTCTCAACATTAAAATTTGAGCAAGCTGATAAATTTCCTTAAGAGAATATTTTCGATATCTATTATTATCCGTGTAGGATGGAAATAAGAGCCCTTTTTCTTCGTAATATCGTATTTGATGATGACTAATATTAAATATTTTAGCCAATTGATTTATTGTAATTGTTTCATCCATAATATCCCTCTTCTCTAGCATAAATATAAACTCTAGGGCTAGCCTAATGTCAAACAATAAACCTATGATAAAACTTTAAACAGTTATCACTGATAATGAAAGAATGGTTATAAGAAGTTGTAAGTATAAATTCCATGTGATAAAGATAATGGATTTGGGCCATGTGGGTTTTAGCATCATTCTACCAATGAATAATTGGACAAATGAATTGAGAGGTGGACACAAATAAAAGTTGGTTTGACATTAGGTCAACCCTATAGTTTATAGTTAGGATGTATTAAGCAGGGCGCCCCAAAAAGGCATAGGTTTCTGATAAATAAAGGTTTTAGTGGTTTCCTCAATATTTAGGTAGATATAAAAAGTCTGTAATATCTATAAAAGAATGTCCCCATATGACTATTGATCAATAGAATACCATTAACAACTAGCAAATGTTTTTTGTAACGACAGTAACAGAAGCCTCCCACCTCTATAGCTGATGAGATGAATGTGGATATAAGAATATTTAAAGAAGTCATTAATCGTGTACTTAAGGAGGAACATTTATGATCAAACAGGTACAATCTAAGCGTATTGAAGGGTTAGATTTTGCCAGAGCCTTAGCTATGTTTGGAATGTTGATAGTAAACTTTAAAATTATTATGGGAGCGGTAGGGAATGGGCCAGAGTGGCTTATATGGTTTACTGGTCTTTTTGAAGGAAGAGCGTCTGCCACTTTTGTTACGCTGGCAGGTATCGGAGTTGCTTTGATGACAAGAAAAGCTAGAAATGGCGGTGACTTTTCTACTATTAAAGAAAATAAAGTGAAATTATGGAAACGTTCCGCTTTTCTTTGTGTTCTAGGTTTATGTTTATATGTGGCAGATTGGACTGGGGATATTCTCCATTATTATGGAGCTTATATGCTGATTGCATCATTTCTTATCGTAGCTTCTACAAAGTTCATGATCATCATATCTAGTCTTTTTTTAATAACATCGCAAATCCTACAAGTGACAATGAATTATTTGAAAGGATGGCATCCTGAACAGCCATTTATGGAATATCTTGATTTTTGGACAATAGAGGGTTTTATTAGAAATCTGTTGTTTAATGGGTATCATCCAGTATTCCCCTGGATATGTTTCTTTTTGCTTGGAATGATCCTTGGCAGACTTAATTTATCGAAGAAAGTTGTAAGAAACAAAATGTTGTATATTTCTTTATTTTTACTCATAACGATAGAGGTACTTTCAAAAGTATTGATGCGACTATCTCTGTTGGTATTAGATAGTAACAGTGCCGCATTCTTGTTTCAAACTGGACCAATTCCACCAAACATATTTTATATGTTATCAAATTCCGCCTCAGCGATAATTGTCATCGTTGCTTCTATTTATATTGTAGAAAATTTTCCTAGTCATTGGTTGACCAAATCACTTATCCAAACAGGACAGTTAACATTAACTCACTATGTAAGTCATGTATTTATCGGTGTTGGCATATTGGCTTTATTAAATAGAATAGAAAACCAAACGTTAGCATTTTCATTATTATTTTCAATATTGTTTTTTGTAGCGAGTATTTTATTTTCCGTTTTATGGTGCAGAAAATATAAAAGGGGACCTATTGAATGGGCTATGAGAAAAATAACAAATTAACATTTAAGTAGAAGAAATAGTTTTGCTACAAATGAGGATAGTATAAACGAAATAGGTTTTAATAATCATTATTCATAGCCTCCTAAATATTTTTAATTTTTATTTAGGAGGCTATTTTCACTTCTTTGTTCATTTATTACACCCTCGTATATGATATTGTCTGATAAAATTTTTTTGTTACTCAACATTTTATATCCTTATAATATAGTAAAAGAGGGCTTTCAAGGATATTAACGGACAGACCAATGCCATTTAATTGCATCTTTTTCAACACTTTTGACAAAATCGTCTTTCCCGATACAATAGCTTTCAATATCATTTGGATATTGCTTGGCAAGTTGGCTCTTTATTTCTCCATACTGCCTGCAAACCTCGGGATGCTCTCGAAGGTAATCTCTAAATGCTATATGTCTTTCTATTTCTTCAATGTTGTTATATTGAAAAGCGTGAATTTGGTGTGTACGATGATCGCCACCTTTACGGAAATATCTTCTTCCAGTTATCCCGAATTCGCCCTTAACTTCGTATCCAATCTCTTGAAATTGCTTAGAAAATGAATCCAATTTGTGGATATCATTGACTACTAGTAAAATATCAATAATTGGTTTTGCTTTTAGGCCTGGAACTGATGTGCTTCCAATATGAAAACAGTTCACCGATTCTTCTTGAAGGATAGCTTTAATAGAACGTTCCTCTTTCTGGTAGTCGTTGCTCCAATTGTGGTTATGATCTACAACTTTTATAATCCTCATTCAATACACCCCATCCATTGTTTTTATGTTACTTTACAAATTTTACACATTGTTACAAATTATAAAAAATCTAATGCATTGTCAATGATGCTGTTTGAAAACAAGAACATTTTAAATTCCTCTACAAAGCTTTTTTCGCGGTGTTAAAATGAGCGATGAAGAGCTTGATAGCAACTCTTCATCGCTCTAAAGGGAAGGTAAGCAACCATCAATCTTTAATTTGCGTTGCATTAATTAATGCTAAATATTGAGAATCCCCTAAACCGTAATGAGGGAAGAGATGTAGTAGGTTTTGTACGATTTCATTCTGAGATTGATTTTGATGTGTTTGAATATATTTTATAATATCGTTGTCGTTGTTCAATAGTTCTAAATACAATTTGATACCTTGATACATAAACGGCATCAATTCTACATCTGGCATACGGTGGTCTACTAACACTGCTTTATATATTTCATAATAGCTGCCTAATAAAAGATTGTTGTTATTCAACTCCCATGAAAGAACTTAATCATCTTTCATTTTCTGTGGTGAAGTGCTGATTTTTGCACTTCATGGATGGCTAACGGGGCAGAATAGTTTAACAATTTATATGGATTTTTATGGTAAAATATTTAGTGAGGTGGGGGGATTTGTTCAAAGAAGAAAGAAAATTTATAAATAGTTTATCTAAAAGAACTAAATTTGTTTCTTTAGGCGTAATCATAATTCTTTTGAGTATTTTTATTGTGGATTTTTCCTTTAAATTTTTCTTGATATGTTATTTGTTTGGAGTATTTTTAATCTTTATCAGTGATCTCATTGGTATAGAGAAGTTTAATAAAAACGTAATAGGAGAGATAACTTCAAGTTTTGGATTTGTATTGATTATGTTAGGGATATTTGCACCACTGGGAATTAATCCCAACTTTCATTATGGCACGATAATAGGGCCTTTTCTTATGTTAATTGGTACAACACTAAAGAGTCTAGGGAAGAAAAAAGGTTCTTAAACTCCCATGAAAGAACTTAATCATCTTTCATTTTCTGTGGTGAAGTGCTGATTTTTGCACTTCATGGATGGCTAACGGGTAGCTTTACTTCAAGATGGGATTCCACAGAGATCCCATCTTTTTCTTCTTCAACTAACGGGGCAGGTTAGTAGAAGTAGGAATTAACTTATTATCAATATCACAGAAGGTCGATAATGCAAAAAAATGATTGATCAAGAATAGTATATTATTTACCATAAATGTATTTTTTGAGTAACAGTGAAAATACGTTACTATTATTTAAAGTATAACTTTTAATGGGAAAGGAGTTTTAAAGGTGAAAAAAGAGAGTGATCATTTATATTTCATCGATAATATAAAAATAGCATTAATTATGCTTGTAGTAGCTCACCATGCTGGACAAGCCTATGGGCCAGGTGGTTGGTGGTATTTTTTAGATGATGAATCTATCAACTGGTTAGGCCGGTTTTTCTCTGTAAATGCAGCATTTTTTATGAGTATGTTTTTCTTTTTATCAGCCTATTTTCTCCCTCAATCAATCGCGAGAAAAGGGCCGAAACGGTTTTTAAAAGATCGGCTTATTAGAATTGGTATTCCATTACTACTGGGATTTCTCGTGATAATTCCTATTCTGATGTATTTATATTACATTAATTTCAGAGATTATGAACCCATCTCATTTTTTTCTTACTATGTTAATATATTTTTTGGACTTGGTAGTGAACCCACGAATTGGTCTGGACCATCATGGCCTGATATGCAATTTGGCCATTTATGGTTTTTAGAGCATTTACTTGTGTATGCGGTTCTGTTTTCAATCTGGACCTTCTTTACATCCAAGAAATCCACAGAAAAATTAGATGGAAACATTAAGGTTTATCAGATTCTCTCTCTGTGGTTGATCGTTAGCTTAGTGACTTTCATTACAAGGATATGGTTTCCTATTGATCATTGGACAGCTTTCGTAGGATTTATTCAAACAGAATTTGCACATGTACCACAGTATGTGAGTTTCTTTTGTTTAGGCATTATGGCTTATCATCGGAAATGGTTTTTAACTTTGAGTGCGAGAGTAGGATACATCTGGCTTATTATTGGAGTATTAATAGTATCTATTTTGTATTTTGGAGGGAATACGGTAGATCCTTTTCTTTTAAAGGGTGGACAAAACTTTGGTTCGTTGACTCGATCATTAATTGAGACGTTACTGTGTATTTCGCTTGTAATCGGTCTTCTAATATTATTTAGAGAAAAATTTAACGGCACTAATCGTTGGTCTAAAATGTTATCGAACAATGTATTTGTTGTTTATTTCATCCATGTCCCAGTAGTTGTCTTCCTTCAAGATACATTAAATGACCTACCAATATCAGTCTGGATTAAATTCCTTATGACGGCATTTTTAGGAATCATTCTAAGCTTTTTGCTAAGTCATTTTGTATGGCGAAAGATTCCATACCTCAAAAAAATGATGTGAAAGGAAATAATATTTAAATAAATGAAATGTGAAAAATGAAAATGTCAGCATTATTGCTGCCTTTTGTCTTAGTAGGATAATGATGTGTCATAAAAATTATGATACTTGTTCAACGAGGTGCTTTACTTGAAGAACATTGAGTTGCATAGGCAGCTCTTTTTTCTTATTGAACTGGGCAGGTTAGTTGAAGAAGGCTCATTTAATTAATCGAACTTTTTTATAAAAATCTCATATTTAGTTAGAAAGATTAACTCCATTTTGTTCAATCTTTTTTCAAAATGGAGTTTTTGCATTTGCTGATAAATAAAGCTGTTATAAAAGCTGTTATTCTAAAGCTACTATTCTAAAGCTACATTTACTTGTTTTTTATTTTTTATTTGTAAGTAAATCTTTATTTGGTTGGGAAAATGAAGCAAGGAGGTGAAATAATCCAGGTAAAACAATTAACATACCAACAATCGCATATATTTGACGCGTACTTAAATCTAAAAATGTTGAGGAAGCAAACAATATCCCTAATGGCATGGTAACTCGAATGAATAGTAGTCGAACTGCACTTAGTTGGGTTAAACGATCTCTAGGAGCTTCACGCTGAAAAATTGCTGCACTTTGAGCATTGAATAAAGGAAATACCATTCCCCCAAACAATTCACACACCCATGCAATAGGAACTGAATTTACAAAAAACAAGAGTACGAATGAAAGACCTCCTCCTATTAAACCGAGGTACATAGTTTGATAAGTTTTTGGTAACTTCGTAAGTAGTACCATACCTACGGCATAACCGACTGGGAAAGACCCAGAAAAGAGCGCATATTCCCAAGAATGACCATTAAGGTCTCCTCGTATAAAAGGAATACTTAAAACCATCGTTGCTCCAACCGCAAATTGTACCGTGGAAGAAAGAATGGTAAGTCGAAAAAGATTTGGATATTTAAAGAATGTTCGATAGCCTTCCTTCATTTCTGCCCACCAAAATCTCTTTGTCCAAGTTGCCACTTTCTTCTTACTTGATTGAGGGATACGTGAAAGTGCGAGAAAGCTGACGAGGAACATAACAGATGAAAATCCATATATGAAATGTATAGGACTGACCAACAGTAATAATGAAGTTGCTCCAGGAGCGATAAAACTCATAAGTCGAATAGTTCCATCTAGTAATGCATTTGCTTCGACAAGTTCTTTCTCTTTACAAATTTCTGGTAGAAGTGAAAAAGATAGACTTGCATAAATTGGTTGCATCAACCCTAACAAACATTGTAAAATGACTAATCCTAAAATGGTTCCCACGTCTGTACCAATTAAATAACCAACAAGTGGAAGGATGTAGGCTCCAGCACGAACCAACTGTATGTTTTGAAGCATTTTCTCCTTCACAACATGGTTTAGGAAAGGCGCACTAATGCCTTGCAAAATTAAAGAGGGGATAAAATATACAAGCCAAAGTACACCCATCCATTCCCTTGATCCTGTCAATTCATAAAGTAACAATCCATTAATGATTCCTCCAGCTGCTCCACCAAATTCGGATACAATTTCACCTATCCAAAGTGCTTTAAATGACTTAGAGAACTTATTCATTTGTTAACCCCCAGGTACTGAGTGAGTCGTCCAGAAAAAGCGTTAATCTGCGTTAGATTTGCTGAATAGATCCCTTTATCAACACGAATAAACTTTGCTGCTTTCAATATAGAAAGTTGGTGATGTAGTGTTGTTTTAGACGTATTAAACTGCACGCTCAACTCTTGAAGTGATAAAGGTCCCTTTAGAAGCTGATAAAGCAATTTCAATCGAAGTTCATCCCCTAAGGCCTTATGACCACGAATTAACTCATTCGATGGAACACCAGGCTCTATCAAATATTCTTCCTTTAAAGGATAAAAGAAAAGTTTAGTATCAGGTGTGCGTTTTTCTAAGATCCAAGGACGATAAGATACGTGTGGAATTAATTTGACATTCCAGACAGAAGGTTCAGGGAGATACTTTATTCCACCCGTAATTCGCTCGATTTCCTCAATAGGATTTGTTATATCCAATGATTTGTATTGTTTCTGTTCAAAAGCAAGCGCATGAGTCCATTTTTCCCATTCTTCTTGTTGGCTTACCCACCTGTACCACTCAAACAATGTATTGTTGAATAGATCACAAATTTCTTGTTGTGAATAACGACTAAGATTACGCACATACCCACCTAAGTAATCGTGGTCTTCAAAATATGTCGCATACTTCTCAAATAATTCATCTCGATGATGTTCAGTGGCTGTTGCTTTTCTTATAGGCTCTGTATTCCGATCTTTGTACGGCAAAAGTATGTCATAAAAGCAAGCAATTGGAATTTCTGAAAGTTGATTCGAAAAATCTTGAACAGATGATGCAGATAGTTTGTCTTGAAGCATAATCAGCCCATACCATAAATTGGTCTCCTCAATCACCTTCAAATGTTTTAATAATGATGAAGGCATTGAATCTTGCTCTGATATCCACTTTTCATCTAAATCGAATGTATGTCGAAGTTGTCCATGTGTGTACCCTGCAATACCAAGTATCACTTCCCAAACAGGTGAGGATTCTACTTGTAAGGAAATGCTTTCAGCTGGATATGGAGAATAAAGGTGTTTCATAAAAGAGCCTCCTTATTTTGTATTTACTTCATTCTAATATAATGGAATTTTTTATTCAATAAATTTGGAATAAAATTCTACTTGGCCCCTTGTAACTAAATACTTCTTTTTTTATTTATAAAGTATTGAAGCCACAAAAGATGTTTACTGTAATAATCTATCAGTAAACATCTTTTTGTGGCTTCAAAATAATTTGGATATGCTCATGTACTGTAACTCAAGTAATTGGTAATAAAAATTTTATTAAAAGTTAAGGGTTAAAGTAATGCACTTAATATTTAGTTTGAGTATATTTAATAAAAGTATAGTCTTAGATAATTTTTTCCATCTGTTATTCAACTAACGGGGCAGGTTAGTTGAAGAAGACTGTATTCTTCCATAAACTAAATTGGAAATATATTCATGAGTCAACGAAAGGATTGAGAACTTGATAAAAGGATTATATGAAGCGCATTTGCCAGTGAAAAATTTAGAGAATTCATTGGAATTTTATAAGAAATTGGGTTTGAAGATGGCTTGGCGCGATGAGGAAACTGCTTTCTTTTGGATTGAAGAAGGTAAAAGTTGGTTGGGTTTGTGGGAAGGAAATGAGTATCAAACTCCATATCATCCTTCTTTACGACACATTGCTTTTCAAGTTTCATATGAAGATTTAAAAGAGTCTTTAAAATGGCTAGATTCTATTCAAGTTGAAGTCGTGCCATTTGGTGGTAGAAAATCTATTGAGCCATTTATTCGACCACATCAAGGCAATGCTTCCGTTTACTTTGAAGACCCTGATGGTAACAGTTTAGAATTGATGTGTAATGTTGAAGTTCCTGATAATTTAAAACATATTACAGATAAGTTGTCCTTTGAAGATTGGGAGGAATTAGCTACAAGTAAATTTAAAAAAGAGAAGGCATAATTATTTATTTTGCTTAATGAACTAACGGGTGCTTTACTTGAAGATTGAGTTGCATAATGTAGCTCTATTTTTCTTTATTGAACTCCCTATGAAAGAACTTAATCCCATCTTTCATTTTCTGTGGTGAAGAGCTTATTTTCGCGCTACATGGATGGCTAACGGGGCAGTTTAGATCATTAAGCATCACTATTGTATTTAGTTATTTTTCCGTATGTTGTATAATTTTGGGTAGTAATATTTAACTTTTAGTATTTTTAATAAATTATTTCGGGAGGTAAAACTTGTTATATTTAGCTTTACTAATTGGCATCGTTTCAATTGTAATTACAGATAAGCTTACGCAAGCTTTTAAATTATCAAGCAATTGGGGGATGATTGGTCAAATTTGTGCATCACTTGTAATAATAATGGTCGGCAAACTTGAGGTTAGTGATATTAATCTAGGTAATCACTTTGAATTAGGATATTTGACGATTCCGTTTACGTTATTATTTCTTGTAGGTTTTACAAATGTAATGAATATAGAAAAAGCGCATAATCCTTCAATATTGCTGTTGCCATTCGTTTCTTTAGTTTGTTTCTCAATGGCTGCTTTCGTCATAGGCCATTCATTTGTTTTAATAACGGGAATTTGTGCCAGTTTAACGATTATGTTTATTCTGCTATACGGCTATTTTACTGGTAAAGTATTTGTGGGAAGAACGCTTACTACGTCAATAGGTTTCATAATAGCCGTGCTTTCAATATCCCTCATTAAATCATCTATTGTAACAATTTATATTCCGTTATTTACTTTAGCACTACCATTCACTTTATATTATTTAATTCAAGATAAAATTACGAATGTACAATCAATTACAGTTAGCTTTTTAACAGCTATTTTATTTGGTGTATTAATGTTCATAGTTCCTTTTCATATAATGTGGTATCTCGTTGTTGGGTTAACGATTATTTTGGTTATCACGCAATTTTCACGTAAATATCGCTTTATTTAGAAACTAAAGTTCTTTTTAAACTCCCAAGAAAGAACTTAATCCCATCTTTCATTTTCTGTGATGTAGCGCTAGTTTTTGCGCTTCATGGATGGCTAACGGGGCAGTTTAGCATAAGTAGGATTCTTTTGTTATTTTGAGAATGGTGCTTGTAGTAGAATCCGATTCTCAATCAGGTTTTTCAAGCTGATAAGGGACTTGGATGGTCCGAACTTTATAATAGAATCTTGAAATTGACCAGTATCCTCTATGGAAGCAGTCTGAATCTTGATCATATAATTGTATTCACCACTAATTCGAAACATATCGGTTACAACGGGATTTCGTTCGCAAAAATCCACCAGTGCTTGACATTGCTCTGTTTTTATAAGAAAGAATGCCGTGGTCCCTCGGCCTAGCGCCTGATGGCGAAAGGTTGCCGTATAACCCGAGATGATGTCTTTCTCCTCAAGCCTTTTTATTCGTTCCCTTACCGAGGGCTGGGACATGGACACATCTTTACTTATTTGTGAAATGGAGATACGTGCATTCTGCTGAAGAAGACCCAAGATGTGGTAATCAGTTTCATCCATCCAATGTTCCATATATAATTCCTCCTAATACATTTTCGAAAATGAATAAAATTAATTGATTTTCGTTATTTTTGGAAAGTGTAATGCGATAATTTCCTTTTTTATTGTATGTAATTCCTTACAACACTATTCTATACTAAATTCATCAGAAAGGGGAAATGATATTTGAATATCAAAGGTCTTGCTCATATTGCAATTCAGGCAAAAGATTATCCGGCAACAATCCGGTTTTACATTGAAGCATTGGGATTTAAGCGTGGACATCATTGGAGCCTTCCTTCGTTTCAAATCAAGGAAGCTTCGATGCTGATCTCTCCCGACGGCCGAACATGTCTCGAGGTTTTTGATGACGATGCTGTCATTCCAGCACAAGGGAAGAAAGCGCGGTCGGAAGAGGAAGTTGCTTACGGAGCTATGCTTCACCTAGCGTTTTATGTGGAAGATGTCGACAAAGCGTTTCAAACGGCACTTGGCCATGGGGCAAAACCTTATGTGGAAGCAGACAATCTAACTCTCGGAGAGCCTCCTCTTATTATCAGAAACGCTCTAGTCCATAGTCCTAATGGAGAGGTTATCGAATTTATTCAGGATGTGGATTTTGATATAGAGTCCCATAGTTCAGAGAAGTAGTTCAAGATTAAATCTGCCTATTTGTTTTAACAGCAACTTTCTTTGGGAAAACAGCCTAAATTAAATGGCAAGGAACGCTCGTTAGTTGTACAAAAAAAGGTACTGCGAAATGCAGTACCTTTTAGTATGCTAGTTAATTGTCTCTTTAACCTGCGATTTTGCTTGTTACCAATAATGGCAGCTTAAATATCGAAATGACTTTTAAACTTGAAAATCTCATCGACAGCTTTGTGATACCCACCTGATTTTTGGAAGGAGTCTTTAATTTCTGCAACAGCTATATGGAAGGAAGGGGTGTTTAACACACGATCTGCAGCTTCATATAGTTGAGTTGCCGTCAAACTTTCCATTTGTAATTGAATTCCTGCTCCGATGTTGGTAACTTGTTCAGCAATTATTGGCTGATCCGCAATTAGTGGGATTACGATTAGCGGAACTCCGTTATAGAGAGCTTCATTTGTACTGTTCATGCCACCGTGTGTGATAAATAATTTTGTATATTTTAGCAATTCAGTTTGTGGAACATAATTTTTTACAATGAAGTTTTCAGGAATCTCTCCCAATTCATCAAGTTGAGATTGTCCTCCAATAGACATGACAATAGTATGCTCAGTATTCTCGAATGCTTTAAAACACAACTTATAGAAATCAATAGCCCGATTTAAGACAGTTCCGAGTGAAATGTAAATGGGGCTTTTTCCTTTGATTGCAGTAAGGTCGAAGTCTTCTTGCGTTAATCGTGAAGAGATGGATGGACCTACAAATTTATAGGATTGGTCAAATGCTTCTCCAAAAGGCTGAAATTCCCTCGTTGTATAAACGATTGTCAGTGGTGCCGGATTACAGAACACTTCATAAGGTGAACTGATTTCAACGCCATATTTTTCTTTGATTTTTGTTGTCAAGTTTAGAAAATCATCATTGATCCTTGTTAAAACTTCAGTTGGGACATTTTGTGAAAGACGTTCTAATGTTTTATCAAATGATTGTTGAGTCTCAGCAAAAGATGTACATGAACTGATTGCAGGAAGCTTAAGGATTTTGGCAAGTAAATGACCACACCCAAACATAGAATCGTGGATGATGTAATCAAAATGCTCTCCTTCAATCTGTTCAAGAACACTAGGTATGACGATATCTGCAGTAAGTAAAAGTCCGTTGACTCTTTCAAGCAAATGATATCTTCCACCTGAGATAAAGGCTTTTATAAATTTTTGACCATCAAATGTGCGCACAGTAGCTCCTATTTTTTCAATAGGATTTCGAAAAGCTTCTATCGTAAAGTACACAACCTCTTCTCCACGTGAAATTAGTTCTTGCACAACTCCGATCGTTGGATTGATATGTCCTTCTGATCCAGCATTAATAAATAAAACACGTGCCAATTCTACCACTCCTTAGGTAAAGATATTTTTAAGATTATGTAGAGTAATGGATACTGTCACATATCATTGCTTAAATATGTTAAAGCACAGTGAGATCTTTTAGCAAGTTTAAACATGTAAGTTTTTAAGAGTAAATAGCCATTCAGGGGGAAGTAATCAGTTATACAGTAGGTGCAGGATTTTGTTTAGCGGTGCCAAAACTTAATAGGCAATATGTGCGTTTTGGAATCCACAGGCTAAGGATTTAAACGGAAAAATAGCAACGTTTACAAGAGAAGAGGATCTCTGGTCTTTTTAATCAACAAAAAATGGTATTATATGGTGAAAGAGATGAAATAAGATAATATAAAGCATCATAAAGAATTGACATCAAGGATAGGAGAGTAATATGTACACAATTGGACAAGTAGCTAATTTTTTAGGTGTATCTAGAGATACCTTGAAATTTTACGAGGAAAAGGAATTAGTAAAGCCAAAGCAAAATATGGAGAATGGGTATAGAAAATATAATCATTTTGATATTTACGATATAACAACAGTAAATTTCTATAGAGAAATTGATATTGAAATTAAAAAAATCCAGGAATTAAGAAAAAATAAAAGTATTGAGGGAATACAATCATTATTAGAAGAGAAAGAACAAGAGGTTTTGCAGGAAATAGAGTATAAAAAGCTTCTTTTAAAAAAGCTTCGAATAGTAAAAGAAGATTGTGAGAAAATTAAACAATTTTTAGGACAATACATAGTTCAGGAAATGAAACCTTTAGAAATAAAGGGGGAAATAAAACATTTTACTGCTTATGATGAATATGACACTGTAAAAAAGCATGCAAACAGTTTGAAAAAAGCAGTTACTCTTACATCTTTAAGAAGAGTCATTAGCTTCAATGAAGAAGATATAATAGAAGATAAGTTTATCATTGTAAAAAAAGTAGAAGATCCTAATGAAGAAATAGAAGGTGAAATTCTATCTCATCCAAAATGTATTTATACAATTATTGAAGATGGAAGATGGTCAACTGGTGGGAAAAGTATTGATAAAAATGTGGGAGCGAGTTTAAGAAACGAAGCAATAGAAAGAGGGTATGAACTTTTGGGGCAAGTTTATATAAATCTATTACTGACCACTTATGAAGATGGACTTGAACGAGTGTTTTTAGAGATTTATGCACCTATCAAGTGAAAATTATTATATTCAAGGTGATAGGTCCGTGAACATACTCATTTAAAGGTGGGAGAACTAATAGCTTTAGCAATAAAGCGAACGGAAGGCAGCAACAAGGGATTGAAAATTTTTGGACATGAAAAATATTGAAACTACATATTTTGATTAATAGAAAGAATATATTTATTTACCCTTTGAGTCTCTAAAGGGTATTTTTTTATCGTTTCCTTCGGCGAATTTTGGTAGTAAAAGTATTGACCTGTGAGTAACTCCTAGGTTTAAGCTAAATGTATTCATAAATATAAGTCATATTATTTTTATGAACTACATAGTTTGAAGCGGGGAATATACATGAATAGAGAAAAGAAACTAAAAATACCAGTAGCAAGTTTTATTCTACTAACCAATATCATTTTTTTGCCACTTTTTTGTCTTGTTGGAGCCATAAGCATGTTAGGATTTCCTAAATGGATTTTTGATGTAATGCTTTGTATATCAGCTTGGTCCTCAACCTTTGCTTTCGCACTATTATTTAAAAAGATTTATCCTGGGCAAAGTTTGATCCAATTTGTAAAAGATAAATTCAACAACCGACTTAAGCTTTCTGTGATTCTTACTGCGATGTTGATTCAAACCTTCATATTTTTGATGATTATATTTCTAGTAGCAAAAAATAGTGAAGTAGACTCTATTTTTACGATTTCTTCATGGGGAATGCTGATCTATTTCTTTATTAAAAACCTTCTTGCAGGGCCATTAGGAGAAGAAATAGGGTGGAGAGGCTTTGCTCAAATTGAGCTCCAAAAGAAGCATTCACCATTAAAAGCTTCGATTATCATAGGATTTTGGTGGGGGATGTGGCATCTACCTATATGGTTTACTACAGGCCTTGTGGGCATTGATTTAATCAAATATATTCTGTTCTTTATGATTGCACTTATATCCACTAAAATCGTCATGACAGCATTTTATAATTTAAATCAGAATCTAATCATCCCAATCATCATCCACCAATTCTTTAATTTTTTTCTGGGCTTAATAAACGGAAAATTAGTTGATTTACTCATGTATAACGCCATTTTTTACTTCGTTGTAGCCGTTATAATCATTATTATTAATCCAAAGAACGTATTGTATGGAAAGGAAGATACAAACGTTATTCATGCAAAGTAATACATGGTTTAGTGTCAGTTAAGCGCGAGTAGCGACAGTTGAAATGGTTAAGTTCAGTGGGGGTTATTATGCAAATGAGCAAATTTTGAGGAATACGGAGGAGAAATAGATGAAGAGAAAAAATTTAGTTGTCGTTCCCGTGCCAGATTTTGAAACAGAGATTGGTCGTTGGATATGGTGTTTGGAAGATGTTCGGCGAACGCTTTTAGAAAAAATTTCAGGAATAAGTCAGCAAAAGCTCGATGCCAAACTAAACGGTCACTCAATTGGATCGTTGTTATATCATATAGCTTTAACTTCTATCAGCGGGAGTACAAACATCCGCTGATAGAAGTTAAGCCTCCGTCGGATGTCACGGAATCGGAAAGGAGTTCTTTGTGCAAGCACAAAGCCGATTCCAGACACAATTATGCGGCATAATTGATTTGAAGCAGACTGGCTCTATGAAGAGGTTCTAGGCGATAAATGGAATACAAAGATTCGTTCCTTATTTTCTCATGAAGACCGTAATGAGGATGACACCTTGAGCCATATAGAGGGTCAAACTTTAGATGAATATTTACATCGTCTACAATGTGTCCGTGATGAACTGCTTTTCCATTTTCGCTCAATGGACATAGAGGATTGGCGTACTTCTAAAAGTCTTCCTCATTACGATGTCACACCTGAGTGGGTTATTTATCATCTCCTTGAACATGAGTCACATCATAGAGGACAGATTTTTCAGATGCTTGCCATTTTAAAAAGACAAAGTTAGCCGCTATCTTTCGAAGATGGTTGATTTTCACCTCAAAAGACATGAATATTGAAGTAACTAAAATTCAATGCTATTATAGATATGTAAAGTCTCTAATTGAGGTGAATAAAGATTATGAAATATTCTAAAGCTACAAATTATGCACTACATACAATGCTTTTTCTTGCCAAGGAAGCAACAAATAAACCAGTAGGTGTCCAACAATTAGCTGAGATGCAAGATGTTTCTCCTACGTATTTGTCTAAGATCTTAACTAAGTTAGTAAAAGAGGGAATGATTAATTCTGTATCGGGTGCCAATGGTGGTTATACACTTAGTCGGAATTGGGAAGATATTTCTTTTTTAGATATAATACATGCAATTGAAGGCAAATCGTCATTGTTTGATTGTTGTTTATATAACGATCCTAAGTGTGTAATAAAAGAAGTAATGTTATCTGCAGAGGAAACACTGGAGAATGAGTTAAGAAACAGAAAAATATCGGATCTTGTGAAAAAATAGTAGTGGATGAATAGTCCACCATTATTTTTTTATTAATCGTGGATATAAAGAGTCTTTCAAGTCTCTAATTAAAGCTTAACGACATCTATCTAATGTCTTATTTCTACCAACTTTCAGATGGTTATGCTTAGAATCATTCTATTTTAAAACTTCAATTAGAGCCGAAACAACAGGTACTCTAAACAACTTATGAAGGAGAGTTAAATGATGGAATTATTTGATTGCGCAATTATAGGTGCAGGTGGCGGTGGGTTAAATGCTAGTTTGATTTTAGGAAGATCTCGTAAAAAAGTCGCGTTATTTGATAATGGAACAAATCGGAATCGTGTCACTCAGGAATCACATGGATTTCTTACGCGTGATGGTATTAAGCCAGCGGAGTTTAAAGAAGTAGCTTTGAATGATGTGAAAAAATACCCGTCAGTACATTATTATCAAAACACAGTTATAAATATTACGAAGCAACCAAATGGCATGTTTAATATTGAGACATTAGAAGAAGTTGAATATGTTGCTGAAAGAATTATATTGGCAACAGGTATTCAAGAAGAATTTCCATCAATTCCGGATATTCGAAAGTATTATGGGAAAAGTTTATTCAGTTGCCCAACCTGTGATGGATGGGAATTAAGAGATCAACCTCTAATTATTATTTCTGAAAATGAAGAACAAACGCTTTTTAAAGGAAAGCTTGTTTCTAACTGGTCAGAGGATTTAGTGATCGCCACAAATGGTCATGAACTTTCTGCTCCAACATTGAATGAACTACAAAGAAAAGATATAACTGTCATCACTGAACCCATTCAGAATCTTCATGGTGAAGATGGTTACTTAAACAAAATAGTGTTTAGTTCAGGACTTGAAATAGAAAGAGTTGGAGGTTTTATAGTGCCAAACTTTGTGCGTCCAAATCGATTTGCAGAGCAGCTTGATTGTCATTTAAATGAAAATGGCAGCATTGTGGTGGATGAGGCAGGCCGTACGTCACATGAAAATATTTATGCAGTGGGGGAAACAGCTAAACTAGGCCAGTCTTCATTAATAGTCGCGGCGGCTGAGGGATATAAAGCGGCGATGGCAGTTGTGTTCGATAGTACAAATTAAAAAAATTTTCATTCAATTACGGATATTAAAGGTCTTTAATGTGTAATAAAAGGGAGAAAGCAGGGGCTAATAATAATATAAAAGCATATTATAACTTCAAGATTTTTATTTCCACAAAGGAGGAAAAGAAATATGTCGATTGTTCATGTCATAACAAAGAAAGAATTAAGAGAACACTTAAATACTAAAAAAATTGTGTTAATAAATTTTTGGGCAGAGTGGTGTGGCCCATGTAAAATGTTTGCAGGGGTTCTTAGTCAACTCAGTGAAGATTTCAGTGATAAGATAAAAATTATAAAGGTGAATGTAGAAAAAAGCCCAGATATTGCAGCAGAATATAAGGTAATGGGGATTCCTCATTCTCGTTTGATTATTCACAATAAATCATATGAACCCATTGTTGGATATGTACCTTTTGAACAACTAAAGCAGATGATTGGAATTTGATGTATGCAATAATGGTTGGCGGACCGGCAGAATAGATCTTTCAAGAGTCTTTCTAAATTTCGGGAAGGTGGAACTTGTAACATTAGAAATGCCGACTTTTGGGGAATAGAAACCGTTAGCGCATCATCCTTTGCAATGAGAGGTTAGTTAACGATATCTTGAATCTGTTTAATTATGTACCAGTTCATGTTATAATAAGTAGCTTAAGGTAATTGAGACGTTCCTTATAAGTGAACGGATGCCAAGAAAGCCTTCGAATTGAGATAAAATATAGAGGTGTAAGAGATTGAATAAAAAATGGACGATTGATAAAATTAAAGAATTTGTTGAGAATAATTCAGAAAGTAAGTTACTAACGACAGAATATCATGGCTTTTCTCAAAAGTTACTATTTAAATGTGCATGTGGTAGTAAATTTGAAAAAACATTTACTAAATTTAAAAATAAACATCAACGTAAATGTGACGTCTGCCAACCACCAAAAGAGTCACGCTAATCAATGATAAACGAAGTGTTTAAATGAACTAGCTAATAAAAAGAGTTCAATGTTTACAGCTACAAAGAATATTTTAAAAGTGAGTAGGAGAACAAACATGATAGAGATCAAAACATCTTCAATAAGTGATGGGGAATTCAATAGAGGGGTATTTGCTACATGTGATATCAAAAAAGGAGAGCTTTTTCACGAAGCACCTGTCATTTCTTATCCAAACGAACAGCATCAATACATTGAACAAACCCTACTCGGTGATTACGCTTTTGAGTATGGGATAGGTCGATCTGCTATCCTTCTTGGCTATGGAATGTTGTTTAACCATTCTTATGAACCTAATGCAATTTATGAGATTAATTTTAAAAATCAAACTTTTGACTTCTTTGCTTATACAGATATCAAAGCAGGAGAGGAAATTCTAATCAATTATAATGGCGATGTTGATGACAAAGAGCTACTGTGGTTTGATCAGGAATAAAAAGGATTTGAAATAAATCAGGGCGTTGATCCAACAAGGATTGACGCTTTTTTTGTTGACGTTATTGCGTCTATTAACCCATCAGGTATGTTTGCTGATATAGTGCACCGTGATTCAAAAATATTGTCCAATGAGGGGGCTTTTTGAAAAAGGAGTTTTTCTTAAAATATGTTTAGGATGATTAAACCTTTCAATTTCCCCAATTTCAGATATAATCGTGGCAGTGATTTTTTCTCCGATATCGGGAATTAATCGGATAATCTTAGATTCTTCAATGTTTTTTGATAAAGCATCTATCTCATTTTCAAGCATGGATAGATGTTTTTTTATATTCAAAGAGCATATTAATATACATATCTAAGCTTAGGGCAAGACTAGAATATAAAGCCTTCTGAAAAGGGTTTTAAGCTGCTGCAGTCATTAGCTTTTCAGCCTGTTTGTTTGCCCATTGTAAAGAACGAGAATTACAGAATTCTTTTATTTTAGTTGTAATACTTCATTATTGGCTTTCAATATATCCTCTGAAGTAGGAAATGCATGTAGTCTTTTCAAAGAAACATCCGAATATAAGTTTCCAAAAACATTACTATATTCAGGTTCTACCCCGGCTACCGTTATCATATATCGATATAAAAAATGGTCAACCAGAAATATTTTCTGGCTGACCTTATAATACGATCGGGCGCGTTTGTGGAATAAGCATCCCTTTTCCTTTTCAAGTAACGTGGGGCGTTAATTAAAGATAATTGAGTTGCATAGGCAGCTCTTTTTTTATTGAACTAACAGTGCAGTTTAGTTGAATAATAAGGAGTAGAAGGTTATTTTAAATAGATATACAAAAGTGGGATTTTAAATTTCATCACTATATTGAATGAATATCTGAAAGATAATGTTCAGCTTTACGTATAGGAAGGAGGAGCATAGTTTTGAAATTGATAGGATTAATCATTCTAGGTGGCTTATTACTTCTTTTATTAAGTTTCATCTACATAATTATTAATGTAGTGTTGCGAAATAAAAAAGAAAAGTAATTCTGGCTATTTTAATAGATTTGAATTATTTAATGGCTTCGCAAATATTGTGTTTTAGATGTTATGTTGATTTATGTAATCAGAATTTTACTGCACAATATGTGGAAATTAATAAGTAGGGTTATCAACTACTTACTGCGAATACCAAAGAATTTGTGAAGAATCATACTTTAACTAACGGGGGCGATTGTTCAATTTGAACAATCGCTTTTTCACTAGCGGTGCAGGTTAATTAAAGATAATTGAGTTGCATAGGCAGCTCTTTCTTTGAACAATTGTGAAGAATAGTTTAATAATTTATGTGGGTTTTTAAGGTAAAATATTTAGCGAGGTGGGGGGATTTGTTCAAAGAAGAAAGAAAATTTATAAATAGTTTATCTAAAAGAACTAAATTTGTTTCTTTAGGCGTAATCATAATTCTTTTGAGTATTTTTATTGTGGATTTTTCCTTTAAATTTTTCTTGATATGTTATTTGCTTGGAGTATTTTTAATCTTTATCAGTGATCTAATTGGTATAGAGAAGTTTAATAAAAACGCAATAGGAGAGCTAACTTCAAGTTTTGGATTTGTATTGATTATGTTACGGGTATTTGAACCACTAGGAATTAACCCCAATTTTCATAATGGCACGATAATAGGGCCTTTTTTTATGTTAATTGGAACAACACTAAAGAGTCTAGGGAAGAAAAAATGTTCTTAAACTAACGTGTACTTTACTTGAAGACCAAAGAGCTGCTTAGACAGCTCTTTTTTCTTATTGTACTAACGGTGCAGGTTAGTTGAAAAGCAATTAGGTGATTGGAAGAATTGTCGATAATATAAAAAAGAAACCGAAGTCTCTTATGTATTTTCAAATTAAGCTTATGGACAACTTGGAATCTGTAGGGTTAATCATAATAGTGAAAATCAAAACCGTCTTCTGGTTCGCCAACTTCATATCCCAATAATTTTGTAGCTCTATTCTTAAATAATGTAATCCATTCATTCCATTCTTCTGATGTTAATTTAGCATAGAATTGTAATCCACTTGATTCAATACTTACTTCTATCAATTTACCATCTGAACCATACCACTGTGGACAGCTATTTACAAAGTTGTTCCAGTTAGGCATTTCTCTATATAAACGCTCCAACTTATCCCAAACTTCTTGTGGGGCAGAATAATGAATATTCAAATTAATACTGTATATTTCCATATGTTCTCCTTTTAATATTTAGATTTATAAGTTGTTTATTCTTGATTTTATTCGCTAATTCAACCAAAAGTCGAACTTCTGAACCATTGATAAGCTCATACAATGAATTTGAATATCCCATATCTATTAATAACCTTGGTTGATTTTTACTGGCTTATCCAAAATAGATTCCAATATTGATAACAAATTCAAAATATTCTTTAAGGTTTCATATGTTTTTTGAATATTGATAATTCTGCATAACCCATCATTTCCTAAAATCTAAAGTTCAATGTTTCTTTTTATATCCTAATATTTATAAAACTCACTAATTTTTTCAATAATTCCTTGAATTCATATCTATATTCTTGCAATTCTTTCGAATTATTGTTTTACTGTGGGTCAACTG
This sequence comes from Lysinibacillus sp. NPDC094403, assembly GCF_050278745.1. Classification (NCBI taxonomy): domain Bacteria; kingdom Bacillati; phylum Bacillota; class Bacilli; order Caryophanales; family Bacillaceae; genus Lysinibacillus; species Lysinibacillus sp. NPDC094403. Next base: position 170,902 of record NZ_JBNNTL010000007.1, on the reverse strand, counting down.
TGATAAAAACACTTTTTAATCCGTCATCCGTATATAAAAACTCCATTTGCAAACACATATCTGCCAATTTAGAATTTGAAGTTAAATCATAATCAACAGCAAATCCACTGTTATCCTTGAATTCATAGAAGTTGATTTGTGAATATTCGTATTTTGGGTGGAAATTACATGGAGCCCCATATTCATCAAATGAATCAAATCCATTTAAGTTTAATGTTTCTTGGACATAATAGAATAACTCACAAATATCATCCACTTCAGATTCATCCACATAATTTAAAATGTTTTCATATTCTTTACTGTGCATTACTTTTAATATATTAGTAATAACAGTTAAAGCATATTGTTTATCTTCACTTTTCATATTGAACCCCCAAATTCTAATTTGTCTTTCTATTCAACTGTATAATATCATACATTTAATTCACTTAAACTAATGAGTGCTATACTTAAAGATGGGATTCCACAGAGATCCCATCTTTTTCTTCTTCAACTAAACCAGCTAATAGATTGTCAATAAAAATCTTTTAAATTAAAAAACACCTCATGCTATACTAAAAAGCGTAACTCAAATAACCCTCCGAATTCAATTTGGAAGGTTTTTGTTGAAATTGAAAATACTGTTACTATATAGTTTCTTGGAATGGTGTTTTCGTTTTTAACATGGCATAAATCCAGTGTAAAAGCTTATTAGCACAAGCAATTATAGCTACTTTATATGGTTTACCTTCTTCTCGTTTTAGATCATAGAAAGCTCGTAATCGCTTATTTCGTGCTATAGTTTCAGGTGTTGTTTTCTTTTTCCGACTATCTCGAATAGAACAACGAACAGCTGTATAAAACATGTGTCGAAGCCTTGCTGAGCCACGTTTAGTAATGTGATTTTTCGTACTTTTAAAGCGTCCTGATTCAAATACACTTGGATCTAGTCCTGCAAAAGCCACTAACTTTTTCGGATGATTAAACCGATCAATTTCTCCGATTTCTGAAATAATCGTGGCAGCGATTTTTTCACCTATACCGGGAATTGATTGGAGTAATTCATATTCTTCAAGTTGTGCCGCAACTCATCAATCTCACGCTCCAACGTAGAAAGCTGTTGGCGGTACACTTGAAGTAAATCAATATACATATTCAAACTGACTAGAAGACTTTGATAAAGAGTTGATTGAAATGGATTGCGTTCTGCAGCTCCGATTAATTTTTCCGATCTTTCAAGCGCCCAATTAAACGAACGTGCTTTGCAATGTGTATCAATGAATTGTGCGATCTCTTCTACACCTGCTTCTTTGACTGATTCAGAAGTAGGGTAAGCTTGTAAAGTTTTTATGGAAATCTCAGCGTATAAATCGCCAAAAACTCCTTTGTACTCAGGGAATATTTGATTTAATACGGCTTGAAATTGAAGCTTAGTATGAATCATAATTCCCGTCATATTTTCATGTTGCCTTGTTAGATGCCGAAGGTTTAATAACTGTACACCACGCTTTTTCTGAGGCGCTAAATCCTCTTTGTAATACAGTTCCCCTAAGTGATAAACATCAATGGCATCTGTTTTGGTTTTTCGTAAGCTAGAACTTTTTGCTCGGTAAGATACCAATGGATTTACGATAATGGCAATGTATTCTCTTGCTTCTAAAAACTGTACAACTGGAGCATGATAGTGACCCGTTGATTCCAAAACAACCGGTTGCTTCATCCCTGTTTGACGCTCTAAATCAAATTAATAAGAGTGTAGCTCTTTCAATCCTTCCACCGTATGATCAACTTTCACGCTGCTTTTATAGGGCATTTTTTTATCCAAGAACATTTGAACCTGACTTTCACCTTTTGCGACATCCAGACCAACTCTGGATTCATAGTTTATCTCCTCCTAAGGTAGTGTATTGACCGGTAACCTCTATCTAGCTTGTTATTTAGTTGTCGGGATCTAGTCCCACGGGTGCTTCAGTTCGACCCCGGCTACTATCAATCTATAAATTGAATAAAAAATAGTCAAACAGATTACTCTGGCTGACCTTATAATACGAACGGGTGCTTTACTTGAAGTTACATTGAGTTGCACAGGTAGCTCTTTTTTCTTATTCAAATAAAGATGAAGTTTAGTGCTATATGAAAGTAAAAATAAGGGGGGAACAGGTTGAAAAAAATATTACTATTCTTTTCTTTGTTAGGTGTTTTGTTAGTGACTTCGAGTTGTTTGAATGAAATGGTTGGGCAAAAAATAACTGTGCAGAAACGAAATGGTGAAGAAAATATTTTTGAAGACTTCAATGAAGTCAACCAAAAAAAGCAGGTGAAAAAAGCGATAGATATAGTTAAAAATGCTAATTGGGAAAATGAAAAAGTAGAAATGGCACGCTATGCTGACTACCAATTTCAATTTCCTTTTAAGAACAGTAGCGAAAACAAAATAGCCTCTTATTCACTTTGGGTTAGCCCAAATGGTAAAAATTTAGAAATTGTTATGGATAGCCATAAATATGTGAAATTAACAAAGCAAGATTCAGCAAATCTATATGAAATTTTAACGGGGGAAGAATTAATAAAGTAATCCCCAGTCTTTTAACTCTTCAACTAACTGGGTGCAAGAATTAAACAAGATGTTGCTGCGGTAGCATCTTTTTACTTATTGAGCTAACGGAGCAGTTTAGTTGAATAAGGAGGTAATACTTTTGCTATTTTGAACATCTCTTAATATGGGAGGATATTTAAAAGATGAAGGTTGTTGTGATTAAAGAGGCAGGTTAGTCAAACAGTGTTGTTTAACTTATGTTCAACTATTGGGCCAGATTGATGAACATAGTTTAATTTACCAGGGGGATTAATAATCCGTTTTAATCAATCTTTTTTCAAAACGGATTAAATTTATTTAGCCTAAAATGTGGGTTTACGAGGTGTTATTGATCAAACTTTATTTTAAACCAATATTAATACCTATCGAAGTCTTTTATAATCGAGGGAGTGGTTTATACTGAAACCTTTAACAGAATCAAAAAGTACATCAAGAAATCTAAAAGAAATTTTAAAATCCCATCCATTAACTTCATTCTTTGTTATGGCATATTTATTTTCGTGGATTGTATTAACTCCATTTATCTTATCTCAATGGAATATCATCCCCAAAACTAAAATTTTTGATGTTTTCTTTGCACTTAATGCTTTCGTTGGTCCTATGTTAGCTGCATATATTATGATTCGGACCCTCGAAGGAAAAGGAGAATGGAAAGTTTTTATAAAAGGAATATGGAAACTTAAAGTAGGTTTAAAATGGTACTTATTTGCTCTTATTGTCATTCCTACTGTAATATATTTGGGATTTGTAATTTTAAATGGAGGGATTCCAACTTTTAAAGGGCTTACAACGCAATTTTACGCAACATACCCTATTTATCTTGTTGTAGTCTTCTTCTTTGGTGGTCCGTTTCCAGAAGAAATCGGTTGGCGTGGTTTTGCTTTACCTCGAATGCAATCTAAGTTTGGGTCATTAAAGGCAACGCTATTGCTCGGAATTCTTTGGGCGCTTTGGCATTTACCTCATTTTTTAACCGCAGCACAAAGAGGTGGTCCGGGTTCAAACATTTCCCTCTTTTTTTATAATTTTTCTATTTTCATTGTGCTATGCCTAGCTGTTTCCATCATTTTAACTTGGGTGTTCAACTCCAAACAAGGAAATTTGTTTATTGTTATGTTGGTTCACGCTAGTTTGAATACTTTTGGTTTAATACAACCTTATCTTACTAACCCTTCTTTGAAAGAATCTGATTTATCTGTTGCTCTAGGATTAGGTCTTTTCGCTTTGATAATTCTGATTTTTACAAAGGGTAAATTGGGATATAAGCAATCTTCTTCTGAGGTTGAATTAGGTAACTGAGGGAATTTTAAACAAACAGGCGTAATTGTTGAATAAACTTCAGTTTTCTTCTTCAACTAACGGCACAGGCTACTTGAAGAAGGATGGATAACACTTTTCTAATTCGGAAAGATTAGAAAAGAGGTGAATTTATCTTGAAAAAACTTTATGCACTGATTTTAATCATATCTTTATTTACTTTTGTCTCATTTGAATCTTATGCAGAGCCTAAAAACTGTCCTGTATTAAGTGATTTAGAGAAAACATCACTTAAGGATAAAAAAGATGTAATAGAAGCGTTAAATACTTTAATACCAGAAACTTATGGAATTGGAATAGATGACTTTCCTGACATGTATACTAAGTGGAATGTAGTAAGTGCTAAACCTTTTCCCAATACAATTGGTAATAAGGAAGAAGAAGCCTATTTTGGAATGGCAAAAACCTTTTGTGGCAAAGAAATTGCTGAAAAGTCATGGCTTGTACGTTTAGATTTCCCGAAAGCACCTGGAGCATCCAATATATATTTTATGTTGGCGACAAATTTTGACTTAAACTTAAATCAACCAGTGTACTACTCATACCTAAAACGTTCCCAAATGAAAGTTAGGTAACAAAACACCCGATTCTATTGAATGGGGTGTTTATTTTTTGTACATACGTTCAATTTTATAAATAACATATCAAAGATTTCTTTCGTAATAGATGCCACTGAAAATTTCTGAAAGAAATGTAACCTTAATTATCACAGCTAAAATAATGATACATGCTAGCACCATTTCGCCTTTATAAAAGCTATACAAAATAATACATAGAATTTCTAATCCTATAACAAAATATTGGGTTACCTTAAATGATATAGCCTTGCTACTTTGATAAACAAGCTGATTTCGTTCATCTTTTTGTTCAAACTTTTCTTTTAACACCTCTACTTTTGAGGTGCTTTTTCGAAGATATGATAGAGAAATTGGAAATAAAATTACTGTTAATACAGACAGTTTTAAATCAAATCCTTTTGTAATTAAAGCAAATAAACTTAATATTGATAAAGTTATACCTAGTAGAGAGTACACGAATTTCTTTTTGTTATAAATCCTCAAATTGCGAAACCACCATTCTATAGTTTTCTTCTAAACAAAATAAATCTTCAACTGTTGTTTTAAATACGCAGGCTAGTCGATAAGCCAACATAATAGACGGCTTATATTGCCCTTTTTCTAATGAGATGATTGTGCGTTGGGAAACACATACTAACTCTGCTAGCTGTTTTTGTGTTAATCCTATATTATTTCTAAATTCTTTTACTTTGTTTAACACTATCTCTCACCACCATATATGAAGTGAACTTCATGTGAAGCTTACTTCATATTCTATCGTTATTTAACATAAATTACAAGTTAAATTAAATTTTGTATAGGTATTGCATCTAAAATAACAATAATGTTCCCAAATACAAGTTTGGAAATACACCAAAAAGCCACGAATGTTGTGAAATCAACGTTTGTGGCTTTTATTATGAACATTGTTTATGCGTTGTTTTATGCACTTTTGTTAAAAGTCAGTCATAGAAAGGTTTTTGAAGCATTTGAAGTAATGTTGCACCATCGACTTTGATGAATAAAATCGTGTATAAAAATTGAAATCTTATCGTTGTAAATCCGCATAAATCTGACGAGCCCACTTATTGTACTCCCATGAAAGAACTTAATCATCTTTCATTTTCTGTGGTGAAGTACTAATTTTTGTGCTTCATGGATGGTTAACGGGTGCAATAGCTGAAGATCAAGGCTGTAATTGGGCAGCCTTTTTCTTGTGGAGCTAACGCCGCAGGCTAATGAAACAAGAAATAATGCATCTTTATAAATTATTACCTTGTATTATAGAGTACCTCGTATTACAGTTAATTTATTAGGAGGTGCAAATTTTGGAAATTAATAAAGAGGTTCTTAAAGGGCATATAGATACTCTGATTTTATCTCTATTACACAAAAAAGATATGTATGGATATGAGTTGGCTAAATTTGTTAGATATAAAAGTGAAGAACAGTTCGAAATAAAAGAAGGTACACTCTATCTCTCTTTGAAAAGATTAGAAAAAAATGATTGGGTTGAATCATACTGGGGAGATGAACAAGGACCAGGGGGGAGAAGAAAATATTATAAACTTACTCCACTTGGAAAAGAGTGTTTTGAAGAAAAGCGTTCAGAGTGGCGTTTTGTAAAAAAAATAATGGATTCTTTTTTGGAGGGGGAGTAGAAATTGAAACAAATTGATGCTTTTATAGATTCCGTTTATCAAAAATTCGATGGCAATAAAGATGAGATAAAAGAATTAAAAACTGAAATGAAAAACCATTTAATTGAAGCTGTACACGAATTAAAATTAGAAAGTAAGTCAGAAACGGAAGCAGTTAGGATTGCAATTGAACGCTTCGGTGGAGAAAAAGAAATCCGTACAGTGATTGGTCAATTATTTGACGTGCAAAAACAATTTACAAGGTGGCTCCTTTATTTTGCAATATTTTTTCTTGCTTTGAGCCTCCTTACTTTTGGTATCATTATGTCAATTGAAAAAAGCAATCAGAATGAACGGCATAAAATAAATAATGATATATCTATAATTTTAAGCGATGTTAGTAGTGTCATTTCAAAGGAAAAGCAAGATAAAATTCAATCTTTAATTCAAGGCACGAATCAGGTTTCAAAGGTTGAGGTTTACAATATAAAAAATAAAATAGACGTATTTAATTATATTGATACAGCTAAACCTGAGTTTCAGTACGAAAGGAAAATATGGGCCCCTGACATTAGATTCATTGACCTATTTAGAGAAGGTAATGGGGATAGTGAGTGGTTTATCTTTATTACGTATAGGAGTATTGATGATTTAGCTTTATTATCACTATTATTGGGTATCGCTTTCTCTATTCCTTTATTTTCAATATGGGGAATTATAAAGGTTTATCAAAAAAGGAGCTTAATATTTAAATCGTTAAAGTCCTTATAGAACTAACAAACAGGTGCAAGAGTTAAACAAGGTGTTGAAGCAGGGGCACTTGTTTCTTCTTGTACTAACGGTGCAGTTATGTTGAAGAAGTAATAAAAAAGTTCGATTTTTATTTTACAAAAAACGGATTATATAATTCGTTATTGGAGGAAAAGATGATTAGAGATAAAATTGATAAAATCTTAGACTGTTTACCAGAGGAAGAATTAGAAAATGTTTATTGGTCAATAGTTTTTATCCAAGAAGATTATATATTTAAACAAAACTTACGTGAAAAAGGTGTAGTCATAGAATTAGTTAATGAAGAAGAGAGAATTATTGATTTATGGGATAAGACATTCGCACAAAACATTAGTGAAGAATTAAAAGAAGAAATATATTATGAACAGTTTAAATGGCATATTTTCAGTTATGAGAAGCAAGAATGCTTGAAAAAAGAAGTTGCCAGAAAAGCATTTGATACTTTATCTAAAGAAGATTTTTATGTAATGTATCAAGGTTCACCAATAATATCCCTTTATACAAATGCTAATGAAGTGATATCAAGGGATTTTGATACTCAACAAGATATATATATATTTGATAAAAACTTTACTTGGACATATGTTCATACACATGAATCAATGTGTGGTCCATATCTTTATAAGATAAATTGAAATTAAGATTCACAGTGGTGGGGACAAATTTTAGATGTTATTACTGACTAACTAAGGGCATAGTCTTTTTATTGGGTTAACGGAGTGTTTTACTTGAAGATTATTGAGTTGCATAGGCAGCTCTTTTTTTCTTATTAAACAGTGCAGGATAATTTAAAAAGGATTAAATTTAGGAGGTGGTTAAATGAGTTTTTGTTCATTTATAGCAACAAATTATGAAATGCCAGAAGTAGAAACAAAAGCGAAGTATATTACTGTTAAGGAAGCTATTGAATTAGAAATAAAACCACATGAGTTGGTACCTTGGGAGAAGATGGACCCTAATGCCCAAATATTATTTGTTGAAAATGAAGAAGATTTAAATGAATTGGTCATTAAAAAGGACGCTTACTATGATGTAAGTGGATATACAAGTTATCTATTCATTTATGAAGTGAATTTTATCTATTCGGAATTGAGGGCAAAGCAATTACTGGAGTACCTAAAAGAAAATATTAGAGAAGGACAGATATTAGAACTATGGAGAATATGGATTGGTCATGACGATAATGAAATAAATATACCGTATATTAGATGTTACTATGAAGAATTATCTCTAAATCATCTGGTACAAATGTACAATAGGAACCATGAAAAATATAACGAACAATATTGTATAGTATTAGAAAGATAAAAATATAAATAATTCTTATTGAACTCACACGAAAGAACTTAATCATCTTTCATTTTCTGTGATGTAGCGCTGGTTTTTGCGCTACATGGATGGCTAACGGGTACTTTACTTGAAGACCATTGAGTTGCATATGCAGCTCTTTTTTCTTGTTGTGCTAACGGCGTAGGTTAGTTTGGGAACTCCTTCCATTTATAGCGTCGAATTAATAAAATTTATGCAGTTATTAACTATTATAAAAGAGGTGGTATTATAAAAAAATTATTTATTCTATTTACAGTAATTAGTGTTCTGTTAGTTGGCTGTTCGCAAGAAAAAAGCTATAACGTATGGGTTGATTCATCAACTCAAACTCAAGAAAGTATTGATTCAGCGATAAAAAGGCTTACTAATGCCGAGGTTGATTTCATTATTGATGATAATGGTAGTGTTTTAGTAAATGAAAAAGATATGGATAAGGCAGTGATGTGCTGTTCCTAAGCTAAAGGGATACGATTGTTCAATTAAAGCGATCGCTTCTTGTGCTAACGGGGCAGGATAGTTAAACAAGGAGCGATTGAAATACAATAAATATGGAGTTTTGGGGAATAATGATACTAAACAAATTTAAGGAGAATCAGAAATGAAAAAATTGCTTTTTAGCCTTATCTTTGTTTTAGTAATTCTTCCTTCACAAACATACTCTGAGAATAAAATTGAAGAGTTGCCACCTTGTTCAGCAATACTTGAACCAACAAAAAACGTACCTAAAAATGCCAGAGGAGTAGCACTGATTTATAATATTGAAAGAAAGTTTAATGATGAACGAACAAGTCTCAGTGTTCACGCACTTCATTTACCAAAACCATCTAGTTTTGGGGATTATGATGGTTATGAAGTATTAGCATATATTCCGAAAGAAATAAGTTGGATTTTCTCATTGTCTCCTTTAACTAAATATGGAGAAACTACTTGGGCTGGGAATTTGGATGAAGTTTCTCCTATAATGCGACCTACTCGTATCAAAGTTCGGACAGTCAATACAAAGACTAAGAAAACGGGTCCTATTGTACTTGAAAAAATACTAAAACCTTGTTGAACTCCCATGAAAGAACTTAATCATCTTTCATTTTCTGTGGTGAAGTACTAATTTTTGTGCTTCATGGATGGCTAACGGGGACTTTAGTTAAATTTTCAATTCACGAAATATCAAAATAATCATTGAGAAAACAGCCAAAATAAAATAAAAATACTTCCCTAATAAGTTTCTATATACCTTTATAGATTCGTTGTTTATTTATATATCGTTTTATAAAAAAGTTTTGATATGATGGTTGCTATAAGTTTCCCCACACTTATAGTTTCTGTACTTGCATTGTCATTTACTTTTACACAAAAAAAGTAAACCGCCCCTAGCCTCGCAAGCATGTGAGTGGTTTACTTTATCACTTTGCAAATCGCCTTTGAAGCGATTCGTCTTGTTACGAGACCATTTGGTGCAGTAACACTAAATGGTCTTATATATTTTATATACATCTTTAATATGAATTATAACACGGTGATAAGTATTTATTCAGTTAGAACATATGCCTCGGCATAATTATAGCTTTTGCTACATAAAACATTCGCTGAAAGAAGTTAAACAAAATGCTCCTGAACGGAATAAGGAATGTAAAAATAATCAAACTTTTTTATAATAACCAAACTTAAATCGGCTAAAGAAGAATCCATTTTGAACTATCTTTTTTCAAAGTGGATTCTTTTTATTTATTGAAGAATGCTAGCTTTATGGGTGTTTCTGATCAAACTTTATATCAAAGAAGGTATCTCATATAAATTACAACTGTATGGAATGTATAGTGAATGAATTTCAGAAATAAGGAATATTATTATTATCTTTACTTTGGCGAAATTTTCCGTAATAGTGAGTCAGCATCCTTTATCTTTTTTGAATGAAATTGAAAGAGGAGGGTTCATGATATGTCTCAAACCATCATTCCTAGAGCTGCTGTGCGAGGTACAGCTTTTGGAGTTATCTTCATGGCATTTTTCGGTACTCTGTGGGCGGGAATTGGTATTAGAGGACTGCAGGGCTGGGGATTTCTCTGGCTGTTGATCTTATCCCTATTGATGGGTGTAGTATTGCTTATTGGAGGAATCGTATTGATAATGAATTCAAAAAGCTTATCAAACGAGATGGTGGAAGGGGATTCCCTGCGTTGGAAACGAAAGAATATGTGGTTCGGTATTATTTTCGGTTTAGAAGGCGTGTTGATAGCCATCGCTGCCGGAATATGTGGATCTACCAATCATTTGGATTTGTTTGTCCCTGTTATGGCTCTTATCGTCGGTGCTCATTTCTTTCCCCTAGCGCACCTTTTCCAGGTCAAGATCTATTATATTTCTGGTTCTCTTCTTTGTTTGATTTCTGCAATCACACTGGTTACTTTTCCTATAAAAATTACCTGGGGGAATCATCAAATTATGCTATGGTGGACATCTGTTGGTTTTATCTCAGCCTTGATATTGTGGGGGACCGGGGTAGCGGTTTGGATTACAGGCCATAGACTGTTGAACAAAGCTAGTAATGGATCCAAAGAAGCTTAGGATATTTCAGGTTTTAATGTAGCGAGGTATTTTTATTCAAACTTTATTTCAGACCAACAGAAAGAGACCTTGATAGTTGTCAAGGTCTCTGTTTTATGTAGCCCTTTTAGAAATGATATTCAGCTAATGATTGATAAAGTTATTCACATAATAGAATTTGACGTAAAAACGATTGCTTTTTAGCAACGCATCTATCTTTTATAATAAAACCTGCATCTTCTATCATGTCATCAATTGTTTCAATTGTAACGACAATAACCTTATCGGCAATCCGACGAGCATGTTTTATAATATCAAATTGATCTTCTGGTGATGAATGCGTAAATAAGTTATAGGGTAAATCAATTATTGCAACATCATAGTGTTCTGTTACTTCTGCGATTGGACCTACAGTAATTTTGCCTGTTAATTCAAAATAAGTGATGTTTTCTCGGGCACCTTTGCAAACATTGTAATATAAATCTCGCCCTTCAATATTAATTCCCATGGAAAGGGCTTCAATTACTACTGTTCCTATACCACAACAAGGGTCAATAACGCGAATATTTTGAGGGTGGGGAACTGCTATATTCGCAACAGCGCGAGCAACTCTAGTACTAAGTGCCGTTGAATAACTGTTTGGCTTGTGTAAATGTTTACGCCAAATGGATTCACTCTTCATATACTTTCCAAAATACCATGTTCCATCTATTAGCAAAAGACCAAACACAATTTCAGGATGATTTAGGTCTGGTTCGCCATCAATGCATAATCCTATCTCACGTTCAATCAATCGACGCTCTGGTAGATGAATTTTCTTCGTTTCACCTATATCCATACTATTTAAACAAACCACTTTATAAGTAGCTTCATTTACTTCTATATCCGTCACTAAGGTCTTGAGGCTCTCTATATTATTTTCTTCATATAGCACTTCAAGTCTGTCTTGCATAAAAGGACTTCGGCTTGGATCAATTTTAATAGGGCTTATTATATAGTTTGATTGGGAATCAAAACTAAAAAATGAACGCATTTCCATTCTACATAAATCGTATTCGTCAACATGATGTACATATGTGTATATAAATTTACTGTTATTTTTTTCGTTACTCAATTGTTTACCATCCTTTAATATTGTTGTTCACTTGATTTCACTAACGTTCATAAAAAAATGAAGTTGTTTATTGGTAATCGTATCATAGGTGTCTCTATCAAGCCACTCGATATCAATATCGATTCATAATTATGGCTAGATAAAATTGATTAGAGGAAATAGTGGAAATAATTTGTAAGAAAAAATAATATAAAATAGACATTAATTTTAACAGTACGGATTTAATAACCACAACTACAGGAGGGTGTTAAATGGTTGTAAAAGAAGACGTTTTACATAGAAAGGGAGCTAGAAAGGCTAGCGATATCCCTACTGACGTTTTAACATTGTTGAATCAAGGGAAAATAGAGAGTGTTAATTTAACGGAATGGCAAGCTGTTCACCATATTACTTTAGTAAAAAATGTTATACCATCAATAGGGCTAGAAGAAAAGTTGGATTTTATACTAACAGAGATAGAGAACCAAAAAGTTGAAATGGGAATGAAGGCTATACGTTTAATAGGGAGTTTATTAGATACAGTCTTGGTTGATGAAAGTGCTGTTAAAAAAGAGGATTTAATCAAAATTTGCTCCCAACATGTATCTGATAGTGTCCGATGTTGGGCAGCATTTATGAATAAAAACAACGATCTTTCTTTAGAAGAGAAATTGTTGTATATCCGTTCTTTCGCAGCAGATCATCATTTTGGTGTCCGAGAAATTGCTTGGATGTCAATTAGGGAGGACCTTTCAGCAAATATTGAGAGTAGTGTAGATTTGTTAACAGAATGGGCGAAAAGTGAAGATGAAAACATTCGTAGATTTAGTTTAGAATCAATCCGTCCTCGCGGGGTATGGACAAAGCATATCGAAAGATTAAAGGAAGAACCGCAAATCGCACTTCCTATTCTACATTTACTTAAAACAGATCCTTCAAAGTATGTTCAAGATTCTGTTGGCAACTGGTTAAATGATGCCAGCAAAACTCAACCAGAGTGGGTAAGAAACCTTTGTGATGAATGGCAAAAAGCATCTCCAAATAAGGCAACTGAGAGAATCATTAAAAAGGCTCAAAGAACAATTGTAAAAGGTTAAATAATAAAGGGGAAGGTAATAAAACTCAGTTAGGATGGTAGGGGTCTATGCTTTCCGTATAATATCAAATCTTGTTAAAAAGAGAATTTCAAAATTAGTTGAAATTCTCTTTTATATAGCTATTTTATTATTTAATCAAATCATATTTCTTTAAAATATCTACAGTTATGCTCTTTGCAACAGTTCCAGAATCATTAAGATTTGTAACAAAAACATAAGGATGATTTTCAACGACGATAAAGCAACAAACCACCCTAAATTAATACGAAAAAAACCATCCTTTGTACCCTATGTTAGGGACATTTTTAATGAAGGATGGTTTTTCTTATGAAGTTGTTAGGTTGAAATCCAACTTTATTTTCCAAAAGGAAGGTCAATATAGGGACCCTTCACTGTTATTTTCATTAGCTGAGTAGCCATAAATTTTGGTGAATAAGGCATATCGTTTTCTAGCCACCAAACAATCACCTCAAGAAAGGCAGCGGCAAAATATCTGACAGCCATTTCACGTGGAACTGTCAGCTTTTTATCATCAGGCTGCGTAAAGTTTATGCCATTTGAGACAAAATCGATGATGATTTCCTTCATGCCTGAAGAGAAATAAGGAATGTCTTTTTCAGTTAAAAACACTTTATATAATTTGCTATTTAAAGAAATTTGCTCAAATAAATGGATAAATGTATCGTGTGGCTCATCTTCATCTTTTAAAAAATCAAATTCTATCTTGTCATCAAATGTAACATTAATACTTCCCACTAAATCATCTAATATTTCCTTTGAGCTTTGATAGAGAAGATCAAGCTTATCGCGATAATGTAGATAAAAGGTCGCACGATTTAAGGTCGCTCGTTCTGTAATATCCTGTACCGTAATCTTTTCATAGCCCTGTTCATCTATCAATTCCACAAGCGCGTCCCTTAGTAATTTGCGCGTCCTCAAAACCCGAGGGTCCAATTTTTGTTTTTTATTCGACATTTTTAAGCTCCTTGTCTTATTTTTTCTATTTTTACAACACTGGCTAGAAGTTCGTTGATAAAGCGTCGAATCTATGAAATGTGTTGTTTGCTCTTTTGAAGAGGGTTGTTATAATTATATTAACGACATCGTGTCGATAATACAACTAGTTGTTAATATGTTCATGAATTAGTCATTTTATTAATTGGATTAGATATCTAACAAGTATAGAAGGGAAGTTTTAATATGGGTCGTTTAAATGGAAAAGTAGCTATTATTACAGGGGCAGCAATGGGAATGGGAGCTTCTGAAGCAAAATTATTTGCTCAAGAGGGAGCAAAAGTTATCGCAACAGATGTTCAAATCGAGGCATTGAACCAATTAGTTAAGGAAATTAAAGAAAGTGGCGGGGAAGCTATAGGGATCCAGCATGATGTGACATCTGAAGATGCATGGAAGTCCGTTATTGCTGAAGCAGTGAAGACATATGGTAAAGTCGATGTACTCGTTAACAATGCCGGTGTTTCTTCACCAAAAACAATTGCCAACATGGAAATGGATGAATGGAATAAAATAATGGACATTAACTTAAATGGCTGCATTATTGGTATGAAATATGTGATTCCTGAAATGCAAAAAGCAGGTGGAGGCTCTATCATCAATATTTCTTCTATCGGGGGAATTGTTGGTATGGCCGGTACAAGTCCATACACAGCGGCTAAAGGAGCACTTCGTGTACTATCAAAATCAGCGGCAATTGAATACGGTAAAGATAAAATCCGTGTAAATTCTGTACATCCAGGTATTATCGTAACACCAATGACGGCACCAACGATGGAAGAGGGAGGAGCTCTACCTTTCTATAAAACGTATACACAACTCCCATACTTTGGTGAACCAGAGGATGTAGCCTATGGCGTTGTATTTTTAGCATCTGACGAATCACGCTTTATGACAGGTGCAGAATTAGTTATTGATGGCGGTTGGACAGCTATTTAACAAAGAATAATTAAGCTTAAAAACTAGGTTTCACACAGAATGTGAGCCTAGTTTTTTTGTTGAATGCGTGAGTATAAAAACATCCGCGAACGAAAATAAGAAGATAATACATGAAGAATCAAAAAAATAACTGTTGACGCTAGTATTTAATGTGTGATAAAAATGATAGTATCAATTCGGGAAATTAATATTTGGGCAATGATAGGATAAAGTAGTGAAAATCTCCCTATTTCAGAGAGCTGGTGGTTGGTGCGAATCAGTATATAGATGATCATGAATTTCGACCTGGAGCATCTTTCATAAATCACACGTTGTGAGGAAGTGGAAGACGGTAGTGAATACCGTTATCAAATAAAGTGGTGAAGAATTTTATTCACAACAAGGGTGGTACCGCGATATATATCGTCCCTACGTATTTACGTAGGGACGTTTTTTAACTTCTTTCAGCAAAATCTCCTACCTTTATGGGTGTGAGATGATTGCGGTTTTAAGTCACTTTTCAGAGGGTGTCCTAACATCTGTACCTGTCGCTACGCTTTCGGTACAAAAAACATACGCTGAAAGAAGTTAAAGCCTCCGGCGGATGTCACGGAATCGAAAAGGAGTTCTTTGTGCTAGCACAAAGCCGATTCCGGACGCAATTATGCCGAGGCATAATTGGTTTAGGTCTTCCTCTTGTTGTATTTTCATAACTAGGGTGGTACCGCGATATATAATCGTCCCTACGTATTTGCGTAGGGACTTTATTTATTAAGGCTTTACTCTTGTTGTAACTTCATAACTAGGGTGGTACCGCGATATATAATCGTCCCTACGTATTTGCGTAGGGACTTTTTTTTATTAAGGTTTTATTCTTGTTGTAACTTCATAACTAGGGTGGTACCGCGATATTATATCGTCCCTACGTATTTACGTAGGGACGTTTTTTATTAAGGTTTTACTCTTGTTATATCTTCATAACTAGGGTGGTACCGCGATATTTTTATCGTCCCTACGTTTTCGTAGGGGCGATTTTTATATGGAAGAGAGTGGTTGTATGAGAAAGGAGTCACGAAAGACCAATATGAAAAAAGCCCGGATTGGAATAAACAAAGAAATAGAAAATGAGAGGAGATAAAGAGATGAATTCACAGCAATGGACATCGAAATTAGGCTTTATTTTAGCCGCAGCAGGTTCAGCAATAGGTCTTGGAGCGATTTGGAAGTTCCCGTATATGGCCGGTATTGGAGGTGGCGGTGCGTTCTTCCTTATTTTCATCGGTTTTACGTTATTAATTGGTTTACCGTTATTATTGGCGGAATTTGTTATTGGAAGAAGTACACAAAAAGAGGCTGTTGAAGCATATAGAACTATTGCTCCTAAGACGCTATGGCCTTGGGTCGGTAAACTAGGGATTGTAACATGCTTCATATTGCTTTCATTCTATAGTGTTGTTGGAGGATGGATTTTATTATATTTATGGAATGCAATTACAGGTAGACTATGGGAAGGAAATGGCTCGTACGAAGCAACCTTTGGTGAAATCATTTCCAATCCATTTTTAGCGGTTGGATCACAACTATTATTTATTTTAATTACTATTTTTATCGTAAGTAAAGGTGTACAAAACGGTGTTGAAAAAGTAAATAAATATTTCATGCCAGCACTATTTGTTTTATTCTTTGTCTTAATTATTCGTGCTCTTACATTAGATGGAGCTGGAGAAGGGGTTCGCTTCTTCTTACAGCCTGATTTCTCAAATGTAACATCTGAAATTATTTTATATGCGATGGGGCAATCATTCTTCTCATTATCTGTCGGTGTAGGAGTAATGGTAACGTATAGCTCATACTTACCGAAAGAAGAAAGTTTACCGCGTTCCGCATTTTCTATCGTCGGTTTAACGCTTGTGATTACATTACTTGCAGGACTTGCTATTTTCCCAGTAGTATTCGCATTTGGAATGGAACCATCTCAAGGGCCAGGTCTATTATTTATTGTCTTGCCAGCGATTTTCAGTAAAATGGCATTCGGAAAATTGTTCTTCATCATTTTCTTGTTACTATTTTTCTTTGCAACAATAACATCAGCCATCTCCATGTTGGAAATTAGCGTGGCCTCTTTAACGACAAAAGGTAAAGGGAAACGCGAAAGAATGGCATTGATTGTAGGATTACTAATCTTTGTTGTAGGGATTCCATCGGCTTTATCATATGGTGTATTAAGTGATTTTACATTATTCGGAAAAACTATCTTTGATTTAGCAGACTTTACAGTAAGTAATATTCTTATGCCACTTGGTGTTTTATTAGTTGCGATCTTCGTACCGTTTAAAATGAAGAAAGATGTATTAATGAATGAACTGGGTGTAAGTAAAAATAAAGGCTATAAATTATTTGTATTATGGTTATTCTTACTCCGCTATATAGCACCAATTGCAATTATTATCGTATTTTTAAATGTAATTGGATTGATTTAACAGACAAAAGGCCCTAGCATAACGTTATGTTAGGGCTTTTCGTTATCAAACCATCATCCAAAAACTGCTCAGGTCACCTAAAATACTCCTCCGGTCCCTACGAATACAGCCCTCAACGGAATACAAGCAGAAACCTACCCAAATCAAAGTAATACCTTCCCAAAAAAGATGAAATATTTAAAAAATGACTTGACATCGATCGGAAATAGCACAAACATCACAATTTTTTCTGCATATCATAATGGAGAAAGCGTTTTCTTCAATTAATATGGAAGAAAGGCACTACAATTCAATCAAGTTTGCTGCAAAACACTTTGTTACAAAACTTTTAAGTATGCACAAAAGAGTTATTTCACGATGTACACATTTTGGAACTTGATTTTATTACGACACTTTGAGAAAAGGGATCAAGCCATAAGTCATCCCCGAATAGTTTCGACTTGTTGTTGTAATAATGATTCACATCCAGCAGTTGAAGTGATACATCTTTATACAAGCAAAATTATTCAAATTGAAATCCACATTTATATTTGTTAAGACGTGGTTCGTTTTGTCATGTCTAATCTACTGTTAAAAATTCTATAAAATAAATGATTTCAGCTAGTTCAGACAAATATTTTTACGATTATAAGAATTCTACGAAAAAAATTTGCAAAAACCTTAACTATTTCATACGAAATCCGTATAATAAATCAAACAGCGTGAAAATTGTCCATTTCCATCGGTTAATTGTGTGAATTTTTTAAATTGTATTGACGTGGGGAACGATAATTTGTACACTGTGTACATTCAATTGTTTTTTGGAGGAATACATTTAAATTAAAAAGTTAGGATTTGATGGTTATGATCGTATGTAAGTTTGGTGGAACATCTGTAGCAAGTTCAGAACAAATTCAAAAAGTAGCAAACATTGTAAAATCTAATCCGGCACGTAAAATCGTAGCCGTTTCGGCACCTGGGAAGCGCTCTGGTGAAGATATAAAGGTAACAGATTTATTAATTAACTTAGCAATGGCAGCATTAAAAAATGAAGATATTGAAGACGAATTGCAAATCGTTGTGAATCGCTTTATGGCGATTGCGGATGGTTTGGAGTTAGATCATACAATTTGTGACGTGATTGCTGAAGATTTACGTGAACGTGTACTAGGTGATAAATCGAATGAGGAATTATTTATCGATAGCATCAAAGCTGCAGGGGAAGACAATAATGCGAAGCTGATCGCTGCTTATTTTAATTCAATCGGTATGCCGGCCCGCTACGTAAGTCCAAAAGATGGTTTGGTCGTCAATGATTTACCTGAACGCACGTATGCATTACCAGAGGCTTATGTAAATTTAGCACCTCTAAAAGACACCAAAGAAATCATTGTGTTCCCAGGTTTCTTCGGTTACACTAAAGCGGGCATATTGCGTACATTTGACCGCGGTGGCTCTGATATTACAGGCTCTATTTTAGCAGCAGCTGTTGAAGCAGAACTTTATGAAAACTTTACGGATGTGGATTGTGTGTTCTCCGCAAATCCGAAAGTCGTGAATGATCCAGTGGAAATTAAAGAAATTACGTATCGCGAAATGCGCGAATTATCCTATGCAGGCTTTTCAGTTTTCCATGATGAAGCGTTAATGCCTGTCTACAAGATTGGGGTGCCAGTTAACATAAAAAATACAAATAATCCATCAGCTCCAGGTACTCGTATCGTACCAAGACGCTCTGCAGCAGCGCGTCCAGTTACAGGTATCTCGGCAGACAGTGGCTTTTCAACTTTGTATGTATCAAAATATTTAATGAATCGTGAAGTAGGCTTTGGACGTAAGCTTCTACAAATTTTAGAAGATGAAAATATTTCATATGAACACACACCGTCTGGTTTAGACGATATTTCTGTCATTATGCGTTCAAATCAAATAACACTTGAAAATGAAGAACGAATTCTTTCTCGTGTGAAAAATGAATTACAAGCAGATGATGTGCAAATGCGTCATGGTTTCTCTATGATTGTTATAGTAGGCGAAGGCATGCGTAATAACACAGGTCTAGCGGCACGTGCTGCAACTGCGATTTCGAAAACAGGTGCAAATATAGAAATGATTAATCAAGGTTCATCTGAAGTTAGTCTAGTATTCGGTGTGCTACAAGAATATGAAAACCAAATTTTACAAGCACTATATGAGGAATTTTTTGCACATGTAAGAGTGTAAGGAAATAAAGTGAAACTTTAATCAGTGGGGATTCTTTACCCCGCTGATTAATAGTCTTCACCAATCGGGCTTTTACTGGTAATTAATGATCTACATAATTTCTTTGCTTTCGCTAAATTTTTGTGGGGGGAGTCTTGTACCTGTCGTTTCACTTTTGGTACAAATAAATGATTGCCCGTTTACTGCGCTAATCCTTGAACTGGATTAGTGTTTTCTTTTTGACTGGAATACGGTAAAATCGAGGGCGTACATAGATTGGAGGTCTTTCTTTTGAAAAAATTATCGATTGGTATGTTTCTATCAATGATTGGCATACTATTTGTTTGTTTAACTATTATGGATATATTACCGTCCTCAACAAAAACGATGAAAATTGTCTATATCGGTATAGGCTGGGTATTCATCATTGCGGGTTCTGTTATTCGTTTTAAAACCTTAAAACAAAGGCAATAACGGAAAATCTCGAAATTGAATTGTTATGACACGCGAATTTATGATACAATTTCAAAAAAAATAAATAATTTGAGTATTATGAAGTTGTAATGCTGTACGAAAATTCAGAAGGTTCAAATTTGGGTAAATCATTAATTTAAGAATGAAAAGTACAAATTCTTCTTTGTAAGAATTTGTTTTTTTATTTTTATCTTCATTCAGCCATAGTTTTCTGCGCGAAAGCTATAATTACGCCAAGGCGTAGTTGATTATTGATGCACAATACATTAAATAGGAGGCGGGATAATGCCAGTACTACGCAAGGAAGATATTCATATTTCCGACCATTATATTGCCGTCCAAACTGATTCTCCGATGAAGGTCGTATCCTCAGCAGTACATAATCCGGGCTTTGGCTTTTATACACATTTGATGAATCGTTCAGTGCCTTATACATATGATGAACGCAAACCACGGTTAGAATTACAACGTTTTTTACAGTCTGAGGGCTTTCCGATTGACAATACAGTTGCGATGATGACGGCTGTTTATGCTCGGTATGCAACAATACGTGAGTTTACATATGAAGGAATTCAACTTGTCATAATGATTACAGCTGGTCTTGGCAATGCGGTTGATATTACGCGTGCCTTTCATCGTCAGGAGAAGTATCATGCTGGGACTATTAATACGTGGGTACTGATAAATGGGAGATTGTCGGATGAAGCTTTATTCCAGGCAATGATTTCTACGACAGAGGCAAAGGTCAAGGCACTTATTGATGAGGGGATAACAGATCCAACAACGGGTACACAAGCTACAGGTACTTCAACGGATAGCTTGCTGATTGCTTCAACAGAGGAAGGCGACTACCATCAATATGCAGGACCGATTACGATGCTAGGAAAAGTTATTGGCCACGGTGTTTATGAAACGATGCGTGAGGCCATTCAAAAATATAAAAAAGACAAAGAGGAGAATCCTTTATGATGGCACTGATGATTGCCTGTATCATCGGGCTTGTTTTTGATTTAGTAGTGGGTGATCCTCCTAAAATGCCTCATCCTGTACGCTGGATAGGGAAGCTCATTCAATCTCAAACAGAAATATGGAATAAAGGTAGAATGAGAAAGTTTCGTGGCATGGTGATGGCGCTCTCTGTAGTTGGTACAACTATGTTTGTTGTGACGGCCATAATGCTACTTAGCTATCAAGTTAGCGCACTATTTGGCATATTGGTGGAGGGCTTACTAATTGGGATTGGACTAGCACAGCGTAGCTTAAAGGAAGCAGCGATGGCTGTCTATGAACCGCTCGTCAAAGGAGATTTTGCTGAAGCTCGCGTGAAGCTTTCTTGGATTGTCGGCCGTGATACGAAGAAACTTGATGAAGATGAAATTGTGCGCGGTGTTGTAGAAACGGTGTCAGAAAATACGAGTGACGGTGTAACAGCTCCGTTATTTTATGCCTTTTTATTTGGTGCAATAGGGTTATGGGGTTATAAGGCAGTCAATACGTTAGACTCGATGATAGGCTATAAAAACGAAAAATATAAAGATTTTGGTATGTTTGCTGCAAAGCTAGATGATGTACTAAATTTTATTCCAAGTCGATTAACTGGCCTATTGATGGTGTTAGGTACGAAAAATGAAACAAACGTATCTCTCGGTAAGCGCTTAAAACGTTGGGCACTAGATGCGAAAAAGCATCCAAGTCCTAATAGTGGTTATTTAGAAGCAGCTACAGCTGTTCAATTAGGGGTACAGCTTGGTGGAAAAAATACATATCAGGGTGTCGTATCTTATCGAGCAATAATGGGCGAGAAATTAGTTCCATTAACAAAAGAGCATATTGCAACGTCTGTGATTCATATGCGTATAGCGACCTTGCTCTTTACTCTTGTTATGTTAACAGTGGAGGTGTTAATTTTTGCAATTACCTAATCACGGAGCAAATCCGCAAAATGTTTATCAGCAGTTAGGACTTAATATGCCCGAAGAGGTGTATGATTTTAGCGAAAATGTTAATTCGGCAGGGCCACCCCCGTTTGTTGAGGCGCGTTGGCGGACATTTTATCCACTCATTCAACGTTATCCAGATCCGGACGGTGAGCCGTTTTTATCAAAAGTGGCAGCTTTTCATGATGTTCAGAAAGATTCTATATTACTAGGTAACGGTGCATCCGAGCTTTTTAGTGTTCTAGTTAGACGCTATGCCAATAAGCGTGTTATTATCGTACATCCAACTTTTTCGGAATATGAACGAACATTAACAGCAGCAGGCGCTGAAATTGTACCGGTTATTGTAGTGGATATTGTTCACTACACTTTGCCGATGGAGCATCTGAAGCGTGAAATGGTGAACGCAGATGCTTTATATATTTGTACACCGAATAATCCGACTGGGGTGCTTCCAAAGAAAGAGGAGCTTCTTGAATTAATCTCTCACGGTGCAAACGTCAATTGTGAGCTTGTTATTGATGAGGCATTTATTGACTGGGTAGATGAAGCCTATTCATTGATCCCGCATGTGGCTGAAAATCCTCATTTGATCGTCGTTCGTTCGATGACAAAAATGTATGCAATTCCAGGATTACGCCTTGGCTATTTAGTGGCGAGCCCAGTGGTTGTTGCTGAGCTAAAGTCTATTTTACCGCATTGGAACTTGAATGCCTTTGCCCTTGTTATAGGTACAGGCTGTTTAGATGAACATGTATATTGTGAGCAAGCCATTGCCTATGCTAAACATCAACGGGAATCGCTACAGCAATATTTACAAGAAAAAGGTTGTCAGGTGACAAATAGTGTAACGAATTATGTATGTTTTGCATTACCGAAAAATCAGCAAGCAGATGTATTTTTTACATATTGTTTAGCAAAAGGCGTCGTACTGCGCCATACAAAAAACTTTATGGGCTTAAATGGTGAATGGTTCCGTATTGGAATTAAAGATATTACAGCTATGACGTATTTACAGAATTGTTTGCAGGCGTGGTTTAACTTCTTTCAGCAGAAGTCTCACACTATAGGTGGTGAAATGAATGCGGTTTTAAGTCTCCTTTCAGCGGGTGTCCAATCATCTGTACCTGTCGCTACGCTTTCGGTACAAAAGTCATCCGCTAAAAGAAGTTAAAGCCTCCGGCGGATGTCACTGAATCGGAAAGGAGTTCTTTGTGCTAGCACAAAGCCGATTCCGGACGCAATTATGCCGGGGCATAATTGATTGCAAATTAGGGGTGAGCAAGTTGACAACATTTTATTTAGTGAGACATGGTGAAACAATGTGGAATAAAGAGCATCGACTACAAGGATGGTTAGATTCCCCGTTGTCTGAAAATGGTATTTTACATGCAGAAAAACTTCGAGATCATTTGGAGAATTTCTCTTTTACAGCGGCATATAGCAGTTCAAGTGGCCGTGCTAAGGAAACGTTGCATATTCTTCTAGGTAATCGTCAGCTTCCAATATTTTATGAGGATAATTTACGAGAGATTTTTTTAGGGGAATGGCAAGGGAGAACAGTCGAGGACATTATGACTACGAATCGCCTTGACTATGAATTTTATACCGATTACCCTGGACAATTCGTCGCAACCCATACGGAAAGCTTTGGAACGGTAACAGAACGAGCAATGTTTACGTTAAGGAAAATTGCAGAAAAATATCCCGAGAACAATGTTTTAATTGTGTCCCATGCTGTTACGATTAAATGCATTATAAATGCTATTTTAGGGCGTAGCATCAATCAGCTGTGGGCAGAACCATTTATTCATGGTACAAGTGTAACGATTATTGAACAAGTCGAGCAACAATGGCTCGTTAAAGATATCGGTAACATTCAACATTTACAATAGGAGGCGTAACCATGCCACTGATTTTCATTACAGGGGGAGTACGCAGTGGTAAATCCCACTTTGCTGAAAAAGCGGCTGTTACTCACTATCAAACAAAATTTATGCAAGCGCAACGACTTATTTATATTGCTTCTGGAGTAGCGATGGACCAAGAGATGGAGAAAAGAATATTGCGCCATCAGGCAGACAGACGAGCGCAAAACATTGAATGGCTGACGATAGAAGTACCTTATGACATCGCAGATACTTTGCATAAATTGACCGAGGGAGATGTCTTGTTATGGGACTGTGTTACGACATGGCTGACAAATGCGTTTTACGAGGGTTTTGACAAGGGAACTCCATGTGTAGAACAACCTGGCTGTTTAGAGAAGAAGCTTAATGTTTTAAAAAATGCGGTAGAGACGTTACTTGAGAAAAGGGTGACGTTTTTTATCGTCTCGAACGAATTATTCGATGAGCCTCCATATGCTAACGAGGAAGTAGAGTTATACCGACAAATGCTTGGGAAATTACATCAATGGTTCGTGTCTATAGCGGATGAGGCGTATGAAATAAATTATGGTGTCGTAAAGAAATGGAAATAATGAATGACGCTTTGAAAATAAAAAGAAGGTGGCAAGACGATGAAAAATTTCTGGCATAGTATGCAACTTGCATTTCAATTTTTTACAGTTTTGCCGGTACATAAAGAAATACCTTTAACTAAGGCAACTATTACAGGGATGTTCGCCTTTTTGCCATGGATAGGGGCTCTCATGGGTACCACAGTGGCAGCAGTGATATATAGTTTAACAGAATGGACTGCGAGCAGTGAAGTCTTACTTTCCTTTGTAATTGTTGGATTATTTGCCTTATTTACTGGTGGTTTACATTTAGACGGTTTTATAGATATGGGGGATGCTTATTTTTCATATCGAGATCGTGAGAAGCGGCTAGAAATTTTAGATGATCCACGTGTTGGCGCATTTGGTGTACTTTCAGTGCTATTTTTAGTGCTTGGCAAATTTGTCATTCTGCATGAGCTGTTCGTGCAGCAAAAGTTAGCACTGTGGATGCTTGTGTTTATTCCGTTATTAACACGAGTAGGTATGAGCTTTTATTTTATGTCGCTCAAGTGCTCAAAAGAAAAAGGGCTTGCCTACTTTTTTAAAACACATATTAAGCCGGGATTACTTATCAGTTTTATGCTTATAACACTAGTTGTGGCGTATAGCAGTTTGTTGTTTGTCATAGGCTTTTCAATTATTCCATTAGTGTTGATGGCTGTATTAGCGATTGCTTTTTTAGTCTTTAGACAATTTACAGTGCGCAACTTTGGTGGCGTTTCTGGGGATTTACTCGGTGCATCAATTGAAGGAATGGAGGTTGTGCTATGGGTGACGTTGTTATTGTGCGCTTAATGAGACATGCACCAACAAAGGAAAATTTGGAAAAGCGTTATATCGGCTGGACAGATTCTTCATTAGCTGACGCATCTTTGCTGACTATTGTAGATAAAGATGTTAAGAAGGTGTATGGTAGTGATTTATTGCGCTGTAGGGAAACAGCTGCCCGTTATTTCCCGAATGCAATATATCTGTCTAATAGGAAATTTCGAGAGTCGAACTTCGGAGAATTTGAAGGGCGCACATATGAGGACTTAAAATCTGATAGTCGTTATTGTGCATGGTTAGATGATCCCGTACAGTCACCACCTCCAAAAGGGGAAAGCTTTGATACCTTTTGTGCGCGTGCAATTGAAGGGTTCACTGCATTACCAAAAGATGAAGATGTCTATCATCTCGTTGTGCATGGTGGAGTTATGCGAGCGCTTCTCGTAGCATTTGCACCAACTGAGCAACCTTTTTGGTCGTATCAAACACCGCATGATAAAATGTTTTCTTTAAAGTTTACAAGAAAGGCTTGGGAGGAGGGAGCGAGATGCATGTCTTTATCGGAGGAGCTTATAGTGGAAAAACCGACTATGTCATGAAAGTACTTTCAGGCCAAAAAGTTGAGCTTGTAGATGGCAATGTTCCTGATGTCAGTCCAGCCTGTGATGTACTAGTTATTAAAAACTTAGAGAAGTGGCTTGTGACACAAGATCTTGAGGATGATGAGCCCCTTGTCAGAACCATTTTGACTAGACTAAAGACTCTTGAAGAAAATTGTGCCCTCTATATAATAGTAACCGATATGGGACGTGGAGTTGTGCCGATGGAAAAACAAGCACGATTGCTGCGTGATACATGTGGGCGATTATACCAGGCATTATTTGCTGAAGCCGAACAAATCGTACGTATTTGGTACGGTATCGGAGAACAAATCAAATGATATAAATTTGAAAAATTTAGAAGGCTTTTCATTAAAAATGTTTGGGTGGATGATTGTTAAAACCAATGCTATGTATATTAGTTGATTGGAGTGGAGGCTGGGCGACTCCTTGCGGCTCATCGGATGCCCCTAGGAAGCTTTGCTATGCTACAGCACAATGCACCCAGCCGGAACGGAAATCAACCACACGTTATAATGAATAGCCAAATATTAAAGGAATGAGGGAATGGGATGGATCGACAAAGATTAATGAAATTGACGCTTACTGCCATGGTAGCGGCAATTTGTGCAGTGGGTGCAGTCATTAAAATTCCAACATTTATATCAACTGCTGCGCTTGACTCTGCACCAGCATTTTTGAGCGTTGTATTTTTATCTCCAGTATTAGCTGGGGTTGCGGGGGTAATTGGGCATTTTATATCAGCCTTAACTACCGGCTTCCCCTTAGGACCACTACATATTATTATCGCAGTGGAAATGTTTATTGTTGTATGGATCTTTGGAGTTATGCATAAAAAAGGAATGCATTTCTGGAAATGGCCAGTGGCACTTATTTTAAATGGCGTTGTAGCACCATTACCATTTTACTTTATCATTAGTCCAGCATTTTACTGGACGTCATTGACTAGTCTTCCATTGGCAACACTCATAAATCTAGTAATCGTAGCAATTGCGATGCCAATTCTGTCGAAGGTGTTTGTGCGTAAGGAAGGTCGAGTACATTGAGAAATGCAATAAAAGTAGGTGAGCTGATTGCTACAACAGATAATGCTGCAGCAATTGGTGAAAAACCACAAGATGTTGTATCTGCTTCAGACAAACTAACTGCATATTTAACTGCACGTGTTACTTTTTTAGAGCAGCTTGCCGCAAATGCTTTACCAAGGCATATTTTGCTCGCTAATTTTTCAGGGGATGCAGCATGGTCTCGTTATGTTGCAGGTATTCAACAGGTATTTGATGAGGTTGGTCTTATTTGTCCGCTAATAGACGGTAGCACAGAGTCCAATATGTCGACTCTACAATCAGGTTTGTCTATAACGATGCTTGGTGAGCAACAGAAAAGCACACCAACTAAGCATGAGCAATTTACTTGGTACACATATGGACTGCCGCTTGTAGGCAATGAAGTCCTTGCACAGCCTGAAGATATCGCACAGTTAAAACCTATTTTTCAGGCGTGGAAAGAGGAAATAGTGCAGCAAGTATGGCCAGTTGGATCAAAAGGACTGCAATCAGAATTTACCCGACTTTTTGGTGAAGAACAGGTCAAAAGTTCATTAGATGTTAAAAAATCGGCTGGTCCATGTGCAGTAGTTTTGCTAGGTATACACCCAGAAAAAGAGCAGCTAGCACAAAAAATTTTTCCTAGAAATTTTGAAAAACTAAGTAAAGCTGCATTGTAATTGGGCTTGGTTAGAGAAAAGGTAACGGATTATTTAACAGATTAAAGCTTAAATGCAGTAATGAATCGTACGTTTGACTTTTGGTGTACAGAGCCAGTGCTAGAGCGACGGATGTAGAAGATAACAGCAACAGCCATGTTAGCGTGATTCATGCTAACATGGCTTTTCTCTAGTTATTTAAAAAAATCGTCTTCGAAAAATGGTGGGATGCCAGCTTCCTTTAAAAAGTATTTGTATTCAGTAGGGGCTTCTAAAAGTGATTTATTAGGAAGTAATACCTCATCTCTTAATCGTTGAACGAGTTGAGCATTTAATTCTGGAAACCATTTTTCGTAAGGTACTTTTCTTTCTTCTTCTATAGAAATTAAAAAATTAATAATATATTCAAACATTACAGGGAAATCTTGTTTAATTTGATGATGATGAGCAACGATGGCCTCGATGTAATTATTCAATTCATGAAAAGGTTCATTTGGGTCATATCCACCTAAATATTTTCGGTCGTGCTGTGGAATAAAGGTAAAGCCACTGCGAGCATGCCACTTACCGAGCATTACTGTAAAAGCGGCAAGGGCACATCTTCGTGTTTCTAAATCACGATCATTAAAATAATTAAAATATTCGTCATACTCACAACCTCCACCAGTATAAAAACCTCCAAGACCAACATTTTTAAGTCCCTCTGTTACTTTTTCTACAATAGATTTTGTAGAAGGTTCTGTTTGTAATGATTGATTTGTAGCAAGTGTGATAATTTGATCACTACTACAATCTAATCGATGACCTAAATAAGAAATTGTTCGAGAGTACTTTAATATATCTTGATTAGTTGTCATATAAACGAGGTTGTCAATTAAGAAGCCCATTGCTTCAGCATTTTCTCCTAAGTTAAATAATGCCATCGCGTAGAAAACTTTCATTTGTTCCTTATTAGGAAATTTACAAAATGCTTCTTGGAATAGTTTTTTCGCCTCTACAAAACGTTCGTGTGTTCGATAAATGCATCCTAATTTGACGTATGCGTCCTCCAGTTCTTCATCTGATAAGCCTAATTCAATTGCTTTCTCATAAAATGGTATTGCCTTTGTCTCTTCAGCTAAAATATCAAAGCTGCGTGCACATTGATAGTGGAGGGAAGGATTGAGCTGATCATTTGATAATAAAATCAAAAACATTTCTTTCGACTCTTGTAGTTTTCCTTGTCTTCGTAGATGTAATGCTCTTTCTATAGTGTTTTCCATGATTTATCCTCTCTTCTGCTTTAATAATGGACTAATTAATTTAGGGCTCATACCAAAAATTAGAGCTGATATTTGTTAAATCGTTTAGTTGAATGGAGTAAAGGTTGGACGCCCCCAGGAAAGCGCCCAGTCGGAACGAACATCAACCCCACGTTATGGTAATGAGCCAATATATCATTATAATTATTATACTGGAAAAAAAGGGTGAAATCTCCTTTTCTATCTGAAATTTCATTTCCCGAATATTACTAGACACAAAATAAATTGCCATTTGAGATATGCAGAGGTTGAAGAAGCTGCTATAATCGCTAATGCCCATAACTTTATTAAATATTTACCAGCACAGTATGATACACTTGTATAGGCAGATGGGGCAAACTTAAGTAAAGGTCAACGACAATTATTGGCTATTGCCCGGGAAATTTTAGAAAATTCGGATATTTAAATTGAGTGAGGCTACATCGAGTGTAGATACGCAAACCGAGGTCGATATTCAAAAAGGTTTACAGCATTTAATGCAGGGACGAACAAGCTTTGTTATTGCGCACCGTTTAAAAACAATCGAAAATGCTGACCAAATTCTTGTTATTCAACAAGGTGAAATCGTTGAGCAGGGTAATTACCAACAGCTCATGCAAACACAAGGTATTTATAGTAATCTCCAGCAACAACTTTTGCTTGAGAAAGTGGAATAAAATATTGAAGGCTATCTATTAAGTACCTATAAACTTATTAGACAGTTTCTGTTTATAGATATTGTGGAAGACATTGGGAAATGTAATGATGCATCAAAATTCAACTTTCGAAGGTGAGGTATTAAAATGTACGAATTAAAAACAAAAGAAACTGATGAGAGTGTTATTGAATTTATTGAAAATGTAGAGCATCCTAAAAAGCGTGAAGATGCTTACCGACTATTGGATATTTTTGCTGAAGTAACAGGGTATGAAGCAAAAATGTGGGGGCCAAGTATTATAGGATTTGGTAGATATCATTACAAATATAAATCTGGACATGAGGGCGATGCACCTTTAGTTGGATTCTCTCCTCGAAAAGCTAAAACCAGTTTATATTTTGCGCCAGGCGACAGTGAGCGTGACAATTTATTAAAGGATTTTGGTAAACATACAACAGGAAAAGCTTGTATTTATATTAATAAACTAGCGGATATTGATGTGGAGATATTAAAGTCGCTCATCCAACGATCTGTAACCTTTTTACAAGAGACCTATCCTGATCAATAATTTTCTAGAATCAAAAGCTGTCTAAGTGGAGTAAACACCACTTTTAGACAGTTTTTTATTTGCCTAATCACAAAAAATTAATTAGAAATTTATTTTTCTTGTTTATCCTTTCATTATCAACTGAAAGGGGAATTATATGAAAAAGAAGTTTAAGAAAATAGTTATTTATTTTATAGCGGCCATGCTTATTGGACTAGTGGTGATTTTCAGCTATCATCAATATCAGCTTAATAAGGAATCTAATCTTTTGGGGAATAAAGGTACACTTGTTGAGGTAGATCATCAAAAAATCAATGTTTACACTGAGGGTGATGGTGAGGACACTTATGTGTTTATGGCAGGTTCAGGGGTTGCGGCACCCATTTATGAAATGAAGGGGCTTTACAGTAAATTTTCGCAACAACATAAGATTGCTGTTATTGAAAGAGCGGGATATGGCTATAGCGATGTCTCGAAGGACGAACGAGATATTGATACAATTTTGGCACAAACGAGAGAAGCGCTCCTGAAAAGTGGAAATAAGCCTCCTTATATTTTAGTACCACACTCCATTTCAGGGGTTGAAGCGATTTATTGGGCACAAAAATATCCTGAGGAAATTAAAGGGATTATCGCGCTTGATATTGGTTTGCCAAGTCAATATGTGGAGCATAAAATGGGAGTAGTCGATTTATGGACTGTTAAAGGAATGAATTTGCTAACGAGATTGGGTGTACATCGACTAATACCTTCGAAAGTGTATAATCCAGAAGTAATGAAGCAATCTTTTTTAACTAACGAAGAAAAAGAAATTTATAAAGCATTATCATATAAACAGACTTTTAATGATGATATGAAAAATGAGCTACTTCATGTATATGAAAATAGTTTGAAATCAGAAGAGCTTCCGAAGCCAAAAGATACACCTATTTTATTAATAGATGCCATTGCTGAACAAAATAAAGATTCGAAATTTACGAAGTACAATAGCCAGAAATATGCGGAATATGCCGAGCAAATTAACATAGCAGATGTGAAAGAATTAAGTGGTACCCATAGTATCTATTTATATAAACCTGATGAGATTTATAATCTTGCTATAGAATTTATGAAGACTAAAGTTGACAACAAAGAAAGGTCGAGGTAATGAAAGGATTTACGATTTTAATAGTAGAAGACGACCAAATGATTGGCGATTTGATGCAAAAAATACTACAACGAGAAGGCTACGACGTTGTATGGAAAACTGATGGACGTGAAATTATGAACCTTATCCATCAAATCGATTTAGTAATAATGGACATTATGCTTCCAGGGGAGGATGGCTATCAGCTGACGAAGAACATTAAAAGCTTAGGCTTAAATATCCCCATTATTTTTCTTTCAGCTCGCAATGATATTGAGAGCAAGCTTCAAGGGTTAACAGTTGGTGAAGATTATATGACAAAACCATTTGATCCGAGAGAGCTTCTTTTAAGAATGCAAAAAATGCTAGAGCAGCAATATGGAACATTTACGCAAATCCAGCATCTATTGCTTGATATTGAGCATCGCAAATTATTTAAAAATAATATACATGATGAAATTTCATTGACTGCAATCGAACGTAAAATCTTCTTTTATTTATTTGACAACAAAGATAGGGTGTTAACGAAGGATCATTTTTTTGATTATTTATGGCCGCTTGAAGATCGAAATCAAAATATCATCAATGTTCACATAAAAAAGATCAGAACGAAAATTAATGATTCATCAGGTATCATCCTACAAAATATTTACGGAGAAGGGTATCGATTAAATACCTACATAAAGAAATGACACTAAAGACAAAATATCGATTATTATTATTTACTGCTATAGTCAGTGTTCCAATCGTATTGTTAGGGATTAGTGTGTCGATGTCTATTATTTATGAATTCGCTTTTAAAACTAGAAATAAAGGCACGCCATTCCACGAATCTTTCGCCTATCCAACCATGCTGGTTGTGTTTTTCCTATCATTATGTTTGCTAGCATTTTTATTTTCGAAATCGATCAATTCTTTACTATCGAAAATTAATATGTTAAATAAAACGATTCGCGACTTAGCGAGTAATGAAAGAATACCGAGTACATTAGAGGTTGGTAGTGAGGATGAAATTGGACAGTTAATTCAGTCGGTTAATATACTAATTGAGCGAACTACTTATCGGGAATTAGAGCTTAAACAACAGCAAGAGCTGCAAAAAGAGTTACTGCAAAAGCTAAGGCACGACATTAATACACCGTTAACCGCTATCCGTTTACAATTATTTTATCTAGAAGATACCTATAAGGAACAACCCAAATTGGTAGAATCCTTGAATGAGCAAATTCAATATATCGCTAGCTTAACGAATGAATTTAATTTACAGTCCTTAGACACAATGGAGAATTCTTATATCGTTACGGAGGAAGTGCAACTCACGACATTGCTAGAAACGATGATAAAAAAATGGAGCTATTTATATAGAATGCAAAACATCGAAATAATTTATCATCCAGAGGATACCGATATAACATTGATGAGCAATGAACTATGGCTACAACGAATGTTCGATAATGTGTTCCAAAACACATTGAAACATTCCAATGCTACAAAGCTTGAGGTAACAATGAAAGATAATAAGGTTTTCATGATGGATAATGGTATTGGCTTTGAACAAAATCGTGTAGGTGAGGGTCTAGGCTTGAAGATTATTGATGACATCGCTAGAATTCTTGAAATAAACTATGCAATCCATACAAACGAAGAAGGGACATCATTTTGTTTTTCTATCTCAACCTAAAAACAGCGGCTACTTTGCCGTTGTTTTTTATTATATCGAAAAAAAGCTAGATGTTACTGCACAACAATTGGATAGCTGATTCTACAGTCTAATTGTTGTTTTTAAATAAAGGCTTTTTCTAAAAGATTGTTGCTATTTATGAAACTAACGGGGCAGAACTCTTCAATAACAACAAAGGATATTTATGGTAAAATCTTGTTGGAGGAGAGAATAAAATTGAGTAAAAAGAAAAAAGTGTTATTTCGGATTTCAATAGGTTTGAACATTTTTCTTATCGCAATTGTAGCTTGGGGAATGATAACAATGAATTTTGTTAAAGAGCAAGTTCTCGTTACGGAAGTACAGCATAATTTAGTAGAACTGGAAGGTTTAATAAAATATCAGATTGATGATAATTGGTCTGAACCTAATTTGGTTACAACTAAATTAGGAGATGTATTGAATGGAATTTGGCTTGGTATGACTACTGGAAAGCAATTAGGAACGCTTTCTAAAAGTGACAACGAAGTTCTTGAACATTTATATTCTAAATTAAGTCAATTTCCTAAAGATGAATTATATAAATTTGTTGATTTAACCGAAGAGGATAAAAAGAATTTTGAAGAGTTACGAGAAACACTTCGAGAGGTAGGATTAGGAATAAATATTAGTATAAGTACAAATATGGATTCCTTCATAAATCAAGCAGAGAAATTAAACAAAAACATTAAATCCCCATTAAATTAACATTTACTTGATATTGTGCTCACGGTAAACAAAACTTGAGGAGGCATTGTAGTGAACCAACACAAAATGATCATTACTCAGTATAATCCTAAATACGCTGAACAAACAGTAGCTATGTGGCGAGATAGCAAGGAACAGGCTATTGGTCAGAAAGAAATTCACAGCTTTGAAAGTCACGTTTATTTTTTAAATCATATATTATCTGAACAGTTTCAAATAGATGTAGCGTTAATTGATGAAAAAGTAGTTGGAATGATTGCCTATAATGAAAGGGAAATAAGCCAATTATATATTCATATAGATTATCAAGGAATCGGTATAGGTCATACATTACTAGATAAAGTAAAAGCACAATCAAGTGGGAGATTAACATTATACACATTTGAAGTAAATGAAAATGCACAACGATTTTATGAAAGACAAGGGTTTGAAATCATAGGTAGAGGACATGAAAATGAAGAAAATTTAGCTGATATTCAATATGAATGGATATCCAAATAAATGATTTTCAGGTGCTTTTGATATTCAATTTACGAAATATCAAACATAAAAAAAGAGTTGATTTTACACATTTTGTAGATTAACTCTTTTTTTATGTTTTAACATCAATCTTTTAGAAAACAGCCTAAATAAAAAAACAGGGAATCGAAAACGTTAATGAACCATATAAAACTATAAAAGGAGGAAAGTTTATATGAACAAGAATTCCCCTACTAATGTGAGTATGGTTTACATGATGACGAATAATGATGTCATGAATCAAATCATTGCCTTTAACAGGGACACAAATGGAATGCTCACCTTTTTGGGTGCCTATCCAACTAATGGTAGAGGTACTGGCACAAGGAAAGTTTCTGCTGCAACGCCAAACAATGGTGTCGATCCCCTTACGTCACAAGGAGCTTTAACCTTGTCCCGTGATGGTCGTTTTCTTCTTGCAGTAAACGCGGGCAGCCATAGTATTAGCAGTTTTATCATTAGTGACAGCGGTGTGCCTGTTCTCGTGGACGTAAAGCCATCGGGAGGTGCTCAGCCTAATAGTGTAGATATATTTGGTGATCTTGTCTATGTTGCCAATGTAGGGTATGCCGCAAACAATTTTGCATCCAACATCATGGGTTTTCGCATAGATGAACACGGGCGCCTTACTCCTATTGCAGGCTCCTCACGTTCTCTCAGCACTTTCAATGCCGAGCCCGCTCAAGTTCTTTTCACACATGATGGCAGTAAGCTCCTTGTAACCGAGTATACTGCAAATCGTCTTAGTGTTTTCAACGTAAATCAGAACGGTACGGTTACAGCACCAATCGTTAATGATTCTTATGGTGATGGCCCGCTGGGTGCATATTTTCTCTCTTCTGGACTCCTCTTAGTTACTGAAGCAAGTTCAAATGCCCTTTCATCCTATTCAATGAGCAACGACGGGACTCTCCAGGTGATCAGTGGTTCTGTACCAAACGGATATAATACCGCATGCTGGGTAATCACGACAAGAGATGAACATTTTGCATTCATTACTAATACTCTAAGTGGCACTATTTCCACCTACCGAATCGAAACCAATGGTGTACTGTCAGTGGCAGGACATATTACCAGTACACCTCAAGGTACGGCTCCAGGACTGCCGATGGATGTTGGAGTAAGTAAAGATGGACGGCATTTTTACACCCTTAACGGAAATCAAGGAACAGTCTCCGCTTTTGCCATTCAAGAGGGTGGAAGTCTAGTCAGGTTGCAGGTTGCCACATGGACTCAACTCCCTTATTTTGGCTCGCAGGGGTTGGCGGTTCTTTGATTTTATTGTTAAGTAGGTGATAAATAAAAAAAGTTGGGCGATAAATTCAAAAAGTTAGGCGATAAATTAATGTTAGGCGATAAATTCAAAAAGTTGGGTGATAAATAAAAAAAGTTAGGTGATAAATTCAAAAAGTTAGGTGATAAATTCAAAAAGTTAGGTGATAAATTCAAAAAGTTAGGTGATAAATTAAAGTTGAGCGATAAATTTAAAAATTAGGGCGATAAACCTTGAAATTGTTCCGATAAATCAAAAATTTGTTCCGATAAACTTTAAAAATGTTCCGATAAATCACAAAATTGTTCCGATAAATCACTAGAAGACCCTATCAAACTAGCTTCATTCGATAGGGTCTTCCAGCAATGATTCAATAACTTGTTTTAATTGGCAAGTAGAAGATTGTTGACTTTCGCTCTTCTTGTAAATAAAGACAGTTTCGATTATTTTGTTTAACTGCTGCAAATTGTAATAGTGTATGTTGGAATAGTTATAAAGGTCGATTAGTTTTGTATTTAACACAGCAATCGTATTGTCTATTTGTAGGAAATCAAGGATACTACTAACTGACTTTATTTCCTTCATCGTAAATGGTACTTGATTCTTTTTTAACCAATCAACCATTGCACGTGTATACATACAGCCTCTGCTTAACACAAGTAGTGTAATAGGTGAACGGTTCTCAAAATTAATAATATGTGAATTGTTCGAAATGACTTCAAATGTTTCTGTTGCAATCATGTCATAATTTAAATCAGGGTAGTGTTTAATAGGATTACTCGTCAGTGCACAATCCATTTCAGCATTATGTACTTTTTCATTTAAGGAAGTGCTGGATTCCACAGTGAAATCGACATCTAACGGTATATTATTTGTTTGCAAGGCATTCATAATGGATGCACCATAAATTTTAATCGTTGTATGCGAAGTGCCAAAGCTAATTTTTGTATTCGTTTGTGCCGAATTAATCTCCTGTAAAAATTCATCGTACTCCTGTGAGATAAGCTTTAAAAATTTTAAATATTGTGTTCCTACATTTGTAATCTTCAAGCCCTGTGGTGTACGCTTAAAAACCTCCTGACCAATTTCAGCCTCCATTTTCTTCACTTTAGAGGTTAAGGCAGATTGAGTATAATTCGTAATTTCAGCGGATTTACTAAGATTTTGCCTTTCCAAAATCTCGATTTTCAATGCTATTTCTGCTATGTTCATGTTGTATTTCACGCACCTATTAAATTTTTTGATAGCCACTATCATTTTCCTCTATTTTACGCATTCATTTAGCAAGCGTAAACTTTAGATGCAAAACGTTAAAGAATTATGTAACAGCATTGGAGGAATTTTTATGAATACATATTATAAATGGATAATCGTATTAGTGGCCACTCTTTCCCAAACTGCGGCAACTTTTGTTACGTACGGCATGGGACCAATTGCAACATTTTATCAAATTGAATGGAATTTATCATCGCTCCAAACAGGTTTTATCGTTTCTGCCGTTAATCTTGGTCCAATCTTTTCGATGATTTTGTTCGGCTATCTAATGGATAAAAAAGGGGAAAAACAAATTATCGGATGGGGTTCTATTTTGCTGGGGCTCTCAGCTTTATTACTCATGTTGGTCAATAATTATGCGGTGTTGTTATTTTTATTATTAGTCGTTGGAGTATGGTACGGAAGTGCACAAACAGGGGGTAGCACCGCAATTGTGAAGTGGTTTCCAGATAAACATCGCGGGCTGGCGATTGGCATTCGACAAACAGGTATTCCAATCGGTGGAGCCTTAGCATCTGTCATACTCACATATATGTATCATCACTATAGCTTGACATCCGTGCATCTTGTGCAAGGCTTAGTGGCTATTGCTGGCGGCCTGCTCTTTTTACTTATTTATCAGGAACCTAAAAAACGTGTAGCAGTAGCTGCAACCTCTGTCACTTTTAAAGAGAAGCTCTCAGCTATTAAAAATAATAAGGATTTATATCCAATTTATATTGTAGGAATCGTTATGATGACTTTACAAATGATACTCGTAGCTCATTTCATGAGTTATTTACATCAAGAAGGAGGTTATTCCTTAACAGAGGCGGGGAAGTATTTAAGCCTTGTATTAATAGGTGGAATGGTTGGAAGGGTAGCTATTGCATGGATTAGTGATCAATTTTTTGTACAGAAGCGGGAGCATTTATTAATAATAGTGATGGCTAGTGCAGTTATTCTTACCATAATTTTGCCACTTTTGCTACATGCAAAAATGTTGATGTTATTATTTTGTTTCTTATTAGGCTTCGTAACACTTGGCTGGTATTCATTGTTTATCGCCTGTGTGACAGAGCAATCGAATCCACATTATGTTGGTCTAACTGTGAGTGCAGCCTTGACGTTGAACCAATTATTTATCGTCATCGCTCCTTCGTTATATGGTCTTATGGTAACGACATTTTCAAGTTATCAAGTAGCGTTGAATATTGTTGCAATAGTTGTAGCACTCGGTGCAATGAATTTGTATAGGGTGACTAAAAATACGAAGATTAGTCCAAAAACGCTGTAGTATCATCGTAACTGCATGCAGACATATAGTGAATAGAAGATAAGGTCCCAATCAAAATTAATGAATGACTAAAATTATTCGTTTCACATTCAGTTCATAAATTTGTAGTATCATCCGTCTTATAAAAAACTGAAGGCAATAAGTGAAGGAGGAATTACAATGGGGAATGTGAATAGAATGAAAAGCCCGTTAGCGAATAGAGAGTGGGCCATTGAAGCACGCGGTCTAGTCAAACATTTTGGAGATAATCGTGCTGTTGATGGTGTCGATCTAAACGTACGTGCCGGCACTATCTATGGTGTACTTGGTCCTAACGGAGCAGGAAAGACGACAACTATCAGAATGCTAGCAACTCTTCTACGAGCGGATGCTGGGACGGCACGAATATTCGGTTATGACATCGTGAAAGAGCCACATGTTGTACGTCAATTAATTGGCGTCACTGGTCAGTATGCTTCCGTTGATGATTCACTGAGTGCAACGGAAAATTTGATTATTTTCTCCCGTTTACTAGGGTTGGGACGTACAGAGGCACGAAATAAGGCAGCTGAATTACTGGAAGAGTTCGGTTTATCAGAGGCTGCGAAACGTCCTTTGAAAAATTTTTCTGGTGGTATGCGTCGACGCTTAGATTTGGCAGCTAGTCTTATCGCACAGCCACCATTGATTTTCTTAGATGAGCCGACGACAGGACTAGATCCACGTACACGTAATCAAATGTGGGATACTATTCGTCGTTTAGTAGATACAGGGTCAACTGTCCTGTTAACGACACAGTATCTGCAAGAGGTAGATGAACTGGCAGATCGGCTTGCGGTTATAGATCATGGGCGTGTAGTTGCAGAAGGGACAGTCGATGAGCTAAAAGCATCTGTTGGTACTTCATCCTTACATTTGAGCATTCAAAATTCACAGGAAATGATAGCCGCTCGTGAGACAGTAGAACAAATACTTCAAGTCAAAACAACCATTTCACAGGATATTGGAAAAATTACAGCCCCAATGGCAGATGTTGACCGAGTGACGGATTTACTGATTGCCCTTCGTCAAAAAGGAATTCAACTTGACGAGTTAAGTGTACAAAAACCGACCTTAGATGAAGTGTTTCTGACAATCACTGGTAATAGTGTAGAAGAGAATGTTCCTCAACTAGAGGAGGGAAGAATATGAAAAGTAATACGATAAAACCACTAGCTGAACGACAATTGTTACATAAAGCAAGCATCAATCAATCTATCAGAAACTCGCTAACGATGGCCTACCGAGGCGTATTAAAAATTCGACGTACGCCTGAGCAATTATTTGATGTAACTCTTCAGCCGATTATTTTCACTCTGATGTTCACCTATATTTTCGGGGGAGCCATCTCGGGGAATGTACAAAACTATTTGCCAGTCATCATTCCAGGAATTCTCGTGCAGACTGTCATCACTACTTCAATCGTTACAGGAGTCCAATTGCGGGGAGATATGGATAAAGGGGTGTTCGATCGATTTAAGTCACTGCCGATTGCCCGCATTGCGCCGCTAGCAGGGGCACTATTGGCAGATACTATTCGCTATACCATTGCGACTGTTCTCACTTTTACCATGGGATATATCATGGGGTATCGACCAGAAGGTGGATTGGCTCATGTTGTACTTGCGGGGCTTTTAGTTATCGTGTGTGCCTGGGCCATAAGCTGGATCTTTGCCTTCTTTGGTGTTATTGCACGTACAGCTTCAAGTGTACAGGGAATTTCGATGCTTGTACTGTTTCCACTAACATTTCTTTCGAACGCCTTTGTTCCAGCTGAGACGCTACCAGATTTTTTACAGTGGTTTGTGAAAATTAATCCGATTTCACATCTCGTGACGGCTGTCAGAGAACTGACGAATTCAGGAACAATAGGTTGGGATTTATCGGCCTCACTCATTGGAGCTACTGTAGTTGTCGTCATCTTTGCGCCACTAACAGTGAAAGCGTATATGCGTAGAACATAAAGAAAGTCCTAATTAATAAATGAAAAGAGTGTGTTTTGCACAAGCCAATGTCAAAACACATTTTACATAAAAAGAACAGAAGTTGTAACTGTTTTTGGTTCCAATAATAGGATAAAATGAAAGGAAGAGGAATGGATTCGGTGAACGGAGGAATGCAATGTTGGATAAAGAAAAAAGTTCGATTTGGATTGATGCAAGTATTGTTACAGTTTGGCGAGCTGTCACAGAGGAGCAGCTGTTGTCGCAATGGTACGCCCAAGATTCAACTTGGGAAATCCCAAAATTAGAGTCTGGAGCAGAGATAATTTTCACGTTACTGCCGAATGAACATAATCAGCTTTCAGAAAAATTACCGATGGTGTTAACAATTAAAAATGTAACGCCAAATCGAGAATTTTCGTTTTACTTGGGTAATGAAGAGACACTGATCGCTATCTTATTAGAGGAAGAACAAAATGGCACGAAAGTTACATTTAATTCGAGCGGCTACGAGGCTTCTCTCGCTAACTTAAAAACTTTAGTGGATAGAAATGATACTCTTTAATAAATAGTTTCATGGAAAAATTGTATTTTTTCATGAAACTTTTTCGTTGTTCACCAGTCTTTTGTGGAGGCGAGCAAAATGTTAAAAGAACAGAAGGACAGCTGTACTAGTTCACCTTTGTTGAAAGGTGACATATATCCATTATAAAAGGGTTCACTACGTCTTAGGTCTTAGACGAATTTAAAGCGGAGGGTCGTTTTTATATTTGACAATTCCTATATAATGAAATTATTGGAATATTATATAGTGGGAGGAAATTACATTGAAAAAATTTATGGGACTTGGTTTGATTATAGGTGCCTCAATATTTGCATTATCGGGATGCAACTCAGTCATAACAGGTAAAACCAAAGATGAAACGATCCTAGTAGAAAAGGATACAGCAGAGAAGTTAGATGTTGAATTACACCTGGGTATTGGAGACATGACAGTGAAAAAGGGTGCTAAGGATTGGGTTGAGGGTACTGCTCAATATAATATTAATAAGCTCGCACCAAAAGTAAAATATGACTTACGTGGCAATACAGGAAAAATAACGATTGAGCATAAAGGCTCTACTGGCGTGCGTTTAGGAAAAATAAAAAATATTTGGGATATCGAATTGAATGAAAATATTCCAATGGATCTCTCTATCGAAACCGGCGCGTCAGAAGCAGAACTAGATTTACAAGGATTGCAGCTCGAAAAACTAAATATTGAAACAGGTGTTGGCGATCTCAAAGTGAATTTAGGTGGTGATTGGAAGAAAAGCTTCGAAACGAATATTGAAGCGGGTGTTGGGGACACTACTGTCATCTTACCGTCAAAGGTTGGGGTAAAGCTTACGACGGAAGAAGGCATAGGCACTTCAGATGTAGAAGGCTTCATTTCTAAAGGCAAAGGGGTTTATGTAAACGAAGCGTATGATGAAGCAGACGTAATATTAGAGGTCAATTCAGAAATCGGAGTTGGCAACGTTACTTTTAAATTGGATAAATAAAGAAAAAATTGGTAGGCTACTTAGATGAAGTAGTCTACTTTTTTTGGTTGGTAGAAACATAGGTGACGGATAGAACGATCAAAATCGTGGATAGCACGACCAAAGTGAAGGATAGACGAGCCGAAGTGATGGATAGAACAATCAAAATTGAGGATAGAACAACCAAAGTCGTGGATAGAACGATCAAAGTGCACGATAGAAGAGTCAAGGTGGCGGATTGAACGTCACCCAAAAACATTTGAAGAAGGCCCCTTTTTTATTTATCACCAATAGTTAGGAAGACATTTGTTATTACATATGCAAATGACTATTGGCTGATTTTCGTTCCGGTTGGACGCCCAAGAAAGCGCCCAGTCGTAAAAAAATCAATCTCACGTTATATTCAAGAAAAAGAATTTTATCAAAGTGAAACCTTTTCATATAGTTATTTACTCTAAGTATTGAAAGGAGGAAACAGCATGGAACATAATTTATCAATCGTCAAACAGGCTATTGCAGGGAATAAGGAAGCGTTTGAGCATCTGCTCATTCTAGAAGAAGAAAAATTATTCTATACCGCTCTTTCTTATGTTGGCCAAAAAGAGGATGCGTTGGATGCTATTCAAGAAGCAGCATGTAAAGCTTATCTAACGGTTCATCAATTAAAGCATCCGGAATTTTTCTCCACATGGCTGTTTCGTATTTTAATAAATGAATGCTATCGGTTGCTAAAAAAAGGGCAGAAAATCATTCCTTACGAAGAAAGTGAATTATTAAATCGTTTACAGGAGCAAGAAAATGTTATGGCGAATCCAATTGATTTATCGGATGCAATACAGCATTTGAATCATTCTCAGCAAATGGCCATCATTTTGTTTTATTATCATGATTTATCAATAAAAGAAATTTCGGAAGTAATGGAAAAGCCAGTTAGCACTATTAAAACGTATTTACATCGTGGGAAAAAACAATTAAAGCGAGAATTAGAAAGGAGTGCAATGTTCAATGAAAAAGCCATTTAATGAAAACAGTACCCTTCCAGAATTCCCAAGAGATGAGGTACGAGCAGCAATTTCCAGAGGAATCCAAAAAGCAGAGGAGCAAACAAAAATGACTCAAACACCTGTACAAATTAAAAGAAAAAGCAAACGTAAACCATTAATATATTTAGCAAGTACGGCAGCCGCATTTAGTATTATGATAGGTTCGGCCGCTTATGTCTCACCGACTTTCGCAAGCACATTATCACAGCTACCAATTATCGGGTCGGTATTCAGTAACTCTGGCTTACCTGGGTTAAAACAAGCTAGTGAACAAGGGTTAACAAGCACTATTGGAGAAAAGCAGACAATTAACGGTATTTCTGTAACAGTAGATGAAGTCCTTTATGACGAATCTAATATTACAGTAGGACTTACGATTGATTCTGAAAAGAAATTAAGTGAGAATTACTTCGGAGCAGGATTTGATTTTACTATTAATGGTAAATCCCCTAACGCGAGTTCTGGAAGCTATGGAGAAAAAGTTATAAGTCCAACGGTTCGTACAGGTATCGCGACATTTGATGTGAAGGATAACATGCCAGATTCCTTTGAAATGGGCTTAGTGCTAAAAGGCGAAGGAGGGGAAAAATGGGAATTCAAAGCGCCAGTTAAAAAAATTACGGATATTGTTTATGTTCCTGTCAACCATCAGCAACAAGCAGAAGGAATTCAACTGGATGTGTCCAAAATTTCATTAAGTCCATCAGGTATAGCACTTGACTATAAAGCTACTGAAAAGGGGACAATTGATAATTCACAAGTAGGTGCATCGTTTATAGAATTCCGTATTACCGATCAAAATGGCAAGGAGATTACTTCGCATTCTGGTGGCGGAGAAGGTCATTTCGATAATGGTGTATGGAACTTTAGCAGCAATAAATCCTTTGACCCGATTTCAGACGATGTTCAAAAATTAACGATTACCCCTTATTTAGCACTTCCTTCTGGCGGAGGCGGCGTACAAATTGATAAGGATGGCACAGAAACAAAAATACCATTCGATAAGTCATCACTAAAAGAAGTGAAGTTCCAACCATTCACAGTAGAAGTACCTAAGCAAACTAAATAAACATTCAAGCGTCAAATACAACCTTTTGTATTTGGCGCTTATTTTGTGTTAGCTTAAAGGGAGCAACAGTAATGAAGGAGCGAATATATTGAAGATTTATACATACAAGCAACCAGCGGCGATTGAATCAACAGAGGCAGTAGCAATTGTAAATGAAGCGGGGGAAGTATCGTCTACTGTTCAACGTGTTTATTCGAATGGCTTGAAAAAAGCGTTTGACCGCACAATGGACTATCGTTATTTTGTACGTTTTGATGTTAGCGATGTCGCTGGTCAGCCTCTTTTCACATGTAAGAAGATGTCGCGACGAGGGCGAGTGCATTTTAAAGGGAAGGATTTCGTCACAGGTAAAGAGTATATGATTGCCTATGATGGCTGGCAAATTATGATCCCTGATTTAATCATTACAGATGGCGTCCAAAAAATAAATCTGAACAAAGAAATGGAGGACTGGTCAGTATTTTCTCTAGAAGATCAACCAATTGCACGTTGGCAGGCTGCCTTTTGTGAAACTCATTTTGAGATTACCTTGCAAATTGAAGACAACAGCC
Source organism: Lysinibacillus sp. NPDC094403 (assembly GCF_050278745.1). NCBI lineage: Bacteria > Bacillati > Bacillota > Bacilli > Caryophanales > Bacillaceae > Lysinibacillus > Lysinibacillus sp. NPDC094403. The sequence goes on along the minus strand of NZ_JBNNTL010000007.1, from coordinate 126,853 downwards.
CAATACAGCATGAAGCCTTTTTTATTGCGATCGGACAGGCAGTGCTGTTTGTAGGAGCGTAAGATGTCGACAAATTTGAAAAGTTGGTCGATAAACTGAAAAAGTTAGGGGATAAATTTAAAAAGTTGGTCGATAAATCAGAAAAATAGTGCGATAAACTAAAAAATTTGAGTGATAAATGAAAAACAGACCCTCTGCTACTTAAGAGGGTCTGCTTTCGTTTAAATATCTAGCATTTCATTCGCTAATTTTTTACGACTAATCCAGTAACCTTGTAGCGTAAAGACAATGAGAGTGACACCTAAAAATACGATACTCGTCACACCTAATGATACGAAGTCATAATATATTGGTGCTCCGTCAATAGTGCTCATCAATTTTGTTACTAGAAGTCCGAGAAATGTTCCAACTGTCAGTCCATAAAGCACAAAGGATAACGCTTGCGTCAAAATCAGCTTGATTAATCCACTCGGTGAAAGGCCAATCAGTCGTTGAATGGCATAATCACCACGTTTTGCATAAATGGAGTGAAGCAATGTTTGTAATACCCCAAGACAAGTAGTTACAATCAAAATCACAAAGACTCCAGCGAAAAGACTCCAGCGCTGGAAGGTTAAGTCATTGGTTTGCTCAATGAGCGTCTCTTTATCAGTGATTTTTAAAGCTGGCCAACGCTTTACTAAGTTAGAGAGGTCAGCTAATGCTTGCTCTGTATTATCTGTTTCCACCATAATGTTTTTAATGTATGTTTTACCAATACTAGTTTTATCAATGCTTGAAAGGAAAGATGACCAATCAACTATTAGATCAGAATTATTAATTGAAGAATCTACAATATCAATAATTTGTAATTCGCCGATAGGGATAACCTGCTGTAATTCTTCATCATAAGCACCTGTTTTGAAGCGATCCCCAACAGCTAATTTATGTTCTTTTGCAAAACTTTCTGTGACAATAAGTCCATTTTTAAAATCACCTTTAATAGCCTCTAGTTTACCTAATTGTACATATTTTTGGACATCAATCGCGGTAACATTTTTAGATCTCCAATTATTATCTATATTTAAATCGATATTAGCATAATTACTTCGTGCATAGGCATAGGACACACTTGGCAATGTTTCGATTTCTTCTATTAAAGCTGGTGTAATGGTTGGATCATTTAACTCATTATCAATTTTAATCGATGTTTCATATTGAGAGTTAATTTCCCAATATGAGCTTTGCTGAATCGTTTTAAATAAAGAGCTACCAAATATTAAAATGACCATTAACCCGATAATACCTTGTATAATTGGCATATTTCTTCGTACTTGTGGCATGAGCTGCTGATATGCTAAGTATGCTTCTTTGCCAAACACAGTACGAATTGACTTCAATGAAATTTTGAATAATGCTGTAAAGAGATACGGCATCATATATAGTAAAATCCCACTAACAAATAATGTACCAATTAAAATCATGAGCGCACCTTGTCCACCACTTGTTCCTACTTTCTTCGCGTTTAAAAACAGAAATAGGGATACGATTGCAAAACCACTCACAAAAACTGTTTTCCATTTTGTCCATCGTAAACTTAAATTTTCATTCTCTGTTGCGATTTGTAAAGGTAACAAGCTTGCACTCTTTCTTACTTGCCATTGTGTGACTAGCTGAAGCAATGCAAAACTCGTAATGGCAATCCCAAAAACAAAAATAATCGGAAAATCAGTTTTTGCTTCTGGCAATTTCATTAAGCTAATGAGCTGTGGTAGCCAAATCTTGACGACTAATAAACTAACAGATGTCCCCAGTATTACTCCGAAACTGATGATTATAGATAATTGCAATTGTACAATGCGCTTTACCTGCCTTGAGGACGCACCTAGTGCCCTTAACACCATAAGTTGTTCTTTAATTTTGTAAAATAATAGCTGGAAAGTTGCCAGAAGTAAGACACTTGAAATAAGTAATATAAAGAATGAAAGCACTACCATGAAAATCATTAAGGCCTGTAAATTTTTCTTAAATTCATCATAGTCACTCATGACATCGACACGTAATGTTTCATCAAGCTGCTTTATTTCCGTACCAACGGTGGTTGCTTCATTGTCTTCCGTTTTAATAAGGGCATACATTCCTGAAGTTTGTTCATCACTTTTTACCATCCGCGTTTTTAATACATCATTTTGCATAAGAATAAAATTAGGGCTATCTGTGCCTTTAAGAGGTGGAAGGATTTCTTGAATCGTAAAGTTGCCTGTATCTGCTCCAACAGAATCTCCACCAGTTTTATTGAAAGTAATGTTTAGTGTATCGCCAACTTCTTTGTGGAAGAGACGCGCTACATTTTCAGCAATAACAACATCATTCGGTCCCATATTGACATTAAAATGATAGCGACTTTTTACAAGGTTATCGTTTTCAACACCAACTGTATAAAAAGTAGTGTTTTGTTCATTTTCAACTCTAGTTTGGGCTAGTGACACACTAGACACTTTTGTAACACCTGGCATTGCCTCGAATTTTTCGATTTGCGTATTTGTTAATAGCATATTTTGCTCGGGATTATAGCCGACCATTATATCCATTTCGCCAAATAATGTTTGTATTTCTTCCTTCATTTGACTATTGGCATTCCAGATGTAGACACCTATCGTCATCACTAGACAAATAGAAATGGTGATAATACTAATACTCGTTAATACATTGGCCCACGCTGCACGAAATAGCTTCAGAGCAATAGTACGCATCGTAAACATTACACATCACCTCTGGTAATAAGCTTGAACTTCGCTAAAATACAATCTAAATCTTCATTATTTTGATTGTTTTGATAGGAATCCACGATGGCACCATCATGGAAGAATAAAACCCTATTGGCATAAGTCGCAACATAAGGGTCATGTGTCACGAGTAAAATCGTTTGATTCATATTTTTTTGTAAATCAACTAATAGCTCTAAAATTTCATCTGTCGTATTTACATCCAATGCACCAGTCGGCTCATCTGCCAGTAATATTGGTGGATTTGCAATAATGGCACGGGCTATGGCCACTCGTTGCTTTTGACCACCAGAAAGCTCATTTGGTCGATGCTTTGCCCATGCAGCTATATTAAGCTTTTCCATCATTTGCTGTACACGTACTTTGATCTCTTTACTCGGTAAATCATTGAGGATAAGAGGGAGCGCAATATTATCTTCAACTGATAAATCCTTCAACAGATGGAATGATTGGAAAATAAAGCCGATATTCTCTTTACGGAATTTCGATGCATTTGGTTCTTTATAAATATCATGTGCTTCTTTCCCAAATAAGAATAATGCGCCTTCAGTCGGTTCATCGATGGCACTAATCATATTAAGGAGTGTACTTTTACCAGAACCGCTCGTCCCCATAATGGCCACCATTTCCCCTTGATAAATCGTACAATGAATATTCTTTAATGCATTGACCGAATGATGCTTTTGTTGAAAGACTTTTGACATCCCTTCAACACGTAGCACTTCTGTTAAACGTCCTTCTGGAATCGGAATCCCATCAATGACTCCTTTCAACGGATTGAACCCATTCATCTATATATGCCCCCTTTAATTGTTGTCGTAAAGCTTGTAAGCCTCGGCGAATATGCGTTTTCACAGTACCCTCAGGACATTGTAATATCACTGCAATATCCTTTACCGAGTAGTCTTGATAAAAACGTAACAGTAAAACCGTTTTATATTTTTCTTCTAGCTCACAGAGAGAATGCCATAAATCAAGTTCTTCTTCGATGTATGTAGGTGAAGTACTATTGAGATCCTCTAATGTATGTGGTTCAACAAGCTGTACCGAATTTTTCTTGGCAAGATAGGTTTTACAGCAATTAATAATAATGCGCGTTAACCAGGTAGAAAAATATTGAGGGTCGTTTAATTTAGGTAAACCCTCATATGCACGGATAATGGTCTGTTGAAAAACTTCTACGGCGTCATTTTCATTTTGGACATAAACATATGCCATTCGATATAACTTATGTTGCTCCTGCTCTATAAGTTGATAAAAGGCTTGCTCATCTCCGTTTTGTGCTAGCTGTACTAATGATTCTTGCTTTGTAGTAATGAAAATCGCCTCCTTCCGACTATTAGACTTGGCAAACTATCATTTCGATTCAACTTTTTTATTTTATGGGAAATAAAGTGGGTCGTCACCAAAAAATGGGTATTTCATTTGTTAAAGACTATACAAAGTATATCAGCTGATTGGAGTGAAGACTGCGCGAATTAGCGTCACAGATGAGACCCTGGGGCGCAAAGACAGCAACAATGTTTTATCTGTGCGAAAGCGCTCAGTCGGAACGGAAATCAACCCTACGTTATGGTGTTGTTCCAATTTAATATATAAAGCCCAATTTATGGTGAAAAATTAATTTATTGCTATAATACCATTAATAGAGTGGGAGTTATGGAAGTTTATAGAAAGTAAACTGAAATAACCAATAAGCTTGTATTAAGGAGGAATTATAGATGAAGAAAAAGCCTATTTATGTGGAGGTGGATATACGAGCACCCATCGACGAGGCTTGGAATTATACCCAAAACCCTAAGCTGCATGGGCAATGGTATGAAACAACTCTAATGGCTATACACAAGATACGTTTTTTCCTCTCTGTCTTTTTTAGAAATTAACTATTAAATAACAAGAAAATAGATCCTTATTGAAGGAATCTGCCTATCTTTACTAGAAGGTCATATAGACACAATAATAAAGGGGTGATTCGTTGCGATTAACTAAAGGAATTTCAGGTTTTGATGCAGACCATCTAATTGAACAGGATATGAGATCTTTCCAGTCGATGGTTTATCATTTAGTTACAAGTGAACAACGAGCAAAAGCTGTACAATTTATTGATCAGCCTCATTTTGTTTATATGCAAGCGGTGATTCAACTGGAAGATGAACGTTTGACGATAATTCATCATAGGCTGATGCCTTATATTGCGTTTGCTAAGTTTGATGAAGAGCTTAGCTTTCAATTTTTAACAAAATCACATTTACACAAATATTTTCCGATGCGTAAATGCCTTACTGCCGATACACTAAACACATTGTTGATGCAGGATAAGGAGTTGCATAGTTTATCTGAGGTGGAATGGAAATACATTTCACACTTTGATAGTAAAACAATCGGAGATGTTATGTTTAATTATTGGGATTAATATTTAAATAGAAGGAACAGCCTACTTTTGAGGTTGTTCTTTTTATCTTTTGGAAAATTATAGATTTAACAATCTGCTGAGAAATACATAAAAATCACCTAGTTATTTCATTTAATCTAGGGAATATCCCAAATCAACCCAAATTTTGCTCAGGAGTGTTAGATTACTAATGGTGTGCAAATTATGACAATGCATATTAGCTTGCACTTGAAAAGTAAGGAGAATTTGAAATGAATTTTAAGTCAATTAGTAAAAGAATCGTTTTTTCCTTCAGCATTGTAGTAGCAGTAGTGGTTTTATACATTGGTTACAATTTTTATGCAGTCAAGCAAAGCAACGCTGCAACTGAGCAAATTATTGATGAAGATATGCAATTATTAATTACAGATTATGAAGAAGCTCAAACGATAGGGCTAAGAATTGCCGCAGCTAGAGGGTATATACTTTCTGGTGAAGAAAAGTATAAGAAAATTTTTGAAGATAATGTAAAGCATGCTGAAGATAACGAGAAAATACGTTTAGCGTTAACAAATTCAGGAGATTTCAACAAATTTGCAGAAATGGCTAAGGAATGGAGCAGTTATGTTGAAAAAGAGGTATTTGATGTTTATGATCAGGGCCAGGATGAACTAGCGAAGAAAAATTTAGCAATTATGAGTGAAAAGGCTACGGAAATACGCGAAGGCTTTGAGAAGTTAGCTGAGCATCGTAAACAATCGATTAATGCGTTGGGTGCAGACATTGTTAAAGCAGGAAAGACTAAGCAGCTTACAGGTATAGTTGTTGGTGCTGTGATTGTTATCGTTGCAATTATCATTGCATTGTTTAGTGCTCGAGTAATTTCAAGACCAATCATCGCTGTGACAAATCGTATGAAACGAATTACTGAAGGTGATTTAAGTGAGCCTGCACTTATTGTGAAATCAAAAGATGAGATAGGACAACTGACGGAATCGACTAATACGATGTCCGATATTTTAAATGGTTTATTAAAGCAAATTCAAACAGTATCCAATGATGTAGCTGCGCATAGTGAAGAGCTCATGCAATCAGCGACAGAGGTGAAAACGGGTACAGAACAAATTGTCGACACAGTCAATGAAATCGCAAGTGGCACAGAAGTACAGGCAAGTAATGCATCAGATGTAGCAACAACAATGACAGAATTCACATTTAAAATGACAGATGTCAATAATAGCAGTGCGGATGTTCAGCAATATTCCCAAAATGTCATGGCTTTAACGAAAGAGGGCCAAGGTTTAATGAATGCATCTACTGAGCAAATGACATCCATTCATCATATTGTGAAGGATGCTGTTCATAAGGTGGACGAACTAAGTAAACAAACACAGGAAATTTCAAAAATCGTGGCGGTCATTCAGGATATTGCTGCACAAACGAATTTACTGGCACTTAATGCAGCGATCGAAGCGGCCCGAGCAGGGGAGCATGGTAAAGGATTTGCGGTCGTTGCAGATGAGGTCCGTAAACTAGCTGAACAAGTAGCCGTATCAGTGGACGATATCACGGATATTGTCCAAAAAATCCTACAAGAATCGAACATGGTGACATCTTCACTAGAAAACGGCTATGAAGAGGTTGAAAAAGGTACAACTCAAATTACATCTACAAATGAAACATTCGGACACATTGCAGAGGCAGTTTACTCGATGTCAACAAGCATTGATAGCATGACGACAAAGTTAGAAGACGTAGTACAAAACACTGTCAATATTAATAAATCAGTGGATGAAATTGCTGCTGTATCAGAGCAATCCGCTGCAGGCATACAAGAAACTTCGGCAACAATCGAACAAGCAGCAAGCTCGATGGATGAAATCAAAAATAGTTCATCCAATTTAGCGGACATGGCAGAGAAATTAAACGATCTTGTTAGGAAATTTAAATTATAATTTTGAACATGCATTTAATGCGTAATGATAATTAGACAGTAAATGCTACAAATGCTACACCGAAAATTAAAAAATCTGTTAAACCAGCAATTGACGAGAAAATCGTGTGATTGTTGGTTTTATTTTATTATGTGGGTTAAGTAAAAGATTGGAAAATCGTGATGACGTTTGACAAAAAAATTACATCTTTTATTTCTTCGAGGCAATTTTTTATTGGATATTTATGTTAAAATCGATGAAGACATTTTGAAGAAATGTATTTACATGAACGGAGAAGGCTGTTGAAGAATTTATTTATTTTTGATTATAAATTTTGGAGGATATTTAATGACAATAGACAAATTTTTAACGAATGTAAAAACATTGATAAAAATGCACTCAGAAGGACAGCTTGGAGGAGAAACAATGCCTGAAGACGTTTTAATTGGCATTGTACCAAAAGAGGACTTACAAGAAGTATTAACATTAGCTATGGCTTTAAATTATCAAAGAAATTCTTTTACTTTATGGGAAGCAGTTGTAAAAGCATATCAAGATGAAGAAACAAAGTGGATATTTAATCCGAAAATTGTGGTAAATAGCGATTTAAATGTCTTACGAGAGGCATTACTTTTGCATCGTGTAGGATTGCAACCTAATAGACATCCGGAAATTTGGCAACGTGTAGCGAAAGGTATTGTTAATTTTTCCACTAAAGGAAATGTACAAGGCCTTCTTGAAGCTGTTCGATATGATGTTCATTCTTTGAAAGAAATAATGCAGAATACTCGAAAATCTGAATTTCCTTATCTATCTGGACCAAAAATCTTTAATTATTGGCTTTATGTTTTAGAGAGCTACACAGATATCCGTTGGAAGTCTCGAGAACTTATTACAATAGCACCAGATACCCATGTTTTGCAGGCTACTGTTAAATTAGGATTATGCCCGGAAGATGTATTAAATGGTAGTGCCGATGATAGAGAAGTAGTAGCTAACGCTTGGGAGAAAGTGCTTGAAGGAACAGGGATAGCAGCAATTGATGTTCATACGCCTTTATGGCTATGGTCTCGGGCTGGGTTTCCTTCGCTATTAAATTCTTAATGATTAATATAGTGAGATGTTATTCGAGTATCGGGGAGTTTATCCTAATAGTAAAGTCTCTTTTTAACTAACGTTTTGCCCATTAAAGTGGAGCAAACAAAACACCTTTAACTTCTTAGCAATTGTCGCCAACACAATACCGGTTATAAATTATTTGTACAAAATTGAATAATAGGAAGTTCAATGGGTATATAAATAAAATAAAACCGATAATTATTTCATGATTCATGAAAAAGCTTCGATAAGGAGTGTGGAGATGGCGACACTTGTTGTAAAGAGGAATATTATGCACCGATACCAAAGTATTGGGCAGGCGATTCAAGAGGCAGAGCCGGGAGATTTTATTGAAATCCGGGATGGGATATATGAAGAAAGCTTCGAAATTTCCAAAAGGCTGACACTTTATGGAGTGGGGAATGTGACCATTAAAGGTGGCGTTTTTATTCGCTATCAGACACTTGTGAATATGCGAAATTTGCGCTTTACTCAAGGGCAGGGTTTGTATGTAAAGGGAGATTTACAGCTAGAAAACTGTGTCATTGAGCAGCAAATGGTGCAAGCACAAGTGACCGTTAGCTTCGGAAGTCTAATGATGAAAAATGTTGATATTTTAGCGAGTCCTGTCAATCATTTTGGCATACGAATTGATAATGGTTCGAGCGTTATTCTTGTGGATACGACTATCCAGCAACATGCTAAGGCTCAAATCATTGTGCAAAATAGTGAGATAGCTTTGACAAATTGCATGTTGTTGGAAGGGCACACGAATGGCATTTATGCAATACGGGATGTGAAAATGGAGATTGTGGATTGTGAAATTCATGGACATCAAAAGGCACAAATTGTAGTAGCCTCCAGTTCAATTTCAATGACCAATACACTTATTCATCAAGGGCATGGTGTAGGGATGCAAGTTTTCGATAGCTCGAAACTAACGATAGATGGCTGTGAATTCAAGCACCATCAAGATACACAGTTGGTTGTTCATCAAAGTGAGTTGTTGGTGACGGATTCTATCTTTTCTGATGGAGTAGGGAACGGCATTTATATTGGAGAAAAATCTAAGGCGATATTATATGATTGTAAAATCCTTCGACATGCGAAGTCACAGTTTTTAATTGATAATAGTAAAGCGGAGTTTCGTACATGTAGGATTGAAAAGGGAGAGGCAACAGGAGTTACGATTGTTAATGAAGCCGATGTATCGATGACACAATGTGATCTCCAAGAACACCCGCAATTTCACTTTATTGTCGATTCGAGCGGGCTAAATCTCAATCAGTGTATGATTCAATTTGGGCAAGCAGGTGGTATTTATGGCAATGATCACGCCAAGATTACGCTTCAGAACATAACAATTCGAGAGCTCAAAAGTCATCACATTTATATAAATAATGCTCGACTATTTACTAATAATTGTACTTTTGAACATTTTAGCGGGAATGCGATTACTTGTATTGATGCAATTTTTGAAGTGGCAAATAGTGAATTTAACAACTGTTTTGAAGGTCCATATGCAATAGTTTGGTCTGATAAGTCAATGGGGCGTATTGAGTATTGTACGATTGATAAAGCTGATCGGCCATTTTTAGCGATGTCCAATCAATCTTTACTTGAACTGGTACACACAGATGTTACTGCTGTAAAGATACCTGCTATTGTACAGGGGTATAGTCAATTATTCATCGAGGGGTATGCAAACAAGACAATGTGGAAGAGCGATGCATCGTCGAGAATAGTTTATTTGCCAGTCGGTACTAGTGACAAGACAAAGCATGATGTATTAAATAAAGCAGAAACAGCCAATATTCAAAAACTAGATGAAAAAATACAAATATCAGTTGAAAATTTACAAAAATTTAACATAACTCTTGCGAAGAATAATATTAACAAAACAGTGTAGTTAACCGAATAAAATAGTAAGATAAGTAGTTTCAATTATTTTGAAATTACTTTTTTTATTAAATAAAAGCACTGTATTAACGAGGAAAATGTATAATAAAGATGAATACATATTAAAAAAGTGTGTAATCTACGTTCTGTCATTGCTCATTATAATTTTATGTAAACGGTTTCTAATTGTGATTTATAAGCTGTGACGAGGAATACTAAAATTCGACAAAAGCACTTGTTATTTTTATAATAGAATTAATGAATACAAATATCGTTACAGTAACTTCACAAAAAATTATTACTAAATAATAATAATTTTTTGTAGAAGTTAACATTTTATTAAAATAAAGTAGATTTTGGATTGATTAAGTTCCATGTTTTATCTATATTCAGTAAAAATAGTTCATGGAATGGTTGTATTGGTTCGTTGTTTGAAAAACGCGAATAATGATTGTGAAATAATAAAAAGGTGAAGCGGAGGTGAAAAAAGTATGTTTGGGCTTTCGAAGGAAGAAATTATGTTACTGCTTGAGAAGATAGAATTAGAAGAGAAACAAAAAAATGTAATTGCGGACATCCTGCATCTTAACAATGTGCGAATTGAGCAACAACTTGCATTTATTATCCACCTAATTATTGACGAGCGTGAAAGAAGCATTTCAAACAATACATATTTAAATTAAAAAATGTTGAAGTATAAAAAATTTTACCTTTTGACTTATTACATATCTTTATTTAGTTCCAACTATTAAAGTTTGTATTCATATTTATTATAGATCTATATCGAAAAAAATTATAAATCACAAGTGTGTAAAGAAAAGCACTTGTGATTTTTTTCTTTTTTTTGCAATTAACTGTATACATTTTAGGGTTTAATTGGTTATATAGATGAGTTAACTACGAAATGGATATCCAAAAGTTGGTGATGTATGAATAAAGAGTGGGAGCGTCTATTGCTTGCGCATGCAGAAGTCGTTTTCAAATATTTGATAAAAATAGGGGCTACAAAAGAAGATGCCGAGGACGTTATACAAGAAGCAATTATTAAAACAATCGAATGTTTGTCTACAATTCGACATGATAATTTACGAGCTTGGTTATTCAAGGTTGCCCTTAATCGTTACTATACGTTGTATAACAAGCAAAAGCGCGCAACATTAATAGGTGATAATGAAATCGAAAAATTAAAAATTGCATTAGATGATGTAGAGCAACAATATTTACAAAAAGAGCAAAATGCAAAGATTAATGAAGCCTTGCAGGGGCTACAGCCGTCATTCCAGCAATTACTTTTAATGAAATACGATATGGAATTGTCCTATAAAGAAATCGCTGCGATTCTCGCGGTGAGTGAGTCACATGTAAAAACTTATTTACAGCGAGCGCGAAAAGCATTTAAAAAACAGTGGGAGGCGTTAGAAGATGGACAATCTTTTTAATACAGAAAAGATGACAAAAACAATGAAAAAAGCACAACGTTGCGCAACATGGAAAACGATCTTTATCACGTTTTGCGTCTTAATTGTGACTTTGTCTGTTGGGAAAATAGCTAATGATGCTATTACTAGATTTTTGCAAAGCCAAGCACAGAATTCCTTCTATACTTTACACCAAGTGAAAGGTGCAAATGAATTTATTGGATCAATTAGGAATTATCCTGGCATTTTAGGCGGTGAAATGCATTATAAAACAATCAAATACATTGAGGGAAAGGTAGTTCTAACTGGAGATGACGCACTGGGCTACGGTTTTTTACGAGACGAGGTGTTATATGATGGTGCTGTTTCTGTTCTTTCAATTGGAAGTAACAGAGAAGAAGATTTAAATTCTCAACGTTATAATGAGTTTGGACAGCGTGAAATGTTGTTTTTTTATCCATTTATAAATTATCAAAAGAAGCGTAATGATTTAGCATTGTTGCCTGAAATGGATGATCATAAAATAATGGAGGTTGCTTTATCTTTTGATAAGGGCTATTCAATGCAGGAAGCACTTGCGAAGCTGCCAAAAGATGTGAATACTACTTGGCTATGGGTTAAGGATGTGAATGAAACAGACGATCACACAGGTAAGATAGAAGAAAATGGAGAAGTTGTAGATAGTTACAATGTGTTTCGTTCAGAACAAGATGTATATGGTTTTTCACTTTTAAACGCGAACGGTGATGTAGCAGAGAATCCAGCTGAGCAATTTGTGCGTGCAATAAGTAGTGGCACTAGACAGAAATCAAGTTTTCAAGATGAATATAAACGGTTGGAAAAAGAAATTGGAGGTGCTGATGGGTTGTCAGTTAATGATCTAGTTATTTATGGGGCTGTCGTAACTGGTAATAAGAAGACGCTCGCAAACTTGCAAAATCTTGATTTTATTAAAGCGTCTTCAATCGGAGTTATAACGGATAAATATTAACATTTTAATAAGGTCATTCCATAGGGGATTGACCTTATTTTTATAATTCCTTCGTAAAACAAATTATACGGTTAGCCTCTGTGAAACCTAGTTTAAGATGGACGGCTAGACTTTCGTGATTTTGTAATTCACAATCACTCGCAAATTCACTACAACCCTTACGTTTTGCCCACTGCTCACAACTCTCGACAAGTAGCTTTGCAAAGCCTTTCTGTCGATATGGTTCTTTTACGAAGAGTCCTTCTAAATAGCCGACTGGGCTTGAGTGGGTACCTTCAACATAATCTGTTCGAAGTTGACATTGTGCAAAACCGACTGCTTCATCATCCTCATAGGCAAGGAAAATCGCAGCGTTTTCAGCATTAATAAGTTGTGCCATCTCCTCGCTAAATTCTTCTAACGTATGATTTGGCCAAAGTTGTAGTACTAATAATGCTGCTGTTTGAACATCTTCTATGACGGCTTGTTTTATCATATCGAGTCTCCTTTTATAAAATGGTAAAAATTGAAACCTTTTATTTCTAAGAACGTAAAAATATCAGAAAAAAAATACTGGGAGGTTAATAATTTGAAGAAAGCGTTAATGGTACTTGATATTCAAAATGATTATCTTAGTAATCATGCCCGAATGCCTATCGCCAAGCAACAAATTGTGCCAACTTTAAATGGCATTAATGACCTGATAAAAAGCGCTGAAAAGTCAAATGTCCCTATCCTCTATATTAGGAATGAATTTGAGCGAACGCAATTACTATCGAATCTATTACGAAAATTCACTGCGTTAAAAGGGAGTAAAGGTGCTGAACTGGATGAACGACTAATAAGAGCCGAGGGTGCGTATTTTTCAAAAAAGAAAGCGGATGCATTTAGTAATCCTAGCTTAATAACGTATCTAAACAAGCATGGCATTAACGAATTAATAATATCAGGGATATTTATTGAAGGCTGTGTCACTGCAACTGTGGCAGGGGCTCTAGCTAGAAATTTTGCTGTAACTATTGTGAAGGATGCTGTCGCAGGTGCTACAGATAAAAGTAAGGAAGTTGCCTTAACTAAGCTAGCTACACAAGACATCATAATCCTTAGTTCGCAGCAGATTTTTGAAAGTGAAAATGACAAGGGGGAAAATTGAAATGACGCTTTTACAACGATTAATTGAGCAAGCGAAGAAACCAAGAGGATTCGTCGGGTCATTGATGTTACGAATTATGAACAAGGCACATAGTGGTATGAATACTTGGCTAATTAGACAAGAAGCAATAAATGATGGTGATATTGTGTTAGATATTGGATGTGGGGGTGGAAAAACACTTCAATCCTTATCGAAAATTAATCGAAGTGGTAAAATCTATGGTATAGACTTTTCTGAGCAATCTGTCAAAGACTCCATAAAAACAAATCAAATGGATGTAGCAAATGGAAAAGTGATCGTGACGCAAGCAAGTGTTTCGAGCATTCCGTACTCAGATAAGTTTTTCGATAAGATTACAGCGTTCCAAACACATTATTTTTGGCCAGACTTAGCAAATGATGTGAAGGAAGTATTCAGAGTGTTGAAGGATGATGGAAAGTTTATCATAATTTCGGAGCTCTATAAAATTAATTATCATATGAAAGCCTATAAAACAAAACCTGAAATCAAGCAGTTGTTTGAAAGCGTTGGGTTTCAAACCGTTACTATACGGGAAAACACTCAAAAAGGATGGCTTTGTATAACAGGGATTAAATAATACATAGAAAATGGAGGATATATAAATGAAAAGATGTGAATGGGTCAAGCTAGATGAACCTTTATATGTTGAGTATCATGACAAGGAATGGGGTATTCCTGTCTATGATGATCAGCATTTATTTGAGATGCTCTGTCTAGAAGGGGCACAAGCTGGACTTAGCTGGTGGACAATTCTACAAAAAAGAGAGGGCTACCGGGCAGCATTCGACCAATTTGATGCTTCAAAAATCATACTCTATACGGATGATAAGCTAGAGGAGCTGAGACAGGATTCTCGCATCGTTCGTAATAAGCTTAAAATTGCTAGTGTTGTGACGAATGCTCAAGCTTTTCTACGAATACAAGAGAAATATGGCTCCTTCTCTCAGTATATTTGGGGCTTTGTGGATCATCAGCCGATCATCAATGAATGGTCGTCCATAGCAGATGTACCTGCTACAACAGAGATAAGTGAACGAATGAGCAAGCAATTGAAAAAAGACGGTTTTAAATTTGTTGGAAGTACGATTTGCTATTCATTTATGCAGGCAACAGGGATGGTTAATGATCATATCGTAGATTGTATTTGTCGCAGTGAGGGATCAGCGGATGAAAATTGATGAAATTAAGGCACAGCTAGTGAGACAAGCAACGATTTTTGAAACTGGTGGAGTTAGACCTACACATGACATGCTAGAAAGCTGGATTGGCTATGTAGGATGGTCATTACCTGGAGAACAGAGGCCACAAGGGTTTCAGCCACTAGCTACATTATTTTTAAAAGATCTTCCTTTTGTACCCGCATCACTACAGCATATTGAGCTGCTAACGTTATTTATCAATGAAGCAATATTTGATCACCTCATAGAAGATGATCTTAGCTGTTTTTTTGAAATAAGAGCATATACATCTATAGAAGGATTAATACAGCAAAATTGGCAGCATGACCATATCCGTGCTTTCCCGCTTATTCCAAAACTTATTGACAATGATTATCCGACATGGGATGGGGGAGGGATTCCATCTGATGTAGAGGATGAAATTTTGAGGCTAGAGCACGAGGAAGATTTTGAGTACTTCGATGATATCGTAGAGGAAATATACGCCGTTCATAAAATAGGTGGCTATCCCGCTTTTTGCCAAAGTGGTCGTGATTACGGTGAGGACTTCCCCTTTGTTTTACAGATCGCCTCAGACGAGAAGGCGTATTTCAATATCGTCGATAATGGGAATTTCTATTTCTTTTTTAATCCAGACCTAAATGAGTGGCGTGTTCATTGCGATTTTTATTAGCAGAAAAACCATTAATCTATAAGGAATAAAAGAGGAAAAGACAGCATACTTAAGATAGATGTGACAGTCATACATCCATTGATGACGTGATTAGGAGGAATGAAGATGAGGAGGCATACTTCCGACATTAAAAGAGTAAAGAAGGTGAAGAAAATGGAAAACAAAACAGTTATTAAAAGCGGTATTAGTTTTGGCTCGGTATTGGCCATTACTATTTCTTGGAGTGTCAATCATTCGATCATATGGGCAATCATACATGGTTGTTTAAGTTGGTTGTATGTAATTTATTACGCAATAATAAGATAAAAAATGACTAGCATGTGGAATCCTATCATAGAAGCGGAAATGGAACCTGATACTGTGCAATTGTTTAGTGATACATTGCAACGTATACATACAATAGTGAATGTGTGCTTCATTCATAACTTTTGAGCATGTAGCATAAATAACAAAGTGCTCTTTTTTCGATGAAAAGCTCATAATAAGAAAGTTTACTTACATCGTTCCGTGTATCGTAGAAGAAAGGTTGATAGGATGACACATCAAGTAACCGCCACCAGCAATATTGATTGTAATGCTACAGGTGTTGATGAAATATTACAAAATGTAGCTTTTATATTATCTACTTTCGTAATATCTTGCCCTTTATACAGAGATTTTGGTTTTAGACTAGACACTCTTCCACCTTTCCAGCTTGTCAAAAGACGTAATACCGCACGTCTTATAGAAAGCATTCAACGTTTCGTGCCACAAGCCATAGTAATAGATGTTGATTATCTTGGAGATGCATATGTAGGAAAATTAGAACCTGTTGTGAAAGTCATCGTTAATGAATAAACTTTTAAGGTGAATTTTGTCTTTACCTTATACCAATTTTGCCAGGCTATTAACATGTTAGCCTGGCAAAAATAATAAGGGGACTATTTATAAATAATTCATACTTCGTAGAGTGAATCGACAAATAAGATTTGTTGATCCACTGTTGAAGTTGGATTTTCATTAGTTTTTGAAATTTCTTGATTGTCCTTTGAGGGTATCTTTAATAGTGAGGTGGAGTTGAAAAATATGGATGCAAATCATAATCTTGGGCTGGAGGGATTGCAGCGAATTTTAGCCCAAACCTCGTGGGTTTTGGAAGCATCCCATGAAATTGATACGATCTATACTCTGTTTTCATTGAAGAAAGCGTGACTGTAAGAAAAGTAGACCAGCAGAATTTTTTTTATGAGATAAGCGTATTCTATTAAAAAGATGAATTGGAGAGAATATATGAGAGGGTTAATTAAAGGCCTTTTTATTTTATTTTCCTTGATAGTAATAACTGCAGCCTTGATTAAATATAATCAACCTTCATCTGAAAGACCCATTCAAAAGAATCCCGAAATAAATTATGCTGATGAAATTGGTGAGAAATTACAAAATACAAATTTTACAAAAAAAATTTTAGTAGCGTTACGAGCAGCAGGCTATTATCCAGATAGTACAATAGGTTATTTAATTGATTCTCCAAACAATCAAGTAATCACAATACAATTACACAATTTAGATAAATTTGATAAGAGTACAGAAAGCGAAATCCAAAATATCGTCAACAGTATTGCGGAAAATAATGATCTACAGTTGTTTATGGTAAATATCAGACTTATTGATGTTCATTAACAATGCTTTGTTCAATAAATACATTTGCATTAAAAGGATGGTTAGAAACCTCTAAGTGTTATAATCAAGTAAAGAGGTGATCATTTTGAGGATTTTAGTGTTAGGTGCCACTGGGCGCGTTGGTAGCCACATTGTTTCTCTAGCGTTACAAGATGAACATAGCGTTACTGCTTTAGTTCGTGACCCAAATAAGCTAGAGATAAATGATGAAAATTTACATATTGTACAAGGGGATGTCTTAGAAAAACAAGATTTAGAAAATGTCATGGCAAATGTTGATATTGTGATTAGTGCATTAAACACAGATGGCACAAATACTTTAACAGAAAGTATACCGCTAATTCTTGATGCAATGGAAAAAGAGCATGTGAAAAGAATTATAACTGTTGGAACAGCTGGTATTCTTCAAAGTCGTTTGACGCCGAGTATTTTACGTTATCAATCGAGCGAATCAAAAAGAAAATCAACCTTTGCAGCAGAGGAGCATCACAAAGTCTATCATCTATTGAAGAAATCCGACACTGATTGGACAATCGTCTGTCCCACATACTTACCTGATGGTCAATACACGGGTACTTATCGTATCGAAAGAGACTTTTTACCGGATGGTGGGGTAGAAATATCTGTAGCAGATACCGCGGAGTTTGTATATCAACAAATTCAGAGCATGGAATATGTGAAATCGCGTGTAGGGATTGCATACTAGATTTTCAATCAAATGCGTAATTAAATATAAGAAGAGGACAAAAAGAGTCTGAAAAATCAATAGGAGTGGAAGTTGGGAGACCCTGTTCAACAAAAAAGTTGCGTTTATCGAAGGAGGATAATACATCTTAATCAAACAGGGGGGGCGACTCTCAACGTCTCCATACATAAAGTGGCTGTAAATGCAGTCATATGTGATTTTAAGTATATCTTTGCCGTATTGGCAAAGATATACTTAATTTAATTTTAGGCAGAGATATACTTAAAAAGTAATCACGTTATCAAATTACTTATTAAATAAGATGTTTTCTTCGGTACGAACAATAGATGTATAACTTTTTACCGATACCCATTAACAAATGAAATCAAGTCTCAACATATACAAGCTCAATTACAATTTTACGTTAATACATTTAATAACGTTATTTGGTTAATGTAGTTTAACTGTGACATTCTCTTTAGCAGATAGCGTAGGGGTAATTGCCTTTACTTCTACTGGTTTTAGCGTATTTAATTTTTTATCATAGCCAACTACTTTGTACGTATAACTTTTTGTTGTATCTACATTTTTATCGATAAATTGTTCGGTACTAGTAAAGCCGATTAATTCATTATCTCTAAAAATTTCATAACCTAAGAAATCCTTTTGATCCGCTTTATCAACCGATAAATTTAGCGTATTTGTTTTGGCAGCTTGGTTTGAAGCAAATTTTACGTTTACATTTTTACCTTTCATACCATTTCCTTTATAGCCAGCTGCACTATTATTTAAATACCATATTTTTTTATCTGGTTTTGGATATTTGCTCGTTTTTGCTTTTGTTTCGTTATTTACGACAAAGCCATGACGAGCAAAATGTTCACTTAAATCTAAACCAAGTGCTTCTGAAGATAATTCAACTAAATATTGTTGTTTAGATCGATCACCATCTGAAAGTGTCACATCTCGTTCGCGGTATAAAGAATTTAATTTACCCCAATACCCTGGGCTATACATTTCAAGTTGCCAAAAAACAGCTAGTTTTTCAAATAGAGCTTGATTGTTATAATCTTTTGAATTTTCTTTTAGTACGTTTTTATAGACGTTCGCTTCATACGGAATACGTCCATCGATTTTGCCATAAAATGCTGAAATATGCTGTGGAAGCATATTGTTTGTTACCTCCCCGATAGTTCGTACACCAATATCCATACGATGACCGATTTCATGGATAACGCCCCATGAACCGCCTTTTTCTTCAATTGGAACTAAGATATTGGATACGACATCATCCAGTGTACCGATATGATCGCCAGCCGCATACATATACGCATAAGGCTGTGCAAGTCGTACGTTGTCTCTAATTAATTTAGGGTCATTTTTTTCATTTCGTCCATCTAAACCGTAATACTTAAATAATTCGTTCATTAGACGATTATACGATTCAATTGTTTGTAGTGGGCTATAGCCATTTTCTATATACGTTTTGTAAGCACCTGTTGCAGTACCTGTCCAGAATAAATGGTCACTAACGATTTCTACGATATCTAGTACTTCGCGATCTTCAACATTAGGATATTTTGCTATATCTTCATCAATTTTTTTCTTATAGTCGATTAAAAATTGTTTGAACTCATCGACATTTGTGGACTTCGTTGCAAAAGGAATGCTATCAACACCTTCAAATCTTAATTTTGGTGCTTTAATTTGCTGTTCAGCTGTATAGGGGTTTTCAATATAAATTGTTCCACCCGGTGTGACTGCCTTCTTATATTGAGAAGTTTTAGGGATTGCAGGAACAGTGATGACGTTTTTACCGACTTTTAAGCTTACACTTTGTCTCCAACTATCCCAAGCACCTTCTTGTTGCGCAAAAGCTAAGCGTGGTAATGGCCCAGATGTCGATGCGTCAACGTAAACGATAATTTGATCGCCTGGCTGAGCAGCAAGTCCAGTTGGTTGCAAATTGTTGCCAAAGCCAAACTTTAATTTTTCATTCGCATGCTTTACCATATTCCCATGTTGCTCGGCTACTATTATTTTTCCTTCTGTAACGACTTCACCATTAATAACTTTCTTAGCTAACTCTGTATTCTCTTTATAAGTAGCATATAGTGGATGCGTTGTTGCTTCTGCTTCTAGTGCGTTAATTTGCTCGATACTATTGAATTCAGGTGAAACTTTGTTCATTGTACCGTCAGTAAATAACTTCGCCATTTTATCATCTAAGGTATCTTCTTTATAAAACTGAAACTCTGATGCACTTGCCCAGTCTTGATTTGCTTTAGTGAAAACAAATTTTACTCGTTTAAATTCTGTAGGCTTGAACTGAATTTCCACGATATCTCCTGTAGAACCTGTATATTCACCAGATGAAACGAGTGTAAAATCATTGCCTGTATCTGTAGTGGAGCTATAAATTTCAAACTGCTGAGCAAAACCTTTACCTTTCGCAGAAGATTGACGAGCAGCATAGACAATTCTATTTAACGTAGACGCTTCATTAAACTGGATAACGACTTCATTTGTAAATGATGCACTGTTCGGTTTTCCAGTTTCCCAATGTGTATTCATGTCGCCATCAATCGCTTTAACAATAGTAGAATTAGCATATCTTCCACCGTTGTTAGTGATCGATTTAATGTTCGTGTTCGCCATTTTAAATACGTCATCGTATGCTTGTAAAATCTCTTTTCCATACAAATCAAATACTTTCACCGAAGCGATCGTAGGATTAGTACTAGCTTCATCTGAAGTTTTGACAATGTTTCCATTCAGATTTTCACTTGCTATAACATTCAATGGACCGCCGACTAAATTCAAAGCCAAGGTAGATACTATTACAAATTTTACCGTTTTCATGCATGATTCCTCCTAATGAATTTTTCCTGCGGAGCACATAAAAAAGCTACTCAAAGAAGAGTAGCTTAATTTCAAATAAGGAAATCATAAAAAAATCCCACAAAAAAATGAGGGCACTGAAAACGCTAAAAGATTAAAATTCGTCTTTAAGAAATTATATTAAAAAATCATTTTTCAGTGGATTGCAGATAAATGCAATATTTTTTACGAACTTATTAAACAAAAAGTATTATGTACTCTTTGGCAACTGGCTGACATAGTTATAAACCTTAGTCCCTATAGCTTTGCGTCCCTAAATTTCTTTACGTTTGCCTATTCAATTATTCTACAGTAAAGAATAGCATAATGAAAATAATTACCAAAGAACAATTTGTACTATATTTTGACGCCTGTTATTAGGGTAAAATGCCGGATTTTTTTCACTAATGGAAAAGTAAAGAGATTTATCGATGGGGAATATGTTACGCGTGAGTGATTTTAGTAATGGTTAAACTGCTTAACTATCAGCTACTTATGTCAGCATTATAGATTAAATAAGCCATATGTTTCCTCGTCTAAAAAAGCAATTTAGCTTAAAATAACCTTAAAAATAAATGAATAATATTAATGGATACTTGAATTTTATTTAATTTTTATTTAACATTATTAAAAAGGAGGGGGTAATATGAACCGTGATGAAGTACCAGCTTGGATTTTGTCTTTAGATAAAGAATCTGTTGAATTTATAAGAAAATTTATTATAAATTCTGGGTCTTTAAAGAATATATCTAAAATTTATGGTGTATCATATCCGACTGTAAGAATTAAATTAGATACATTAATTAAAAAAATTGAACTAAATAGCAATACTGAAGACCTGGAATTTGTAAATATGATTAAGAATTTGGTAATTGATGAACGGTTGAGTTTAGAGACGGCAAAAATGATTATTGATAAATATAAAAGCGAAAGGAATGATGAATAATGGATTCAATTTATAAATGGATAATAGCCATTTTGATAGCCATTGTAATAATAGGAATTCAATCTTTTTTATCTAGAAGAACAAAAGTTTACTGGGGAGTAGTTGTACCTATTCTGTATTTAGTTTTTATTTTCGGATGGTGGTCCATTAAAATGGATAATGTCAATACATATTCACTTATTAAGGTTGCAGTTGGTGGTTCGGTGTTTTTATTAGGAACTTGGGCTAAAGGAAGGGAATCACTAAAAAATAAAAGAAAGAAAGAATTGGAAAAAATGAAGTTACATGATATTAGTTAATGAATATAGAAAATAGAGTGATCAAACTTTTTTCAAATGAAACAACGCCAGTAAAATAATAAAAGGGCCACATTAGTGACCCTTAGTATCAAGTCAGGAGGTGTAAGGCTAAATTTGCTCTACACTACTATATTTATGTTCTGGAAGTTATTTTAGTTAGTTTTGTGCCTGAGAAATAGATTCATTAAAAAATAAAAATATAGAGTATAAATCAACAATCATAAGATCTCTATCTTTAACTAATTTTAGTTCCATTTGGTACAGACTGATCAGGAGTTAATAGAATTACATCTCCTTCCACAGGAACTCCGCCAATCACTAAAACTTCAGATTTAAAGCCTGCTACACGACGGGGAGGGAAATTAACAATTGCTACTACTTGCTTATTAATAATTCCTTCTGGTGTATAGCGTTTCGTAATTTGAGCAGAGGATTGCTTGATTCCAATATCTTCCCCAAAATCAATTTTCATTTTAATGGCAGGAACTCTTGCTTTCGGAAGTTCTTCAGCTTGGATAACAGTACCAATTCTTATATCAAGGTTCATAAAGTCCTCTATAGTTGCCATAAAAAAATACTCCTTCATTTAATTTTCAATTTGTATAAACTCATGTAAATTCTTTTCGATCGCAGAATTTATTTTTGCTAAAGTAACTGGATTAATATTTTCGAATATTGCATATAACGATTCAAATGAAGCATGGAGCTCTTTGTTTTGATTTAATTCATCTCGAGTAATTGAAAAATTCTCTAATGTTGTAGGATGATTGTGTTGTTTTAATTCCTGTTCAATTTTCTCAAGGAGTAATAGAAAAGGTTGGTCATTAAAATACTTAAAGCATGCTTTGATAGCTGCCCAATTATTAGGCTGAGCCATGAAATAAGAACTCCACCAATAAAATTCGATAAGAGATTTACTAATATGGGTATAATAGACATTAAACATAAATAATGCTCTTTGGCCTTCAGTAAGTTCCTCATAAAAACATTCTTTAACACCGATATTAGTTTCTTCGGACATTCTTTCCTTATAAATCTTAATTAGCGGTTCGAAGCACATTTGACTTAGATTGGAACAGTTTAGATCAAATTCCTCTTCTTTTACCTTTATTATCAAAAACAATAACACTCCTTCCTAATAATATAACATTTGGAAATCGGTAGTGCAGTTGTTTTTGCCACATGAGTAAATAACATCAAAAGAGTTATTATTATTCATTGTGGGCGAAAATGCAGAAAAAAATCCAAAGGATGTAAACACGAAGAAGGGCACGAAATAGCCATTCACACATATACCCATCTTTAAGAACTAATGATTCCCTCTTATTCAACGTGAGATTTCTTGAATGGAAATTCCTCCTTTGTTTTTTTACTAGAAGTAATAATGTAAAATAATGATGTTTATGGTGATTTCAACTTTTAATGTACTAGGCTAGTTTTTTAAATATATTATGAAAAAGGACATTTAAGAGGTCTACAAACAAGGAATGGGGGCATCAATTATGAATGATTACATTAAAACGATGAGACAGATGATTGGGCATGAAACGCTATTGACTATTGGTTGTGGAGCAATAATTGAAGATGATAGGGGACGTATTCTTTTACAAAAAAGGACCGACAATGATATTTGGGGAATCCCAGGAGGCATCTTGGAAATCGGAGAAACTTTTGAAGAAACAGTTAGAAGAGAGGTCTTTGAGGAAACTAATCTTATTCTGAACAACGTTTCATTGTTTGGATTATATTCAGGTAAAAATGGTTTTGCAGAGTACTCAAATGGAGATAAAGTATTTAGTGTTCAAATAATTTTTTACTCTAGTGATTATCAAGGTACTTTACAAATCAATGATGAAAGTAGCGAATTGCACTTTCTATCGAAAAATGAAATACCATTCAATCTAAATCCTCACCAATCCCCATTTATTAAGGATTGGAGCAATGGTATACCAACTCCAGTAATAAAATGAAAAAGATCTTAAATGGGTGGGATTCCTTAGTGAAGTCATCTATTTTTCGCATTCATTTGGAATCTATTAATTTTATAGAAATAGACTGAATATTCAGGGGTGTTATATAATCAATATACAATATTTTCAAAAGGGAAGTGGGAAAGATGAAACAAATTATTACATTAGGAGGAGGGGGCTTTTCTATGGAGCCTCATAATCCGTTATTAGATACATATATTTTGCAGCAGTCTAACAAAGCCAATCCTAAGATTTGCTTTGTTCCTACTGCAAGCGGAGACTCTGAAAATTATATTTCAAAATTTTATTCTTTCTTTGATTCACAACAATGTATTCCGTCTCACTTATCTCTTTTTTCTCCTCCTACTCGTGATTTAGAAAGTTTTGTTTTGGAAAAGGATATTATTTATGTTGGGGGAGGAAATACTAAAAACCTTTTAGCTTTATGGAAAGAATGGTCATTAGATAGCATTTTTAAGACTGCTTGGCATGAGGGTATCCTTTTAACAGGCATTAGCGCTGGCTCAATTTGTTGGTTTGACGAAGGAATAACAGATTCATTTGGGGGAGATTTAGAGCCGATAACATGTTTAGGGTTTCTTCCAGGAAGTAATTGTCCTCATTACGATGGAGAAATCAATCGAAGACCAGCTTATCATAACTTGGTTAAAGCTAATAAACTCTCATCTGGAATTGCCGCTGATGATGGAGTAGCCGTTCATTTTATCGATCAAGAAATCCATAAAATCGTTAGTTCAAAACCTAATGGTAAAGCATATAGGGTATCCTTGGATAAGGATATCAATGAGCAAGAGTTAACTGTTGAATATTTAGGAAGTATTTAAGAACTTCAAAGAATAAGCCTACTCCTGACTTTCTTGTCTCGAAATGGCTTATTTTTACTTTAGAAGAAAATAGTTTATGATTTTAGTCTTCGTAACTATTCTAAGAGTAGTTACATATTTTTCAAAAACTCCTTTTGGCTTATGTATTATGATCAAAAGACGTAAAACCAGTACACATTTCGCACTGTCACTATATCCAAAGACAGGTGCTACCGTACATTAAATTGAAAAGTAAACTAAGCACTATAAAATAGTGAAACAAATTTTGGTAATTAAACGTAAAATAAGGAGAGGGGTGATTTGCGTTGAGGTATTTATTAATTGGTGTTTTCTTATCATTATGCAGTGTCCTGATATCGATGATTTTGTGGGGAATGGAAAAGATTTATTTAGTTTCAGGCACGGTTGGCTGTATCTTCATTGTCATTTCAATGATTTTTTCGGGGTCCTTGGCTAGTGGGGATAGGATGAGGGCAAATTTTGCTACCGAATCAATTGAAAATAGGGACGAACGCAATAAAATTACTATAAACTCCTTATACATTGCTTTACCAAATATTATTGTTGCAGTTTTATTTTATTATTTTAGTAAATAATAAAAGAGCGCTCAGCACTATTGAGCCTTTTTTGAAGTTCTAGATGATGACTGTAATTCCTTTACTCCTCCTCAAATAAAAAATTAATTTCCTAGATTTTTCTAAAATAATATTTTAGCCTGATGAAAGTTGACCATCTAATCTAAAAGGTCACTCGGACAAAAGTGACCTCTTTGTTTTACTGTAGGTGTAAGGCTGGTGATTATCCTACTATTTAGGATGCGTTATTTTGTAACAGAGGTTTTGAAAATGAGTGAATGTGACAATGATAAATAGCATTAACTTTTTTAATTGAACATCTGAATAGAAAGTAAATATTTTAAAATTTAATTAATAGCGCATGAATGTTGCACCGACAATAATTAAAAGAATGAAGAGGACTACGATTAAAGCGAATGTTGAACCATTGCCGCCACCGCCATAATAGTAGCCACAACCTCCACTACCAATATTTCCACTTTGCCAGTATCCCATAAATATCCCCCCTTTCTACAAGCTATAATATGCTCAGGTGTTGAAAGGAGAGGAGTTATTCATCTAAAATTTACTCAGTTGGATTAAAAATTTGAAAAAAATTTATGAGGAATTACTCAAAAAAATGGACAACTATGTGAAAGTGGATCTCGAATTTTTGAGATTTCTTAGACATACGACATTTCGAGAAAGAGACTATTCTACTTCAATTAATAAAAGTAATTTCATTTTTATAGAATAATAAAATTGAAACTATTACAAATTTCAATCGTATAAAATAAGGAAGGTTCTAGGAGGTGTTTATACTATGCCGATTATTGGATGGGCAATTTTAATTTTTTCAATTGTATGTTACTTACCTTTCTTTATCTGGCTTTCTGCTAGTTATCTAGGTAACGGTGATCAATTAAAAAGAAAAAATAGCTTTTGGATATTATTGATGTTAGCGGGATTATTAAATTCTTTGAACTTATTCTTATTTAAGATTCCGGATACATATTCTTTAGCAGTAACAGTCATCATCATTTTATTATTTAACCTATATATGTTTTTCGTTGTTTGGAAAGATAAAAGAAAAAGTATCGTTTAGATAAATTAAAAGTGGTAGAATGACTAACGAAACGTTTGAGAATGACATAATGTACGTAAAAAAGTTCCCCTTGAAGTAGACAATATAATCCATGTCTACATTCAAGGGGATATTTTATATTTATTACAATTATCAAGGGAAATGAAAAGTGCCTAAGCAAGACTCTTTTTAAAGTGACTTATTAATTTTTTGTTTCCAGACCAAAGTTGCTACTGTACCAAGGCATATACAAACGGCATATATAATACCGCTAATGTTACCCCAAAACTCTAGTCCAAAAGGTAACAGTAAGGTTGCAATACCTACTATGTAAGAGAATATCCCAAATAGCTTAGCTAGTTTATCTTTATCACCAATAAAAATATCTTCTTGGTAACCCGCAATAAGCTCCAGTTTCTTTTTTATATGGATAAGATAACCCATGAAAATAATTAGTATAGCGAGAACAATACAAGTAACATATCCAGCAATCATTTTCGTCACCTCACTTATATCAGTTTAATTAATATACGAATGTAATGAGAAGGGGTTTTCCAAATTATTACTGAAGTTGATCTATCTCGCAATACGAGGATTAATTGAGGAAAGTAGGTAAGGGGAGTAATTAGAAAAAAAGCATAAAGTTTTTCCATCATGCAAAATCTTAGATAGTTAACCCGAAATTAGATAATGTCTATATATTTATCAGCACAGTTCCAAAAAAAGTTGGGGAAATTGGATAATAATAAAAGAGAAGAAATAAGGGTCACTCGAACCAAAGTGACCCTAAACCACAAACTAGGAGGCGCAAAGCTAAGTTAGCTTTACACTACTATAAATATGCTTTGATAGTTATGCTTGTATAGTGAAATGCCTGTGAATTAGATTTAAAAATAAAAGTTACAGGTGAACTTTTGAAATTATGTATAAGTCACATCTTCTACATGTTCGCCTTATTTATTTTAACGCAATATAAGTAGTAACCATAGCAGGTATAATAAAGTGCTATGAGACTAAAAAAAGAAACCTTGTTCATATAACCAAATATAGCTAATGCTAGTAGACTAAAGCCAAATAAATTGATCATCAAATCAAATGCTTTTGATTTGGCGTTTTGACTTATTACAATATTCCGTTCATCATTTTCATCAATAAGCTGTTCCTTAGTTTTATTTTTTTCATCTATCATTCTAGTGAAGCCCGTACTTATTAGCATGACTCCACAAAATCCAACACCTATTGGGACTAAATCCATTCGAATAAAAGGTATATTTAAAATTTCGGCACCAACAACACCTAAAATGATACCCGAAATTATAAGTAATGCACCAACAATTATCGCTAACCATAATAGCTTATTTTTCATTAATTTTTTCTCCTTATATAAAATCAAAATATCTTAAGACTGAAGAAGGAGCTTAGTCTTTTTTTGATGAATATGCTTCTGTAAAACGTTAATTCCTAGCTGCCTTCCATTATAATAAAGTATAAAGCTACAGCCTAAAACAGCTATCGATAAGAAGGTTTGTTTCTTAAAGTTGCTTGTAATACTAAGTGTGCAAACTCATGGTCATTGATTACATAAGGTACTTCTTCTGGCTCAACCCAAATGCGTGAAATCGTTTCATGCTCACGAAGAAATGGGAGACACTCTTGGATTTCCATGCTATAAAACATTTGATAGCCAATTAAAGGGTATTTACTATCAGCATTGTATAAAGGGTTCTCTTCGTGACTGACTTCAATTGCTCCAATATAATTGATTTGGCCCTTTACATAGCCTTCTTCAAATGCCTCTCTATGCAATGCTTCTTCTGGTGTTTCTCCTTTTTCTATATGACCCCCAGGAAAGTTAAATCCTCTTCCGTCTACATAAACTAACAAAACCTTTCCTTGATAAAAACAAACTCCATGTACACTCGTTACTTTACTGTAATCTTCAACTATTTCATTTGGTAGCCAAGTCAGTTTAAGATGATGACCGCTCCAATTCACATAAGTTTGGTTGTTCATCTGAATACTTCCTTTTAATTATTTATTAAAATCATTATATTTCCATTTTAGTTAATTAAAAGATATATGTAAATTATAATTAATAACTTGATAAAAAAATCCTTCTGAATAGATCTTATGTCAAATTCAGAAGGCCTTTTAATAGATAATATTTCGAGTTGAATTATTTCAGGAAGTCAAAGTAATTTGTATACACTTTTAGTGAACATCAACATCAATTGGTTCATCAAAATAAACAAATTTTGTTTCAGTTTGACCGTAAAGAATAAAAGAATCTAACTGAATGTCCTTGTTTAATGTAAAGGTCGTATATGTTTTATCTTTATCTGTTCGTAATCGGGCTGTATCCCATGCTGTTTTATGATCGACTTTAATATCCCAACTACTAATGGTCGTTGACTTTGCATCTGAAGAAATCTCAAGAGATTGATCTGATTGGAGCTTCACTTCATATGATGTACCTTTATAGGTGAATGAATAAGGTAATTGGTCAACTGTTAGTGCATGTCTTACATTCGTTGGTAGCTCAAATTTTGCTCCAATTACAGATAAATAACCTCCATCACGTATGCTTGGGAATGTGCTAAGTGTTTCAGTATGAGCTAGGCAATCATTTTGAATGCTAATAGTATCTTCAGGAATTGAGCGTTTTAAAGTTTTTCCATCTGCATTTATTACATCATATAGAATTTGTGCATTATAACCTACATAAGTATCCTTTTCAGTTACAGGTAAATCAGCAGTATATTGTGCTACTTGTTGTTCTACAAATGTTGCCATATCGTTCGTGAATTGTGTTTCAAATTTGAAGATAGAGTTGTAAGGTCCATGCTGTGCACGTATGAAATTTACGTCAATGCCGTCCTTTTTAAAAGAAGAATGAAGTGTGATATTATCCGTTTTGGCTAACAATTCCTGTCGGTTAATAGGTACTTCAAACGACCACTGTCCATCAATGTCATATATGTGTTTAAAGTCGAAAACTAATTTAAATTCAGGGTAGGGCACATCAAATAATGGAAACACATAGGTAATTTCATTTGTTGATGGTTCTGCATAACTACCTATAGATTCGGTTGCCCCGTTTGGTAGAACGAGTGATATATCATTTACATTACCTTCGTTCGATTTATTGAAGAAAAGTTCATCACCGTTATAGCCAGATGTAGCTAATGTTACTTCTATGAGAGCATCCGTTACTTTAACGTCCTTTACGCTAATCGTTACAGAGGAAGAACTAGTTGAGGATTCCTTCTGTAAAATCGAAAATACTAGAAATAATAAAGCTGCTGTGACGAAAACAGTTGCTAAAGCTGCTCGCCAGTCTCGTTTTTTCGGATGTACAGTCTTTTCCAACGATAATTGATTCATTACCTGATTTGTAAAAGCAGCCTCAACATTCACAGGTGAGAACATAGTGCTTATTGCATGTTCCGTTTCAAGCAGCTCCTCAAAAAGTGCTGAGCAAGTTGCGCATGAGTGGATATGCGTATCAATTTGCGCTGTTGACTCTTCAAGTTGTCCATCGATAAAATCATACATTTCTTCAGTCGATAAGCAATTCACCATTTAAAACTCCCTTCAACTTGGATTTTCTTAGCCGAGTTTTTGTTCTATATAAACGATTTCGCACCTCGGTTATGGGAATATGAAGTGTTTCAGCGATTTCTTCGTACGTGCAGTTACTGGCATACTTAAGAATAAAAATTTGACGCGTTTTATCGTCCAATGTTGTAAGGCATTGCTGTAGCAACTCTTTCTGTTCTTTAGCAATCAATACTGATTCTGGTGTACATAATGATGGCGTTTCCTCAAGTGGTGTCGCATCTTCTTTATGCGTCCGCTTAAAATCGATAAGATGATTAATCGCAATCCGAAAGAGCCATGCTTTAAAAGAGCCGCCCTTAAACTTTGGTAAGTATTCATAGCATTTTATAAACGTTTCTTGTGCAATATCCTTCGCTAACTCTTCGTCTTTCGTCTGATACGTTAAATAGCTGACGAGTGGCTGCTTATATGTATCAACAATGATGCGAAAAGCCTGTTGATCACCGGCTATGATTTTTTCTATAAGCTGTTCATTCACAAAATCCACCTCCTTACATTAAAAACGTAAAATATTTGAAAAAATCTCAAGTGGATGGAAATTTTTTTTGTAAAAGATTCTATTTAAAACAGGCTATAAACATTAGTACTTCGTTTCTCCGTTTTTAATAGGGGCATTCAAGTCTATTAAAATTGAAACTATAATTTTAATTATATTAAAAATAGTAGTAAAGATTAGAAAATAGCAGTAACCCAAAAAATCATGCATTGAAGCGGAAGCTAAAAATAAAACTTACAACTTTTGTTAAGTTAATGTTTGAAGATGAACAAAACTAACAAAAATACTAAAAGAGTCACATTTAACCAGATGTGGCTCTTTCTTATGCATCTAATAGCTATGAATAGAAGTGATGGAGGCAATCTTAATGCCAGTTGATTAAGATGCAACCATGTTTGTTATCAACTTTACACAACGGAGAGGTGGTACTATGCAATTAACAGATGGTACATGGACATTTGATTCAGAAATAATCGATGAAACTGCAAAAAAATTAGAACGAGATGAGCAGGAGCGGGAGATGTTAAATGCTTTTGCTCGCTATGCTTACCTACGATACAAGCAGATTCGCGATAGTGTAAATCCTCGTAAATGTAAATACATGAAGATTGATCAAGTGCGTGAACAATTAAAATCACCAGCTAAATTACGAAAAGTTAGCAGTCTTTTCGATATTTCGGAAGAAGAAGTGCATTACATTATAGATTTTGCGAAAAAGTATTTGAAGTATGTAAAATGAACAAAAAATCTCCCGGTAAAAAATTTTTTAACCGGGAGATTATTATTTTATATAAATTCTCTAGGCCTTTCATTCACCGTAATCACTTTGTACAGGCTCATGGAATTGTTAACAGAGGAATGTTATTGAAAAATGACGTGTTTGCAAGGTTATCATTTCTCATCTTTCTATACTATATAGTATTATAAAGTTTAGAATTAAGGAGTGTGAGAATATGAGATTCATTAAATTCCTTCTGATCATTGTAATTATCCTCGGTGTTATTGGTTATGGTGTTTATCATTACGGTATGCAGTTTGCATCCGATAAGGTTGTTGATACTATTTCAACAGAATTAGAGAAAAATGGTCAAATGGATGAAATTAAAACTACGATTGAACGTGACCCTCAATTAAAATCATTTATGGAAGAAGCTAAAACTGCAGATAGCAGCAAGTTGCCGTTTACAACAAAAGAAGAGGCTACGAAAGTATTGATTCAAAAAGTTGGTATCTCGGAGCTTAATAATATAAGAACAAAAGTACAAAATGGTTCAATGACGAAAGAGCAAGTTATTCAAGAAATGGAAGGTAAATTAACAGACGAAGAAATTATGGCGCTAAAAGTAATCGTTTATAAAGAATTATATAAATAAAACATTCGCAGACCATAAAAAGGAAAAAATAGGACATGTCATTGGAGCATGTCCTATTTTTTTGCATTCTAAAGTGAGGTAGTCCATATTTTCAACAAAATATTTGTCCCTTATGTTGTACAAAATTTGTATATAAGTTAATGAATGAAGAATAACTCAAAGAACTTACAAAACAAAAGGAGGGGCATTATGGCTATATTTAGGGTTCATAAAAAGGCGAATTATGTTGTGTTAGACAAAGGATTTTTGAATGACAAACTTTTAAGCTGGAAAGCAAAAGGCTTGCTCGCTTACATGTTGTCATTGCCAGATGATTGGTCATTTTGTATTTCTGATTTATCCACTCGGAGCAAATGTAGTCGTGATTCTACTGCTAACATTATCAAGGAACTAACTAAAGCTGGCTATATTCACAAGGTGCAGGGGAGAACAAATCAAGGGAGATTTGGCATAACAGAACTCTTGGTGTTCGAAACACCACAAGTTGAACCGTCTAATGAAAATCCGATAACGGTAAATCCGTTGACGGTAAACCCGATAACGGAAAAACCGTCACTACTAATTAATAATAAATCACTAAATAATAATGTACTAAATAGTAGTTATTATTGTTATAAGAGCCATTCCTCGGAAGAGAATTATCCAAAACCACAAATGGCATTCCAATTTTACGAGCAAAATGGCTTTGGTTCTCTAGTTGAGCATGTCATGCACAAAATCGATTATTGGATTGATGATCTTTCGGAAGACCTTGTTATTCATGCTATGAAGCAAGCAGTAGAAAGCAATGCGCCTCGTTGGAATTACGTTGAAAAAATTTTACACGCTTGGATTGATAAGAAGTTTAAAACAATTGAAGAGGTGGAAGCGGACAAACTTCGATTTAAGGCTCAAAAAAACCAACGACAACAGTGTACGAATCGATCCAACCATCAAGGGCGTAAAGAGGTTGTCCCTGAATGGTTCCATCAACGCCATAAAAATTACAGTGATATAGAAGGTGGAGAAGCTATTGATTTTGAAGCTGAGCGTCAAAAAATCTTAGAAACATTAGGGAGGTAACTAAGAGTGCAAGGTGAATGATATTAACCGAGTTTGTAGCTGTTTTTATGATGACATTTTTGTCAGCTAACTGCATGTCCCGAAATTATAAAAGAGGAGGCATAAGAAATGAAGATTATGAAATTCATAGCAATTACTGTTTTACTCTCTACGGAAGATCTCTCTGATATATCCAAGGATAAACCTCATTTTGCATAATATGGTACTATGAAATGGAAGTTGACTATATTGCAAAGGGGCATGCTTATGAGCACACATTTCACCTTTACGGATTTCCCTGTATTAGAAACAGACCGTTTTATATTACGAAAAGCACAGGAAAATGATTGCTTTGATCTTTTTGAGCTTTATTCAAATGAAAGTGTTGTGAAATACATACCATTGGAACCTTTTAACTCAGAAGAGGATACAAAAAGTGAAATGATTTGGTATGAAAAAATTTTCGAGGATCAGAGTGGTTTAAGATGGGTTATAGAAGAACCTGCCACCAAAAAAGTAATTGGAACATGTGGTTTTTTAAATTATGAAAAAGCCCATAATCGTCTAGAAATCGGTTATGATTTAATTCCTTCTTACTGGAGGAAGGGCATAATGAAAGAGACATTGAGTACGATCATTCATTTTGCTTTTACAAAGATGAAAGTTAACAAAATAGAAGCAAAGGTCGACCCTGAAAACATATCTTCCGTTAAATTATTAGAAAAATTAAATTTTTGTCAAGAAGGTATGTTAAGAGAGCATGAATTTGAAAAAGGAAAATATGTGGATCTAGTTATTTTTTCTATTTTGAAAAGGGAATATAATAATCTCAAGCATGTATAACATTCTTGAGGTTAAAATTAGCTTTAGAGGGTAGTAAAAAACTAAACGTTTATAAAATAACCAAGTTATTGGAAATGGAGAGCTGCTTTATGTTGAAATTTATCGGCTCAGGTAGTGCATTTAATACGAAATTAGGGAATAATTCAGCATATTATAAAGTGGGGAATCAGATGTTACTTATAGATTGTGGTAGCAGTATTTTTCACCGCATTAAGGAAAATAATTTACTGAAAGGTATCGAACACATCCATGTATTGATAACCCATACACATGCGGACCACGTAGGAAGCCTTGCTGATTTTATTTTTTATAGCTATTATTGCCATGGTGAAATGGCAAAATCTAATGTTACTGTTTATTCCGTTCATGATGTAAAAATTGAAGAATTGTTATCCATTAATGGCATTACCCCAGAAGTTCATTGCTTTACAAAAAAATTGCAATCAGATACACAATACACTCTTAATTTCTGTAAAGTACTTTTCGAGAGATCTAGTCATGTTAAGGAAATACCTTCTTATTCAATTGAATTATATATAGATGGCAAGCTTATTTATTATACAGGAGATACAAATAGCCTAAAAGCATCTTTACGAACTCCAAATGAATCGAGTAAAGTCTACGATTACGTTTATGTCGATACTTGCAAAGCTGATTATGAAGGCAATGTGCACTTGTCATTACGAAAACTTAGTGAGCTAGTGAGTCCTGATGTTCGTTCAAAATTTTGGTGTATGCATTTAGATGAAGGCTTTGACCGTCAAGAAGCTGAAACGTTAGGGTTTCATGTTGTGACGAACGAATTTTAAGTTAATATAGCAATCGGAATACCTCCTGATATGCCAACATAAAAATGCTGTAGCGTGTGACAACGCTACAGCGCAGAATTGGTCTTGCCCTTATAATGGCTGAGCCATTTAACAGCATTATAACACATAGTATGGAAAATCAAAGTTTAAATGAGAATTTATTTCAGTGAATTGAATTTATCGTTGAATAGTTGCCATATTTGAGTCAAAGGTCGACAATAACAGGTTACAAAAGGAAGTATGTAAAGATAAAGCAAACACCCCTCAAATAGTCTAATTTGAGGGGGCTTTGGTAAATAGCTATTCTTTAATTGTTTCAGCAAATGTTTTTCGGCCAGGATTAACTTTATTTACGGTAACATTTAATTTAAGTGAATCTGCTGTTAAAGGTACCTTGCCATCTTTCTGTAATTTTTTCCATGCCTTTATGTTTTTTCGATATAGCTGCTCTGATAAGCGGAAAACATCAACATCTAATTTTAAGCCCTCTTCATATGATTTCTTTATATCTTTTTTAACCTCCTTAATAATACCTTTTCTTATTTCGTCGGTGGAAACTTTTCCTTTGAAACCATTGATGATTGCATTTAATTTTATATCAACTTCAAATGTTACTTCATTATTTTTTACAATTGGTTTAATTTTTGTACTTAATTTTTCTAAATCGACTGTTAAATATTCTTTTTCTTTATTTTCTAATTTAATGGTTACGTCTCCACGAGTTTTTTTATGATAGACCCATTGGACACCTCTTGCAGCTCCATCCTTCAGATAGCCTTTAAATCCTTTCCTTGAAACTAGCCCGAAACCTGTTAATGCTGTTTCAGTTGTTGGCTCTTTGGCCGTCTCCCAGTTTTTGTTGATCTCAATAAATGGAATATTTACTTCATGACCCGGCTCATTTAAGAAGATAAGTAGTTTTCGTAAATCAACAGGCTCTACATAAGTTGCTAATTCTTTTGTATGCAATGGGTTGCTTAGTTTTGAAGCTGTTAGTGATTTATTTAATATCGGTGTGATTAAAAGAACATCTTTAATTGGCTCCTGTGTACAATAAGCTAATATTTGATATCTAGTTTCCCGATGACGTAAAAAAC
Source organism: Lysinibacillus sp. NPDC094403 (assembly GCF_050278745.1). Classification (NCBI taxonomy): domain Bacteria; kingdom Bacillati; phylum Bacillota; class Bacilli; order Caryophanales; family Bacillaceae; genus Lysinibacillus; species Lysinibacillus sp. NPDC094403. The sequence goes on along the minus strand of NZ_JBNNTL010000007.1, from coordinate 91,171 downwards.
TGTCAATAACAGCAATGGAATTCTCACTTTTTAAGGCTTCCTCTGAGAAAACAATAAAAGTCATATGTCCCCAGAATACTTTTTGGTCGATGGAGCGATATAAATTAAATAAGGCTTCTTCCATCGTTTTACCTTTAGCAAATCCAATTTCTGACGGTGCTGCTTGAGGAGTAGGCCCTTCAGATTTAGCTACATTCGCAAAATTAATGATTTGCATATATATTTCATATTGACCATCTTTATAATCGATACCAATTCCGTCAATATAGTACATTCTTTGTGGTTCAGTAACATCCCAACATCCAGAAAGCAATAGTACAGCTGTTAAACTCACTATTAACGTAATTTTTTTTTTCATTTTTTTGATCCCTACTTTTAGAAATTCTGTGTAATTTAAAGGGGTTTTGTATATAGCTTGGACAAAAAATGAGAGGATTATAAGTAGTGAAAAACTTAGGATAACTGCATGTAACCATTTAAACAAAAGACCAGGACTCATCTTAAATAATGAGACCTGGCTGTATTTCTGAATAAAACGAAAAGGGATGAAGAATATCCCATGATTATTTTAAATTCCTTTATTATCGCGAATTTCTATAATAGTTCCTTCAGGTGCTTTTAACTTACAAAGTTGACCATTTTCAACCTTATAAATAATCTCATCGTTTTTACGAATGAAATGAACATTCATATCCTTCAATCGTTCTACTTCTTGACTAAGATTGTCAACCCATAAACAGAAATGTACAATGCCTTGAGCATTTGAGTTGAAAGCATCAAGATCTTCATTATATTTTCCAGTTTGGAGTTCAATATAAAAGGTTCCGAGCTTAATCCAAGTATTATAATGTCTATCATGGAAATTCGGTGACTCCTGTGCTAGTTCAAATCCTAATACTTCAGTGTAAAAATTTAAAGATTCAACATATGTATTCGTTTGTATGCAAATGTGGTGCACATATTTTTCAGCCATAAATTATTTCTCCTTCTGCTTTATATTCATAGTTTAATATAAATTACATCACTAATGATATGATATAACATCTAACTATCTTTAAAGACAACTATACAGCGCATTCCGTAGGGCAAGTTCCCTTGGTTCATTAGCCATGCCAAATCCATGTTTATTCATAGCGTACGCATATCCTAATCCCTCGTCTGGATCAGCAAAGCAGAACGAACCTCCAGCTCCAGGATGTCCAAAAGAGCTTTCGCTTCGACCAAATTGCATATTAGAGAAGTGTTTCCAAAAGCCTAGAGAATATGCTATGTCTATACAATTCACATGGTCGTAGAAGCCTTCTTTTGGAGGTGTGGCGCCTATGCTTAATTCATTCAATGTTAAAGAGCTTAATCCGAGTATTTTTGCACGGCTTGCAAATGCACCATAAATTTTTGCCATCCCTCTTACTTGTCCAACTCCGTTACCTGAAGGGAATTCAATAGATAGAATAGGACGATGATTAAAATTATTATTTGCAACAAATTTTTTAGGATCAACTAAACTTCGAGCTACTAGTGACTTAGAATTTAAAAAGTTAAGTAACATCTTTGGCGGCAATTTAGTCATTCCTTTAAGTAACTGAATAGGGTGGTTTATTCCTTCAATAGTTGTAATTCTATCTTCCGAAATTTCTGCAGGTAATCCAATATAAAATTCTGCGTTTAGCGGTTCAGCTATTTCTTCTTTGAAAAAATCTTTTAGGGTACGGTGTTTCGGATCAGTTCTTCTAACGAGCTCTGCAATTAATGTCCCAATTGTCCATGCATGATACGCATGAAATTTTCCCACCTCCCAATCAGGTTTACTGGCAGCAATGGACTGTGATAAGCGTGAAGTATCTAGGTCTTCTAAATTTTCAATATTAAGCCTATCGAGAGCACACAAGCCAGCTTGATGTGCCAGAAGCTGTCTAACTGTAATTTTTTCTTTGCCATTTTGAGCGAATTCTGGCCAATATGTACAAACTGTCGCATCATAATCAATATATCCTCTTGAATGCGCTAGACTTAAAGCTAATGCAGCAAACCCTTTTGTAGCAGAAAATACTTGTACTAAGGTATCTTTCTCCCATTCAGCACTAGTTTTTCGATCTCGATATCCGCCCCATAAATCAACAACGGGTTCGTCATTAATATAAACAGAAAATGCAGCTCCGACTTCTCCTCTACTAGTAAAATTCTTAATAAATTCTTCCTTCACTAATTCAAAACCGGGTGCAACAAAACCATGGATAGGAATATTATTTTTTAATCTCATATTGCTGTTCTCCTTCTGAATAAGCCATCTCTTTACAAAAAAGAATAAATTTAATAAAATCAACTTAACAGATATATGACTAAAAATCAACAAATAGTCAAATGAAGAGGTGGCATTATGATGGCAAGAATATCAACTGAACAGAGGAAACAAATACATGAAACACTACTCACCCAAAGTAAAGAGTTATTTATTCAGTATGGTTTTTCTAAAACAAGTATTGATGACATAGTAAATGCATGTGGGATTGCAAAAGGTTCTTTTTATTCATACTATCCTTCAAAAGAAGAATTATTTTATGCTGTATTGCGAAGAGAAGAAGAAATAAAAAAGAAAATCATTGCTGAGGTGATGAGTGAATCCTTACCACCAAAAGATCTTTTAATTAAATTTTTTGATATTTCTTTTAAAGCAATAGAAGAAAATGCATTTTTACAAAATCTTTATCAAAGAGGGGAGTACGAGAAAATAGTTAATAGACTCCCTAAAGAACTTATCGATGACCATGTCAAAGAAGATTTGGAAAGTTCGTTAGATTTTGTGAAATTTTTACAGAATAAAGGGGTTACTGAAGAAGATCCTGAAGTTCTAATCGGCCTTTTTCGACTAATGATGCTTCTACCTTTACATCGAGAAGAAATTGGTGAGCAAGCATTCGGGAAGACTGTAAAAAAAATGATTGAATGTTTATCAAATGGTTTAACTTCTTTCAGCAAATAATTGCTGAAATAAAGGAACTCAGTCTAAGAACGCCACGTCCTGTGGCAATAAACTGAGTGACAACATCATGCTGTTGTCGCTGCCGCTTCGCTTTCGCGCAGACAATTCCAGACGCAATTATACTGAGGCATAATTGATCAAGGTAAGAAAAGGTACATTCGCAAATAATATCAGCAAACTTTATTACCCAAGAAATAGTGTAATATTTATAAGTATAAATTACGCCAAAATGGATAATTTATATATCGGAGGTGATAATTTTGACAAAAGAAAAGCGACATAACAGTGAAGAAGACCAAGTAGAATTTGGATCAGATTTAAGCCCTGACGATTTAGATGTGCGTGAAGAAAATGATCTAACAAAAGAACAAAAGAACAATTCAAATAATGAAAAACAACATAACGAAAACACTTCCTCAAAATGTAATAAATAATAAGGAAGACACATAAAAATTCTTACCACAATCTTTGGGTTGTGGTAATTATACATAATAAAGAAAAAACTAATATATCCATTATAATAAAGTTTTAATGTAAACTATTTATAAAGAATTAAGTAGCGAAATAAAATTGAGAAATGAGAAATAGAATGACTATAAAATTTAAAATTGAACTCCCGCTTATTCCAAATGATTTGGCTAAAGGAACTTTTGAAGACGTTTTTTATGACGAAGAACCGTATCTATCGAATCAACTGATTACGAATACAAGTAGAGAGAATGATAGTATTGAACGTTTATTTTTATCTAAAGTTATTTTTCAAAAAGTATCTTTGATTAACTCGGATTTCTACAAAATTGATATGACTGATGTGATTTTTGAAAACTGTGACTTATCTAATTCAAAATTTAATGAGGGTATTATCCATCGAGTTACATTTAAAAACTGTAAACTGTTAGGTGTTGATTTCTCAGGGGCAAATTTAGGGAACGTTTCTTTTGAAGGTTGTATGATGAATTTGTGCAACTTTGGAGTAGCGAGATTAAAACAGATTTGTTTTGATCAGTCATCATTACGTGGTACTAGTTATTACGACTGCCAATTTAAGAAAGTGAAATTTGAACACTGTGATATTGATGAAGTTGATTTTAGCGATACTCCATTAAATAATGTAGATATAAGCACGTGTACATTTGAACGATTAAATGTAGCTATAAAAGATTTAAGTGGCTGTGTGATTTCCTCTGAACAAGCAATTGGCTTTGCTGAATTGCTGGGTTTAAAGGTTAAACGATGATATAGCTTGTTCTAGATTCCTTATCGCTAAAAAGGACCCATGCTAAAGGCTTTTAAAAGAGAAATGTGATCTTAAGAAAAATAGATGTTTAATCCAGGAGGGGTGGGGAAATAAAAATGAAACAACTAAAATTCTCACAAATGAGCAAGGGCGTTGCAGTATAACACTAGAGACCAGTTTTTTGCATGTTGTGGATTAACCTGGTCTCTTCTTTTTTTAGAATGTTTAATCTGTAGTATCTAAATTGAAAAAGTGCTTTTACCGTTTTTTATTTTTCAAAGATGAACTTACTAACTCAATTGTGTTTGTAATAAAATTTTGATAATGCGTTTTGGGTAATGAATCTATTTTGCTAGCTGCCTTTTTCGCATATATAAGTGCTTCCTCTAATTTTCCAAGTTGCATAAGACAAATTGCCCGAAATGAATAAGCTGTGTAAAGAATACATAATTCAAGCGGGTAAGTAGTTGAGCCTGGCATCTTAAACTTTTCAAACACTTCTAAGGCTTCAGTGAGCTGTCCTTTTCCTAATAAAGCCTTACCTTTTTCAAGATAATAAAAATCACTTCCGATATTCCCCTTTAATACCGTAGCAAATTTATCTAAGTAAAGAAGAGCTTGTTCATAATCTTTTGGTATTTGATTATAATAATGAGCTTGAAGCAACAGTGTAAAAGCTAAGGACTTATCATTTTCACTAAAAACAGCGAATTGTTCTGACTTTTTTATAAAATAAGCATAATCGTTTTCATTGTTATGAAGGAGGGCTTGGAAAGCTGCAATTCGGAAAATATTATCCATTTTACAATAGACCATTTTCTTCTTAGACATTTCAATTAATTGTTGAAGTTTGTCCTTTCCTGATTTATATTCTCCTAGCCCGAAAAGTAAGACCATCTCAACGTAATTCACTTCAAATTCAACAAGCATATCAATCACGGTTGCTTTTTCAACATACTCTTTTCTTACATCTCGTAACATTTTAAGGGCATTAAGATACTCGCCATTTTTCGCATGGTATTCTACTACGTATACTTTAGCTGACAAACTGTGACTATAAAGAGATAACCGATCATAAATTGTTACTGCCTGATCTATCAACATTTCTCCATTGTTTTGTTCTGACTTCATAACTGTTCTTCCGGAAATTTCTAATATCCTTGCAGATTCCAATGAAATGGGAAACTGTCGGTCAAAAATGTCTTGAGTCAAATTAATTATCTGTTCATCATTATTTTTTTCAAACGCTTCCTCTATTTTATTAAACAAAATTTTTAGCTCATCAGATGTAGAGTTTCCTAATAAATATTGAGGGTCACAACCTAACTGGCAAGCTATAAATTTTAAACTGTCCATCGAAGGGTTTGCGCGCCCGTTTTCAATCATACTCAACATCCCTTTTGACATTTTACCACCTGCTAGTTCAACAAGTGTCAGACCTTTCTCTATTCTTAATTTTTTGATTCGTTTTCCTAACTCATTCATGTTCTAACATCCTTTGAAATTCAATTTACAAGTTCAATTATATTAAACTTCAGCTTGAAAAGACAATTAGTAAATGTTACGATATAGTTCAATGTGATTGAACTTTACAAAAGGAAGATAGAATAGAAATGAGTTTTTTTACAAATCAAAATAGTAATTGGGGGATTATATATGAGTGAAATTATCAAAAATGAAGTAGGGCAAAAACTAAATATAGGTGGTATCGAATTATACTATGAATTGATAGGGGAGCATCACGAAGGTCCAACTTTAGTATTCGATTCAGGGTACGGGGTTAATTTAGAAAACTGGAATTCGATTAAAGATGAAGTGTCAAACTTCTCAAGAATGTTTATTTATGACAGAGCAGGAATCGGAAAAAGTGGAATGGATGACAGACCTCGACATAGTAGACAAAGTGTCGAGAACTTACGTAAATTACTTAAACAAGCAGATGTAAAGCCTCCGTATGTATTAGTAGGCCACTCAATAGGGGGATTAAATATAAGATTATTTGCAAGTACATATCCAGAGGAAGTCGCAGGAATAGTTCTCTTAGATTCATCTCATGAGGATCAAAATAAAATACTGCCTCCTTTATTTACAAAAGAAGTCCAAGAAGCATATTATAATCAATTCACTGTGGAAGGATCTCTTCATGAAGTTGAAGAAAGTTTAGAGCAAGTTCGAAATAAATCTTTTGGAAAAATTCCATTGATTGTCGTTACAGGCGGTCTGCAGCCTTTTCACACAAAGGAATCAATGGCTATTTGGATGAAATTTCAGGAAGAGCTTGCAAACCTGTCAACCAATAAGCAACATATTATCGTTGAAGATGCGGGACATGCGATACATATTGATAAACCAGACGTTGTTATTGGTATATTAAGAGATATTTTAAGTGTAGTTGAGAATGACAAGAAGTACTCAAAAGATTAAAAGTAGCCAAATTCTGTATATATGAATCTGGTGAAGTTGAAACAAAGCTTTGTGGAAAGATATGGCGGAAAGTATAAGTCTGAGTGATTTCGAAGGGCTAAGAGAAGAAAAGTCCATTTGTTGTAAGCAGTTTCCGTGATTTTGTCATTACATTTTTAAAGGATATTACAATAAAAGGTTATACAACGAAAGAAGCTTTTAAAAAAAGTATGAATGCTTACAGAATGTAGGTGTTCATGCTTTTGATTCTTTGTAGGGATCTCTATTTAATTTTGTAATAGAATTTTAAGCTGCTTAAGATGATATAGCTTTCTTGATAATTTTAACATCTGTCTCAAGGCGCTCTACTCTAACAATTACTTCGTGCATCTCAGTGTTTGTAGCATTTTGTTGTTTTAAAATTGTTAGTTCTTCGCTGTTGGAAAATACTTGTTGAGTGAGGTTGTCTAATTTGACGTGCACTTGTTAAAGTGATTCATCTATTGTATAAATTTTCGTTTCCATATGATTGACTACTTCAACGTCATTGAGTTTCGTTTCGATGTGAATGGGAAAGGTATATGAAGCGGAGCTAATTGCAGAGTTGTTTATGGAAACCGTTAAAGAGGGTCATTTTCTACCTAGTGACCCTTAATATAGAATAATCTCTATCTTACTATCTATGATGAAAATAGAATTTTGTGAAACTTATTTAAACTTAAGTCGTAGTATTAATTAATGGGGGAGGGATTATGTTGAAAAAATACTTATTATTTGCAGGGATTTTTACATTAGTATTTGTAGTATTGCAAGTGTTATCAGGTATGCTATTAACAATGTTCTATACACCTAGCATACAGCAGTGGGAAGAGGCTTCGACTTTATCATCGCAAGTGGTGTTTGGAAATACAAGCTTTATTCCGCCGCTTGTTATATCTTTAATGGCGTTAGTAATTGCTTTTGGTAGTACTAAGCTAATCGATAAAAAGGCTGTTCATTAATAAAAAGGAAGGGCGTTTTCCTCTTCCTTTTTGAATGATTTAGCAATTTCAAATTTTTCTCATATGCTAAAAACAAAGGAGTGTAGAAAATTGAATGAGATTCTAAAGTATAGTTGTATTGGTACTGTTTAATTATTCTGCAATTAGGGTAATGTGAAATTGTGGATACACCTGCAAAAAATAAGTTAAGTGGAATAATCCCGTCTTACTACTTAATATCTTTGGTTCCTCGATCATGTACCCTACCTGATGATTGTCTGCAACTGATCTTTCATAAGTTTGAATGGTTTGCGTTATAATCTTCATCAGGGTAGTTTTTCCAGCGCCGTTTCTTCCAATCAGACCATCGATTGCTCCTTGGTTGAGTCTCGAACCCCGACCTTTCCTTATGAAAAATCCTTTTTATATTGGACGGCTAGGTAAAATCTTCTTATAAAATACATAGGCAAAAATCGCACTAGCCATGACCAGAAAAAAACTAACTCCAATGAGAATATTCCAATTTCCCGTAGATTGTTCAGCCCAGGACCTTAAAGGGGAAAAAATTGCGTTATGGATATCTGACATAGACTAAGTTATAATTTTGATCATTTCCTTTCTCATAAGTAAATATATCTTTTACATCAACACTAAAAAATTCGGCAATTCGAAAAGCTAACAACAGTGTCGGAACAAAATTTCCTTTTTCCATTACGAAGATGGTTTGTTTGGAAACCCCGTCTTTCTCTGCTAATTCTTGCTGAGACATTCTGGCAAGTACATGATATTCATAAACATTATTTGCTATCGAATCACCAAAATCTTTCTTCATGACCATCACCTCTTGAATCAAATAATTTAACAAGAGCCAGAATGCAGCAAAAACCTGACGAAATTCATGATTCTGTCAGGTTCATCGATCTGTTGTAATTTATGGTTTTTGGTGGAAACGGGTGATAATAATCATGCAAAAATTGTAGTATAAGGTTCTGTATTTTAGTATAATATTCTATGTTTTTTAAGGAAAACAATTTTCCTTTATCAGGATAAAGGACAGAGGGAAGGTATTATCATGTTATATTTAGGATTGATAATGATTGCTTGTTTATTTTTATATTTACAAAGAGCATCATTTTCATTGGTGGCTGATTCAAAGTTACATTTACCGATTAAAAGAATGGATAAGTTAATTGTGTTTGCTCCTTTTGTTACAGTAGTCGTGTTTTCTATTCTTTTTTTAACTGTACTGAAGGGACAATTAGCTGATAGAATATCGCATGCTTTAATCGTTTTTAGTCTTTGGATTTTTTTCACCTATTTCATAAAAACGATATTTGGTTATTGGAAAAATAAAAATATATTATTAGTTTCTTTAGTTGCAATACCTTTGACGCTATATTTTATTTTCCAATTGACTCCGTTAGACAATTATACAAAGATAGTTTTTATGAAAATAGGGAATGTATCATTTATCGTAGGTCTAGTATTAATCGTTTTATTTTATTCGAATTATTTACATAAAAGGAAGTTAGAATTGGCGAAGGATAATTAAAGAATGGGGCGATTTTAATTTATTCGCCATTAGAAAATAGAAGCGTATTCGGGAGAAATCGAATACGCTTTATTATTTATAATTAGTTTTATGTTATAGAATTTTTATACGATAGTTAATTAGTTAGTACTAAAAATGTAATAAAACTCAAACCATATATGCCCATAAATCCGAGACTCATTTTCGATAATTTAGTGCTGATTGAAAAAGCCTTTTGTAATCCTTCTTTAAAAAGATGCACAATGAAAATAGATACTGCTAAGAAAAACGATACCATTGCAATGACTAACGCAATTTGTTCCATAAAAATGACCTCCTGTGATGATCTGTATTGTAGAATAATAAGTATATTAATCAAACCGACAAGCAATAATACATTACTCATTCGAATGCCAAAAACTTCTCGTTCATTTATTTCGATTTTCCAAGCATCAACTATACCTCTGAGTAAATCAATCGTCATAAAGAATGTCCAATCTTTTTGTTCTAATAGATCAAATAATTCATCGCCATATCGTTTTCTCCAACTTTTTGGATACAAATAAATTAACCACTTCATATAAGCCCAAGCCTTTTTGCACCAAGTGTAGTTATTGCTTGGATATCTTTAATTTGGTTGCTTAAATATTCACGTCCGGCATCTGTTAGCCTGTAAGGTTTTTTGCGATCATCTGATTCAAGCACTTGAATATAGCCCGCATTTTCTAAACGTGTAATTGCTCCATATAAAGTTCCAGCACCTAACTTAATACTATAATTCTTTTCAATATCCTCCATAATTGCATAGCCATGACAATCTTTTTCTGCCAGACTAATCAAAATAAACAATGAAGGTTCTGAAAATCTATCCTTTTTCATACAATACCTCCTTTTAAAAGTTTATTACGTTTGGCGATATAACGTATAACGTAATAATACCTGATATTTACAATGCGTGCAATAATAAGCTATTTAAAAGAGAGAAAAGGCCTAGATTTTTTGCCATTAACTTTTCCTTGTCAAAACACAAACATTACTTTTTCGTGTTATAACCCTAATCACAAGGAACAGGTGTCTAATTTTATGGAAGACTTTAGGTTTAAAGTATTACCCTTAATTATGCATAGTGGCATATAGTTATTTTTAGTAATTTAAATTATTATGGTGATGAATTATTATTATGGAATCAGCTAATCCCAAACTTAATACGAGTGCAGTACTAAAATTTAATTTTTTCATTTCACAAACATCCTCCTGTACATTTCCATTATAAGGAATATGTAGACTGGAGTGTAAAGTACAGATGGTTTAATAAGAAACAAAGAATAATACGGTATCTACAGCAACCGAAGGATCAGTAGAGGCACTAATAAAATGGATACAAACTTTTGAGTGTTCTTTTCATTAGTCTAACCTCATTATTATATTTTTACGGTACATATACTAATTATTATGGTAAATTCTTCAATGTAGGATTTAAATAACAGAATATTCATTTTATTAAAAGGGGGAGGAAAATGAAGAATGTAGTTGTGAAGAGTATGATAATAATGATGTTAGTTCTTTTCATAAGCGGATGTAATGAAGAGCGAGAAAAAAAGGTAAGTAAATTAGACCCGATTGAAAAAAATGTGGATATAGATAGTAATGATAGAGATGGATTGTTTAGAAAATTCGAGAAATCAGTCCCTGATGCTACAGTGTACAATGATGCAATGTTTGATATTGATGGAGATGGAAAAAAAGATTTAATAGTCATTTATGATACACCAGAAAATAAGGTAAACTTTGCTATTGTAGCAGCGGGGAGGGGTGTTAGTAGTACTTCACTTGAAGGTGATGTTTATTCTTTTACCTATGTTTTAGATTCTCTAAAAGTCTATGAATCTCAAAAAAAATTCATCATTACGTTGCATGACGAAACTAAAAATTTCACTGTCGATTATGAAATAACTAAGGACTATGATAAAGAGAAAAATGCTACAACTTTAAAAATTAAATCAATGAATGCGAGATGAAATGATATCCGTAGTGAAAATAAGATGATTTGTAGACAAAGGATTCTCCTAAATTCAATAATATTTATGAAGGAAAGGCCGCTATGGGTATCGTCGTATTGCGAAAGAACTTGAAAAATAGGGCATCTTTCATGATTCGAAAACGATTAACCACTTAATGAATCAACTGGTTAAACTACCTCATCTATGAGTTCTTGATATTGAAGTAGTATTTTTAACAACTATTCTTTTAATCCAAAGAAAGTCTCCTCATCTCTAACAAGAAAAGTATCAGCATTATTATTAGTTTGTGAACAAGAAGTTGGAAACGGATTGCAGTAATTGCTTTTGCTTTAGTTATCACACTATTGGTCTATTAAAGCCTAACTGTTGGCATGTTGTTATTTGTTTAGCATTCGCAATCGTGGGGGAATATATAATGAAGAGATATTGTTACCGATGGAAAAATATCACTTATTGATTTGTTCTTTTCTTAAAAAAGTTAGAGGTTAACAAAAAAGCAATTCCTATAAAAAAGCATATTAGTGCCACAGATTTATTCGGAATAAATGAATTGTAATCAAATGAACCGAGAGATGTTCCAAGTCCACATATAAACAAAATGAAACCTAACCAATAAATGATTTTTCCAATTGTAGTATGAATTTTCATATGAAACTACCTCCTTTATGGATTGTCACTTTTCGTATCATAACATAATTAGGCAATCTTACTTTCGATTAACAGTGAGTTGTTCTAAAGAATCAACTTCACCAAAAGAAAAAGAAATTAAACAAGTGATTGAGGTATCAGTTGTGCGTCATGGTTCCGGATATGTGATTTTATTTATAAAAGTGGAGGCGTTGAATCTGCTGAAAAAGTATTATTAGCTTCTAGTTTGTAAAGATTCTATATCCTCCTACTGAACTTAATGTCAAACCGATAACCGAGTTAAGTAATATTCAACTCTTGTCAGTCAAAAAAATTTGGTTAACTTATAACAAAAAACCTTAATGTACACTATGAGGATTAATAGAAAGATATTGTTAGTAAAAAAGATGGGATTTCCCATCTATGTATTCTACTTATCTAGCTTGTCGTATATATTCCTTAGAATTTCGTTTTGTTCCTCCTGTAAGTTGTTTTGTTCTTCCTTCAAGTTAATGAATTTAATCAAAAACCAAATTAATAATATAAAAAATAATATTACAAGCATTATTCTAATAAAACCCCTTTTTGTGTAATTATACCATAAATATAGAGTGATTAAGAAAGAAGTGGAATGACAATCTTGTCAGAAAGAAAATGTGCAGTATGGGGGAGGCATTCTAAAGAAAGAAATTAATAAAGGGTCACTATGCTGGAAGTGACCCTTAACTAAACATAGGTTAGTGCAAAGTTAAAAATACTATTTATATTCTACTGTAACTTCCTGATTATAATCGTGCGGTTTCATGTAATCAGACGCGTATCTTATCACTAATTTATTCGGTTCATTCCATTTTAATTGATATGCCCCTTTTGAAAATGGTTTATAGACATCATCAGTGCTAATATTTGCTAAATGCTTCATAAATAATCGTGTATTTGACAATTGATAAATTTCTCCGTGATACGTTTCAACAACGACAAAACTCTCTTGATTATTTGGAGATGAAAAAGTTGTATATTTTGCATCTGAAGATAGCAATCCATTAACGAATGTTAAAGCTAAAATGAAAAAACTGTAAAATACTGCTATCGCAGTGTCTCTTTTATTTCTAAATTTAGAATGAATTAAATAAATACCGGATATACAAGTGGAGAACATGAAAAACCATTTCAATAAATAATGAGGAATTCCTGCTGGAGGAAATCCAATCTGTAAGTAAATTCCTTTCATACTAAGAAAAAGCATTAAAAGTAAAATGGATACACTAAAAATAAAGCATACAAACCACAGTTGAAATTTTCGTATATTAAGCAGACCGGATATAATACATCTCACCCCTTTTCAAATTAGAGGACGAAAGGGATTGGAAAATGTTTCTTGATTATTCTTAATGAGTTATAAAGTTTGTTAGACCGACTTATAACTGATCAATATGAGGAAAGAAACTATAAAAAGGGTCACTATGCTGAAAGTGACACTAAATGTAACAATAAGAGACTATTGGAACTTATGAAGTTTCTTAACTTTCATTGAAGCTACTTCTCCGCAATTTTTACAAATAGTCAAAATTAGTGGTGAACTCGAAAAATGGAGCATATCGAGCTTAATGGGTTTTACATTTGCATGAGATCCACCTAATTCACCTTGTGTAAATGCATCACTACCACATGATTTACAAACTAATTTATCGTTTTCCATGTAATCACCTCATTGTGTAATATATGTAAATTATAACATAAAGATAGCCGCAGCGTCGTCACACACTACAGCTCCCTATACTTCATTAAATTTTGTTATAGATGACCATAAATTGTGCTGCTTCAGATTCAAGTGCGATTAGATGATCTTCAGTAGAAGGTTCATCTGAAATCAATCTCCCTTTTTGGACGTTTAAAATTGCAGGTTTTATCTCAGGAGAATGATCAATGCTGAAATCAGATTGATTTAATAGTGTCAAAGATGAGCGGCATTTGTTTTTATCAATTCGTTCGTCTTTCCCTTTGAAATATAACTTGATTAAGTATGGAACACCATCAATCTTTAATCCAAGTTCAGGTGATGAACGAACAGTTAAATATTCGTTATACCAATTGGATTTGCCTGGTTCAAACCATTCAATTTCTTTATTTTTAATAAATTTTAAATGTGCTTTGACAGCTTCAAGGTAATTTTTCTGTTTAGTTTGAGAAACTTTTTCAGCAAGAGAAAGCAGGTAATCTTTACTAAATTCTTTCTCATGAAATTTTCGGATACCATCTCGTAAAGGTTTCCAGTAATCAAAAGCAGGATTGTATTCATCTTGATATTTTATTTGTCTAACCATTGAAGTTTTACCAGTAACGCCTTTGAAAGTAAAGTCTGTAAATTGTGTAAGACCGATAGATACTTTTTTTGAAGACATTAATAACAACTCCTTTATTTGTAAATAATCAAAAAAGAAAGGTGCCTTCGATAAAATTCAGGAGAATTTAACATGAATCAATTACAAATTATCGTTCATGATAACCGTTAAATAATTTCACTTCTATTAAAGATTGCAATATATTCACCTTACTGATAAAGAGTTAAAAACTATTTAAAGCCATACATCAAAATGATGAAAGCCTAAAATATACATTCGTTTTATATCTCTAGATTGAAAAAGGGACATGGCTACATAATAAATCGCTAAACGCCGATAGCGCAGCGGCTGCCATGATGTATAGGGTGGGCTTTATAATATCAACCAAGCATTACGAAATATTGGAGGGGGCTTTTCATGGTGGATGTTATGAAAAAAATTAAGAATCGAAAGGAGATCTACTTAGCTATTGGTGTAATTGCAGATAATTTAATTATGTAAGATATGAACGAGCATATGACATTATTCGTATTTTAGATGCATTACAGGTTAGTCAGAAAATTGATTACATGGAAGGGATAAGGTATTTTTTTATGGCCTGCAATAATTAGAGGTACCAAATGTTCAAATTTAAATAATGGGAAAAATTATCGTTACAAGAACGCTTGGTATTAGTGTGGAAGTGGTGGTTTAGATGCGAAATAGTTAGTGAATTTTCTTTTTTAATATACAAATTAACATGAGAAATATTGAATTAAAGAAAAGGCTGCTTAACAGTTACCTGTTAAACAGCACATGGATAATGTAAATATAAAACAAAAAATAGGGAAAAGTCAACAATTTTTTAGAATTTTTATCTAGCACTTGTTAAGCGAATTGCAAATGGTAGGTTCGCTTGACTGAAAATCAATATTCTCACCAGCAAAAACATTAGCCAATGCATTCACAATAAAGAACAGTTTAACCAACAAAGTGGTGGTGCGAACGTCGAAATTTGGCGTGAATAAATGATTGAAGTTCTATTTTTTGGAATGATAGAATTAGTGTTGTAGAGTGAGTTGAAACAAATGAGTATTTAGTGAGATAACCATAAAGACATCAGAGGAGACGAGGTACTTCAATATGCTAATCAAGCTATAAAGACTTTATATAAAATCTATAAAATGAATATGATTAAATAATAATAACTTTATAGGGAGGTTATAATTTATGCCATTATTCAAATACGGAGTGTTAAAAGGTAAA
Organism: Lysinibacillus sp. NPDC094403; assembly: GCF_050278745.1. Taxonomy (NCBI): domain Bacteria; kingdom Bacillati; phylum Bacillota; class Bacilli; order Caryophanales; family Bacillaceae; genus Lysinibacillus; species Lysinibacillus sp. NPDC094403. The sequence continues at coordinate 75,805 of NZ_JBNNTL010000007.1, read as the reverse complement.
GTTGTTGACGTAAGACCTGTAGATTCATATGATAAGACTCCTCATTACGAAGTGCATATTCGAGCAACAAAGAACGATAATAGTAAGGAGAATTATAGAATTGCGATTAATGTTGCCTCTAAAGTAAAGCCTTCAGAAGTCCTATATTTTGTTAGTGAAGATTTTAACTCGAATCAAATAACAATTATTCCGAATTACGAAGAAGGATTTACAGAAGTTACTAGTGAAAATCGTGAAATTGCATTAGATTATATTCGTGGTGGCTTATTCGATCCTTCAAAAATGATTCCTCTCCCTGCAACAAAGAATGGACCAGACAATGACTTAAATGAGAAAGTTAATAAATATATGCAAGAGGCAATGACTAAAAAAGCTACTGTTTATGCTTACGGAGAAAAATTTAAAATTGAAGATGAAAAAGATAAATATTTCGGGTTTTCTCCAGGCAGAGGCATTCATGATATCCATATGAATCAAGGAAATAGTAAGGATTTTAGACAAGACGACGGGATTTGGCAAGATGGTGGTGTACTCATTCATTTTGAGGAAGAAAACAGATGGGTGGGTATATTCCTTGCATTCCAGTCGCAGTCTTGGTGTACAGATGACAATGGACATGCTACGAAGCCGGTTAGTGTGTGTAACCATGCAAATAGGAAATCAGCGATAGAATTTTTTTAGTCATATTATTAGTAGAAGATACTGTTTTATTTGAAGCGGTATCTTTTTTATTTTGTTCCGCTTTATATTAGTTTTTAGGAGAGCCAGATTCTCTCTGTTGTCCAGAAGACAGGGGGCCTTTGCCAACTACTTATCAAGCTTTCTTTCCTTATGAATATTTCAGTTTATCATTTTCTATAAACGATTTAACTATTTTCAAAACAGTACATCTTTTTTACAAACGTACGTCTTTAAATCACCATTATTATTTTTTAAAACAGCTAATATGTAATTTTTAGGATACATTACCTGTATTGCCAAACATCCATGTTAAGGTAAAGATTATATACATACTAGATAAACAAATCCATACTATGTTTGTCTTAATCTTTGTATAATCATTTTTAGAAACTCTTATAATAAAAATACATAGATTTAATGAAAAAACTAGGGCAAGTATGGGATTCAGCAAAAATGATGTTGCAATAATAAAATCAATCATTTAATCACACCTGTCATTTTTTTTAATAATCCAATGTAGAATATTTTTCCATTCCGAAAATTCTTTCCTTTATAGTTCTATTTTAGGGAATTGAGAGATTAAAGTACAGACAAAAAACAGACTACTGTGATCAGTTATCCTATTATCCAAGAAGACCCGAGCGTTTTGTTTTCATAACTCTTTGTTAAAATATAACGTTTGGCTAAAAATAAAAAGCAACCAAAGCAACAAAAAAGCAACCAAAATACCGAATGCGAGCGAATAACGGTGAAATCGAAACATTATACAATGACGTAAAACCTTGCTGTAATAACCTTTGCGAATACATATGAAAGAGGGTAAAAGCATGAATTCACGAAAAGTAAACAAAAATTACTGCTTTCTTCCACAAAAGATTTGAGCTTTCAAGTATAATAACATAAACTAGTAAATTTGTTATTAATGTGAATGAATTAAATTAATTGGAGAGGATTAAAATGAATCTTATTGATAATGGTTTACATTCTTATAGAAAAGCTATACATAATTTAAAAATATTGGATGAAAAAAGTGGTGTTGAAAGAGAGTTAATCGCAAAAGACATTGTTTTAAGCCTACATCATTCAATTGAAACACTTTTTAAATATATAGTACAAGATACAAATAAATTACTAATATATGATAATCTAAATGATTATTTCTCAATGAAAATGAATTCTATGATAAAAAAAGGAAATAAAACTTTTAACGGAAATACTATATCTTTTATGGAAGCTGTTCAAAGAGCGATAATTTTAAACAGTTTAGAGATAAATGAAACTGATTATGGGAGTATTGAACATTTAAACAAAGTAAGAAATGCTATTACACACCATGAGTATGATCTTACAGGTAAACAAATAAATTATCTGATTACTCAAGTAATCAGTGTTGTATTTCCGATTTATAAAAAGTTAATTACTGATTTTACTTATTATGTGAATGAGCATGATTTAAATTTAATTGGGAGTACACAAGTCAAAGAATTAAATGTGTGGAAGTTTATACGTTATTTCTCATTAAATAAAAAATTTACAGAAGGGAAGAAAACAATAGAAAGAATCAAAAATACTCCAGGTGAATTTCAAAGAAAAGAGGGGAAAATAAAAAAAGAGGTTTACATTTCATATCATCAATGTCCTTGCTGTAGTAAAAACTTTTTTGTTAAAGCAAACCTTGTTTTGGATGATACTGGGGAAAAAGGATATGAAGGGAACTGTCTAATGTGTGAAATTTCCTTTACTAAAGAAGATTCGTATTTTCTATATTTAATTTCAAAAGATTATGATTCTTTTCTAATTATGGGAGATTCAATTGTTAGCGATTTATTAGATGATGAAGACCTTTCAACAAAGATTACTCAACAAGAATTAAAAGATATCAAAATGCTTTACACTCAAGAAAATAATGGAATTTTGGAATTTCTCACAAACATATACCTGAAGAATAAACTGTATTTAATTCTAGAAAATTATGTAGATACTACTGTTAGGGAGTATGATAATGAAATAATGGACAGTGGTTTGTTCGGTGTGGGAATAAAAAAATCTAAAGAAATAGATAGGATTTCGAAAGAAGACCAAATGATTTTAAAAAAAATATTTGAAAACTTCGAGATTCTTGAACTATCTAAAGAATATTATAATTACGCTTTGAATCGAGATTATATCTATAATACATATAGGTCTCATCCAAACCCACACAATGATAATGAAGAGGAAGAAATAGAAATAAATCTAACATTTACATTTTGTGACATGAGTTTTTTAGAAGAGTAATTAATTATTAGGTATAAAAATTACTTAATCCTAAATAATTTAGCTTAATTATTTGATTAATTTTGTAGTTACTCTTTTAGGTAAAATAAATTATTTATTATTGATATGGGTTGGAATAATTGTGATGTTAGTTAAAAAGGAGGTATTTTATGGCTGTAGTTACGCAAACGGTTACTTGTGAAGTTTGTGATACCAAAACACTTGTAAAATTTCAAGTCGGAACTTTAAAAGAGTATCCAATTCATTACTCTTGTCCCACATGTCTAACAAATATATACGGGGAGATAATTAATCATAATGATGAATGGCTAGAATATAACCTGAATAATGCTACAAATAAATCGGGATTTGATGGAGATTACATACTAGTCCTTTCTGGTGAATTTCCATCAATTAAAATTACCAAATTTACAGAGGAAACATTTTTAGCTAGCGCATTCTCTCCTTTTATAAGATATGCACCTCATGGCAAAATCGAAATGTACGAGATTTTGCAGGGGATGCTACCTAGCTTTATAAATAAGGAATGGAAAATAATAGAGAGAATTGCTAATCTTTATTTTAATAAACGAGATGAATATATAGAAAAGGAAATAAATAAGTTAAGAGAGAGCCCTAATATTACTATTAGCCCTTACGAGAAAGACTCTAGTGTTAGCAAACTTATCACCACTGTTTTTCGGACACTCTCAGCAATAAAACCAATATCAGAGTACTCTGCAGAATCTTTATCTACTACTTTGAAGGAAATTTCAAACCAAAGCCCAAGTGAATTTTTGGAATTTCTAAATTATTATACTGAGGACGATTTACTTCATATTCAAAAGCAATTATTTTCTTTATTCAATTCTTTTATAAATCATTACAGATACCTATTACCTGTAATTTATTTTGAAGCACTTAATAAAGATATTGAAAAAATAAAACATATCGAAGGATTAAATACGGTCTCACTAGAAAAATTAGATAGATTATACCAAAATACTTATGAGACCTTATTAGAAAACTCGAATCTAATTATGATGTTTGATAATTTGGTGGTAAGAGGTTCAGTAAATAATTTTAATTCTTCTATTAATGTTGGAAGGGGGCAAATTAGAACTATTAATGATTTTAAGAAGCTCACTAAAGGTCAAAAATTAAAATATTTGTCTGATAGTAGTAACAAATTATCTGTTATTTTCCAAAAATCTTTGGATACGAAACTTCGAAATCCTATTGGACATAATAATTATACGTATGATCCAAATACGCAATTAATTAAATTTAATTCTATTTATGAAAATCAATCACCATATGAGTTATATCTAATTGAATTTGCGTATAAGTGTTTCGAATCAATTAAAATTAACCTTTTAATTTGGGATTTAATATTTTTAATTAAAGAGCTAAAAAAAAATTAAATTTAGTGGGAAAATAATAATCCTTTTATCAATTTTAAATGAAAAATGACACATGCAAGAAAGGAAGAGGCTAGGACATAACTAGCTTCAATTAGTGAGAAATCCGAATTTGAATTCATTCAAATTCGGATTTCTCTATTTTTTATGTTGTCTCCAGATAGCTCTTAGCTAATGGCTGTGAATTTTCTTAAATTCAGTAAGCCCGAAATATAAAAAAAGCACACCCTCTCGGTACACACGACGAATGGCCATCTATCCTAATTTTTTTCGGATAGATGGCTAGTTTGAACATGTGGCTTGGATTTTTTTCGACCAAGGCATGTAATTATTTAAAATCTATGGCTGCTGATGAATCGGTAAATTTGGCAATTCTGTCATTAACGTCACTAGGTATTGATAGAAATCGATGCCGTTTCAGCCAAACTTAAACAGATCGCATTTGCTTTAGCGCCTGCTTCCCTAACAGAGAAAAGCCAGTTCTTACGATGATCACATTAGGGCGAATCGCATTTTCAGCCGGGTTATTATCGATTTCAATCCTACCGTCGAACAGAAACGCTTTTAATCCGTGGGTACGATTTAATGTGTATTCCGCAGCTTTGGCTAAGGCATTTTTTCCGAAGAAAGGCGATTCATCCACCCATTTCAAGAATTTCTCTACAATCGGCTTTGAATGTTTTTGCCGTGATTTTCGGCGTTTACCTGGTGAAAGATACTTGAATTGACGTTCTAGGTGATACAGTTGATCACAGTAATCTACGCCAATTTGCCCGTTTTTGCTATCGGCTTTCAGCCAATAACGTCTTACATGCGCCCAACAATTGGCGAACGTGACTTCAGGTAGATTACCGTATGCCGAATAACCATCACAAATTATGGTTCCTTTAAAGCCTTCTGTAAATTCTTCTAGTACAGAACGACTTCTCGATAATGCACTTTGAAAAAGAACGATGATCGGTCCTTGACTTGGCACGCTTCGGAACACCTAATTATAGGCGTTCGATTGACCGGATTTTCCGTCTGAACGTTTGATTATTTGCGCATAGGTTTCATCTACATGCAGAACAGATTTTGCTGTTAATATCTGCTTCATCTGTTCATAAACCGGTAGAAGCCAATCTTCTGCTGCACGGATCACCCAGTTTGATAAGTTCTTATCATTCGTAAGCAGGCCATATCGTTCCCACTCCTTTACCTGACGGTAAAGAGGCAAGTATTGGATGAACTTATCATAGATGAGTTTTGCTAGAACGGTAGGTCCCGCAATGCTTCGCTGAATGGCAGCTTGTGGGGCTTTCCCACGTTTCATTTGTGCTTTTTGTGTGGCATCCATTTTACAGTGCTTGCACTCGTAGGCATGTTCAATATGCTGGATGCGCATCATTTTTGCCGGAATGAATTTTGCTTCTTCACGCGCAATAGTTGTACCGGCTTCAGTCATTTGGCCAAGGCAACATTCGCATTGTGTATTGGTGGGATGGTGGTGAATTTCTTCTATTTCAGTCCCATCACGAAAAGAATCATTCCGTTTTTTCTTATGTAGTTTACGGACAACGGTATAAGTAACAGTTGGCGTGCTTTGTTCTTCTGTCTGCTCAGAATCGTTAAAAGACGGATCATCTTCAAATAAAGAACCTTGTCCATCCGGTGCTTGATACTTTGATTTTTCTGATTTTGAACCATATAAAGCCTTGGTTAATTGATGAACCTGTTCAGTTAATGCTTCAATTCGTTTCAGTAAGTCTTTATTTTGTTTAGATAAATTTCCATTTTGTTGTTTCATATATGTTAATTGTTCTTCAAGAAGTTGAATAACTTTTTCAGTTGTAATAGAAGCGTTTTCCAAATCATTCACCACATTTCGTTTAGTATAAGTTGTGGATGATTATACCATCTTAATGAAGGAATTTAAAAGACACCTTTTGCGGATTTCGCAATCGCTTTTGGTTGCTGGAGAGATAAACCTTCCAATAGCCAGCGAAGTTCCTGTTGTGTTAAGTTTCGAACTTCATTTTCATCCTTTGGCCATTGTAGCTTCCCGTTATCTAATGGTTTATAAAGCATGGCGAAGCCATCCCCATCAAAATACAAACATTTATAACGATCTTTGCTCGTTCCAGAAAATAAGAAGATGGAATCGCTATAGGGATCGAGTTCATAAGAATCCTGAATGAGCGTTGCGAGACCGTCGATTCCTTTACGCATATCAGTCTTGCCACAAATAATATAGATATTTTTTACGCTCGTAAAATCATGCTTCATCGATTATTCAACTCCTTCATAATCGTTTGAATGATGTGCTCATCTACGCCGTTGAAGAAGGAGATTTCTGCGGTAGCTGTTTTAATGACGCAGCTTGTGCAATCGGAATATTGAGGTGAATGATTAGAAGAAAATTCGTCAGTGATAGGATGGAGTGTCACAGGGACAATTGTTAGTTTGGTAGTTAACATAAAGAAGCACCTCCTTCATTTGATACGTCTATCGTACCGGAGGTGCCTAGTTGTTTATATGCGTTATTTGATTACGGGCTTACTAAATTCACGGCCATTAGGTCTTCTAATGCTAATTCCTTTTCATTTTCCCGTTCAATTTCTGGCATGATTTCTTTTTCAAGCAGCTCATCGTATAGCTGGTTTGACTTTTCAATTAGTCCGCTATGATATTTCTCAATCGACTTTTTCCACACGAATGTAAATTTGTTCGCATTCGCTTCAATCTTTGTTCCATCAATAAAAATAGCTTCCTGGTTAATTAATTCTTCCTGTACCAGCTGGCAGCGGAATTGAACGAAGCATTGACGAATCAACTCTTTCACCTCTTGTTGGACACGGAATCGGTTGATTGTGCGGGTAGGTTGGTTCATGCCCTTGAGCTAACCACATCATCCGAAGACAATCTTTTAAAAGCGCTTCAATTTTGCGCCCTGAGAAGAAAGATTGCGTGTAGGCACACAAGATAATTTTAAGCATCATGCGTGGATGGTAGGCAGGACAGCCCTCATTTCGAAGGAATGTTTCAAATGCTTCGGGCGGGATACTTTCGACTAAATAGTGGACATGGTAGGCAATATCATTCTTTTGTAACTTCACTTCTAAATCTAAAGGCAAAACTAATTGATTCATGTTATAATCTTTAAACATAAGGATCCTTCTTTCTGTATAATTTTGTTGTGGTGACTTAATTTTATCAGAAGTGGTTCTTATTTTTTTATGAAAAAAAATTTAAAGCCGGTGAAATTTTACTGATCGTAAAATTTCACCGGCTTTTAGTTTAGAGATGGGTTTTGTCCCAGCCTCAATTTTTCTTGTTTTTAAAAATTTCAGTAATTCGTAGTAATAAAGAACATGCCTATGAAAAAGGTAATCTAAGTTATGCTATTTGTTCGCTTAATTGTTCCTTTTTTATCTCTAAACTGCGGTGAAATTCCTGGGCAACTAGTGTTGTGCGGAATTCCACAGTAGGGTCAATTGTTTCTACTAACGTTTGTAGGTCATTAATGTTTGTTTCGAAGAATTCTTTACGAAGGTTTACTTTATTTACCCTTTGTATGTTTAATTCTTCGTGTAGTTTACTTTCTAAATCCACTGCATTATCAGAAAATATCATTGCGTGGACATCGAAGCGGAATGGAACAGAAGCATCACCCAATTCATCTACTCTATCCATAGGGTTCATACGACGTGTCATGCCGATTTTGAAAATTCGATCACCGAATGATCCTAGATTTGAGATAACATAAACATAGCCAGCTTTCCCATTTGCGCGTTTTAAAATTTCTTCTTTTTCTTCTGTAACTTTCAATTGCTGAGCTTCTAGTTCAAGGATTCGTGCTTCAAGTGCAGAAATCTTTTCAGAGTCAGTTTCAGTTAAAAGTAATTCACGATTTCTATTCATTTCGACAAGATATTTAGCTTCTTCTTGCTCTAGTTTTTTCTTTTGAGCTTCTAATTCTTTACGTTCAGCAGCATCTTGGCGCATTTGCTCACGAATAATTCGTTGCTCTTCTTTTTCTTGTTCACGCTTAATATAGTAGTGATACTCTACTTCTATTGCCTCCAAGAAAATAGGTTCTATTTCTGTTAAGAATCTAGTTATAGTAGGTAAAATGGATTGATTCCCGTCTGCACAAATAGCTAGATACTTGCGAATGAGTTCTTTTACGGTTTCCTGAGCGCTTTCTAATTTGTCATAAGAAAGGGTGTAAAGGATATTTTGCAATTCAGCTTGGAGACCAATAACCATTAATTGATAGATAGAACGATTTGCCTTTGTTGTGTAGCGATCTACATATGCTTCTAATAGTTTATTTAATTCTTTTTTATTACGATTCATTTCTTTTCGTAGTTCTTTTGAGTTTTTATAGTGACAGTTTAGTTCTACTAGGTTGTATAGCATTGAATTTTCATCAAAATGATTCACAAGGGCAGTAACCTCAGACTCAAGTAAATTCATGTTAATAGCATCGGGGAAAGTATTTATCAGGTTTCTAATCCCTATAAACTCAGTTTTTAATTTTAATAATTTATTTTCATTTGTTTTTACATTCTTCAGTAGGGTAGTTTGCTCTTCGTTTAAAAGATCTTTTTCTTCAATATACTTTTGTAGATCTATCAAAGTCTGTGCAGACTTATCTGCAGCTTCCTTAATTATTTGAGATGCTTGAGTATTAGCATTTTCAATAACTTGAGATGCTTGGGATTGATATTCAAGACGGATTTCCTCTTTATATTCTCGCTCGAGTTTTATTAAGAAATTATCTTTCTCTTCTATTTGAGCTTCCATTTCGGTGAGTTTGACCTTTTGGCTATCAATGAGTTGATCAAGCACATGTATTTCTGCAAACTTTAAATCGCCTTCAACTCTTTTTCTTTCATTTGAGCGCAGTATAAATCCTGCAATCGCAAATCCTAATGTAATAAATGCAGTAGCGTACGCTAAAACTAACATTAGAATAATAAACCACCATTGACTGTACCATTTATACTTTACTTTCTGTTTTGCCATTCCAATTGCCTCCTAGAAATATTGATTCTAACGACTTGCGTAAATAGAACTATATGAAGCATAAAAATAAAAAGTTATAGCAATGCTGAAGCTAGAAAATCCTATATTCAACCATAAACGATTACTGTTCTTTTTATTAAAAAAGCATGTCCTATTTTTTTTCGTTTTTAATAATCTCCCAAATATTACGAAGTTTACGTACAGCTTCTTCATCTGACTCAGGAAGCTCTTTGTAAAATACATTTAGTTCTGGATCGTTGGCGAAGGCTTGGAAAGCAGCTTCGTTTTCTTCTTGTGGTGTAAGTGCAGGGGTGTTTGTACGACCAAGAAGGTAGTCAAATGATACTCCAAAGAAGTCAGCGAGTTTCTCTAATGTATCAAAGTCAGGTTGTCTACTTCCCTGTTCATATGCTCCGTATGTAGCACGAGCAATACCCACTTTGTTCGCTACATCAGCTTGTAAAAGATATCTTTCTTTCCTTAAAGAAGTTAAGCGTGTGCTGAAATCCATGTATGTACCTCCTTCCTTAATTGGAATTATAACGCTATAATTTGTAGAATAAAACATTTTCTTCGAAATGAAGAATCGTTGTTGTTAAGCTACATAATGCAGAATGTATTTGAGGTAGCATCCACATGCCATTGCATATGATAGATAATTCCCTATGTATAACTTACTTATATCTAATAATTCTCTACGATTTTGGATTGGATAGTGCATTAAAATACTTGATAGGCAAGGCCGCACAATCCGGCTGAATAATAGTTATGACCAGCAAAACTAGTTTAGCCTAGCTGGTCTTGCTTCGATAAAGATTTATTATTTGGTATATAGTATAGATTTTATTTACTAAAAATCCATTTATTTAAATTAATCGGTAAATATTAATAAAAAAGGAAGTGTTTTTACCTAGAGTATTTTATAATAGGTAAAATTGGACAGCTACAAGGAAACAGACGACGCTGTTTACACTCACGAACAATTCCAAGTATGAAAGCACATTGCGAGAATTGACATCTGAAGAATTAGAAAAATACAACGAAAGAGTGTTGAAGATTGAAGAAAGCGGGGATGGTGGATGATTTTATTTTGAATCCTAGTGATACAAAGAAGATTATCAATTTGTTAGAAAAAGCAATTAACCAAGAAGGAAAGAGGGATTCAAATGGAAAAGAAATCAACATTAAAAGTTTTGGTAGCAGGTGCACTTTTAGCAACGGGTATGTTCGCCACTGTAGCCACAAGTGGAACAGCTCACGCAGAATGGCAATTAACGCCAGGAGGTAGTTGGATTTACAAGGAGTACATACCTAAAGCTAGTGAGTTCAAAACTTTAGCGGAAGTAAAGCAAGCGATGATCGCCTTGTACAACAGTCCTGAATTTGAACCTAAAGATGTAGTGGTTTACACTAACAAGGATTATAATAAGGAACTTTCTGAATATTCATTTTTCTTGAAAGATATCAGCCAAGATATTCCTGGTTATGCCGTTTATGGGAGAAGTGTTTCGAGTTATGCTGAAGAAATAAGTAAAGGTGTTTACAAAAACACTATATTTATCAGTAATCGACGTGACAAGGAAGACGAGGATGCTTGGTATAAAAAGATGGATAAGGCTGAGAAATACATTGTGGATAACTATAAATTAGAAACAGATTATGATGTTGTTTTCGCTGTAAACGATTTCGTAGGTAGTCAAATTTCTTACGGCAAGAAGATACCTAAGGATCATCCATACTTAGACACTTATGATTATAGTGTTTGTATGGGTTATACGAATTTAGCAGCATCTTTATATGTTAGATTTGGAATTGAGTCTAGAATCTTACCAGGAGTTAGTACACGTACTGGTGAGGGTCATGTATGGAATGCCGTGAAGGTTGGAGGGAAATGGTATCATTCTGATGCAACTTTTTATGATGGAGGAGATAAGAAAAATCCAAAATATCTTTTAATGACGGAGGCAGAAAGAGCTCAAAGTGAGATTGTGACGGATACAGTTTACACAAACACAGTCGACGGTATAACTACAGAGATACCACTCAAGATAGCATTCAAAGCCACAGACACAAAATTCGAAATGAGTATGATTAAACCATATAATTACGAAAAACAACACAAAACTATGAAAGCAAAGAAATAACATAAAGGTTGGTTTACTGAAATTTACAGGCTTTATATTACTCTAGGTTTGTAATTAAAAATATTTGTTGTTTTTTAGGGTAAGTGGTTAATTGAAGAGTTGGAGGACATAGAAAATCAAAAAAGCCCAGCTACTCAATTAATTGAGCCTGGGCTTTTCAATTTTTATGCTCAAAAATCCTAAAGCTGTTTACAAATCAATCCCATTTTTTGGGTGTGTAACGGCCCTAAATAAAACCACCATCCGTTACACAAAAAAGTCACCAAAATCACGAAAAAGTCACATTTCCCCCGAAAACGCATGAAATCGGGCAAAAGGCAAGTCTTTGTACATTCGTGAAAAACCTTGCTATAATAACCTTTGCGAATACATATGAAAGAGGGTAAAAGCATGAACGCTTACGATGAATATATGAAGCAGGTAGTGAAGCCGATGCGTGAGGAGTTAGTGGAGGCTGGATTTAAGGAACTTACGACTGCGGATGCGGTGAATGAGTTTATGGCGGAGGCGAAGGGGACTTCGTTGGTTGTGATTAATTCGGTTTGTGGTTGTGCGGCTGGGTTGGCGCGTCCGGCTGCTCGTGAGGCAGTGGAGGCGGTTAAGCCTGATAATCTTGTGACTGTTTTTGCGGGTCAGGATCCTGAAGCGACTGCTGCGATGCGTAGCTTTTTTGAGGATGTGCCACCAAGTTCACCTTCGATGGCGATTTTAAAGGATGGGGAATTGGCTTACTTCATTCCACGCGAGCAAATTGAAGGATTCCCTGTGGAGCAAATCGTTACACATTTAACAGGTGTTTTAGAGCAAACATGCGAGAAATAAAAACCATTGTTACGACAGCGGGCAGACCAGACGATTTATCGTTGGCGCTCGCTGCTTTTGCGTGTGAACAATTAGGTGCTTCTTTTGAACCAAGAAAAAAGCGTTCTGTTCGGAAGATCTCTCAGGAATTGCATGCACATGTGATCGTTGCTGGGAAAAATCGTTTTGAGTATTATGCTTTTGGAGCAAATGAGCCATTTTTCTTCCATCCGAATTCAGCAGCGTTTCGCTTAAAGCGTGTAGCTCGTGGGGAAGCGGAGCCGTTTTTAGAAGCGGCACAGCTTGAAAAAGGAGATTCGGTGCTTGATTGCACTCTTGGACTTGCTGCGGATGCTATGCTGGCGACGTATACAGTTGGTGAAGCGGGGCGAGTCGTTGGATTAGAAGCGAACCCGAATGTGGCATTTATTGTTGGGCAGGGGATGGAATCCTACGATACGACAGAGCTGCCGTTAACTGCATGTATGCGCCAAATTGAAGTGGTGCAGGCTGAAGCAGTTAGCTATTTGAAAACTTTGCCGGACAATACTTTTGATGTCGTGTACATGGATCCGATGTTTGAAGAGATTATTGAAGAAGCGAATAATTTTGAGGCATTACGCTTAGCTGGGGAACATGTGACATTAACGGATGAATGGGTAAGTGAGGCGAAACGAGTGGCGAGAAAACGGGTGGTGTTAAAGGCTCATTTTCGCTCTGAATGGTTTGCCAAATATCATTTTCAACAATTTGAAAGAACAACAGCGAAGTTTCATTATGGTGTTCTAAATGTGTAGAAATATTTTTAAGGGGCTTGTTCATTTTGGACTTGCCTCTATTTTTATTCAAAATTCCAAATATGGTAATATGAAACAGTGAAGGATGAAGGCTTTTGACAATTGTTCATAGAGATTAGATTCTTCTTTCATGCATCAGCTAAGAGAGTACTTATGATAATGAAGCGCCTTGTTTAGACGTATTTATTACGTTAGCTCGTTCAGTTAAACCTTCATCTTAGGGAAAACCGTTGATGGTAGATGGCTTATTTTTGAGGTTGGGGATGGGTAAGTATCAGGATTGCCTGAAAATGCTCTTGAGGTGGAGAAATTTTATTAATCTTTGAAATTGAAATTCTTTGAGCAATGAAAATCAAAATTTTAGGAGGATGTATATGAGCCAAATAGATGAAAAAATCGAGTTGTTTCTGAAAAATCCTTTAGTGGAAGAGGAAAGCTTTTGGGATAGTGAAGCATTAATTTGGGTTGATTGGAAAGATTTTGACGATTCTATTGTAGAATATTTTAACGAATACTTACTTGAAGAAGATAAAATAAAATTTGAACTCATTGAAAATAATAAGCCAAGGGGCGTTGATATTTTCTTAATAAAAGATGAGGTGAAGAAAGCAATCCCGTATGACGAAGAAAGGACCGATAGAGACACAACCTTGAAAGCTATTCAAAGCTTTATTGCACCAAAATATCAAATCCGTTGGTACATGGATTCACTTGGCGGAGATACTTTGGCTTTTTGTGTGCTGCCAACTGAAAAGTGGTTGCAGTTAGAGAAAGAATATGAGGAAGAAAAAGTTACATATTATTTTGCGCCTCTATCTCAAGATTCTGTGATGTTTGAATTGGATATGGACGAAGTTTTCGATTTGCTGGAGAAAAGAAAACGATTGTAGCAAAGGAGAATATCTATTAAAGAATGGTCATTTTGTACATGACGGCAGATAAAATTCCTCGTTAAGCTCGTGGTCCTCCGCTGCCAATTATAATCTCATAAAATTAATTAAAAGGAGAGACAAATATGATTGGTCCGAAGAAAGTAACGAGAGAAGAAAGAATGGAGATTGCTTATTCCATTGTAAATCAAGTTCTAGAAAGATATGGGTCAAAGGTTCAAGCAATCGGGGTATACGGTTCATTAGCACGAAAAACAGATGGACCTTTTTCAGATATAGAAATTAAATGTATTGTAAACTCTTTAGATGAAGGCTTTAGCTATGAATGGACTGCAGGGGATTGGAAGGCAGAAGTGAATTTTGACAGCGCAGAAGATATTATCGAAGAAGCGACTACCGTTGACGAAGAATGGCCACTGACGCATGGCCAATTTTTCAACATCCTACCTATTTAAGACCCGAATGATTTTTTTCCTGAACTAAAAGCAAAAGCCAGCTCAGTAGATTACTCGATATTTAAAGAAGCTATCTGTAGAACTTTAGTAGAAGAAATGTACGAGTATATTGGCAAATTGAAAAATATCGAAATACAAGGTCCTCAAACATTTTTACCGATTTTGGCGATGAAATTTGCTACAGCAGGTGCAATGATTTTAGGGTTACACAATAAACAATTTTTCACTACCTCTGCACAGGTATTGCCAGAAGCATTGTCATTTATAGATAAGCCTGAGGGATTTGATGTTCTATGTGAGATGGTGATGTCTGGTAATCTCTCAGATCCACAACAAATACTTGCTATCTGCGAGAACTATTGGGATTCTTTACTAAAATGGTCTGTTCAACATGGATATCATATTGAATGTTCAACCGTTATACCTTGGTAATTTAAATGAAATCTTTACTTTCTAAATACTATGTGCTATAATAGGAACCGTGCTATTTTAGGTGGCATATTTCCGTAATCTGGCATTCTGCTTTTGTTTTTGAAGATACTTATTCACACTGGCGCATGCTTTGGGGCTGCAAGGACGCAAAAGAAGGTTGGGTTTGCGTTGCTTAAGTTAGAGAGCACACAGTGGAATTTTACCGCGGTGAAGAAACATATACTGTTTCGAGATAATATTCCCCAGATGATTGGGTTGAGACTTTACAATTTACGAAAATGTTACCTATTAAATACTAAAGGGGTGGCTTCGCATGAGCGAGGCTGCCCCTTGTCCAATTTATCGAAAAAAAAGATGGGATGTTTTAGAAGCGACGGATAGAACCTTCAGATGTAGACAGGCTTTGATCTACTCTTTTTTTATGTAATGAATTCCTAGATATTGTAAAAATTATAGTTCTTTTGAATTTTTTATTACGATAAATGTTCTAATATACTTAAACTTATGTAACAATGTTCATTAATATCTTTTCTCTCAATTTGCTTTGTTTCAATGAAATCGGTTTTGTATATGGTGAAGAAGTGATCGTATTTTTTATAACAGGTAATACGTTGGATATTAGTGAAGTGACATGTATTCAATTAGAAGATATTAATTGATCAAAGTGGAAAAAAGGTCTTGTTGGATTTATATAATTCCGAATATTCTCATTTTAAATGATGGAAAAGAGTACTACCTAAAGTTGCTGAGCCAAAATTATATGGAAAACTGTGGAGGAATAAATATGGTGTTAAAACATTCATTATTGATTTTAGATGTATTGGATCATCCAAAAGTAAATGGTGAAAAAGTGGTACAACTATTTGAACGATATGAAGGTGTAGAAGCTTCCTATAAAACTTTAGGGGTGCCTACTAATGACTAAAGTTGGCTTTTTGACTATTGGACAATCACCTCGTTCAGACATTACACCAACTTTTAAAGAAATGTTTAATAAAAATATTGAAATTGTGGAAAGAGGGGCATTGGATGCCTTAAAAGAAGCGCAATTACTAACAGTTATTGCGAGAAAAGAAAAGAACATATGTGTTTCACGATTACGAGATGGCAGATCTATAATAATTAACAAAAGAAAGCTACTACCATTATTACAAAATGAATTATCAAAGCTAGAACAAGAGGTGGATATGGTCATGGTATTATCCACAGATGAATTTTCGGCTTTTACATGTGAAAAGCCCATTTTATATGCTCATCGAATCGTAACACAAACTATTGCTGCTATGGCCGATCAACCGAAGATAGGTTTAATTATCCCGCATGAAGAACAGAGGAAAAGCATGCTAAAAAAGTGGGAAAATATTTCGGATGAAATTACAGTTGCTATTGCCTCACCATATGATTATGGTAACTTTGAAGAAGCAGCACATTATCTTAAAAATTACCAAGTAGATTTAATTGTTTTGGATTGTATGGGATACAATGAAGAACATAAGGAGCTAGTTAGAAAAGAGAGTGGTATTTTAACAATTTTGCCACGTACTTTAGTGGCGAGAATTGTTCTTGAATACTTATAAATCAAAAATAAGAAGAATCATTCCGAAGTATAGATACTATGGATAAATAAGTCTACAGTCTTTTTCATTTTATAGGAATTTATTGGTGTAAACGCAAGATGCATGCGGTGATGATGGTAGCAAGATAATTTTTTGACTAGGCTGAAGGAACGGTGGGGGTTATAAATGAAATGAAAAGGAAAGAAAGCTAAGTTGTTAAACCCTACAACAGAAAACTTATTGAACAACAATGACAACTGCCTGTTTAGTTGGGTTGTATATTACAATGCAGCAAGCAATGACCAGCAAAACCAATATTACTAGTAGAAGTATTTTGTTTCTTATGTACTATCTTTGATTTAGGTTCAAAAACGACTGGAAACTCATTATTATTTTATTCTCTTGGCGTTCAATTTTAAACAGGATGCAAAATCTATTTAGTAAGTTTTTTTGTGTATTTTAAAATTCTTTCGTTATTTATCAATTATTTAAGCAAAGACCAGGACTCATTTTTAAAATGAGTACCTAGTCTTTTTTTGTTTAAACATCTATAATTCCTTTCAGACCTTTTCTGCTGGATGCTTGTCCATGCTTTCCTCACTGCTCTGTTCTATTTATAAAAAAGCAATTCCAAATGTATTCTAGGACATTACCAAATAATCCGCTCGTACAACCGAAGAATTATTTGTTGAAGCGTACAAGGCGCTCAATTGGAAGACGTGAAGAACCATACGCTGGTCCAGCTGCCTCGCCAATCGCTAGTAATAAAATAGGCACTTCGTTCGGTGGTAATTCCATATATTCAGCAAATTTTGATTTGTCGAAGCCACCCATAGCGACTGTATCATAGCCCATTTCCTTCGCTAATAGCATAATTTGCATTGAAATTAAGCCTGCGTCAAAGTGAACGATATTTAGTAGCGCCTCTTTTGGAATCGCACCATACATTGCTAGAGAGTCCTGAGCAAGCTTACTTGCAATTTCTTCAGGCATATAGCCTAGCTCAACGTTTTTTGCATAAATTTCCTCTGCATTTAGATACATTTCTGCATCTCCAACGACAGCGATAATGGCAGATGCTGTTTCGATTTGTTCTTGATTAAACGAAAAAATATTAATGTTCTTTTGGATTTCTTTATCATCGATGACGATAAAGCGCCATGGCTGCAAATTACTTGAAGATGGTGCTGAAGTTGCATCTTGTAACAGTTGCATAATCGTTTCACGAGAAATCGTTGTGTTAGCATTGTATTTACGAACCGATTTACGCTCGTGCATAATTTGTTTTACTGGTGTAGTTGTTGTCATTTTATTTCCCTCTTTTTCTAGATATTAATTAAATCGCTTTAATTGTTACGTTGATATTGCCCATTGTTGCTTTTGAATATGGACAAACGGTATGTGTAATCTCTAATAATTGTTGTGCTTCTTCAATTGATAAGCCTTCAATATGTCCTTCAATGTCAACAGCAAGCACGTAGTCAAATGCAGCTTTCTCTATTAATTTAACTGTTGCTTTAATTGTTGATGCCCCTTGAATTTTCTTTTGGCGTTTAATTAAATCTAACGCGCTATTAAAGCAAGCGCTATAACCTGCTGCAAATAGTTGTTCTGGGTTTGTAACATCCGCTAATTTCGAGCCAGGTGGTGCAATATTTAATGATAACGATTGATCCTCTGCATACGATTTACCATTACGGCCACCGTCATTAATCATGGTTGTTGTATATAATACTTTCATTAGATAAAACTCCTTGTCTGCGGCACTATTCGATTAGATTGTGCACAATTTAATTTTGCAAAATCGATTGTACACAATTTAATTGTGTTTGACAAGTAGAAACTTTATTTTTAATATTAAAAGTATCAAAAGTACTTAAAGAGGGGATTACTATGCCGATTCATTTAGATAATCAACTTTGCTTTTTATTGTATGCGACTTCAAAGGAAACCATTCGACAATATACGACGCTATTAAAACCATACGATTTAACTTATACAGGTTATATCGCCATACTAGCTCTTGAGGACGATGAGCAAATTACGGTGAAGGAATTGGGGCAACGTTTATTTTTAGACTCTGGTACATTAACACCTGTATTAAAAAAGTTAGAGGTAAAAGGTTACGTCCGTCGTGATCGTTCCAAGGAAGACGAACGACAAATGCAAATCTATTTAACAAAAGCAGGAATTGAAGTACGCCAAAAGTTACCTGAAGTGTCACGTCAAGTAATGAAGCAATTGAATATTACAGAGCAGCAGTATAGGCAGCTGAGAAACGTCCTTCAAGATATCTTACAAAACGACTTGCCAATTAATGATGAAAAACTGGGGAAATAAGCTAAACATTTATGCAAACGAAAATCTATTACGATTTATAAAAAGAGGCTGAGATAAAAGTGTTTCAGCAAACAAAAATACCGAACTATCCAATGAAACGCTCATGAAGTGTTTCGGAATAGTTCGGTTTTTCTATTTATCATGTTTTGTTAATTTAGAGATTATTCGGCTTTATGAAGGAACCATTTAGTTATGTCCCAGCCCTAATGTAAAAGCTCCATTTTGAAGAAAGATTGATCAATATATGCTTTTTGTATGTTTTCTCATATCAAGGATAAAATCGTTAATTTAATCAACTTTATTATATAGCTAAATTAAAGAGAGGCTGAAATTTCGCCCTCCCGTTGAAGGACTTTGCTAATGTACAGCTCCTTGAAAGGATCAATACGATTTCACCAGTCCTTTTAGGTGACAACTCTGCAATTTGTGTATTAGCTTATCAATGAAAGAATGCTGAACTTTCAGCACAGCTATGTTTCACCAATTTGAAAGTTTCGAAGTCGTTAGCTAGAAAGTATCCACGCGATGAAGTATTAGAATGCATAAAAAATTGATCGTTTTTAGGCGACTGGAGGGCTAATGGAAGTAGTTTGATATCAAATGATAGCGTAAATACTAACATTGACTCTTATTTAGCGTAAGGAAGAACTCCAAATAAAAAAGATTGAAGCGGTAGCCCCAATCTTTTTTACACACATATTCCTGTACACACGCCGCATATTTTAATTTGCTCCAATTAGCCCCACAGTTGCTCCATAGCAGAGCCCCGATTAGCCCCAATTTAGAGCATTATTTTACATTAAATGAAATTCTAAGATAATAGCTAAACCTTGATAACACGGCATTATACATACGAATCGTGATTAGTATGCATTTTGACTAAATTAGTCCGTGAAGCATAAAGATGATAAGTAACCTAACATTAATAAAAGACCAATACCCATTACGATTTCCATGTTTTGTACCTCCTTTTAAAAAAACGACACATTTATCCCGCATACTGCCAGCGAATGCCCGATTGGTTCGGAGCAACAGGATGATGGTCCTACAAGTGTTTTCACAGGATGTGAAGTTTTTACTTTATACATAAATATTGTACAATGAATTATAGAAATATGAAACCTTTTATGGGCTTGTGCGTATATATAAGTAGTAGAATTACCAATTTGTACATAAAGAGAAGGTGTTAATTAATGAAGAAATGGGTTCAAAAAAGTATCGTCATAATGGTTGCGTTTTTAACATTTGGATTAATTACGCCAACACATGAGATATGGGAAGCATTTGATCAAAATCCATCAAATCGAGCTTCTATCGGACCATCAGCTGGGACAAGCACTGCAGAGGAGACTGCACTTCCGATAGAACAAACAGTTATACAAGAAGACCCGATTGACTATAGTTCGTTGCTTGTTGATGCGGCGAAAGAGCAATCCTACAAAAAATTTGGCACAAAAATCGGCCCAAAAATTAGCAATGAGTTTGACTCTATTATTTTCCCGAAAATGGAGGAAGCCATTGCGATGACAGTAGAAGGTTTAGACGATACGTCCTTAGCATCGTTAACAATTTCAGAAAAGCCAAGTGGTAACTATGGCGAGAAAATTTTTAATATTAGTAGCAATGAATCAGGCAAGGATTTAATACGATTCCATGTCCGCACAGAAAAAAGACCACAGGAAGGCTATTATTACAACTTCCATTACCACAGTGCCGAAGACGACTTTATGGCACATAATAATTTAGGGGATATTTATTGGGAGAAAAACACACCTCCGAAATGGTTATCCTAAATCACGAAACACTCGTTTAAAATGCGAGTGTTTTTTTTATTGAAAAACATTGATAAATCAACGTCTGTGGTTCGTATCTTAGTTGTTGTATAAAGAAGCTAATATAATAGGGGAGAGGAGAAAAAAGTATGTACCCCAAATTGTACCCCAATTTCATCATTTTTATATTTCTTCAGATTCTTCAAATGAACTCAAATTGATAATTTCATCCATATGGTTAGATGCGTGTACTTCATCTTTTTCAATTGAGTGTGCCATAAACTTTATAAATTGTTTCAGGAGTACCACCAACTAAAGCTGCAACTGTAGATACAGGTATTTAATTTGATAACTGAATCGTCACGAATGTGTGCCGTAAGTAGTGAGGTGTAAAGTGAGTTATCTTTTCTCGATCGCATATTAAATCAATGATCAGATTCAGAGATTTAAACAATCGAAAGAAATTGTTCAGTAATGATGATAAATAAATGGAAAGACTCCATTTAAAAAAAGATTGATTAAAATGGAGTTAACATTTCTAACAAAGTATGAGATTTTTTTAAAAGTTTGATCAATTAAATGAACCTTATTCAACTAAATCGACCGTTAAATTTAAGTAATTAAATTTATAATGGAACATTAGATAGACTTTCATTTTGTTTCTTTTTCTTACTTACTATACAGCCGATACAGCCAACAATAAATATAAGAACTGCGATTATTTCAAGTGGCACGAATAAAGTCAGAAATCCTATTCCTGCAAATCCATCTTTTGTTATGTCTGTATAAATGAATGAACCAGCAACTGTGAATATAGGTGTAAAAAATATCGCTAAGTACATGCCCCATATCAAAAAATTAAGTGACCAAGAACGTTTAAAAGTAAGAATGAAAGCTATTATAAAAAAAATTATAAGCACTGCAGATAATGTAGTGATAATTTGAATCACGCTCCTTTAGTTTTCTATTTTTTTATAAGTTTAGTTTAATTCTTTTTCTTCACAACTTTCAAATTAATATTAACATAAATATCCAGCGTTGATTTGCAAATAATCTTTTTTTACAAAACTACAACTGAACAATATGAGTATTTTGAGAAGTATTCATAATTATAAAATTGTAAAAAAGCGCCAATTAACTGGCGCTTAAGATTTTCCTTTAATATCGTTTTCTTTTGTTTCAAAGCATAGATTTACTGTTCTTCCAGTTGAACGTGTTCTATGTTGGGTGAAAGCTGGTACTTTAAATATTTCACCTGGAAGTAAAGAAATAGTTTCGTTATTTTTCTAAATCAATAAATAACTCTCCTTCAAGAACTATAAATAATTCATCTGTGTCATGTTCATGCCAATGATACTCACCGTCTATAACAGCTATTCTTACAACATGATCATTTACTTCAGAGACTATAAAATTTGTGTACTCTGAGATATCAGAAACTGTTTGTAGTAGATTCATTTTTTCAAAAATTGGATTCATTTAATTAACTCCTATCAATAATGGTCATTATTGGAATTTTACTAGGACAGTATTAAAAACACAATAATAATATCCTAAGGTTTTTCTCATGGAGGCACGTTATGGGCTTTGAATTGTGACTTCAATTGATTTTATTCGTAATGGTGGGCGTGCAAACGCTGGTCACGGTTACGCAGGATATATAGCGAGTAATGGGGTTATGATATTCAATCTCATTGTGATCGGGAAGACATTGAATATGCGAAAGAAAATGTTCAGTAAGGGGAACGTTGGACAGGAAAAAAACAGACTGTCCATAGACAGCCTATTTAATAAATTTATCTAGTTTTTTACATTTCTTCATTAGATTCTTTAGCAAATGGTGTTAATAAAATCCCTGCTAAAAACAAGATGTAACCTGTCCATTTTATCCATCTATAATATTGATGGTCACTTAAAAAGTAAAATGAAGTAAGGATAATAGTAATACCGATAATAATAATACCGATAGCAATCATCCACTTTAAAGCAATCGGAATTTTTGACATTCTTAGGTCCCCTTTTTATGTATATTTTTTGGAAATGATATTATATATCCAAATGTACCATATAAAGGGTTTACTGTAAAAAGTATATACTGTTAATTGTTTTTTAATATACCATCCAAAATTTATAGGTAGTTAATATTTAACATTAGTTCTCGACGCTACATCAAACTAATGAACAATATGAGCAAAGAAACTATAAAGGGTCACTAGGATGGAAGTGACCCTAAACAGAAATATTATTTGAATTTTTTAGGGTTATCAACTTTGATTGAAGCAACCTCTCCACAGTTTTTACAAAAAGTCATAAGAAATGGTGACCCGAATGCCATTATTGATCCTATTGGTCTTATATTACCATGACTACTATTACCACCAACTTGTCCAGTTGTAAATGAATCACTACCACAAGCCTTACAAACTAATTTATCGCTTTCCATATTATCACCTCGTTATGTATTTTCTGTAAATTGTATCATAAAAAAGCCGCAGCGTTTGCAGACGCTACTGCGAACTAATGAACAATATGAGTTTAAACGAAATTGAGCGATTAATACATCGCTCTAAAAAACTCATGAAATCCCATATCCATCGGAATAGCCCAAGCAGTTGTTCAAATCTTAACACCTATCATCGACCCAATTTTCAGTGACTATAGCTATGGTTTTCGTCCAAATAAAAGTGCCCATCAAGCAATTACACAAGCGCAATCTTATATGGATGAAGGCTACAAATTCGTGGTAGATATGGACCTTGAAAAATTCTTTGACCGTGTTCAACACGATAAACTGATGTCACTAGTTGCAGGATATATTAAGGATAAGCCAACTTTAAAGTTAATTCGTAAGTTTCTCAACGCTGGTACTATGGCAAATGGCGTCGTAGTACATAGCCAAGAAGGCACGTCACAAGGTAGCCCATTGAGTCCACTACTTAGTAATATCCTTCTCCATGAACTAGATAAAGAGCTTGAAAAACGAGGTCACAGATTCGTTCGTTACGCGGATGACTGCAATATCTATGTAAAAAGTCTAAAAGCAGGAGAGCGTGTGAAATTAGGGATAACAACATTTATCGAAAAGAAACTAAAGCTTAAGGTAAATGAGGAGAAATCCGCAGTGGGAAAGCCAAGAGCACGGACATTCTTAGGAGTGAGTTTCTACCGAAACAAGCAACAAACAAGGATATACGTGCCGAAGAAAAGTAAACAGAAACTAGAGGATAAAATTCGTTACCTAACGAATCGCAATCGTAGCATCCGAATGGATGAAAGAATTAAATGCCTCAACTACCTGATTCAGGGATGGGACAATTACTTTAAAGTCGGAGAGTAGATATTTACTCTAAAAAGATGGATGCCCATATACGCCGAAGATTGAGAGCGTGTCGATGGAAAGAATGGAAGAAAACCACAACCAAGTATCGCAACCTTAAGAAACTTGGTATCCGCCCGAATGACGCCTACAGAATGGCAAATACCCGAAAGGGATATTGGCGTTCATCTAATAATCCAATCATAAATAGAGCCCTAAATAATAAATACTGGGAGAAACAAAATTTAAAAAGTCTCTCCCAAATTATTTTAAAACCATAAAACTTTGAACCGCCGTATACGGAACCGTACGTACGGTGGTGTGAGAGGTCGACTAGTCAATTAATGGCTAGTCTCCTACTCGATTAGCCCCAATTTCGATTGCACAATCAAATGTGTCGTTAATTTTATCTTCGATTTCTCTCTCCGATTTCTCTCTCCGTATGAATCATTTCCGGTTTGTTGCCTAATCGTTCAGCAATTGCTTTTACGCTACACCGTCATTCATTTATATATTTTTAGATGGGTAGCACTGAACGTTGAATTATACTTTTGAATTGTTTGTGTCATGATTAACAGCATAGGTATCACATTCTTTCTATAAGAAAAACACAAAACCCTTATCTTTCCTCGATCAATTTTTACCAACTTTGATTTTATCTCACTATTTTTCTCCTATTTGTTGTTCCGGTATCGTGTTTTGTCCACTTCCAAATAATACTAATAACTTGGGGATGGATCATAATCTCTTTTGAGTTATGTTTTTTTATTAGTTCAAGATTGGTGGGGCATTTCGATACAAAATGCACTGTTTAACATGAATGCAACCGTAAGTTGACAAAGTGCAACTGCAGCATTATAGAAGGTAGAGCATTGTTTTTTTATGATATAGATAGTATTTCAGAAAGGAGATTTATATTTTAATGAAATTTAAAAAAGTGAAATTATTGATCAGAAAGTAATAAAGGAGGAGAAACAATGAAACAAGTATCTATTATCGGAATTATTTTTACACTAGTGATATTAATTTTTTTGAAGATTTTTCAGGAAACAATCCCAAGAGTAAATGAACCAATAACAAATATAATCGTTTTTGTAGGCTTAGTCTTTTTTACCATTATTTATGGCATGTCTCGAATTAGAAAAAAAAAGTGAAACCACCTTGGAAAGGAGAGTTACTGCATGTTTCGTCAAATGGTACAAGAGTTTGTTGGTCAATTATCGGAATTAGATTTACTTCTACAGTATTTGGGTGTTTTCATTATATCTTTCATTCCGTTCGTAGAATCTCCTGGTTCGGCAATAGTCGGTTCTTTAATCGGGATACCGATTATTGTAGTAGTAATTATTAGTATTATTGGAAACTGGATTTCAGTTATGTTCGTAATTTTCTCTTTTAATGCTTTGTTTACAAAAATTCGTAATCGTAATTCAAAAAAAGAAGGATTTGTTCATAATCGCGCAACTAAAGCGAGAGATAGGTACAATAAATATGGTGTTCCAGGACTTGCACTTATTTCTCCCTTAGTTGCTTCCGCCCATATAGCTGCCTTCACTTCATTAGCTGCTGGCGCAAATAAAAGAAGAGTTATCCTCTGGCATTCCGTTAGTATAGGTTTTTGGGGAATCCTAGGTGGAGTATTTGGAGGCTATTTGAACTATGATTTAATGCAGTAATATTTGAATGTGTATAGTCATAGAAAAGGAGAATTAAAATCTAAATAAAATTTTAAAAGAGGAAGTAGCGATATTGTAAAAATCGTAATGATCTAATGGGAAAAATATTTTACAGAAAAGCAAGGAAAAATATTGAATATTTATACAATTAAGGTGTCTAATCCGAATCAGAATGAATTGAAACAAATAGATACCCATGATATCGTATTATATAGGAATAATATGGGATGCTGAAAGGGTGTATTGTGGATAAATATACATTGGTAACCCGCTAGTTAAATCATTTTCATAACCTTTTAAAATAAAGAATGAATAAATAATTTAAATAGAAATGGAAGGGGTTCAAAATAAGTGACATTTGGTGAAAAAATTTTAAAATTGAGAAAGGAAAAAGGGCTTTCCCAAGAGGCTTTAGCCGAAAAGTTAAACACGACGAGGCAAGCCGTTAGCAAATGGGAAAATGGTCAAGGGTATCCTGAAACTGAAAAACTTCTTATGATTGGTAATATTTTTGATGTTTCAATGGATTATTTATTAAAGGACTCTGTCGAACCTAGTAATGATAAAGAGTCAGGATATTATGTTAGCAAAGAAATGGCAGAAGGTTTTTTACTCTCTGCTCGTAAATCTGCTAAATATTTTTCAATGGGTTTATTTTTTGTTGCTTTAGCCTTTATCCCTTATTTTATTTTTAAACAAGATCCATCAACTTATTTAATACCAACGATTATTTTTGCAACCATAGGAATAGGCTTACTTGCGTCAACATCATTTTTTGAAGAAGATAAATATAAAGTTCTTAAACAAGAACCTTTATTGTTTGATGAAAAATATCTCCAAGAACTTAATAGTAGATATGAACGCATAAAGAAAAAATATGCAATTTTTATGATAGCAGGATTCGGATTATTTGCAGTGGGGTTCTTACCAATTGGATTTGAACGGAAAAAAATTATTTCCGATAGTTTTTTAACACCTTATTATCCGATTTGTATTGGGTTAATTGCAGTAGGTATCTATATTTTTACTTACATGTCCAATATCCTAGATGCATATAAACTTTTAGCAAGGAATGAGGTACATACTAATCGGTTTGGCTTTAAGTTTAAAAAGAAAGTAAGAAAAAAGTTTGATGATTTTTAAACTAATACAGATGAAATTAACCAAAACATAAACATTTTTCAGCCCCAGTTAGCCCCGTTTTATGCCTGTTTTGTAAAGCTTGATTTTGATAGTTACATTTTTTGCGTTGATATTTCAATGTTATATGTAAGTTTAGATAGAGTATGCATCACACCAAATTTATTAAGGAGAAAAATATACGCCGCCGAAATGGTTAACCTAATAGTCACGAAACACTCGTTTAAAACACGAGTGTTTTTTTGATTGTTATATATAGATGGGAAGGACAGAGAAAGGGATGCTCCTTAAAATGTACCCTAAATTTCATCAATTAAATAAGATGCGTGTGCTTCATCTTTTTCAATAGTATATAAATTTTAGAAACTAGCTCCCAGCCACTACATTTATAACCAAGAATAAAGTGGTATTCTTTCTACAACCGTCTATACAATTATTTTTTTATTTTAATAAGATATACAGAAAGTAATATTTTTTTAGGAGGTGAATCTTTGTCAAATCAAACATCAACAAGTCAAAATAGAAAGTATACGATTACCACAGGACCATTTCTTGTTCCATTAGATGCTGCAGTTGGACAGCCTAATAATCGACTTGTGATTCTTATTAAAAACCCTACTAACAAACCACTAGAGGCTGATGTTGTGATTGAATATTGCCCTTCTCTACAGCTTTCAAGGGAAGGAATAACACTTCCATTTATAACTAATGAGAATGAAAAACCTTTTCTTGAAGGACTTCCATCAACTGTTATACCTGCAAGGAGTTGTACTCGTTTGGAATTTGATATTAGTTCTCTTGTAAATGGAATCCTTCATGTTAAATCTACAGGCGATTATTTAGTAGGAGAACGCCCATTACGGGGAAAACTTGAAATCGAAGTGGTTGGTGGATCAGGCCTTACAAGTCCAACAAATCCTGGACTTTCTGTTGCAGATCCTTCCATGGTATTCCATTACGGTGATATGAAGGTTATCCTTTTTGGAATTTAGATTAATTATAAAAACATAAAACGAGTACAGATTGCAAAAAAAGCACCGTACTCGTTTTCATTTTTTGAAAGAAGGGAATCAGTTCTAGAGATGATTACTTGAGAGTGTGGTTCGAGTACAAGCGAAACATTCCAATCGTTTTATTGTCTAAAGCTCAAGTTTCACAGGGTTTACAAGGCAAGGTCAGGTTTCCGAGTACATACGCCTTTTAAGGTATCTATTGTTGATGATGTAGACTTTGAGATTGAAGAGATAAAGAAGGACTCTAAGTTGTTAGGGAACAGTCTTGAATCATTGGTGATGGTTATTCACATTAACAAACATTGATTCTATTTTTGTAATGTAGGTGTTAATTGTACAAAATCCAATAATATGTAAAAATAATATTGATGTTTCGATGAATAATGACGATAAGATAAATCAGTAGGAGGACATGAAGTGAAACTAAAAAGAAATATATTTTTTATGGGTCTTTTCTTATTAGTTATTTCATCAATACCATTATTTTATATGGCGCGTGAGGTATACATAGAATGGAAGATTGATAGCCAGTATTCGATTAAACAAATTTATGAAGAACAGGGGTTTCCAACGACGATTGATCTCCTGGATGTCGAAGTAAACGGACGTCATATAGAAATTAAAGAAGAACCGACTGGTAAAAAGGCGAGTTTAACATTATGGGATGAAGAAGAAGGTGTAGAAGCCGGTGATATTGTTAAACTTCACCTATTTGTAGATAACAAAGAAGTGACAACTGCGGATGAAGTTTGGTTATCGAATCGAAATCAAAGCAGTCGTTATTTTTCGTGGCTCGATATACTGACTGTTAATGAAAAGATTGCTATCGTCCAAAGACTGACAGATGACGATACTAATATGAACGACCGTATGTGGAAGATTATTTGGATTGACGAAAAAGGTAAGGTGAAAGAAGATACCATTTCGTATCAATCACGAAAAGAAAATCCACTTGCTGTTCGTTTAATTGGTTACTCAGGGACAGATTTCATGATGATGGGTTATTACTCAGATATATTGACTGTTTACCCAACTTATTTTTTTCCATTAATGTTTCCTTTCGGATCAGTTATTATTGGTATTCTACTATGTATAATTGCTCTTTTTCAATGGAGAAAGCAATATAGATTGGAAAGAGCAAATGACTTAGGTTAGAATTTGTATACTATTAAA
The DNA here is from genome assembly GCF_050278745.1 of Lysinibacillus sp. NPDC094403. Taxonomy (NCBI): domain Bacteria; kingdom Bacillati; phylum Bacillota; class Bacilli; order Caryophanales; family Bacillaceae; genus Lysinibacillus; species Lysinibacillus sp. NPDC094403. Next base: position 46,932 of record NZ_JBNNTL010000007.1, on the reverse strand, counting down.
TTGCTCATATAGTTCTAGCAAAATTGCATTCAGGGGTCATCCAATTTATGCTCACAATTAATAGTTATAATTGAGCAAGTACCGAATAAAGTAGCCATCTATTCTTATAGTAGATGGCTACTTTATTTTTTAAAAATCATCCATTTTTTTACTTAAAACCCGAAAAACGTTTTATTATTTTTAAGGGGGATATACTTCAAATGAAGAAAAAATAATTGTTAGTTTTATAGCTTGCTTATTAATAGCATCTGTCTCAGTGTACTTTTTTAATGAATACAAAACAAAAAACCTTGTAAAAACTTTTCTCCATACAAATAATTTAAGCGAAAATAAGATTAGTATCTTAGATGAATCAACGGTAACGATGACTAACATTGATAAAAGTAATCCAGCTTATCCAGCTTTAAAACAAGCAGTGGAAGGGTTAGAAGTAAAACGAACTAACGCAAAATTCAATTATATGGAAGGATATGTGTTCGTTATTTTTCAAAACAGCACTTTCTACCAATTCTCTATTAATGAAAACGGAACACTATTGTTTGATAGTAAAACCTATAAAATACAGGGGGAAGAATCCACTAAAGATTTGTTTATGATAATAAAAAAAGCATTGAAAAATTAGAGGTTAGAAGGTAAATTTTTTAAATAACTAACAAAAATAGTAAGTGTATATATAATAATCTATTTATATGATATACTATTTTTGTTTTACATAATTGGAAATTAATTTAAAGTTTGGGGGAGAAAGCATCTTAGGGTGTGAAAGGATATGAAACGATTTTTTAGAAAATTAAATAAAATCGATACGTTTTCGCCGTATTTCTTTTTACCATTTATTTTACTGCTATATTTCTTTACTAGTATGTTTGATTGGCATAGGTTTGAACTGTTCAATTTACATGTCTCCATTTGGCCGGCAGTCATTTTAGCAGTTATTTGTTATTACATAGGTGTTTACGTTATAGATAAGATGAAATGGACAATCCCTTCATTTGGTCTGTCGTTTTTAGGCAAATATGTGATTCATTTTATCGTTTTTCTTACGTTACTTGGTTTATGTTCGTACATATTGATGGTTTTTGGAAGCGGCCTTGGTATTTCGGATGAATCAAATCGCCGAAATCTAAATCCAAAGCTGAACTTCTTTAGTCAATTACTATGGTTTGGAGCTTTATTGTTATTATCCTATAAAATGATTTTGGAAAAGCAGATGACGTGGAAAAAAGGGCTCATCTACGGCGCTATTTATGCAGTAGTTATGTTTTTATTTGTGTTAGTAGCTTATCGAACACCATTAATTATTATGCTATTTACAGGGCTCATCATTATCCACTACGTAGTAAAAAGAGTAAAATTAACGTGGTTTTTAACAACGCTGTTAGTTATTGGTGTAGCTTTCTCGATGTTTAGTTTTATTCGTGTGTTAACGGAGGACAGGTCATTAGAATTTAATAGAAGAGATCAGCCAGATGTGGAGCTAACGGAAGAGGCCAGAGATCAGCTGTTAACGGCTGAACAAAAGGTCAACCAAACGCCGTTATGGGTGCGTGCATTAAATGAAGAAAGTGTAACAGGGCATATTGTGTTAAGTACAATTATGGAGTATACACAGGAGAACGGGTATTTAAACGGTGAAATCCATAAAGGTATCTTTACTACAATATTACCTGGTGAGCAAGTTTCACCTCGTATGATGGTAACAGAGGTTGTCAATTCCGTGAGTGTGGAGAAGGGTAGAGTTATTACACGTGGAAATCGCACAACTACACCAACCTTTATCGGTCAATTATTTTTAGATGGAGGCTATTTATTAGTAGCAATTGGCTTCTTATTATACGGTGCTTTAATTTCATTAATTTATAATAAGGTGAAGCAGGAGGGTATACGTAGTTTCCATTCTGTCGCCTATGCATTTACTATTACAGTATTTACGGTATCTATGCATACAGGTTTACTCGATTTAATCTTTGTTTTAATGCTTGGCTTTGTTATCATCGCATCGTCGATTATAAAAGTAGATCAAAAGCAGCTTCGATATTAATAAAGACTATCAAAAAGCCTTCCCCTAAACGGGGAAGGCTTATTTTATCTGAACATAAAGCTTGATGTGAAAAATAAAAAACAGTGGGGATGAAGAATACCCCACTGATTAAAGTTTTACTTTATTGAGTGATGCGATTGAAAAACGCTTTTGTTTTTTCAATATCCGTTACATGTCGATTGCATGTTTGGCTATCTGCGCAAATGTAATTACTATAACTCGTGAACGTTCCAACGACTTGACCTTTTACGGACGTAGTAAATTGGCCAACATCTGAATGGCGGTTACATATAGCACATATTCCGCGAACTGTATTGTTGGAGAATGTACCTTTAATAGCTTTTAGCTGTTCATCTTGTTCCATCACGACATATTTTCGATGTGTTCCAGGATCATCCCACGCTAAATAACAAATCTCCTGAAAATCCATTTCTTCAAGCTTCGGTAGCTTGAGCTTTTTTTCTTTTTTAAATAGGCTCTTTAGTGTGCTTGCAGTGATTGCTTTAAATGGGATGACGTATGGTTTAACTTGCTCTATATACGCTTCCCCCTGTGCACGATCTGTCACATTAAACAGCTGTTCAACAAGCTGAGCTTCCGCAGTGGACAGCGCTAATTTTGCCGTAATTTCACTTTCAACAATACCGTGTACGGCTAGGATAACGTTTTTATCCTTTGTCGTTGCAAGTGTTTGTATAATTTTATTCATTTGCTGTTCGAGTAAATGATAGTTTGCGACCGTTAAAAACGGCTGAATTGTTTGTTTTTCCATTTGAATTCACTCCTGAATAGTAGGCTTTTAATAAAGGTTTACGGCCTAAAGAGATCATTCAATTATGTTATTTACGTTAACTTTTCTAGACCTCTTTGACCTGTAAAGTGTTTGGTCTAGAGCAAGCATTACAAAAGAATGCGTCCATTTCGATTCCTCCTTGAAAAGAAGACTATTTTTATCATAACATTTTTTAGGAAATGGATAAAGTTAAAATATTCAGATACTTATATTGTATTAAATGGTATAATAGTATTTATTAGGATAGCTAGCATAGCGTGTTGATATCGGTTCCGACTGGGCGGGGGCGTCCGATGAGCGATTGGGCAACAAGGATGTTGGTCACGAAGGCGTAATCTCAGGAAAAGGGATGGAAACCTTTAACAAAAAAATTATAAAGAAAAGAGGATAGTCTATGATTCAATTTGAAAAGATGAACACAAAGCATTTTTTGCAAAGTTTAACTGTAAGTGATTTTGCGATTAGTCCTGATGAGAAGCAGATGGTATTAAGTACGAATTTTAATGGATATTTTAATCTATGGGGAATGGATTTAGAGAAAAAATTTCCATATCAAATGACTTTTAATAATCAAACGTCGGATTTTATTAAATATTCGAAAACAGGTGATTTCCTTTTAGCTGGATTTGATAAGGATGGCGATGAGAATAGTCAAATTTATGCAATTCCACCTGAGGGAGGAAGCCTAGTACCAATTCGCTATAAAGAGGGAGAACGTCATTTCTACTCACATTTGACTGAGGATGGTAGACATCTTTATTACTCGACTACAGCTGGAAATTCGACATATTTAAATAGTTTAGTTTATGACATTGAGAGTGAAGAGGAAAAGTTACTTATAGAGGGTAGTATTGCACCTACTTATATCGCTACAGTTAGCCCAGATGAAAAATCATTTGTTTATATTAAACAGTTTGGTAATACGCATTCCTTAGCATATGTACAGATTGATGGTGAGGAAGTATTGCTTACACCATTAACGGATAAGCAGCATACAGTTTCCGATTTAGTGTATACTTCTGAAACGGAAATTTATTTTTTAACAGATTACGATGATAATTTTAGCTACTTAGCAAAATTTGATATTCAGTCAAAACAATTTACAAAGTTGCTTCAATTAGAAAAAGAAACCTTTACAAGTATTAATTATTCGAAAGAAGAGCATGCACTATATATTGTTGGTTCCTATGGTGTAGAGGATCGGCTTTATCGTTATTCAGTTGCAGATGGAAAAAATGAAAAAATCGAAATACCTGTTGATATTATTGTGAAAATGGTTATTATGCCAAGCGGACATTTATATTTGCTTGGAAAAACGGCAACGAAGCCAAATAATATTTTTGTTTCGAAGGAAATGGGTAGTTCTTGGTTGGAGTTAACTCACTATAGAGTTCCAGGTGTTCGAGACGAGGATTTGGTGGAACCCGAAGTGCTACGTTATCCATCGTTTGATGGTTTAGAAATTGAGGCACTCTTGTTCAAGGCGAAGGAAGAAAATTCGAATGGCTATGTTATTTTATGGCCACATGGTGGTCCACAATCAATTGAACGTAAATCATTTCGACCTATGTTCCAATTCCTAGTTAACCAGGGATACTCTATTTTTACGCCTAACTTTAGAGGCTCATCGAACTACGGTCTAGACTTCATGAAAATGGTAGAGGGCGATTGGGGTCATGGTCCACGTCTTGATAATATTACTGGGATTGATTGGCTTATTGAGAAGGGCTATGCGGATCGTGATAAAATGCTGCTTTTAGGTGGCAGCTATGGCGGCTATATGGCACTGCTATTACATGGTCGCCATGCAGATTACTTTAAAGCAGTTGTCGATATTTTTGGTCCAAGTAATTTGTTTTCATTTATTGAGTCTGTTCCGGATTTTTGGGCGCCATATATGAAGCAATGGATAGGAGATCCAGAGAAGGACAAGGATAGATTAACAGCCGATTCACCAATTACGTATTTAGATGGCATGACGAAACCTATGTTAGTAATTCAAGGGGCGAACGATCCACGTGTTGTGCAAAAGGAATCTGACCAAATCGTTGCTGCATTGAAGGACAAGGGACGAGAAGTTGGATATATTGTGCTAGAGGATGAGGGACATGGGTTCTCTAAAAAGGCGAATGAAATTTACGTGTATGAGAAAATACTCGAATTCTTTAATACACATATCATTTTATAAACGACGGCGTTAATTATTTATTTCTCGAATTAAACAACGTTATTATCTTTATACAAATAAACTTTCAGACTCGTAATCGATGGAAAACATAGGAGGACTTTAATGCTATTAAATCAACAAGGATTCAATTTATGGGCTGATGGATATGATAAAACGGTTCAGCTAAGTGAAGAAAGCAATCAATATCCATTTGCAGGATATAAAGCAGTATTAAATACGATTTTTAACGAGGTCATGTCCATTCCAAAATCAACTGTATTAGACATTGGATTTGGCACAGGGGTATTAACAGCAAAGCTATATGATAATGGTCATACTATCAATGGATTCGATTTCTCCTCGAAAATGATCGAAATCGCCAAAGAAAAAATGCCAGATGCAAACTTAATAGAGTGGGATTTGACAAAAGGGCTACCAGCAGCGCTCCTTCATCAAAAATATGACGCCATTATTAGCACCTATGCACTACATCATTTTACTGATGAAATGAAGGTGCAATACATTACAGCCTTATTGCAGCAGCTAACACCTGAAGGCAAAATTTTAATCGGCGATATTGCGTTTGAAACAAGAGAACAGCTTGAAAAATGTCGTCAAGAAAGTATTGATTATTGGGATGATGATGAAATTTACTTTGTCCAAGAGGAAATTAGCTACTTATTAAAAGGAGTGTGCCAATTAGAATTTCACCCAATTTCACATTGCGGTGGGGTTTTTGTACTTTCGAATTTTGTTTAGGAAGATGCTAATATGATTATTTCTGATTATATATATGGTGAATTCGAGATAGAGGATGTGTTAGCGGAACTTATTTCGAGTAAAGAAATGCAGAGATTAAAGGGTATTCATCAGGGTGGTGCAAGTTATCTAGTAAATAGCCGATGGAATGTAACACGTTATGAGCATTCAGTTGGTGTCATGCTATTAATTAAACAGCTTGGAGGCTCTTTAGAGGAGCAGATTGCAGGATTATTACACGATGTTTCACATACAGCTTTTTCGCATGTTATTGATTTTGTCTTTGAAAATAAAGCGGAAGATTATCATGAAGAAATATTTATGGATGTGATTAGAAACTCAGAAATTCCTATTATTCTTAGAAAGTATAACTATAATTATGAATATCTACTATTAAATACTGCGAAATGGAATATACTTGAACAACCAGCTCCTGAATTATGTGCAGATCGAGTAGATTATACATTAAGGGATATGTATGTATATGGGCAAGCGTCATTAGAAGACATAGAAAAATTTTTAAATGACATGATAATTTATCAAGGGCAGATGTGTCTTCAAAGTATTGAAAGTGCAGAATGGTTTGTGAAAACATATTATCAAGAAGTTCTTGATTTCTTTATGAATCCGTTAAATATTTATGCCTATGATAAATTGGCACAAACGTTAAAGTTATCATTAGAAAAAAAGATCATTACACTTGCTGATTTTCTTAAGGAAGATAATGAACTAATTGAACGGATGAAATCTTCAAATGAAAGGCAAGTGCAGAGTCTTTTAAAACAGCTTCATCCAGATGTAAAAGTGAGAGTGGATCAGAAAGAATTTGATATTCATCAAAAGAATAAAACTCGGCTTATCGATCCTTTGCTTTACCTTCATAATAGATTAATAAGGGCAAGCGAAATATCTGATGATGTTAGAAAAATGAATGTAGCTGCTAAAGAAAAATTTCAACAGGGTATCTATGTGAAAATTTTATAAATATCTCGGAGATTTTCCGATAAAACTAGTAAGGGGCTGTCTTCTGACGGCCCCTCATTTTATGTAAACATCGACATAATATATTTGCCTGATAACATAAAAACTGCATAAATTGCAAGAGAGCTAATGACGGAAATGCTAGGTTTAAACCAGGTTGTTAATAAAAATGCAAGAACCGTAAAAAGTAACATACCGACAGCCCCAAACACTGTATTTTGTAAAACGCTATGGAAAGTATCTTCCTTCATATTTTTCATCTGCATGCCCATATTGATAAGTGTTAGGATAGGCAATGCTGTAATGATGCCCGATAAAAACAGATATTTCGATTGGCTTAACAGTAGTGCTAAGACCATGATAGTGCCGCCCACTATAAAATATAGAATATACAACATATATAACCCTCGATTTTTTATTCAGAATAGTATAATAATACTTCGAGAAATAACGCCGTACAAGTCCCTGTTTTGAATAATTAGCAAGAAGCCGAGAAAGATAGACTTTTATCAAAAATAACTAGAATATTTCGGTCTAGTTGATTGGGTTGATGACTGTGTTTTTATATCGATAATCTATCTAAAATGGCTAAATTGCCTTCGGATGGTTACCAATTTGTTCGTATATTAAAAAATCTGAAAATATAAGCTTTAATAAATTCACTTTTAATATATCGTACTTTACGATATAATCGATTCTGACGATATATTAAAGGAGCAAATTTGATGATTAAAGATATAAATAACTATTTCACATCAATTTTTTACCATCTACATACAACGCATGAAGATACAATTTCACATCAAAGCGTGCGTATTTTACAGATGATTCAAAAGGAAGATGAAGTAACAGTTCGTGATATTGCAGGGTTACTGAATATTTCTCAAAATACAGCTTCAGAGCATATAAAAAAACTGGAGCGTAATGGCTGGGTGACAAAGGAGCGGGCTATTTACGATCAACGCAAAGTACATCTTCATCTAACAGCTGAAGGGCTTCACATCTTAAAGAAAAACTCAGAATTAGATGATGAGAAACTGCAACATGCACTAAACCAGCTTTCAGAAGAAGAACAACAAACGATTTTACAGGCATTTCGTCTATTAAGCGAGGTGGCTAAATAATGTACACACTTGTAAAAATTCTTTGCTCAGCAGCCGTAATCGGAATCGTAACAGAGGTTGCTAGAAGATTTCCAACCTATGGTGGCATTATCGCAGCACTACCACTTGTCAGTATTTTAAGTATCATCTGGCTTACAGTGCAAAGTGAACCGAGTGAGCATATTCAGCGATTTACGGTTGGTGTAATCGTTGGACTACCAGCGACAATGGTCATGCTATTTGTTATTTATATGGCGATGAAATCATCGATCCATCTCGTTTTTGCCATCGGACTAGGAATTGTTTCGTGGGCAGTATTTCTAGGTGTCCAAAAAGCTATTACTAGTATGTTTAATATTTCTATTTAGGAGGATGTTAGATGACAGTGATTCCTATTCAACAATTGCCCCAAAATGATGCGGTGCAGTTTTTTAAGGAACATTGGGGAAGTACGTAAATGGTCATTTCCAGTGGGATTTATGACTGCAGTAATTTAGATGGCTTCGCTTATGTAGATGAACAAAACAAGATTTTAGGTCTCGTAACGTATATCATTCGTGCTGAAGAATGTGAAATAATTTCTCTTGATAGTATTGAAGAAGGAAGGGGAATTGGTTCTTTGCTTGTACAAGCAGTTGAACAACATGCATTCGAACAAAGCTGTACAATGATTACCCTTATTACGACAAATGATAATTTACATGCGTTAAAATTCTATCAAAAACGTGGCTATCACTTAGTCGAAATCATACAAAACGCAGTCGAGCAAGCAAGAGCATATAAACCCGAAATTCCTTTAATCGGCAATGATGGGATTCCAATACGTGATGAAATACGATTAGAAAAGCAATCTGGCTTATAATGAGTCAGGTTGTTTTTATTTTGCATAAAAAGGTAGTGCAAAGAAGTGAGCTAGAAGATTAACTGTATGTAAATGCTAATTGGCGAAGAAAAATCCTTACTTATTATTTTCAAGGTTTCATCACCTACGATTTCTCGCTATACTTGATAGGGCAGGAAAGTGAGGAATGAAATGAAAAAAGTACTATTTGTTTTAATATTTAGTGTTCTTGTGGTAGGAGCGGCCTTTATCATTTATTTAAAAAGCAATCCACCACTTGTCATGAAAAGCTATATGAATCCTACAGATGATTCGTCGATAAGAATCGTAGAAATAGAGAATAAAGGACTACGTGAGATAGAGCTTCAGCAAATACTCGTCAATGATAAAGTACCTGAAAATGCCGAGCTTGTCGTAAGTAAGGCAGAACCGTTTGAAGCAGAAACGAAGCTAGTGGGTAATCCGAATATTACGTATCATAAGTTAAGGCAAGTAGACATTTTTCCTAGTCAGTACATAGATCGCAAGGCCATTGGAAAGCAGCCTCAGCATTATGCTGTGAAGGTTGAAGCACCTACTATTAAAAAAATAACGATTAAGTACAATTATTTAAAAATGCCATTTACTTTAACAGCCGAGTTACAAGCTACAAAATAATCACATTAAAAAGCGCTAGAAATCAACGTTTTTAAGATTGATTTCTAGCGCTTTTAAGGTTTTGACCAGTATAGTCCCAGCCTGATCACTGTCGTTTTTTCAATTGTAAATTGCCTTTATTAAACATAACAAGTCCATTGAATCGCTCATAAAGAGCATAAAACGGATATAATACAGCCGTATATAGGATAGGGGAAGGTATTTTTTCAATAACAGAGATTATCCCGGAGATTAAAGGAACTAGTGTTTTTGTTATGAAAATTAATACAGGAATTATTGCAATCAAACCAATTAAAAGAAATGGGGTCACTTTTGTTTCTTTTAATTTGGCGTAGCAGTATGGACATTTCATGGTAAATGGTGATGAAAAATCCTCAAAGTCATCAAGCGTTATTGCTTCTTGACAATTTGGGCAAGGTACAGATGTTCTCATAATAAATCTCCTAAAAAAACAAATTCACTCTAGTATAGTTGAGCATTACTTCTAAAGTAAACGGAAAATATTAGAGCTTAGAAGTTGGGAATTTGCACTCTATACTCGTTTTTTGTCTTATCATTTATGGCCATGTCATTTCATAAGATTGTTTGATGAAAAAATACTATAACTCCTAAAACATGGTAATCTAATAGTAACAGTCATTGCAATGTTAGGAGGGACTAAATGGGATTTGTCGTTATCGGCATAGTACTTGTTATCTGTATTTTCACTGTGACTTTAGTGGTTATTAAGAAGCATTCAAAGGGAGATATAAAGATGGAAGTTACACCTGTATGTGAAGGGAAAAATGAATTAGATCAAGCTATTATGAAGATATACTTTACGTTTTCGATTGGCAATCTGGCACATCGTAAAAAAGAAATAATAGGCAGTATTGATTGGTCAAAAGGATGGATGCCTGTTTGCTATAATTTAAAGGAAAATGGAGCCTATCAAAAGGATCGATTACTCCCTGTTACAAATGAGGAAACATATACAACCTTTGAAATAAACGCTAAAAGTGCCATAGATCATCTCGGGCAGGGTGAGGGGTATATTGTATTAGTGTTAGAGGACCCTATTTCTACAGATAAATCCAGAGCAGGTGTGATTCTTGCTGTAACCGCCAACATGGTGACCTACCAGCTATCTGATTCAACTAGCTGGAAAAATGACTTTGCAGTTAATCATTAAACACTGAGAAAAGCTATTCATTAGGTATTTTCCTCTTAATGAATAGCTTTTCTTTTTGGTAAGAAAATAATGGAACTTATTAAAGGGAAATTCGTAGAATATTAAAAGGAAGGAGTATCTCTGTTGTGTTCCTTACTATAAGGGAATAACTCGAGCTTGGATTAACGAGATTAATGAACAAATGAAAAAGAAGGTAAAAGATTTTGGATATTATAACAGATAAATTGATCATGATAGCTTTATTTATTCTCATTATTCATTCGATAGAAACACTTGCGTATGCAGTTCGATTATCAGGTGCACGTGTAAAATTACTAGCATCTGCACTATCCTTGTTTAATGTGATGGTCATGTTTTCAAGGTTGGCAAATATGATGCAGCAGCCTTTTACAGGAAGTTTGACTGACACAGCGCCAAAGGAAAATACACTTGCATTTGTGGAGCAGCAGTTCCGCATACTTATTGGCGCCGCTTCACTTGGTACATTGGTAGGCATTCTTCTATTGCCGACATTTGTAGCAATATTTTCAAGAGCTATTATTCATTTGTCTGAGGAAAGAGGCTCCATTCCAGCATTATTCAAAAAAAGCTTTAGTATCGATTATGTCAAACGGGGAATAAAACATATACATCTACCAAGCTTTTCATACTTAAAAGGTATTAGTTGGCGCGATATCCCTGTTAAATTATTTATTATTAATGTCGTCATTACGGCCATTTATACAATTGGCGTTCTATCTGCACTTTACGCTTCTTTATTAGTTCCTGAAAGATCGACAACTGCTGTGATGTCGTCAGGGCTTATTAATGGTGTAGCAACGATGTTATTAATTATATTTATTGACCCTAAAATTTCCATTCTAGCAGATGATGTTATCAATCAAAGAGGCAGCTACTTAAGTCTTAAACGAGCTTCTGTGATGATGATGGGTTCAAGGCTGCTCGGTACATGCTTAGCACAGCTATTATTTATACCTGGGGCAAAATATATTGCCTGGTTTACACAATTTATGACTTAGGAGGATTTACATGAATCAAGAATCGTATGACCGCCCAACAGATTATTATGATATCAGTTGTTTACTATAGATGAGCAAATTTGCACTCTTATAAATCAGCGTAACCATCTATCAAATAACAATCCTGGTTTTCCACCCGATGAAGCGCTTGCTCGTTGGGCAAAAAAATATGGTTTTTATGAAGCCTTTCTTGCATCATTATTTGGGGTGATGAGAACAGAAGAGTATTATAAACCTCGCGTAGAGCCGACTGATTTTAGAAAGCATATTCCAGTTTTAAAGTCAATTGAAGTTGATGAACGATTCTATACGGTAACTTATATTCGGCAGTATCAAAATGCAAGTGTTGTACAACTATTAACCGATTGGGATCCTCGACAAGAATCAAATGTCCATGTTAGACACAATTATACTCATAACAGTTTTGAGTTGTTTGTAGGGGAAAAATACGACTGTTGGATCGATAGCGGAGGAGGAACAAATGGCCATGACAGCTGCACTTTTATCGTTTCACCTCCGTTACCCGATAATATAAAAGGATTAGATTTTGTCTTTAAAGAATATAGCGATGCCTTTGGGGAAAAACCGACTGGATTGATGATAACTATTCAAGCTGAGTAACAACTTTCTCTAGGAATTAGAAGGATAGATTGAAGTTAATATAATCATGATAACTTTCAAGGAAAGGAAAATTGATATCTAATGAAAAAATTATGCTTCCTAATTTTGACGATGTTTGTGTTAGTTGCTTGTAGTACAAATCAACAAGAGGAGGTACACTACATAGCCAAAAGTGATCACTGGAAGGCCGTTTATCATAGTAATACTGAGGAGGGCTTAAAACTTTTCTATCTTGGAGAAGAGCAAGACTTAGGTGATTTACAAATAACGATAGGAGGGTCTAAAGAATCAATAACTTTCAATGACGTCCGAGTAAATACAGATAAACAGTTTATCTTAAAGAAAAGAGAAAGTGCAAAAATTTTTAAAAAGGATGCTGCCCCAATTATTCACATTAAATGGCAGTCTCACAATGAGACTTTAGAAGTACGAAGTGTTTGAAAACCTAGCTATTGGGACCGAATACATATCTTCGCTCAAACAAATATAGTGTTACACATTGCAACTTTCCTGTTATAAGTAATGAGGAGTTAAGTGCATAATTGGGCGAAGAGTCGAAATTATTTCGCGAAAAAAATAATTTTCTAACATTGACAAGTATTGGAATGTTCGTTATAGTAAATAACAATTTCACAAAGCAATGAAATTGGCAATGAGAAGGACACGAGTTTTGATAAACGATTCACAGAGAGGGCGGCCTTGGCTGAAAGCTTCCTAATGCAGCTATTAAAACTTACTACCTTTGAGCAGTGCTTGGAAACTTGCACCGTTTATGCAACGTTACTGCATAGCAAAGAGCCACTAGTGCATCTAGTGGGAATTTGGGTGGAACCACGGGTAATCAACACATGCTCGTCCCTTTATGGGGCGAATATGTGTTTTTTTATTTTCTTTTCATAAATTTTTAAAAAAGGAGTAGAGAATATGTCAAATCAAGCTATTAACATTCAATTTCCAGATGGTAAACAACAAGCATTTTCAAAAGGTGTTACACTAACCGACATTGCACAAGCGATCAGTCCCGCTTTACGTAAAAAAGCAATTGTAGGGAGTGTCAACGGAACCATCATTGATTTGACGCGCCCGATATTGGAGGATACACAAATTACCCTATATGATGCTAACTCAAAAGAAGGAATTCAGGTAATTCGTCATTCAACAGCACATTTACTAGCCCAAGCAATTAAGCGTTTATACCCTGACACTCGATTTGGGATTGGCCCAATAATCGAGAATGGGTTTTATTATGATATCGACATTGCGCATTCCTTTGCGCCAAGTGATTTGCAACAAATTGAAAAAATGATGAAGCAAATTGTTCAAGAAAATATACAAATACAGCGTAAAGAAATAACAAGAGCAGAGGCACAACAGCTATTCGCTCATGATACGCTAAAGCTAGAGTTGTTAGAAGATATTCCAGAACATGAAGTTGTGACGATTTATGAACAAGGAGATTTCTATGACCTATGTCGTGGACCTCATGTACCTTCTACAGGTAAATTACAACATTTTAAATTAATGAATGTGTCAGGAGCTTACTGGCGTGGAGACAGCAATAACCAAATGCTTCAGCGAATATACGGTGTAGCATTTGCCTCAAAAAATGAGCTCGAGGAATACTTTGTTTTCTTAGAAGAAGCGGAGAAGCGAAATCACCGAAAGCTTGGAAAAGAGCTAGAGTTATTTATGTTTTCAGAAGAAGCACCAGGGATGCCATTTTATTTAGCAAATGGTCAAATTATTCGCAACGAATTGGAGTCTTATTTACGTCTTTTACAAGCAAAATTTGATTATCAAGAAGTGCGGACACCATTGATGATGAACCAACGTTTATGGGAGCAGTCAGGACATTGGGATCACTATAAGGAAAATATGTACTTTACACATGTAGACGACCAAAGCTTTGCATTAAAGCCGATGAATTGCCCCGGACATATGTTGATTTTTAAAAATGATTTACATTCGTATAGAGATTTACCGATTCGTATGGCTGAATTTGGTCAAGTTTATCGACATGAATTTAGTGGTGCATTAAATGGGCTTTTACGAGTTCGTACTTTTTGTCAGGATGATGCGCATATTTTTGTTACGCCTCAGCAAATTGAAGATGAAATTGCGCTTGCACTGAAAATTATTGATGAGGTATATCAGGTTTTTGGCTTCCAATACGATATTGAATTATCAACACGTCCGGTTGATTATATGGGTGATATTGAACTTTGGAATCAAGCAGAAGCGGCATTAGAAAACGTCCTAACAAATCTAGGCTTTCCTTTTACAATAAATGAAGGTGATGGAGCGTTTTATGGACCCAAAATTGATATTCATATTAAAGATGCCATTCATCGCAGTCATCAATGTGCAACGGTGCAGCTCGATTTCCAACTACCTGAGAAATTCGATTTAACGTATGTCAATGAACAGAATGAAAAAGTAAGACCTGTCGTTATTCATCGAGCGGTATTCGGTTCTATTGATCGCTTCTTAGGCATATTGATTGAGCATTTTGGAGGGGCGTTTCCAACGTGGCTAGCACCTCAGCAAGTAAAAGTAATTGGGGTGGCAGATACACATAAAGAATATGTACAGCAAGTAATTGATGCTTTACAAAAGGAACAAATCCGTGTAAGTATTGAAGATCGACAAGAAAAGCTAGGAAAAAAAATTCGTGAAGCTCAAATGAAAAAAATACCATATATTCTAGTGCTTGGTGATAAAGAAAGGGATCATCAACATGTCACTGTTCGTAAATATGGTCAACAAGCATTAATTGAAAAACCGTTGCAACAGTTCATAGAGGAAATAAAGCAAGAAATACAGCAAAAAGCTTTGTCTTATGCAGGGGATTAAACCTTTAAAAAATAAAAATGGTTTTCTAGCTCGTTTCATAGGGAGAAAGTCGCTTCTCCCTAGAGTCGAGCTAAAAAAACCATGAAATAATGTTGTTAAAAATATTTTTTTTGGAAATTTGCTTAAAAATGTTGGTTTTTTCATCGATTTTGCTACTATAAATCAATTTTCGAGCATACAATAAATTAAACAACAAACGAAATAGATTTAATACATACTATTACTTTGATAAATACTATTTCCAAAAAGGATGGTTTGTGTCTCAGCGTCAATGACCAGGTATTTATGATGAGTTTCCTGATTAGATTGCTTATAGGATGCTAAAAAATATACTTGTCGATTGGGATGAATAAAAGTATGTTGAGAGAGGTCTATTTTTTCACGTATAAAATTTGTTTTTAAATGAAATGTTTCTTCTGCTTTCGGTACGTCCTTAAAGGCTATTTTTTGACGAATGTTCAAGGTAGCATTGTTATATTCCTCGTAGATTGTCCTGTCTAATTGATGATAAAAATCATTCTCAGCAAGAAATGTTTGATATTGATTATTAGGATATTTATAAGATGTAGTTCCAGAAGGTATGCAAAGAATCGGTGCTGTGTTTTCTACTGAATCTTGAGGCTGCTGTAGTAAAAAGCTTGAAACGAACAATGATATAAATAATACCTGCATGAATAGGCCTCCTTTTTCCTGTCATAAAGAAGATATCCCATTTTTATGTTATTTATACGTATATTTACAACAGTAATAGGAATTTGATGTCTATTTTATAACCGGAACCTAATGCAGGATTAAACTAGACGAATCATTGGAAATAGTTTTAGCTGGCTTTATTGATCGCTTTTGAATATTTATTTAGTAGAACATCTAGTTCTTGACTACAATCTACCACGCTTGGATGAGTGAAACCTAAATCCATAGCTTTTCTATACATTATTTTTCTTTTTATTTCAATTTCCATCTTCAAGAATTGTTTAAACGATATATTAACCAAAATCTTTTCCCCCTAAAATTTTTTCTCCATGTTCTTGGAATACATTGACCTCGATTCAACTTTTTCATTGTATCTCACCAAAGATAAAAAATATGTCATATTGTGTATAGAGTGAGAAATTCGTAATTTAGTCATAGAAAAATATCTTACTTCTTATCAGTAGGGAAAATTAGAAAATTTAGTATTGAATAATTCGATCTATTGCAATTACCTTTTATTGTATTATTTGTGTATTTTATTACCCTATATATAAAAATATTAGGCTTTTTTTTTGGTTATATTTTAGAAAATGTTAAGAGTGATATTTAATAGATTAGCATCTTTTTTACTATAAATATTTATGTCTGCTTCGATTGAAATTTTAATGAAATTCATATCTTGTCACAATTTATCAAATAAACTTTTTTGTTGTTTGTTATTGAAGAGATTTTATTATGGTTGATAATGTTGAGAATTTTCGAAAAATATAGAATTATGGATAAATGGGATTGCTATGCTAATCAATGATAGGGGGAGGTTTACGATATTGAAGTTAAGGTGGCTATTACTAAGCATTTTTATCGTTTCTAGTGTAATGTTAATAGCATGTTCAGAAGTGAAAACAAATACAGGAGAATCTTCAGGATCAAATGCGACTACTAATCTTTACGTTCAACACTTGGAAGAATCAAAACCGACATCTCCAGCTTTTGATAAGGAGTATGATTTTACATATTTAGAGGAATTGCCAGAGAACAAGAGAGCTTTATATAAAGAATTCTTAAGCAATGGGGATATTAATAGTTTAAAGACTTTTACACCAGAAGAAATGGTGTTAATTATGATGAATTTAATTTTTGAACATAATTTCGATAAACTGTATGCAATTACCTACAATAACCATGAGCTTCCAGATAAACAAACCTTTATAGCAGAGTATATAGATTATTTATTGGATGAGGATATACAAAATTATTTAATGTACAGATACTACGATAATATTTCTTTGAATAAAGATTCTAGCACCGAAAATATAGCTATTGTCCAATTGGAGATAATTTTCGGAAGTTCCCATTACGGCAAGACATTTTCCTTATTAAAAGAGGATGGTATGTGGAAGGTTGATTTATACAATTATATGAAAGAAAAGAAGGCAAAATCTGAAGAAAAATAGAGGAGATTAGAATGACTGTAATATACTTTGTTAGACACGCTCATTCTCACTATACAGCCGATGAGTACAATCGTCCACTCTCTGACAAAGGGTTTGAGGATAGAGATCGTGTTACTACACTTTTTAAAAATAAAATAATCCATACTATATATTCAAGTCCATATAAAAGAGCCATTCAGACGGTGGAAGGCATAGCGCAAGAACATAAATTACAGATAAATACGATTGATTCTTTAAAAGAAAGAATACTTTCTAATGGGAAATTACTGGATTTTGACGCTGCTATTCAGCAAGTATGGAGTCAGCCGAATTTCGCATTTGAGGGTGGAGAGTCAAATGAAACCGCAAAGGACCGAGCTATTACTACCTTGCAAAAAATTTTACATACGCATCCAGATGACAATGTAGTGATTAGCACACATGGCAATATAATGGTCTTAATGATGCAATATTTTGCTGCGCAGTATGACTACTCATTTTGGAAAAAACTTTCAATGCCTGATGTGTACCAACTAACATTTCAGCATTTCGTATTAAGTGATGTTCAAAGAGTTTGGAAAGAATAAGAGAAGGGGCTGTCTACTGACAGCCCCTTGGTTCATATTATCGAGAACAATTATTCAATTTGATTCCATTCTTCTCGTAATAGGCCAAATAAAAATACATCATGAAATTGACCGAAGCGGAAAATCTCATTGCGTAAAATACCTTCATTAGTAAAGCCACATTTTTCATAGGAACGAATAGCTCCTTTATTAAAGCTGAAAACCTGAAGCTTAACTTTGTTAATAGCCATATAATTAAAAATAAAATGAATAAGAGTTTTCATTGCATCCGTTCCAAGTCCTTTACCTTGCCATTGTTCGCCAATCGAAATGCCTACAAAGCAAGTACTATTTTGCCAGTTGATTGCATAGGCACCGCAGGAGCCGACAAGCTCATTAGTCGACTTTTCAAATATACCAAAGATAAACTCCTCTTTTTTGCCACTAATACTTTTAAAGAATGAAGCATGATCTTCGAAGGTATTTGGAAAGGGAATCTCGTCGTTTGCAAGGAGCAACGACCTTTTTTCACTCTCGATTTTTACAAATGCTTCTAAATCAGAGGAAGTCATTTGTTGTAAAGTAATAGCTTGACCTGTAAGAAATTCTTTAAAATAATTTTCCATTTTTTTCTCCCTTATTCAAGGGCTGCAGTTAGAGTCTACATCCCTTAGATTATTTGTTGTATAAACAAAACATCAACTGCACTTGTCGCACTCATATTCACAACTCCTTAAGTTTAGATAACTTTATAGTAGCATTTTTAGTAATTGATGGAAATAAATATTTTTTATCAGGTATGTTGAATAGCAAAATATAAGGTGATTATTGAGCTATAGAAGAGTTATTTGTAGATTTTATGTATTCCTTTTAGCTAATTGTTGCTGACGACAACTCGAGTGCTCCTATCGTTTTACTTTCGTCGCAGAGCAAAGCTTCCCGTGCGAAAAGTGAGCGCCCAGTCGGAACGGAAATTAACTATACGATATGGTGATGAGCCTTTTTAAAATGTTTAGAAGAAACGCCTGATTTTTAATTATAGTTTTTTGAAGGGCGCCAATTGGTCTGATGCTCAAGATCTTGTTGCTCTATCCAATTTAGAATCTCGTCAAGGCATCGAATATTGTGGTCTAATACTGCTTCATATATATTAATTGAAGGAAGTATTATAGATTTCTTTAGCATTTCTTCTTTTATATTTAAAATATACTTTCGACTTTCAATTGTTAAGGAATCGGTCATGAACGATACTAAATCTCTTGATAAAGGGCCATTTCGTGTTTCAGAAAATAGCCACATATCTATATTCCAAATTTCTGATGGCATATGCTGATATTGTATTTTAAAATAGTAACCATTAAATGGAGATTCCAAATAATTACGATACTTTAATTCTATAACCTTCGGATTGCTTGTTAAATCTGATAATATCGACATGGCTTCAGCAGCATTAGGACAATAACTAAAGGTTTCTATATCGATATCTAGATCCACTAGTAAATCATACGCTGTAGCTCCAACAACATAAGCTTGTCCAATTGTATTCCATTTTTCTAGCAGTTTTAATTCTTCTAGAATGAGCATGGCCGTTTCTTTTCGTTTTTGAGCTCTCTCTAATAATTCCAAAATTTACACCTACCCAAAAATAAATTTCTAAATCATGTTAGAATACATTATATTTGTCATTTATTCAATATCTTATTTAAGACCAATTTAAAGCAGAAAGAAGGAAGAATAAATGCGTACTTTCAATACCTATTTTAATGGTCTAATGAAATATTTACCTAATGAGGAACAACTTCACTTACAACTTGCAATAGGAGCAACTGAATCTCAAATACAAAGGTTGCTTGATGTTTTTCCTAAGTGTCCTGAGTCACTTACCAATTTGTTATGAGCATTTTCTAGATTGTGTGAAAGTGGATGAACGAATTGACATGCATATACCGTTAAAAGAACGATTATGCTTTGCAGACTATATAAACAATGGTGGAAAATCTAGTTTGTTTATTGACTTTAATCCGAATGAAGGTGGACAAGTAGGACAGGTGATTCGTTACATTCATGACACAGATAGCAATAAAGTGATTGCGCCATCCTTTGAAGCATATTTGCAGCACTTTGTGAGGAAGAATTCGAGGACTGAAGATGAAAGGGAGAGATTCGATGAGATTAAAATTTTATGAAGAAAATGATGAACACTTAATTGAACAATATACGATCACAGAGGAGCAGCTTCGCTATACGATGTCTCCAAAAGCAAGCATTGAACTAGTGAAGCAGGACAAAAATCGCCATGCCATTCTTGTATTAGATAAAGACAAGCTCGTAACTTTCTTTGTGTTACATGAAAAAGAGGGTGTGAAGCCATATTCCTCTAATGAAAAGGCGATCTTAATGCGTGCCTTTTCGACAGACTTTTATGAACAAGGTAAAGGCTATGCAAAAGCGGCATTACAGCTTTTACCGGGCTTTGTTTCAAAGCATTTTCCATATATCGATGAGCTTGTGTTAGGGGTTAATCAACCAAATATTGCCGCTCAATCACTTTATAAAAAATGCGGTTTTGTCGATGAAGGAAGGCTGGCAACAGGGTTCAGGGGTGTGATTAAAGTGATGAGTTATTACATGAGTAAGATTGATAGTGAAAAACTTGATTAGTAATGTAGTACTTGTACAATGATGGAATCTATTTAATTTTGCAGAAAAATCATTATTAAAGAATGAGGGGAACAGAATGACACAATTGCTAGAAGCAAGTTTGGAACATATCGAAGAAATTTGTGCGATTGATCAAGAAGTAGTGGGGGATTTTTCAAGAAGTGAATATATACGTACAGCAATAAACCAAAAACGTTGTATCATTCAACAAACTGAAAAAGGGATTGCTGGTTTTCTTATTTATACGAATGACTTTTTTGAAAATAGTTTCATCTCATTAGTTATTGTCAAGCCATCTGACAGAAGAAAAGGCGTTGCTACAGCATTATTATCATTTTATGTAGAAATGGTTGCCTCTCCAAAAATCTTTTCATCTACTAACAAATCAAATACTAGTATGCATATGGTATTTGAAGCGGCCGGATTTATAAGAAGTGGATTTATTGAAAACTTAGATGAAGGTGACCCTGAAATCATATATGTGAAATTTAAGTAGAGGATGTTCAAAGGCAAGTCGTACTGCTACGAGGCTTGATAGGTTATTTTCTTGCGCGTATTAATAACAGGGAAGGGCTACGATGCTCTTTTTCTAAGGAAGGCAGTTTTTGAATGGCCTATGAATCAGGAAGCGGTTCAAGCATTTTTTCTATCGTTAAGTCATGTTCGATTAATGTATTGATGATTGTTGAGTTTTGTTTCATAGTTAACCTCCACTTATCTAACATAACTTTATGTAACATTTGAGCATACTTATTGTTACATAGCTCCCATAAAATTTTAGAGTCTTGCCAACTTTCGCCATCTATTTGCTTATATAGATGGTTATTTTTTTGACATGAGGACGTCTTTTGGGGATTTTTCATTTACTCACGCCACTAAATTGTAACAATTCAAAAAAATAAAATAATATAAAGGGAAATGATGGCACTTATTTTGATGAATAACGTTATTTTTATTGGAAGCTACTATATAGTTTCCGTAAAAAATTACAGAAAGTAGGGTGGCATTTAAAACAAGTTGATTTGAGTGGAGACACTGGGATTAGCGTCACAGATAAGACGCTAGAGTGAGCCTAAACTAAAAGCATCACTTCCTATGATAAAGACTTCGTGACCTACATCGTGTACTGCCGCTACGTTAGCACTATGTTTTCGCGACATATAGCATGTGTTGCCCAAACACCTCATTGCCCCAGTTAGAAGGGAAATTAACCTCACGTTATGGTGATGAGCAAAAAAATACTTTGGAGGATATTACATTGAGTAAAGAAACATTATTAAGTATAAGTAGTAATTCATTGTTCGCGGCATTTATTTTACTACTTATCGCCATTATACCGATTGGGCTTGCCGTAAAATCGAAAGGAAAAATGTTTGGAAAAGTAGGTCTTCTGCTTACATATATTGCTTTTGCTTTACAGCTAGTTTATTTCATTTTAAGGTGGATTGCTGTTGATCATGCACCTGTAAGTAATATGTATGAGTTTATGACGTTCTTTGGCATCATGCTTACTGGTAGCTATTTGATCATTCATTTTTTATATAAACAAATTGTTGTAGGCTTGTTTACCATCCCTGTGTCATTAATTATTCTCGGATATGGAAGCGTTTTTACAAAAGCGGTTTCACCACTTGTTCCATCACTGCAAAGTAATTGGCTAACGATTCATGTTATGACAGTGGCATTTTCAAGCGCTATTTTATCGATATCGTTCGCAACAGGTATTATTTATTTGTTAAGAACATTAGATGTTTCTAAATTTACGAAAAGTACAGTTGCTTTGGAATTCGTTATGTATTGTTTAATTGTCGTGATTGGCTTTATTGGCGTGGCCACTTACTTTAACTTAGCAGCAGATAAAATCGAGGTTCAATTTGAAAATAAGCTAGGGAAGGAAGAAACCGCCGTTTATACTATGAAACCGCTGATTGTCAATAAAGATGCAGTAACATCTAGTGGGGATCAGGTTGGTATTTTGCAGATTACCAATAAGATAGATGCGAAGAAATTGAATTCTATTGTTTGGTCGTTTATAGTTGGAACGATTTTATATGCGGTGATTTTACTCATTACGAGAAGACGGTTAATTGTTTTATTAAAGCCATTAACAAACCGTGTACAGCCAGCATTAATGGATGAAATTTCATATCGAGCTGTTGTCATAGGATTTCCGTTGTTTGCCCTAGGGGGACTTTTGTTTGCTATGATTTGGGCACAGATTGCTTGGAGTAGGTATTGGGGCTGGGACCCTAAGGAAGTGTGGGCACTTATAACATTTTTATATTAT
This sequence comes from Lysinibacillus sp. NPDC094403, assembly GCF_050278745.1. Taxonomy (NCBI): domain Bacteria; kingdom Bacillati; phylum Bacillota; class Bacilli; order Caryophanales; family Bacillaceae; genus Lysinibacillus; species Lysinibacillus sp. NPDC094403. The sequence continues at coordinate 24,286 of NZ_JBNNTL010000007.1, read as the reverse complement.
GCTGCTTTCCTTCATTTCCGACTTTCCAAGGGCTGGGAAGGAGAGAAGACGGCTTGGTTAGCGATTATTGGATTTGGAATTATCGTGTTTAATCAGGTATTTGTGAATCTAGTTATTGCAGGATTACATTCTTACGCATAAGTATGCTTGCTTTTTTCTTAAGCTGAATATAATTAACTAAAAAAGAGACATCCACAATTTGGATGTCTCTTGAATTTTGCACTATTCATTCTAAAGCTGAAATTATAGCTTTACAACATTAGTTGCTTGTGGTCCGCGGTTACCTTCTTCAACGCCGAACTCAACTTTTTGGCCTTCTTCTAAAGTTTTAAAGCCATCTGATTGAATAGCAGAAAAGTGTACAAATACATCATTTCCACCTTCAACTTCGATAAAGCCAAAACCTTTTTCTGCGTTAAACCATTTTACTGTACCTTGTGTCATGTGAACAACCTCCCAAAAAAATTCAACAATCATATTCCTTCGATCACTTGCAAAAAATGACGCATTCAAAAGCTCGTATTGCTTTTGAATACGTGAATTTAACGGCTAAGATGAAGTAATGTAATTATTTTTTTCATTATATAACAGTTCCAGATATTTATCCAGTATATTCCGTTTTTAGTAAGAGAAAATTTACATTGTAATGTTTTTAATACTGTTTATGCATTATAGAGGACTCTATAATTAGTCAATCCAGGCTTTCTCTTTAGCGACAATTACTGCCTCTGCACGTGATTCTACGTTTAGTTTGACAAAAAGTTTGGATAAATAGTTTTCAACTGTACGCTGTGTGACCCCGATGGCTGAAGCAATTGCTTTATTTGTACAGCCTTGTGCGACGAGCTGTAAGATCTCTTGCTCCTTGTCGCTTAGTAAAACATCTTGTTGCACATTTGATAGATTAGTACGCTGATGTACAAAATCTAAAAAATCAGCTGCTAATAGGATTTCGCCTCTTAGCGCGGCTTGAATGGTTTGAATTACTTGCTCTTTCGTGGCAAGCTTTGATAAAAGTCCATCAACCTTTTTCTCGATAAGTAGTTCGTAATAATCGGAAAGCTCGTATCCCGTATAGAGTAAAATAAGTGCTTCAGGTTGCTTTTTCTTAATCATTTCTGACAGCTGGATGCCATTGATAGGTTTCATATTTATATCAATCAAAAATAATTGAAAAGCTTGGGCATCCATTCTCGGTAGAACGGCGGCACTATCCTGCTCTGTGTCTATACGGACATTTGCTAAATCCTGTAATAAAGTTTTTGTACCATCTAAAACGACAGGATGGTCATCTACAATAAGAATTTCAATCATATGATTCCACGTCCTCTTGTATTTGAATAAATATATGCATTCCTTCATTATGACTGGAGGTTATCGTGATGTATCCATTAAAAGCACGGACACGTTCTCGAATACCGTTAATGCCCATAGAAGCTGAAGATTGCATTAAATCTTCAATATTACAACCAATACCATTATCTTCGTATTGAAGAATGAAGCCACGATCTATCGCTTGTAGTCTTAGTGAAACTTCGGTTGCCTCAGAATGCTTAATTGCATTATTTAAGAGCTCCTGCACAAGGCGATAAACGACTAAATGTAAGGTTACATCCTGGAATTGGACACGCTCTATTTGGGCTCTTAACAAAAAGTCGGCCCGTATTTTTACCTTTTGGATCAGTTTTTTTAAAGCGATTTGTAACCCAAATGTGTCTAGCAATGGAGGGCTTAAATTCTCACAATACTCACGTAAATCCTTCGAAGCATTCAGCAATTGCTCTCGAATATCTAATACCTTTTCTTTTTTTATACTTGGCGAGCTAGCAAGTACATCTAACTCTCTCGCTAAATGAAGTTGCTCCTGCAAAATAGTGTCATGTAATTCCTGCGCTAAAATACTTTTTTCCTTTTCAATGATATTCCATAATAATTTATCGAGCCAAGGAAGCTGTGTATCATTGTTATCCTTCATATGTTTTATTTCACATACTAAATCTTCAATGAGCTTTAAATTATCAATAAACATAGAAACATAAAGGGAAAGTAACTCTAACCAAAGAAGCTCTTCTTTTTGTAATACATGTCTAATTTTTAATAGGATTTTTTCTTCACTTGCATCATGTAATAGCAGATGAGTCATTTCATTCCCTATGTTGACTTCACCACGAGTGAATGGCACATGATCCGTTATGATTGTAATTGTAAAAGCTGTAGTACCAAGCTTTTCTGTTATTTCATACTTAAATTGATCCAGTAATTCTTGCTGGTTTTTTGCCTTACCCATACGATTAACAGCAGCATATAAATTATGTACATAATTGCCAGTGGATGAAAATATAATCTTTCGATACTTAAAATCAAGCTGCTCTTTTATATAGAAGCTAGCAATGACAACGAGGAATATGAATATAAAGACACTCGTAATTTTAACAATCGATAATTTGTCTATTAACAGTATGGTAATGCCCGTAGTTAATATTGATGCACTAAAAAAAGCAAGTGTTGAATAATAACGTAAACGAGATAATTGATATTCAATATCGAATAATCGTTCATTCACTTGAATGAAGATAAAAGAAAAAGGAATAAACAATAAAAATAAAGCAGCTACCTCAGAATGTAAAATAGGATTCTGGCCAAATATTTCAGGAACGACGAAAAACAGTAGAAACGGTAAGAAAGGCGTAATAAACGCAATAGTAATCAGGCGGATCTTTGCCAGTTTATTTCGTAAATAACTCGTTAGTAAAATATAGATGGCATAGAGAACTAGTGCAGCAAACAAGCCTAAGTTAAATAATGATGCTATCGTCCTGAAGTCAGTATAAAATATAGCAATGAAATCACAGCAAGGTATCAATAGTAATATTAAATAAAGCCACTTAGTATTGATGTAGAGCCATTCTATACGTAGATAGCGGAAATAAAATTGTAAAAAGTGAATGAAAAGCACTATGCATAAAACGATACCAATAGTTATGATTGATGATCCAATTAAATTCCCTCTACCTGAAGCTCCTGTACTTATATAAGCCAATGAACAAGTTAATAAAAATAATGTTAGTAGGCTAGTTAGCAGATTATCTTTATTTCTTCGCCATAAATAGATAGCGACGCCAAAAGATAAGACAAAATAAAACAGTGGAAAAATAATTTGCAAATAAAATTCTTCCGGAATATCTTTATGCTTAACTGTTACAGAATGAACATCACCATCAGGCTTCATAAATGTTAGTTCCTTAGCACTTCTAGCGAGTGAATCGAGTTGGATAGAACGAACATCTTCTGCAGGCTTGCCATCGATTGTCAGTAGTAGATCACCTTTTTCAATATTATTTTGCTGTGCCCAATCGGGATAATAGAATTCAGTCATAACCGTTTTTCCACTAATTGTCTCTACTGAAATACCAATTAAAGGTATTCTCATTGCCACCACAAGTACGTAAATACCTAGGACTAGATAGGTTATCAAAATACTATATGTCCATTTACTCATAGTTTTCTCACAATTATTTGCATGATAATATTGCCCCATTTCAATCTTTAGTACCTATATATTATCCATAATTATTGGTAATTTTGGAATACCGAAAAAGGTGTTTCGGAAAACCACTATTGCTTTTTCGGAATAACGAAGTAGTGTTTTCGGTATAGCCTATGATAGTGTAAATCTAGCATATGTGACGAAAAGGGGGAGCGTTGCATGAAAAAGAAAGGATTGCCACTAATCCTTTTTTTTATAGTGGTCATAATGTCGTACCCGATGACAACAATCGCTAAGAATTTTGAGAATGATGCGGTGAAAGTAGATATTTGTATTATTGGGGGTGACAATCGTTTTGTCTATCAGATTCCAAAGCATTTACATAATAATACGCCGTATGTTGAAATGAAGAATAATATTGAATCTTCTTTAGCAAGTCATTGGAAGATCGGTGATGCTCGTTATGAAGCCCACCAGAAGGATGTTGCGTATACTTTCTCTATTAAAGATTTAATTAATGAAAAACAAGATGGACAAATGAAGGTAGCGATACCATATACTTTTTTAGTAGGAATGTTTGGTGAAAATGATGCCGTTCAATTACGCATTTCAGCTAGCAAACTAGTCGACTGGAAAGCTAACGCAAAAGATTGGGCAACTCTCGGCTTTGTGGAACTGCCTACATATTTTAGTGAACAGGAATATGTTTATGAGGGAGCAGTCAACGAGCTATTACAGCAGAGGGTAGGACATTTTAATGGCACGTTTATGAAAAGGCAAATGGTACAACAAAGTGTTATTTATTTTAGTTTTATTATTGCACAGCTTATTGCCTGTATATGTTTATCAAGGCGCTTAAAAAAGAGAATTATTGAAAATCCAGAAAACATGCATCAGTTCCGAAAGCTTAACTATATGTATCAAATCATTCCAATCATGATTATTGGTGTGCAAATTGTTTTTCTAGTCATGTCAGGGTTACTGACTGCGTTTGGTCTCTATTTTTCCCCAGGCATTGATCTATTGCTTATTATTGGACCCATTTTATTTAATATTATTTTGTTGCCAATGTTCTTTGTCATGATTGAAAGTGAAGTTTCAAAAGAGCTGGATAACAATTCCTTTGGCTCAAACATATAAATATTGTTTTATTTTTGAGCGACAAAATGTAGTTATTAGATGTTATAATGGTCAACAGCAAACTTGAAGGAGCTGATGATTGACATGGCGCATCCAGAAATCGCGTACTTAAATTTACTACAACATATATTAGAAAATGGTGTTAAAAGGGAAGATCGAACAGGAACCGGTACATATAGTGTATTTGGTTATCAAATGCGTTTTGATTTAAGCAAAGGCTTTCCTCTATTAACGACTAAACGTGTACCATTCAAACTTGTAGCAAGCGAGCTACTTTGGTTTATTAAAGGGGATACAAATATTCGTTATCTACTGCAAAATAACAATCATATTTGGGATGAATGGGCTTTTAAAAAATGGGTTGAGTCTGATGAATATTCAGGTCCTGATATGACAGATTTTGGTCGTCGTTGCTTAGTGGACGAGTCTTTCAATGCTGACTATAAAAAAGAATTAGCATCATTTTGTGAGCGAGTTTTAACGGATGATGAATTTACACGTAAATACGGAGAGCTTGGAAATGTTTACGGCAAGCAGTGGCGTAATTGGACAACATCAACAGGGGAAAGCATCGATCAATTGCAAGATGTAATCGATCAAATCAAGCACAATCCAGATTCACGACGCATAATTATTAATGCATGGAATCCAGAGGATGTTATCAATGCTGGAGCAAAGGGCAGTAAAGCTGCATTACCTCCGTGTCACGTGATGTTCCAATTTTATGTCGCAAATGGTAAATTGAGCTGTCAGCTAATGCAAAGAAGCCTTGATACCTTATTAGGCTGTCCATTTAATATTGCATCATATGCATTACTGACGCATTTAATTGCACATGAATGTGGTTTAGAAGTTGGCGAATTTATTCATAGCATTGGGGATGCTCATATATATTCAAATCACGTGGAGCAAGTAAAAGAACAGCTTTCACGCGAGCCTAAGGACCTACCAACCTTAAAAATTAATCCAAATAAAACGTCAATTTTCGATATAGAACTAGAAGATCTATCTATCGAGGGCTATGATCCACACCCAACAATTAAAGCACCAATAGCCGTTTAAACAGAAGCAGCAGCCGTTATGGTTGCTGTTTTTTTAGCTTACAAACAGCGAAGCGACGGGTAGATTGACTGGGGCGACGGAAAGAAGCGGCAAAGTGGTGGATAGAATGGCCAGGGCGATGGATAGAAATGCCAAAGTCGTGGATAGAACCGGCAAAATCGTGGATAGAAAAGCCAAAAATGATGGATAGAACCGGCAAAGTCTTGGATAGAAAAGCGAAAGCGACGGAAAGAAGTGAAGGCGACGGAAAGAATGGCCAGAACGACGGAAAGAATGGCCAGAACGACGGAAAGAAGAGTCAAAGCGACGGAAAAATGGCTAGAGCGACGGAAAGAATGGCCAGAACGACGGAAAGAAGAGTCAAAGTGACGGAAAGAATGGCCAGAGTGACGGAAAGAAGTGAAGGCGACGGAAAGAATGGCCAGAACGACGGAAAGAAGAGTCAGAGCGACGGAAAGAAGAGTCAAAGTCGTGGATAGAACCGTCAAAACGACGGATAGAAAAGCCGAACTCGCAAAGCGCAAGATAAAACGCCAAAAGAGAGATTCTTTTTATTTAATATAGAACTTAATTCCAGTAATATTATGAAGAATGTTTAAATTTATGAAAATATTTCCGATATAAGTTTTAATCTGGAAGTCTTAATAAATATTTAGAGGTGAATGATGTGAGGAGATCATTGATTTTTCAAATAGATGGAAGAGGACGTGAGCAGCGTTTAAGGACGAACTTGCTTACGAATATTTCTCAGCAAAAAGAGGAATCTATTCAACAACATGAGCTTTCACACATCTCTACAAAATTAACGCAGGAGCAAATACATAAAATGATGCAAGTCATTGAGGAAATTCGCCTTAAACGTTATTAAGAAAGACTATAAATGTAAGCGCCTTCTACGCTATAATAGCTGAGGAGGTGTTTTATGATGAATGTGATATTTATAGAAGCGTTTACAGGTGCAGAGCTTTTACAGATGGTGTCACATGATGTGGCAGGCATTTTAGCTGCGGCGCAGGGGGAAAGTGTGACGTTTCCAGTTGGCCATTTTAAGTATGAATTCCATAACTTAGACTTTTACGAGGAAAATGGAGAAATACGACAAGAATTAGTCATTTACGTAAAGAAAATATAGTTATCGTATAACGTTCTTTAAAATAGAAAAAATAAATACAGGTACAAATAATTGCTTTTATTTAAACCTGTAACTATAATAGTTACAACAGGTGGTGATACATATGGTGAACAGTCGATTTTCGGTAGCGATCCATATACTTTCGCTTATTGCAACAACATCTGATAAAAGCCAGCTGACATCTGATTTCATCGCAGGGAGTGTGAATACGAATCCGGTTGTCGTGCGACGTATGATCGGGGTGCTAAAAAAAGCGGGCTTACTAACGTCACAACCAGGAATTGCAGGCTATGACTTGTTAGTAGAGCCAAAAGATTTAACGCTATTAGCCATTTACCATGCGATTGATGGGCCAGAACAGCTATTTGCGATTCATGATGAGCCAAATCCAGCATGTACGGTTGGTCAAAAAATCCAACATACATTGGAGGGTGTTTATACATCAATTTGGAATGCAATGGAAGAACAACTACAAGCACAAACTTTACAGGATGTGCTAGATCAACTTCGTTTAAATTAACGAAGTCGGTCTTTTGTATCTAACCTGTAACTAAAATGGTTACAAATGAAAATAGGAGGAATTATAATTATGAAAATTGCAGTTATTGGCGCAACAGGGAAAGCAGGAAAAAAAATTGTGGAGGAGGCACTACAACGTAGTCATGATGTAACTGCGATTGTGCGTTCGGCTTCAAAAATTACGGCTAGTATTGATGTTATTGAAAAAGACGTTTTGGAATTGTCACAAGTAGATGTAAAAGGCTTTGACGTTGTTGTGAATGCTTTTGGTGCTCCTTTTGGTCAAGAGGAATTACATGTGAAAGTTGGCCGTCATTTAATTGACATTTTCACTGGTATTGATACAAAATTATTTGTTGTCGGTGGTGCGGGTAGTCTGTTTGTAGATCCAGACAAGACTGTACGCGTAATGGATACACCGGATTTTCCAGAAATGTTTTACGCGACAGCTAAAAACCAAGGAGAAAATCTAAATGACTTACAGCAATCTACTATTATTTGGACATTTTTAAGCCCATCTGCTTTCTTTGATCCAGAGGGTTCACGTACAGGTAGCTATACTATAGGAGAAGATCATTTATTAGTAAATACTGCTGGGGAAAGTTATGTTAGCTATGCAGATTATGCCATTGCGTTGTTAGATGAGATTGAAAATTCAAAGCATGTAAACAGCCGTTTTACAGTGACTTCTAATAAATAATGGAAACCGAGCGTAAAAACTGCGCTCGGTTTTTATCTTCATTCGACATATCTTTTTTGCTCGAAAGTGAAGCGGCAGCTACAATTACGCCAAGGCGAAATGATTATTTTTCGTTTTCGGACAATTGACTGTTTACAATACGAGATTAATTAGCTACTATCAAGTGTGAGTATTACATAAAAGGAGACGACAATTATGTCCACACAACGTATAGAAAAAGACTTTTTAGGTGAACGTGCCTTACCAAGCGATGCTTATTACGGTATTCAAACTCTTCGTGCAACTGAAAATTTCCCAATTACAGGTTACACGATCCATTCAGCGCTTATTAAAGCAATGGGTATTGTTAAAAAAGCAGCTGCTTTAAGTAATATGGAGGTACACCTACTTTCAAAAGAAATCGGAGATGCAATTGTCGAGGCTGCACAAGAAGTTATTGATGGTGAGTGGGATGCTGAATTTATCGTTGACCCAATCCAAGGTGGTGCTGGCACATCCATTAATATGAATGCCAACGAGGTTATTGCTAACCGTGCCTTAGAGATTTTGGGCAAAGAAAAAGGGGACTACCATACAATTAGTCCAAACAGCCATGTTAATATGTCACAATCAACAAACGATGCTTTCCCAACAGCAATTCATATTGCTGTGTTGAATTTAATAGATGAACTACTTCTTACAATGGAAAACATGCAAGCGGTGTTCCACCAAAAAGCGGAGCAATTTGCGCATGTTATTAAAATGGGTCGTACGCATTTACAAGACGCTGTACCGATTCGATTAGGGCAAGAATTTGAAGCATATTGCCGTGTTATCACTCGTGATATTGTGCGTATTCGCCAAACTCGCCCAAATTTATATGATGTAAATATGGGAGCAACAGCTGTTGGTACAGGATTAAATGCATTTCCTGACTATATTCAATCAGTTGATGTTCATCTTGCTGAAATTTCAGGTTTGCCGCTTAAAGGCGCTACACACCTGGTGGATGCAACACAAAATACCGATGCTTATACAGAAGTATCTGGCGCATTAAAAATCTGTATGATTAATATGTCGAAAATTGCTAACGACCTTCGTTTAATGGCATCTGGACCACGTGCTGGATTAGGAGAAATCGTTTTACCAGCTCGTCAACCTGGATCGTCAATTATGCCAGGGAAAGTAAATCCTGTTATGCCAGAGGTTCTTAACCAAGTGGCCTTCCAAGTAATTGGTAATGACCATACAATTTCTTTAGCATCAGAAGCTGGACAATTAGAATTAAACGTAATGGAGCCTGTGCTTGTCTTTAACTTAATTCAATCAATTAGTATTATGAATAACGTGTTCCGAGCATTTACACAAAATTGCTTGAAGGATATTGAAGCAAACGAAGATCGCATGAAAGAATATGTGGAAAAAAGTGTTGGTGTGTTAACAGCAGTGAACCCGCATATTGGCTATGAAGTAGCTGCACGCCTTGCGCGTAAAGCAATCCTATCAGGTCGTTCAATTCGTGAGCTTTGCCTTGAAGAGGGTGTACTAACGAAAGAAGAATTAGATTTAATTTTAGATCCATATGAGATGACACATCCAGGTATTGCAGGATCAAGTATTATGAAATTAAAATAATTTATTATGAAAGCACTTTGTCTATAGCAAAGTGCTTTTATATTTTGTGAAAAATAAAATGGTCAGGGGCAATCTTGGTGAATGAGCGCAAGCGAAGCGGGTAGAGGAACGGAGGCTAAAAGCATCACGTCCTGTTTTAACGCCTTCGTGACCAACCTGGTCGCTTTCGCGCAAAAACCATTTGCTGCTGCCGCTTCGCTTTCGCGCAAAAAGCATCTGCCGCTGCCGCTTCGCTTTCGCGCAAAAACCATTTGTTGGCACGACGCCCCCAGGAAAGTGCCCAGTCGGAGCGGAAACCAACCCCTCGTTTTGCTGAAGAGTCATACTTTTAGATCATAACTTTATTGACGCAATATTCTTTCAACGACATAAAAGCACTTTCTCTAAAGTAAAGTGAGCTCTATGTTTCTCTGTTTTTACAAAAGATGGGCTTTTTTCTAGGAATTTTGGTATATTTAAACTATAATAACAACATTAGAATAATAATATAGTTGGGGGAGTTTAGTATGAGTTTACGGAAAAGAAGTATAATTGGCTTTTCTGCTTTAAGTGTTCTTATGGGTGTCATTTTAATTATTGACCTTGCAAATGTAACTTCATTAAATTGGATTTCCACTTTATTAACGATAATTGGAACGACTATGACGATTTCTTATATTTTCTATGTGAAATATAAAATTATTAAGCCAATTAATCAATTAGCTGCATCCGCTCAAGCTATAGCTGATGGGAATTTTCATACTGCTCCTATTGAGATAAATTCCAATGATGAGATTTCGAAGTTAGCTCATGCGTTTATAGAGATGAAAGAACAATTACATACGATGACACAAGAAATTGCGAGTAGTTCTACAGATTTATCAGCGAGCATAGAGGAGCTATCAGCAAGTACAAATGAAATTACAAATGCGGTTAACGAAGTTGATTCACAAATGGAAAATACGTCTGAGGGGCTTAAGAAAGCAGCTCAGTCTGCAAATGAGAGTGCTATTGCAATGCAGGAAACTGCTGACGGTATTGAACGTATTACCGTGGCAACGCAAGACGTTTTTGATCATGCAAAAGAAGCAAATGACATTGCAGGCAACGGTGCGGAAATTTTACACGTAGCTAAAAATCAAATGGAGTTTATTTCAACTTCCACTGAAAAAACAAGTGAATTAATGCAACAATTATCAAGTAAAATGACAGATATCAAGTCTATGACAGATATGATTACGGCTATTACAGATCAAACGAATTTGCTTGCATTAAATGCAGCGATTGAAGCGGCGCGGGCTGGAGAGCATGGTAAAGGTTTTGCAGTAGTAGCGGAGGAAGTTCGAAAATTGGCAGAGCAATCAAAGCATTCTGCTATTCAAATTGTCGAACTTGTTGTTGGCATTGAAAGCGATACAAAACAAGTGGCTACCGCTGTCGAAGAGGACTTGAAAAACGTTCAACAGGGCGTCTATGTCATTGATGAGGCTACAAAGTCGTTTGGTACAATCTCTCAGCATGTTAGCAAAATGACGAACCAGCTTGAGGATATTTCCGCAACAGCAGAAGAGCTTTCAAGTAGCTCGAATGAAGTGACAAAATTAGTATCGACAATTGCAAACGGAATGGATAAATTATCTAATTATACTGAGGTCATTCTGCAGTCAGTTGATGAGCAAAGTGCCTCTATGCAGGCGGTCAACACGGTGGTGTCGGAAGACTTATGTGTACAAGCTGAAAATTTACAAAAGCTTACACAAAGATTTAGTGGACAATAATTGAAAGAACTATATTACTTAATAAAAAAGGGCTATTTTGCAGGAATAAATTTTCTGCGAAATAGCCTTTATTATTTTATACCAAGTGCATTGATTTACCGGTGTTATCAACTGCTTAATAGATTCGGTATTAAACATTAAATAAGCCGAAAAAACCAGTTGTTATCACCAAAAATACTATGCTGATCATAAACATCAGTTCTGCGATAGTAGCAAGAAAATCTCTTTTATTATCCGCGTATTTCCATTCCATAAATGCTCGTAACATTTCAGATGTTACTAAAAAGACAATTAATATAAACCATGTTTTGAAAAACCAAGGAATTCCAATTGTGTCATTGTATATCGTGTAATAAGAACTTATTAATAATAGACTTGTAAAAATTATTCGTACAGACCAATCTAGTTTTTTATGTCTTTCGTTAATGTGATTATAAGAAAACCATTTCTTTCTTTCGACACCTAACAGCTTTCTAATGATAAATCCAAAAATACTAATTACTAAAACAAGCACAATTAGAAAAAGCATTAGTGTTCCAAATTGGATATTAATATTATTCAATTTCATTCACCTCTCAACCTGATCTTTTCTTGAGATAGTAGCGCCAGATTATTTATGTACTCTTATTGCTTGAACAATTAATGAAAATCCTATAATACATAAACTCCCTGATAAAACATGAAGGGTAATATTCCATCCTTCACTGACTTTTTGAAAATATTTGATATATAAAGACACGCCATATATGCACATTGTGACACCCCAAATACCTCTAAGCTTCTTCATATGATCCCGTTCCCACCCATTTCTAAACTAACTGAAAATTTTATCTGTATAGAAAGTGTAGCACATCAGATCATTATTTGGTAATTAATTGGAGAGTGTGAGACAAACAGAAGCACAGGTTATATACATAAACTTAAGCCATTAGATTAATATGTGTGGGGCAGTTTAACATTTATGTTTACACGTTAACTACTTGTCGAGCTTTGAGTTAGCATGCATACTTATCCGACTGCGGGTGGCTGAGGAGGCTTTGAAATTTAATTATGTTTTAGGTATAAATTGATTTTTTGGTATAATCTTGAAAGAAGGGTGGGGAACATGAATGGAGAAATATTTTAATAGTTTTCTTAAAGAAGAATTGTCAGTAATCGATATTCAGAAAGCTATGGTACAAGGTGATATAACATCAAAAGAATTAACTATGTATTATTTACACAGAATTGCTAACTATGATCAAGGTGGACGAAAAATTAATTCTATGCTTGAAATTAATCCTGAAGCGATATTTATTGCTGAAGCTTTAGATGAGGAAAGAATGACGAAAGGGACTAGAGGGCCTCTACACGGAATTCCGGTTGTTTTAAAAGACAATATCGAAACGAAAGATTTTATGCATACTAGTGCAGGCGCAATAGCATTAGAAAACTATTTAGCTAAGCAAGATGCATTTCTAGTAAAAAAGCTTCGTGAAGCGGGGGCTGTAATTTTAGGGAAAGCAAATATGACTGAATTAGCGAACGGTATGTCGAGTACGATGTGGGCAGGCTATAGTTCTCGAGGTGGACAAACACTTAATCCTTATGGTGATCCAGAACTTTTTGTAGGAGGATCTAGCACGGGCTCGGCAGTAGCAGTAGCATCGAATTTTTCTGTTTTATCAATTGGAACTGAGACAGACGCCTCGATATTAAATCCTGCTATTCAAAATTCAGTTGTCGGCATAAAACCGACTGTTGGGCTAATTAGCCGACGAGGCATTATACCGTTTACTTACTCTCAAGACACAGCAGGGCCAATGGCTAGAACAGTAACAGATGCAGCTATTTTATTGGGAGTATTAACAGGAGTAGATCAAGACGACGTCGCTACATATAAAAGTGAAAGAAGGTTATTTAAGGATTACACCAGTTTTTTAGATGCTACAGGATTAAAGGGCGCTAGAATTGGAGTGTATAATAATGCCCCGAAAGCTTATTATGACTCAGGAGAATATGATGAAACACTTTTTAATAATGCAATTCAGGTTATAAGAGAGCAAGGAGCCGTTATTATTGAAGACATCGAGATTCCTTCTTTCCATAGAGACTGGAAATGGGGAGTACCGCAATATGAATTAAAGCATAGTTTAAATAATTTCCTTGTCAATCTACCTTCACACATGCCTGTACATTCTATCTCTGAGTTAATTCAATTTAATAAACTATCGAAAGAAAACTCGTTGAAATATGGGCAGGATAAATTGGAATCGAGAGAGTATTTACCGAACACGTTAAGAGATCCTGAATATTTAAATGCAAAATTAGAGGATTTGTATTTTTCTCAAGAGCAAGGAATCGACTATACATTAAAAAAATATGAATTAGATGCGATTATCTTTCCATCATATATAGGTTCGACAATTAGTGCAAAAGCTGGTTATCCGTCTATTGCCGTCCCAGCAGGGTATATGGAAAATGGGAGACCATTTGGCATAACTTTCGCAGGAACTGCATTTAGTGAAGATGTTCTAATAAAACTCGCATTTTCATTTGAGCAAGCAACTAAATTACGAAAAGCTCCGAAGATGTAATAAGAACCTCTGGTAGACAAAGTAAACACCGTAATTCTCGGACTTACGAAATTATTATGGGAGGTAACGGCCTTCCAAGTTTATATGGTTACGGTGTAGGCTATAAATTGGTTAAATCCTATCTTGATTTGAACCCAACTTTAACACCAGAGGAATGGACTGCCCTAAGTTCAAAAGAATTTTTTGAAAAAGGAAATTACCTCGAAAACTATAATTAACAATTTTTTATGTAACACATTTTGGGAAAGAAAATAGCTAGAAGATAAAGAACAAGAAACTGGAATATATTGTGTCATTTGACTTAGAAAATACACTCCTTTACAATTGAATTTAATAATCTAATAGGAATGTGTAGTCACTAGGATTCCTATGACAACTGAATAGCGTGAAATAATAGGTGTAAATTGCGTGCAATTTACTTAAAAGGGAAATCGGTGCAAATCCGACACTGTCCCGCAACTGTAAATGTGAGCGACTTTTCAAATACCACTGTTTAACGACGGGAAGGGGAAAAGTAGCGATGATCATAAGTCAGGAGACCTGCCTATTATGAGTACACACCATAACCCTACGAGGAATAGGAGGTGGCATGTTGACAAAACAGAATGCTCTGTTCGTCACTGTACGTCAAACGCCCAAGATAAAAGAAGGTATTTGCTATCAAGCTAATTCTTTCATATTTGGGCATTGTTTGACTTTATGTGATGAACGAAAGAGATAGAATGAAGGATTTCCTCGGTTAATAGGAAATCCTTTTTTTACTGATGACTTCCGTTTTGAAAATATGTACGAAAAGAGGATGCACGTATGAAGAATATTCATGTATGTACAGCACAGCAATCGCAATATTTAGATATGAAAATTTGTAAACAGCCACGCACTGAAGTTTCAAAGAAAGCTACAACAAGAATGGTTGTAGAATCACTTGTTGATCAATTAATAGCTAGCAATCTTATTAGTAATGAACGATTATTTGAGCAAATTCTATATAACAAAGACATTATTTGGATTCAAAATGAAAGTATTAATGGGCACCTTTTTGCAAAGGCAAATATTACAGATCAGCTTAAAACAAAAACAAATAGTTTTATGATGTATATGCCGACAAATCCAATTGTGTATGAGGTAAATGGTGAGCATTACCATTTAATTACACGCATTGATTCGACTCGTGCAAAACCAAATTTAGAGCGACTTTCCCAAGCTCCAAAGCCAATACTAAGTGCTGCCCGTGCTAATGATTTATTGTGTTCGATA
Source organism: Lysinibacillus sp. NPDC094403 (assembly GCF_050278745.1). NCBI lineage: Bacteria > Bacillati > Bacillota > Bacilli > Caryophanales > Bacillaceae > Lysinibacillus > Lysinibacillus sp. NPDC094403. Next base: position 9,042 of record NZ_JBNNTL010000007.1, on the reverse strand, counting down.
GTAATGCGCTTTTATGAAACATATTTAGAGGATTTATCTCAAGTAGCTCATAAAGACAAAAAACTGATGAATTTTGTAGAGCGAGAGTATTATCAATTTTTAGAAGCAGTGCAGGAACTAAATGATTATCATTTAAACTGGCACCCACGTGGTAACGGTCATGAGCTATTGTTAGCATTGATTGATAAATTGCAACTATTGAAAAGTCGACCTGGCAAGGTTTTAATTGATTTTTCTAATTCCCATAGCTACGTTCTAGTGGAACCTTCATATCGCATGTTCAAACAGGCACAGAAAAAAGTACAAGCTTTATAAATTGAATTAGCACGAGATGAAGAAGAATACCCGCGAAAGCAGAGCAAATACCCGCGATAGGGAGTAGAATACCCGCGCGAAGCAAGAGAATACCCGCGGAAGCAGAGTAAATACCCGCGCGAGGGCAGAATATCCGCGGAAACAGAGCAAATACCCGCGAAAGGAAGTAGAATACCCGCGCGAAGCAAGAGAATACCCGCGGAAGCAGAGCAAATACCCGCGAAAGGAAGTAGAATACCCGCGCGAAGCAAGAGAATACCCGCGGAAGCAGAGTAAATACCCGCGCGAGGGCAGAATATCCGCGGAGGCAGAGCAAATACCCGCGAAAGGAAGTAGAATACCCGCGGAAGCAGAGCAAATACCCGCGAAAGGGAAGAGAATACCCGCGCGAGCGCAGAATACCCACGCGAAGCAAGAATCCCCACGATAGCACAGTAAATCCCCACGAAACATAAAAAACAGGACAATGATATATAACAAATCATGTCCTGTTTTTAAATTTACTTAATACAATGCATAGCTTCCTCTGCTTCATGCCATGGAACGGAGTAGCCCTTGCCTTTTGCACAAAAAATGCTAGAAGATGTATATTCAGGGTCGGCGTTCTTATCGTAGCCAATTTGCGCAATAATGTCTTCTGTATTGTGACACATATCATAACCATCAAATTGTAGAGAAAGTACGCCCTTACCATTGGTGTAGGCGGCAAAGGTTGTACTGTAGCTCATAAATGTTGCGACAGGGGCTCGGCCAGTTAAAATCGCATCATTTTCAGTTAAGATTGGCGCGTCAAATGTACCAGCAGCTTGCTGAATGTCGGTCATCATGCGACCAATAAAATCACTAGGCGCTTTGAGCTTAAAGCGGTAATAGGGCTCTAGTAATACATTTTCTGCTTGCTCCAGCCCTTGTCGTAATGCACGGAATGTTGCCTCGCGGAAATCGCCACCGTCAGTATGTTTAATGTGTGCGCGTCCCGTTAAGAGAGTGAAGCGAATATCTGTCACAGGAAAACCGGTTAACAGCCCATGATGATCGCGCTCAAATAGATGTTTTTCAATGAGTCGTTGATGCCCAACAGATAAATCATCCGCGTGACATGCATTGACAAATGTATTACCAGTACCGCGAGTATTTGGCTCCATTAATAAATGTACTTCTGCATAATGCTTTAATGGCTCAAAATGACCATAGCCTGTCACGGTTGTTGTGATCGTTTCCATATATAAAATCTGTGGTTCGCTAAATGAGATATCTAGCGAGAAGCGTTTGTTAAGCACGTCAATAAGAACCTCGAGTTGGATGACACCCATAATATGAACATGAATTTCTTGGAATTTTTCTTGCCATAGTACACGTAATGATGGTTCTTCTGCTTCGAGTGTGCGGAAAATCTTTAAAACTTCTTTTATATGCTGATCGCCCTCATATTGTACTTTCGCTTGTAATGTAGGTACTAATTCATAGGGCTGCGGGTTACCGGAATTGCCAATGATATTTCCAATGTTGGCTTCACTAAGCCCTTTAACTGTGAAAATTTCCCCAGCTTCGACCTCTTGAGCTGTTTCATAACGACTGCCATTGTATTGCCGAATTTCAGTCACTTTTTCTGTTACATTTCCAAATGAAAATTCATCACGCACATGCAACGTTCCCTGCAATGCCTTTAAAAAAGTTAAACGTTGATGTCCATCATGACGAATTTTAAACACCTCACCTTGGAACGGGGCATCGTTATGAAAATGTGTCTTTGTAAGTAGGGGAAGCTGTGCTAGGAATTCCTTTATCCCAATATCTTTTAAGGCAGAGCCAGTAAAACACAAAAAGGCCTTTTCCTGTTTAATCATCGTTTGTAAATGAGAAAGGCAGCTAGAGCTATCCAATGTCTCATTAAGAAAAGCATCTAAAAGCTGCTCATCACGTTCGGCAAGCCATTCCATCATCGAATAAGGAACATAGTCGGAACGGAGCGGTTCATCTACGAGTAGTACATCCTCAGAGCAATCCTTATGAAGCTGTGCCATAACGGCTTTAACATCTGCCCCTTCACGGTCAATTTTATTGATAAAGAAAAAGGTTGGGACGTGATATTGGCGTAAAAGTTGCCACACTGTTTCAGTATGACCTTGTATTCCTTCAACCGCACTAACAATAATAATGGCATAATCCATAACTCGAATGGCACGCTCCATCTCTGGGGAGAAATCGACGTGTCCTGGTGTATCGATTAACGTATATGTATCGTTTCCAATCGTCATGCGACCTTGCTCCGCAAAAATTGTAATGCCTCGCTGACGCTCTAATTCATGATTATCTAGAAATGTGTCCTGGTGATCTACTCGCCCGCGGGCTTGAATACTGTTTGTATGAAATAGTAACTGCTCAGAAAATGTTGTTTTTCCTGCGTCAACGTGAGCGAGTACTCCAATTGTTACATGCATAAAAAAATCCTCGTTTCTATTAATTCATTTATCAACATTGTAACAGAATTGGATTGAAAAATATTTCGTATAAAAATAGTTAGTATTTATGTCTGAATAGTGTTAATATATTTATGATTATATTTTTTAATATTTTCATGAGATTCTGAATCTACTAATCTTTCAATATCATTTACAACAAAATAAAAACGACCTATTGGTGCAAATGATCTTTGTCATTTGCTTAAAAGGGAAATCGGTGCAAATCCGATGCTGTCCCGCAACTGTAAATGGGGAGTCTATACGAGATGCCACTGTAGCCAACGCTATGGGAAGGGGTATAGATGATGAACCTAAGCCAGGATACCTGCCAATTAGTATTTTTTTTACTTAAACCACGAGGATGGGGATAGTGAACAGGTTGAAGAACCTTTCTTTCACTATGCTAACCTCTTGGAAACAAGGGGTTTTTTTTTATGCCCTTTTCTAAAACCGAACTTGGTAGTAAAGAAGTCTATTGATTTCTTTCTATATATTTAACAACAAAGGAGAAGAGGACATGAAGAAATGGAAACACCTGTGGTTTGTCTTTGCTATAGCATTGATCGCTGTACTAGGCGCGTGTAACTCAAAGGACAAACCAGAATCTGCAGCAAAAGGTGAGAAGGTTGAGCCATCACAAGCTGAAACGACAGAAGTAACAATTGAAAATAATGGAACAACACAAGTATATAAGGAAGCACCTAAAAAAGCGATTAGCTTAAATCAACACGTAACAGAAATTATGCTGGCTTTAGGTTTAGAAAATTCAATGGTAGGGACGGCATACTTAGATGATAAAATTTATGAGCCCCTGCAAGCTGCCTACGATAAAGTGCCTGTAATAGCTGAAAAGTATCCTTCTAAGGAGCAAGTAATTGATGCAGGAGCAGACTTTTTATACGGTGGTTGGAAAAGCGCCTTTGGAGAGAAAGGTGTTGGTACACAGGAAGAGCTTGAGGCATTAGGGATTCACAGTTATTTACATACTGCCTCAAATATGACGAAACCAACTTTAGAAGATATTTTCACAGATATTCGAAATATCGCAAAAATTTTCCGCGTTGAGGATCGTGGAGAAGCATTAATTAAGCAAATGACAAAAGATGTAGATGCTGTCCGTGCGAAATTACCGCAAAATGAAAAAGAACTACGTGTTTTAGTGTTTGACAGTGGTGATAAAGATGTCTTTACCGCTGGCCAAAACTTCATGAATGAGCTTGTAACTATTGCTGGCGGTAAAAATATTTTTGGTGATGTGGAATCAGGATGGACTACGGTGTCAAAAGAGGATGTAGTAGAACGAAATCCAGAAGTTATTGTTGTCGTTGATTACGGAGAAACAACGGCGGAAGAAAAAATTAATTTCTTAAAAAATGATCCAGCTTTAAAAGAAACGGAAGCTGTAAAAAAAGAACGCTTTGTGATCTTACCGCTTTCTGCTGCGTCAGAAGGGGTTCGTGCTGCAGAGGCTATTCAAATTTTGGCAAAAGGCTTCTATCCGGATAACTTTGAAAACTAGAAAAAATATGGGGCTAGCGTTTTGCTAGCTCTCTTTTCATAAGGAGAATTATTTATGAATGCATTTCGTAAAAATATACCCGACAAAACATTTGCAAAACTAAACAATAATGGAGATTTTACTCGTCTTGCCGTAAGCCCAGGTATTATTAATAAGCATTATTCTCCGGCACAATTTCAAACAATTGCAAAGGTTGTAGGGGAAACTGGTGCAATCAAATACTCCGCATCTTACAGTATAATATTATCAATTCCAACAGTAGATGTAACAGATGCAACTAAAGAGCTACAAGACGCTGGTCTGTATGTGGCAAAGCAAGGGTCAAGTGTGGCTATGAAGGCTTGTGATTTTTGCGATGGTGATAAGATGGAGGCAGCCCCAATTACTGAACAGCTATATCATTCATTAGAAGGGTTAACTGTCCCAACAAGATTACGTTTAAATGTAAATGGCTGTGCCTCTGCCTGTTATAATGCGGTTTATGATGATATTGGGCTTGTCTACCAAAAGGATAGCTTTGATGTCTATTTAGGGGCAGTGCCAATGGGTCCGAATGCACAAGCCGGGACTCTGTTTGCAAAAAGGGTAGGAGTGGAGCATATTGAAGATTTTTTAAAGCAAATCATTGAGCTCTATAAGGAACATGCACGTCCGAATGAACCTTTTTATAAATTTTATCGCAGAACAAATTCTGAGGATTATTGGGAAATGTTAAAAAGTAAGACCATCAAAACGGGAGTGTGATTTGCGTACCGACTGAGTACTTACCTGGGAGCGTCCGACGAGCTGCTTCATCCGCATCTTGTTCTACCCGATAAAATGCTTATGTCGTTACTCAAATGGGTGAACAACCACTTATCCCAGAATCAATCTTGAAATAAATTCTATCCGTAGCTCTTCGTAATTATTGCGAAGCAGCTACGGTTTTTTAATTGTACTACATACTATTGTAAAATCCTCTCTGGGATAAAAAAACAATTTCTTCTTTAAAAGCAGGAATAATACTTAGGGCGTCGAAATATTCTACAAAGTAATGAAATTTCAGCACAAAGGGGATATAAAATATGACATCGAAACAAGGGATAAAACCAGAAGATCTATACCAATTAAAATCCGTGTCAGATCCACAAGTATCACCTGACGGAACAGAAGTTGTGTATGTAGAGACTCGTATTGATGAGAAGAAAAAGGACTACGTGTCTAATTTATTTTACATAAACTTAAATGAAAAAAATTCACAACAATGGACATTTGGTGAAGATAAAACGAATTCACCTGTTTGGTCTCCAGATGGCAGTAAAATCGCATTTGTATCAACGAGACATGGCAAGCCACAAATTTTTGTGCTTTCTAAAGCAGGTGGGGAAGCGAAACAACTTACTAATTGTAAAAACGGTGCGACATCGCCTACTTGGTCTCCATGTGGTAAGAATATAGCTTTCTCAGTAAAGTTAGGAAAAAATGATAGCATTTATGATAAAGCTGAAAATGATAAGAAAGAAGACAAAGAACTAAAACCACTTGAAGTAGAAAAGATGAAATATAAATCAGATGTTGCTGGGTTTATTGATATGGAGCAATTTTCTCAAATTGCCATCGTCAACCTGGAATCTGGTGAATTAGAGCTAGTTACGGAAGGGAAACATAATTTACAGCTTGGTACATGGTCTCCAAACGGTAAATATCTTTCTTACATTGCGGACTTAACAGAGGATCAAGACTTTTCATTCATATGTGATATCTACTTATTAGATTTAGAAACGAAACATGGTCGCAAGCTAACAGAAGGAACAGGGGTGTTTTACCAAACATCATGGTCACCGAATAGCCGCTACGTATCTTATGTTGGAAATGAAAGAGAATTTGAAAATGCAACACAAGCAAAGCTCTGGATATATGATTTGGAAAATAACAATACGACATGTGTAACGAGTGAATTTGACGCTCCTGTTGGTGATTTTGTTGTCGGTGATTTCCTTCAAGGTGTTGTTGCTCCGCGCGTCCAATGGTTGGAGGATAATAAAAGCTTTTACTTCCAAGTAACTGATCACGGAAATACAGCTATTTATTTTGGCAATCTATCTGGCGAATTATATCCGGCTATTAATGATGATCAGTATGTCTATGGTTTTTCACTTGATCATAAAAATGATAGAGCGGTAGTTGCAATCAGCACTACTACAAATCCTGGCGATCTTTTTTACGTAAATTTAAATACTGGTGAAAAAGAACAGCTTACGAAAGTAAATGAAGAATTTTTAAAGACGAGAGAATTATCTGTTCCAGAAGCAATTGAATATGTAGGGGCAGATGGCTGGAAAGTAAGCGGCTGGATGATGAAACCTATTGGCTATGAGGAAGGGAAAAAGTATCCACTTATTCTTGAAATTCATGGTGGTCCGCACGCTATGTATGCCAACTCCTATTTTAACGAATTCCAAATCCTTGCTGCTCAAGGTTATGCAGTTCTCTATACGAATCCTCGTGGAAGCCATGGATACGGTCAAAAATTTGTTGATGCGGTTCGTGGTGATTATGGTGGCAATGATTATAATGATCTAATGGCCGCTGTTGATTATGCATTGAAGCATTATGATTTCATTGACAAAAACCGTCTCGGCGTTACAGGTGGGAGCTATGGGGGCTTCATGACAAACTGGATTGTCGGTCATACAAATCGCTTTAAAGCCGCTGTTACGCAACGTTGCATTTCTAACTGGATTAGCTTTTACGGTGTAAGTGATATCGGCTACTACTTCAATGACTGGCAAATCCAAGCGGGACTAGACGATATAGAGAAGCTATGGAATCATTCGCCCCTGAAATATGTAGACAATGTGGAGACGCCACTGTTAATTTTACACAGCGAAAAAGACTATCGCTGTCCGATTGAGCAGGCAGAGCAATTATTTATCGCCTTAAAACATCGTAAAAAAGAAACAAAATTTGTTCGCTTCCCTGAATCTAATCATGAACTTTCTAGAAGCGGAAAACCAACGTTAAGAATCAATAGATTAGAATATATTAGGGATTGGTTTGTGGAATATCTATAAGAGAAATATTGGTGGCCAAAGAAGTGAAAATATTTCTTTGGCCATCTAGTATTTTTACATGCCTTGTTTAACAAAGGCTGTTTTCGTAAAGATTGTTGCTCTTCAACTTACGGTGCAGTCTAGTTTAAGTGGAATCATTTGGTGTAATAATGTAAAAATTAAGGGGGATACATATGATTAAATACCCGTTTTTAGAAAAAGATGCAACCATAGGAGTCACAGCACCTTCATCTGGGGTACAAGTTGAGTTTCAGGATATGTTTAAACAATCATGTGAGCGTCTGAAATCGAAAGGATTTAAAATCATTTGTGGTGATACGGTTTGGACTCAAGAAAAAGCCAAATCCGCACCTGCCGAAAAACGTGCAGATGAGTTTAATGAAATGATGAGTGATGATAATATAAATATCATTATTCCTCCATGGGGTGGAGAACTGTTAATTGAAATACTTGAAAAAATTGATTTTGAAAATATAAAAAATAAATGGGTATTAGGTTATTCAGATATCAGTGCATTATTATTAGCAATCACATTAAAAACAGGTATAGCTACTGCTCATGGTACAAATCTTGTAGATTTAAGAGGGGAATATTCAGATGACACCACTGCAATGTGGCAGTCTGTATTATCGACAAAAATTGGAGAATCAGTCCTTCAACATTCATCAGCTAAATATCAAAAAGAATGGCAACACAATTCTCCTTCTCCTTGTGTTTTTAATTTAACAGAACAAACCTATTGGAATACTGTGTCAAATCAAAAAGTTAAGATACAAGGTCGTTTACTTGGTGGATGCATAGACGTGATAAGACATTTGGTTGGTACAACTTATGGTGATGTACAAAACTTTAGAAAACAATATATCAGTGGAGAGCCTGTATTATGGTATTTAGAAAATTGCGAATTGAACACAACAGATTTAAGAAGGTCATTAGTACAAATGAAGTTAGCTGGTTGGCTTGAACAATGTTCAGGTATTATGTTTGGTCGAAGTGAAGCGAATACGCCTGTAAATAACTACACGATTGAAGATGTTTATAATGAACTTTCTGATGAGCTTGGGATACCTATTATTTATGACGTGGATTGCGGTCATGTTCCACCACAAATCACTTTCATAAATGGTGCTTTTGCTGAAGTAGAAGTAGAAGAAGGTAAAGGTATTATTTTGCAATACTTTAATCAATAGACAGATAAATTTTCCTTGTTGAACTAACGAGGAGTATTCCTGTAATAAAGAATTGGCTCGCTCTCCTTTAGTTCGTGAAGAAAATCCCTTAAAGTAATGGGGGTGCTTTAGGTTTATAATTAATAATTTCTAAACAACCGGTGCAAGAGTTGCTGAACATGATACGGCAGCTCTTTTTCTTATTGTTGTAAGTCTTATAGACCTATCAGAAATTACAAAAGAGGTATTTGTAATTTTATGTATAATTAGTATATATAGGGTTCATCACTAAAAGTTGTGGATGACATTTTTAAAAAAATATGCCCTGTATATTCTAGTTGATTGAAGTGGAGACTGGGCGACTCCTTGGGGAATAGTGATCTGACCCCAAAAATATGAACTTTTTTATGAAGCTTTTCGAAACTCAACGGGACTTTTTCCGTTGAGTTTTATTTTAATTCGTTCATGATTGTAATAGTAAATATAGTCTGCTAACGCTTTTGTAAATTCTTCATAGTTTTTAA
>NZ_JBNNTL010000006.1:0-241305 GCF_050278745.1 Lysinibacillus sp. NPDC094403 | reverse complement strand
GAATCTAAAAAGGATGGCTCCTGTACAATACAGAAACCATCTCTTAGCTGCTTAATCTCTTTTTTTAGTTTGTCCTTGACTTGGGTACCACATTAAGCAGCGATTTCTCTTTTTCTTGTTCGACCAAGTCATTCTATTTTTTTACCTTATTTCTCTATTAATAATGGCAGAATAGAAGAACTTATGTTAGTTAAATCAACAATATGAAAAAAGGGGTTTGAATTTATGGATTTCGTCCGATAAAAGCCTAGGGTGAAATTTCATCGATAAAAGAAGGGTAGGTTGTGAACAGTATAGGGAAGCGGCATTCTTTTTGAGTCTTAATCATCGAGTATAGTGCCAGTAAAAGAAAACACAAAATTATACAAAAACACACATCTTAAGAATTAATGAAGACAAGAGGAGAACTGTTGCATGAAAAAATTATTTGGAAGCTTTAAGAGTAAGCTCTACACATTATTTGCTCTTATTTTACTAATCCCAGTTATTACTGTTGGTAGTTTTGCGTATCTTTCGGCTAAAAATTCGATAAAAGAAGAAATATTATTTAGTGCAAATGAAAGTGTAAATTTGTTAAATACGGTTATTGATAAAACCATAAGTGAAAAAGTAAACGACATTAATGTTCTTAGCGAGGAAATAGATGCTTCTAAGTATGAACAGAAGGGAGCCGCAATATTAACAGATTTCCATGAATATATGGAGATGAATCCAAATGTTTTAAGCGTTTATATTGGAACGAATGATGGGGAAGTAATTCTAGAACCGAAATCTAATAGCGCGGATTATAATGTTTTAGAAAGAGATTGGTATAAAGAGGCTACGGCTTTAAAGGGCGAAACTTTAATAACAAATCCTTATGTTGATGCAGGAACTGGGGAAATGGTCGTTACCATTGCTCGCCAAGTAAAAGATCAATCTGGCGTAGTAGCTATTGATATTAAATTAACAGATATTCAAAAAGTCGCAGATTCAATCAGTATCGGAAAAAATGGATATCCTTCTGTTTTTGATGAAAATAGAATGGTCATTTCACATCCTACTTTAGCAGCAGGTACGGAATTAAAAGACAACTTCATCGATAAGATGTATGAAAGCAAGTCTGGCACGTATGAATATGTCTTTGACGGTGAAGACCGTATTATGTTCTTTACAACGAATGAATTAACGAATTGGAAAATTACCGGCACAATTTTTGCAAAGGAAATTGACGAATCAGCATTACCCATTTTAAATCATACATTACTCGTGTTAATTATTGCGATTGTCATAAGTACGATTGTTTTCTATTTTGTTATGAAGGGAATCATAAAACCGATTAGATCGCTCAAGGATAGTGCAGTAACTATTAGTAAAGGTGATTTAACAGAGAAAGTGACTATTACTTCTCATGACGAGATTGGACAGCTAGGACAAGCCTTTAACGAAATGCAAGAGAATCTAAGGACACTTATTCAAAAAATAGAACAAAATGCTGAAGATGTAGCATCGTCGGCAGAAGAACTAACAGCTAATGCCACTCAAACGAGCATTGCCACAGAAAAGGTGGCCATTTCTATTCAAGATGTTGCCACGAGTGCAGACACACAAACGACTAGTGCCAATAAGAACGCAGAATCGTTACATGAGCTTTCAACGGCCATTCTTCATATCGCAGAGATTTCTTCTACTGTGACGGATCTTTCACAGCATGCAACGCTACAAGCAGATGAAGGTGGAAAAGCAGTCCGAGATACAAAAGATCAAATGCAATCCATCCATTTATCAGTAACGGATTCAAATATTAAAATTCAAACATTACATGAACGCTCTCAGCAAATTTCATCTATTTTAGATGTGATTACAAGCATTGCAGATCAAACTAACTTACTTGCTCTCAATGCAGCGATTGAGGCGGCAAGAGCAGGGGAGCATGGAAAAGGATTTGCAGTGGTTGCAGATGAAGTAAGAAAGCTGGCGGAGCAATCACAGGAATCAGCCAAACAAATTTTTGAACTAATCCATGGTATTCAGTTAGAAACAGAACAATCAGTAAATATCATGGCGAAAGTTACAGAGGATGTTCAAAATGGTCTACATGTATCGGATGAAGCCATCACAAAATTCCAAGTGATTAAAGCAAGCATGGATAAAATTACACCTAAAATGGAAGAGGTATCTTCTGCATCTGAACAAATGTCAGCGAGTGTACAAGAGGTAACAGCTGTTACAGAGGATTTAGCTTTCTCAGCAAAAGGAAATTCAGCTGCTTCAGAGGATGTAGCGGCTTCTACAGAGGAACAACTAGCTTCAATGGAAGAAATTAATGCTTCGGCACAAGCTCTAGCACATATGGCAGATGAGTTAAAACAGCTAATTAGTCAATTTAAATATTAATAAAATCAGGCATAACAAAAAACGCCATTCCGTTGAGGAGTGGCGTTTTTGTATAATTATCGATCTTCTTCCCAACAATCTGTATTTTTCAATGATGGGATTGATTTTGCATAAAAAACAGGGTTTTTGCCTGCATTTCGTTGTCTTGTAAAGTCGTCTAACACGCTGAAGGCAATTTTGCCAAGTATCATGATGATCGCAATATTTATTATAGCCATTAATCCCATGAACAGATCTGCTAAGTTCCAAACAAGTTGTACTTTTGCAATAGAACCAAACATCACCATAGCAAGAACTAAAATACGATAGCCAAACATCCAGCCTTTATGAGCATTCATAAACTCAATATTAGATTCACCGTAATAGTAGTTTCCAACGATAGAACTAAAGGCAAAGAAAATAATAGCAATAGCGATGAAGTAAGGAGCCCATGCACCTACATGTACAGCTAAGGAATTTTGTGTAAGAATAATTCCATTACTTTCACCAGTATTATATAGACCCGCTAAAATAATGATAAACGCTGTTGCAGAACAAATCATAATTGTATCAAAAAATACACCTAAGCTTTGCACTAATCCTTGCTTTGCAGGGTGAGAGGTATTTGCTGTAGCTGCGGCATTAGGAACACTACCCATACCGGCTTCATTAGAAAATAAACCACGACGTACACCTTGCATAATAGCAACCCCAATCGCTCCACCAGCAGCTTCACGAAGACCAAACGCTTCTGTGAAAATCAGCTTAAAAACGGCAGGTATTTCAGACAGATTCGTCACAACCACATAAAGGGCTACAGCTAAATAGAAAATCGCCATCACGGGTACAAGTACTTGCGTAACTTTTACAATTCTATGTATGCTACCAAAAATAATCATGGCAGTTAACACAACTAACATAATACCAATGATATAAGGCTTAATATGGAATGCCTCACCTACAGAAGTTGCAATCGTATTCGATTGTACCGCATTAAAAATAAAGCCAAAGCTTAACGTTAAAAGAATACTAAAAATGATTCCTAATTTTCGTTGACCTAATGCTTTTTCCATATAATAAGCTGGTCCACCACGGAACGTATCACCATCTTTTACCTTGTACACCTGTGCAAGCGTACTTTCAATAAAAGCAGTTGCCATTCCTAATATGGCGATAATCCACATCCAAAATACTGCTCCAGGTCCACCTACTCCGATTGCTAATGCAACTCCTGTAATATTACCAGTACCTACACGTGAGGCTGCGCTAATCGTAAAGGCTTGGAACGGAGAAACACCTGACTCTCCTTCTCTTTTTTCCACTATTAAACGAAACATCTCAGGGAAAAGTCGAATTTGCACAAACTTTGTACCAAATGAAAAATACAATCCTGCAGCTAATAACAATGTAATAATGAAATATGTCCATAAAATACTATTAGTATCATTTACAATATTCGATATCCATTCCATTTTGCTTACCTCCAATCTCAATACGCTTTAGTCTACACTGTTTTTTTGTAATATATCCACTTTTTGAAAATACTGAATTATATTAATTTTATGCGATGCAATATCGGATACTGCTAGTCCAATGTTTGTTTAGGATGTGGACATATGATGCCTATTTATACGTTAAAAATAGCAATCGATATAAATATTAGTGATGGTTTTTTTGTAGAAATTATATAGGGTGAAAATAATATAATGATACGAAAGAAAAATGCACGTTGTAATGAAAAGGAGGTTAGGTATGGCATTTTATTTTCTTTTATATTGGCATTTTCTGGTGATGATTATGGTGATTATGATAGTTGCAGGAAATATCACTTTTTTAATCCCAAAGTTTCTATCTATTGTTGTATTGATCATTAGTGGTTTAATAGGCTTTGTGTATTCGATATGCATTGATTTTAAGGATAGTATTTACTTTTTTATTAGTATTAATCTTGTTGTTACTTCTATCCCCATCTTATTAAGTAGATATTTACTATTCTTGAACAGAAAAGCTGAAGAAATGGAAAAAGGGTTTAAATTTTTTTGAAAATTCCCTTATTTAAGTTAGTATAATAGTAGAATAAAGGGGGAATTTATGTGAAAACTATTGGCATGATTGGCGGTATGAGTTGGGAGTCTTCTGCCGAATATTATCGTCTGATGAATGAAGAGGTAAAGCAACAATTAGGAGGCTTACATTCAGCAAAATGTATTTTGTATAGTGTAGATTTTCAAGAAATCGAGCATTATCAAGCTGAGGGAGAGTGGTCGAAGGCAGGACAAGTGCTTGCAGACGCGGCGCAATCTCTGGAGAGTGCAGGGGCAGAATTTATTGTTATTTGTACAAATACAATGCACAAGGTTATTGATATCATTATGGAAAAGATCACAATTCCGATTTTACATATTGCCGATGCGACAGCAAATCAAATAGAAAAAGCTAGTTTACAGAAAGTTGCCCTTCTTGGGACAAAGTACACGATGGAGCAAGATTTCTATCGAGCTAGAGTGGAGGAATTTGGCATTGAAGTGCTTGTTCCACTTGCTGACGAGCGTGCTGAGGTCAATCGTATCATCTATGAAGAATTATGCTTGGGCAAAATTGAACAAGCATCGAAGGACTATTATTTACAGGTGATTGGGAACCTTGTGCAATCGGGAGCACAAGGAATTATCTTAGGCTGTACAGAGATTGGATTACTTATTAAACAGGAAGATGTGAACGTACCTGTTTTTGATACGACAGTTTTACATGCACAAGCTGCTGTAAATATGGCGATTCATAAGGGGGACTAATATGCCAAAAAAATTACGAGAAATAGGAATCGTCATTGGAACGTTACCAACTGGTGAGAAAAACTGTATTACCGATGTAGCTGGTGTACGTGTTGGTCATGTAACGCTTGACGAAGAAATTAATCAAGATGGTGCTTATGCTTGCACAGGAGTAACTGCGATTTTACCGCATGAAGGCAATTTATTTCAGCAAAAGGTTACTGCTGCAAGCTATGTGATAAATGGCTTTGGGAAAACGACAGGGCTCGTACAGGTGAATGAGCTTGGAGTTATTGAATCACCAATTATGTTAACGAATACATTTGGCGTTCCAGCTGTAACTCAGGGAACGCTGCAATTTATGTTAGATACAAATAGTGAAATTGGCCATTCGACAGGAACTATTAATATAGTAGTTGGGGAGTGTAATGATAGTTATTTAAACTCCATTCGAGAATGTCCTATCACACCAGAGCATGCTATAGAGGCAATTCGTAAGGCGTCAAATGAAACTTCAGAGGAAGGGGCAGTGGGAGCGGGAAAAGGAATGATGTGCTTTGGCTATAAAGGTGGGATTGGCTCATCTTCCCGAATCGTGACATATCAATCAACGAACTATACGGTAGGATGTATGGTCCTTAGTAATTTCGGGCAAAGCTCAGAGTTTTTAGCACATCAATACCTTGCTTCAAATGTTCAAAGTGAATCGACATTATCTCCGACAGATGGCTCCATTATCATCGTACTTGCCACAGATGCTCCGCTTAGTAGTCGTCAATTGACACGTGTCATTAAACGCTGTGGTATCGGTCTAGGACGTACAGGTAGTCATTTTTCACATGGCAGCGGAGATATTGTTATTGGCTTTACAACAGCACATCATATCGCTCATACATCAGCTGAGCTTGTTGAAACACTTACGCAGCTACGTGAGGATCATCCTATCATGAATCAATTATTTGCAGCTGCTGCAGAAGCAACAGAGGAAGCCATTTTAAATTCACTATCACAGGCAAAGACTACAATTGGTCGAGATGGACATAAGGTTGAAGCTTATCAATTTTAACTTTATGAATGATGGGATGTCATTAGATAAAATTGTGGAGCATATAAATTTTAGCTCTTTACTGTCAAATGATAAACAAATGCAAAATGTTTATAATAAAGATTGATAATTTGTAATAAAGTTTGATAAAAATCACCTCTTTTGTTTTTCATAGAGGTGATTTTTCATTGGATATTTATGTTAAAATTAATGTGAATATTGAGAAAAAATGTACTTAAACTACGATGCGGTTTTCTTGAAGAAGGAACATATAGCAAATGAAGATGCGAGAAAGGAGTGAGTTTAAATGGACAATATTAATTTTAGAGGTAAATAGAATTATTAATAAGAGAGGTATCACTAATGACAAAAATAATAATTGAAGAACGCATAGTGAATAACATACCGATTTTAAGTATTTATCAAAGTGAATTAAAGAAATGCCCATTAATCTTTTATCTTCATGGATACGGAGGAGACCGTGAGCAAGCGTTAGATTTTGGATATATGCTTGCCAAAAAAGGGTTTTATTATGTTAGTATCGATTGCAAAGATCATGGTATGAGGAAAACGAACACCGAAACTAACAAATTTTCTAAAGTATTTCCACCAGATACTGGTCTTGATTCTTATGTTCATATGCATGAAGTAATAGAACAGTCTGCATTCGATATACAAAGTCTCATTGAATATTTTAAAAGTAGAGATGAGATTGATAAGAATAAAATAGGAATATCAGTTTTTCAATGGGGAGATATGCAACATTTTATATCGTAGCTAATAACCCTGATATAAAAGTTACGGTTCCAATAGCTGGAAAGACATCTTTTGCAAAAGCATGGAAAGATAGTATCCTATCAACTGGTACTTATGAACAATGGAGAGAACCGATTCAGAATGCAGAGAAAGAAATAGCAAAAAGAACAGAGTATTTCCAAATGATAAATCCATATGAAAAGTTGAGTAATTTTTCACCAAAACCATTACTAATTATCAATGGTGATCAAGATACAGATTCACTATTTACTTATTCATTAGAACTCTATGAAAAGTTGTTACCATTGTACGCTGAACAGCCAGAAAATCTTCGACTCAGCATGCCTTTTGTCGATCACCAATTTAATTATTATATGAAGCTTGAAGCTTGCAATTGGTTTGAAAAGTATCTTGGTATTCATTAATTGGATACTATTTTTGACAAACCTGATTGTGCTAACGGGGTCTTACTTCAATATGGGGTAGAGCCATTTTTTTCTTAGACTAATGGTGCAGAATAGTGACAGAAGATAAAGAAATATAAGTGGAGGATTTTATGGAAATAATTTTTATGTTTATAGCAGGATTTATTGTTTTTATTATAGCTGTAATAGCGATTATTAAAGGAGTAACGCATAGAATAAAAAGTCCAACTGATGATTTAACAGAAGAAATTTCAAATCTTAAAAAGAGGGTCAATGACCTTGAAAATGAAAAGAAAACATAATTATTTTTTCAATTAAAGGGGGCGATTGTTCAATTAGAGCAATCGCTTCTTGTGCTTACGGTGCGGTTAGTTGAATAAAAAAGGCTATTGAATTGTAGAAGCTGCCGCCTGTACTTTGCAGGCGGCAGCTTTTTCAAATGCCAGAAGCGAAGCGGCAGCGAAAAAGCCCCCAGTCGGAATGGAAATCATTCGTCATTTTTTATTATATTTCGGTAATCTTCTACCCAATCCGTGAATAAAATTCCTAAATAGGTGAAAAAACATCATCTTTCTACTCCTTGCATAAATTATTTGGCGTATCTTGTTCGAAAAGAAGAGAATAGCTATTACTCTGTAAGATTTCTTTTTTTATCTAGTCAATAAATTTAGAGTATGATACATTCATTAAAAACTGAATTATCCGAAAATTTTATCGAAACCTGAAATTGGAGGTGTGTACTATACACGACGCTGTTTTTCATCCTATTGAGGTAAACAAAAATTCAATGAGGGAATCAACGCCAGCAATTCGTGAAAATGGCGAGCCATTAATTCAAATCGGAAAAGAACATTCGAGGATCTTTGTTCACCCAATTTACTATCATCAAAAAATACCAAATAGTTTACAAGCCATTTATTTACGTCAAAGTGTGTATGAACGATTAACACAAGCGCTGTTATTATTGTCTAAAAATTATAGCCTTATCTTATATGATGGCTATCGTCCATTCCAAGTGCAACAATTTTTGTTTACGAGTTTTTCTAAGGAAATAGCTCAACTTTTTCCTCATTTTACTGAGCAAGAAGTTGTAAGAGAAACGCGCAAGTATGTTGCGTTTCCTAGCATTAATCATGCTCATTTTGCCCCTCATTTAACAGGTGGGGCAATTGATGTGACACTAGGAGATTTAGACGGCAATGCTTTAAATTTAGGTACTGCATTTGATGAAATTAGTGAAAAGTCTGCGACACGCTATTTTGAACAACATCCAGAGGAGGATTGGGAAGCATGTGTTCATCGACGTCTTCTCTATAACTGTTTGACAATGGTTGGGTTTACAAATTATTCAGAGGAATGGTGGCATTACGATTTTAATAATGCTTCATGGGCAAGACGTATAGGTGCGCAAGAAGCTAATTATGGAGCTGTGGAAGCAATTATCCAAGACAATAAAGTAAAGGAGTTTCGATTTCTATGAAGGTCTATATTAGTGCAGATATTGAAGGGATTACTGGAACAACGGTTTGGAGTGAGACGGAGCTAAACGCGCCAGATTATCAGTTTTTTCAAAAGCAAATGACAAAGGAAGTAGAAGCCGCTATAGAGGGGGCTATTCTTGGTGGAGCAACCGAAATTTTATTAAAGGATGCTCATGATTCAGCACGTAATCTAGATATTTCTAATCTACCAGTAAATTGCAAGGTCATTCGTGGTTGGACGTATGACCCGATGTGTATGGTTGCGGGACTTGATAAGAGCTTTGATCGGGCGATTTTTATTGGCTATCACAGTAAAGGAGGAAGTGCGCGTAACCCTTTAGCACATACGCTTTGCGTTTTTGCTGATGTGAAAATTAATGGTGAGTATGCGAGTGAATTTTTAATTAATACGTACGCTGCTGCTTTACATGGTGTTCCAGTTTCGTTTGTCAGTGGAGATGTGGGGTTAACAGAAGAAATTCAATCTATCAATGATAACATCATCACATTTGCCACAAAAGAAGGGATAGGAAATGCGACCATTAGTGTAAGTCCGCAGCTGACGATTATGGAAACGAAACGACTTGTTGAGGACTCAATGAAGGTGGCGCGTGAAGATTTGCAAGTACCATTACCTGAGCGCTTTATAGTGGAAATCATTTATCGGGATCATACGCGAGCATATCGAAATTCTTTTTATCCGAATGCTACGTTTAAACCACATAATACAGTTGAATTCGTAACGGATGATTTTTATGAGGTGCTTCGAATTTTACAGTTCTTAACATAAGTAACGAAAAGGTAGGTGAAGCAATGAAGATTAAAAACATTGTCGTGGGGAAGGTAGAAGCACCGCTTATAACACCGTTTAAAACAGCACTACGAACAGTGCATAGCATTCATAATATTGCCGTTTATGTTCACGCTGATAACGGGCAAATAGGTATCGGTGAAGCGGCACCGACTGCAGCCATTACTGGTGAAACGCTGGGGTCTATTTCGTACGCTATCGAAGAGTATATAAAGCCAGCCATTATTGGGATGGATATTGAAGAGTTGACAGAAG
The DNA here is from genome assembly GCF_050278745.1 of Lysinibacillus sp. NPDC094403. Taxonomy (NCBI): domain Bacteria; kingdom Bacillati; phylum Bacillota; class Bacilli; order Caryophanales; family Bacillaceae; genus Lysinibacillus; species Lysinibacillus sp. NPDC094403. The sequence goes on along the minus strand of NZ_JBNNTL010000006.1, from coordinate 231,406 downwards.
TCATGGAGCGAATCGACAACAGTATTTATCAAAACACCAGTGCAAAAGCCGCGGTAGATATGGCGATTTATGATTTATTTGCGAAGCACTATCAAACACCTCTGTATAAATTACTAGGGGGGTATCGTAATGAGCTAGAAACAGATATTACGATTAGTGTAAATGGTACTGAAGAAATGGTGAAGGATAGTATAGCCGTGGTACAGCGGGGGTTTCAGATTTTAAAAATCAAGGTTGGCAAGGATCCAACAGATGATGTGGCGCGAGTTGTTGCCATTCGTGATGCAGTTGGACACGCCATAACATTACGTGTTGACGCGAATCAGGGCTGGACACCGAAGCAGGCTGTACAAATTATTGGTGCACTTGAAGATGCAGGTACGAATGTTGAATTGGTTGAGCAGCCTGTTCATTGTCATGATCTTGTAGGAATGCAATTCGTGACGGCTCATACATTGACAAATATTTTGGCGGATGAAAGTGTTTTCTCTGCAAAAGATGCCTATACAATTATTGAAAAGCGAGCTGCAGATTTGATTAATATTAAGCTCATGAAAACAGGTGGCATTTATCAAGCGCAGAAAATTTGCCATATTGCGGAGGCAAACGATATACCATGCATGATTGGCTGTATGCTAGAGACTAAAATTAGCGTAAGTGCCGCTGCACATTTTGCCGCATCACAGAAAAATATCACGATGGTAGATTTAGACGGACCAAGTTTATGTTTGAAAGATCCTATTGCAGGTGGTCCAATATTTGAAAATGATCGAATAAGGATGACGGATGCTGTTGGAATTGGATTTTCATAATAAAGTGCAGCTTCAATTAGTGAGGGGGTTCGTCATCCCTACTGACTGTAAATAGAACCAATCGGGCTTTATGGATAGTTGATCTCTCACTTTTATTTTTTGTTTCGCTATAGTGGGATTTTCACTGTCTCTTTATGTAGATAAATAAGATTACTAGGGGGATGCTTATTATGAAAAGGTATTGGTTGCTTTTCGCGTGTCTTGTTGTAATGCTTTGTGCAGCCTGTAGTGATGATTCTTCAAATGAAAAAAAATCAGAGTATCGAGTTGTTTATTCAGGGGAAATAAAAACGTTAAATTACTTAAAAACCTCTGAAACGAATGAGTTTGCTGTGGCGGCGAACTTGATCGATGGATTAATTGAGTATGATAAGTATGGTGTTGTACAACCAAGCTTAGCAAAAGAATGGTCATCAAATGACGATGCTACAGTTTGGACGTTCAAGCTCCGTGACGATGCAAAATGGGTTACGCATGACGGGAAAGAGTATGCGAATGTTGTTGCTCAAGATTTTGTAGATGGCTTACATTATGTACTTGATGCAAAAAATGAATCATCAACAGCTTGGATTGCTACGGTCGTAAAAAATGGGGAAGCCTTCTATAACGGTGATATGACAGATTTTACGAAGGTTGGCATAAAGGCAATAGATGAACATACAGTAGAATATACTTTAGAAAAGCCAACACCTTACTTCCTATCTATGTTGAACTATGTCTGTTTCTTCCCGGTTAATGGTAAATTTATAGCGGAAAAAGGTGATAGTTTCGGTACAACTAATGATAATTTCCTTTATAACGGCTCTTATATTTTAGATAAATTTGAACCGCAAAACGAGCGAGTACTTGTGAAAAATGATACGTATTGGGATAAAGACCAAGTTCTGATTGATCGTATTCGCTATAAATACAATAAAGAAGCGGCTACAGTGGCACCAGAATTATTTTTACGAGGAGAAATTGATTCAGCGAGTATTCCAACTTCTATCATAGATGAGTGGTTTAAAGACGATAAGAAAAAATCCCAACTTCGTCAAACACAAAATAACTTCTATACGTATTTCTATGCATTAAACTTTAATCCGCAATTTGATGCAGAATATGAGCCTGAAAATTGGAAGAAAGCGGTCAATAATAAAGATTTCCGAAAATCTCTATTCCATGCATTTGACCGTGAATCTGCAATGCTAACTTTAGAACCTTATAATCCAAAAGATTTGCTTAGCAACACGATTACTCCTAAAAACTTTGTCGATGTGGAGGGAGTTGACTATACACAGTTAACACCACTAGCTGATATTGCAAATAACGATTCCTTCAACAAAGAGAAGGCATTGGAATACAAAGAAAAAGCGAAAAAAGCGCTTGAAGGAAAAGTAACTTTCCCAATAAAAGTGGTAATGCCTTATAACTCAGGAATGCCAGATTGGGCAAATCGTTCACAAGTGGTTGAACAGCAGATTGAAAAATTATTAGGCTCTGAATATGTAGATATTATCATTGAGGCCGGACCATCAACAGGCTTTTTATCAGAGGTTCGTAAACCGGGTAAATTTGCATTACTCGAAGCAAACTGGGGTCCAGACTATGCCGATCCATCAACGTATACGGACCCATTCACTGCAGACGGTACTTATAATAAACCAGAGCTAGCTGAAGGCTATACAGAAGCAAACGGAAAATCAAAATATCAAAATTTAGTGGACGAAGCAAAGGCAACGATCGATACAGCAAAACGTTACGAACTGTTTGCCAAAGCGGAAGCCTTCTTAATTGATGAGGCATTTGTTATTCCTTATTCAGTAGGGGGTAGCGGCTATGTTGCCTCTAAATTAAATCCATTTGAGGCTCAATACTCTCCATTTGGTGTGACTGCTGAGAAATTTAAAGGTCAGCGAGTTTTAAACAAACCAATGAGTAACGATGAGTTTAAAGAAGCTTTAGCGAAGTGGGAGCAAGAGCGTGCGGATGCGTTAGCTAAAGCGGCGAAATAAATGTGAAACTTCATTCAATGCCCAATGATTGATGGCTGATACAATCGGGCATTAGGCAGTTAATGCAAAAATATTGGGATTATTGCTACATTCAAGAAAAATGTTCAAAAGCGCTAAGTATGTATGAAGGAGATACCGAAATTTCAAAGTCGGCATCTCCTTTAGTCTTTCTGAAAAAGGAGGATGAAGTGATGCTGTGGTATATAGGTAAACGTTTATTACAATCAGTTTTAACACTATTTATTATTATTACGATTGTTTTTTCATTACTACGTTTAATGCCAGAAGAAGGTTATTTAGGGGCAGCAGCGAATAAAATGTCACCTGCACAACAAGAAGTATATTTAACGAATTTAGGTTTACGTGCCCCGTTACTTGTGCAGTTGGGAAATTTTTATTCCAAGCTGTTTCATGGTGATTTAGGTAAATCCGTTACATATCGGACAGATGTACCAGTCGTCACGATTATTGCAGATAAGATCATGTATTCGTTGCTATTTGGTTTAGGTGCGGTTGCGCTATCTCTTCTAATTGGAGTTCCGCTCGGCATATTGATGGCCCAGATGAAGGGACGCTGGTTGGACCGCTTAGGGACTGGCTATATTGTCATTATTGTTGCAGTGCCAGCCGCCGTCTATTATTTAGTCATTCAAATGTATATTACAGAAATATTTCATTTACCAATGCTTTTTGATGAATATAATCCTATTACTTGGATTTTACCACTGACTTCAATGGCGTTAGCACCGACAGCCTCCTATGCCATGTGGATGCGGCGCTATATGGTAGATGAACTCAACAAGGATTATATTAAGCTAGCGAGAGCAAAGGGAGTTAAAGAGCGTACATTAATGTTTAAACATGTCCTAAGAAATGCCTTTATTCCGATGGCACAGTATTTACCAGCGACTATTCTTTTTACCATTACAGGTTCCATCTACATTGAGTCCTTATATTCCATTCCTGGTATGGGGGGCTTACTCGTAGATGCTATACAGCGACAGGATAATACAATTGTACAAGGCTTAGTGCTTGTGTTCTCTTCACTTGGAATTATCGGACTAATTTTAGGTGATATTGCAATGGCACTTGTAGATCCACGAATTAAATTAGGGAAAGGGGAGAGTGTACGTTAATGGGAATGTATTCAGAAGAAATAAACAATATCTCAAACAAATCTCGTGAAACATTGTTCGAGTTTGCAGAAGTAGATGAGCGTCAGGCTGAGGAAACAGCATACTCTAATTATTCCTATTGGCGTTCTACTTGGAAATCCTTTTTGAAAAATCGTATCGCCGTCTTTCTATTAGTTGGCGTGCTTATTATCGTAGGTTTCACCATTTTACAGCCTTATTTACCAGCGCAAAAATCACCGACTGAAATATATTTAGATGAACAGACAGGTCTCCAAGCACGTAATATTGCTCCAAACGGTGAATTTTGGTTTGGGACAAATTCCATTGGGCAGGATTTATGGTCACGTATTTGGGCAGGGACAAGGACCTCGTTATTTATTGGCTGTGTGGTTGCTTTAGTAGAGGCTATTGTTGGTATTACGATTGGTACGCTTTGGGGCTTTTCGCGAAAATTAGAGGTACCTATCACACAGCTTTACAACGTCGTTGATAACATACCGACAACGATCGTACTTATATTAATGTCTTATATTTTGCGGCCAAGTATTTCAACTATTATTATTGCCATGTGTATTACCGGTTGGGTAGAAATGGCAAGATTTATACGCAATCAAATTGTTATTTTGCGTGATCGTGAGTATAACTTAGCCTCAAAATGTTTAGGAACGCCCGATTATCGAATTATTTTAAAAAATCTATTACCCTATCTCATTTCCGTCATTATGTTACGAATGAGTCTTGCCATACCATTTGCAATAGGCTCAGAAGTATTTTTAACATATATCGGATTAGGACTACCGATTAGTGAGCCGTCTTTAGGAAATTTAATCAATGAAGGACGGGTACTCATGATGTCTTCAGAATTAAGATATCAGCTCATTTTTCCAAGTATTGTATTAAGCGTCATTACGATTGCATTTTATATTATAGGAAATTCATTTGCAGATGCAGCAGATCCGAAAAATCATGTATAAAGGGAGATGATGGAAGTGACGCAAGCTAAATCACCTATTTTAACCATCCAAAACCTTGTCATTAAATTTACACTTCGTGGCAGAGTGCTAACGGCTATTCGTAATATTTCCCTCGATTTGTACAAAGGTGAAAGTCTTGCAATCGTTGGCGAATCTGGTTCAGGAAAATCAGTTCTAATGAAATCAATCATGGGCTTGCTCGATAAAAATGGTTATATTGATCAGGGGAAGATCATCTACAATGATCAGGATTTAGCACAGTTTAGAACCGAGCGGGAGTGGCTTAGCATTCGTGGGAAAGAAGTGGCAATGGTTACACAGGATCCAATGACATCATTAAATCCACTGAAAACGATTGGCAAGCAAATTGAGGAATGTGTTATTTTACATCAGAATTTAAAGGGCAAGGTAGCATACGAAGAAACCTTGAAATTGTTAAAGGATGTTGGCATTCACGATGTGGAAAAGCGCTATAAGCAATATCCTCACGAATTTTCCGGTGGCATGCGTCAACGAATTGTGATCGCTATTGCACTAGCATGTAAGCCTAAGATCTTAATTTGTGATGAGCCAACAACTGCATTAGACGTAACAATTCAAGCACAAATTTTGCAACTTTTAAAAAATCTTCAACAAAAATATGGACTAACAACTGTTTATATAACGCATGATTTAGGGGTTGTAGCGAAGGTTGCAGACCGTATTGCAGTTATGTATGCAGGTGATGTCATCGAGGTGGGAAAGACACATGAAATTTTCTTTAATGGCAAGCATCCTTATACATGGGCACTCATTTCTTCATTACCGCAACTTGGCTCAAAAGGGGAGCAGCTATATTCTATTAAGGGTACTCCACCAAATCTTTTCCAAGAAATAAAAGGTGATGCCTTTGCACCTCGCAATCAATATGCGTTAAAGATTGATTTTGTCGAGCGTCCTCCATTTTTTCAGGTGAGTGACACACATTATGCTCGTACATGGCTATTAGATCCACTTGCGCCGAAAGTAGAGCCTCCTGAAGCACTACAAGCTTTTTTCGCAGAAGGGAGACGATACGCGCATGAGTCATAAAGAAGTGTTAGTTGAAGTAAAAAATTTAAAGGTTGTTTTTGGGAAAGGCAAAAATAAATTTATAGCTATTGATGATGTCAGCTTCGATATTTTTAAAGGTGAAACATTTGGTTTAGTAGGTGAATCAGGTTCTGGAAAAACAACAATAGGCCGAGCAATTATGCGTATCAATGAAGTAACCGAAGGACAAATACTGTATCACGGTAAGAAACTAAATGGCAAAATATCGAAAGAGTGGGATCGAGAAATTACACAGAAAATCCAAATGATTTTTCAAGATCCTATGGCATCGCTAAATGAATGTGCAAAGGTAGACTATATTATTTCAGAGGGACTTATTAATACAAGAAACTTTAATAACGAGGCTGATCGCCAACAGAAGGTACGCGATGCATTATTAAATGTAGGATTATTACCGGAGTTTTCTAGTCGCTTCCCACATGAATTTTCAGGGGGGCAGCGTCAGCGTATCGGCATTGCACGTGCATTAGTAATGGAGCCAGAGTTTATTATTGCAGATGAACCGATATCAGCACTAGACGTATCCATTCGTGCACAAGTATTAAATTTACTAGCGAACCTACAGCAGCAAAATGATTTAACTTATTTATTCATTGCTCATGACTTATCAGTAGTCCGATTTATTACTGATCGAACTGCTGTTATTTATAAAGGTAAAATTGTTGAACTAGCAGAGACAGAAAAGCTGTTTGCTAATCCCGTTCATCCTTATACAAGGGCATTATTATCGGCAGTACCTGAGCCAAATCCTTATAAGGAGCGTGACAAAGTGGTAGAAATCTATGATCCGTCACAGCACCGTTATGACATTCAGCCACCATCATTTATTGAAATAGAAGAAGGTCATTTTGTCTTGGCCAATGAAGAGGAATTGGAATGGTACCGAACTTCACTAAAAATGGAGGTAAATAAATGATTCGTCCAAAGGCATTGAAAAAAGGTGACACAATTGGTCTTATAAGTGCTTCAGGTGCAACCCCACCTGAAAAATTTCTCCCTGCCGTTCAAAGTATTGAAAAGCTAGGTTTTAAGGTTGTCGCGGGGGAAACTTGTAGGGCAAGGCATGGTTACTTAGCAGGCTCTGATGAACTAAGAGCTTATGAAGTTAATCAAATGTTTAGCGACTCTAACATTGACGGTATCTTCTGCATACGTGGAGGTTACGGAGCGACGAAAATTTTACCGCTTCTGGATTTCGATATGATAAAAGCAAACCCAAAAGTATTTGCTGGCTATAGCGATGTGACGGCATTACATATTGCTTTTAACCAAAAATGTGGCTTTGTCACTTATCATACACCAATGCCCTCTACAGAATTTATTCGGCCGGAGATGGATCAATATACATGGAATTCCTTTATCGAAAGTGTGACAGCAACAGAACGTACAGATTACTACCTTGAAAACCCACCTGGACGTACAATGACAACGCTTGTAGCTGGAAAAGCAACAGGTCAGCTTATTGGTGGGAACTTAACACTAGTTACAGCATCCCTTGGCACACCTTATGAAATAGATACAAAGGGCAAAATATTATTTTTAGAGGATGTAGACGAGAGTGAGCAACGTGTTGATCGCATGCTTACGCAATTAAAATTGGCAGGTAAACTAGATGAGGTGGCAGGTATCTTATTAGGAGCTTGGACAAATTGCGGTCCTGAAGAACCAAAACATCCAGAACATAGCCTATCACTACAAACAATTTATCAAGAAATTTTAGGTCCACACAATATACCTATCATGAAGGACATTACTTGCGGTCACTGTTTACCAACGATGTCATTGCCATTAGGTCGAACTATCACAATGGACACGGAGAATCAAATGATAAAAGTTATAGAGTAGGTGTGAAATATGAAGCAAACGATTACACGGATTCTTCAAAAAGCACCCTATAAAGTGCATATGTTTGTGAAAGATTGTAAAACGGAGCATTTTTATATTAGTGAAAAAATAGAAGACACGTTTTCCAGTGCTAGCTTAATTAAAGTGCCTATACTACTTGCTGTTCTAAACTATTTAGAAAGCAATAACCTATCATTAGAGCAAGAGATCAAGATAGCACCAGAAGAATGGGTTGATTATAGTATTATTAGTGAGCAGCGCCTAGAGCAAAGTACCATCTATGAGCTTTTAGTATGGATGATTATTACGAGTGATAATACAGCAACAAATGTACTAATCGATTTTCTAGGGATGGATGCACTCAATCAATATTTTCGTCAAATTGGGCTACTACAAACAATGATTCAACGAAAGATGATGGATTTTGAGAGGCTTGCAAAGGGCTTTGATAATACTACTTCAGCACGTGATATGGCACTGCTATTTTCACGAATTTATCGCAGGGACTTGTTATCATCAGTATTTAGTGATCTAACGATAGATATTTTAAGTCGTCAACGTGTACACGAATCACTAAAACGTTATTTAGTAGATGATGTGAAGCTTGCTCATAAAACAGGTGGTCTTGATACGGTAGATCATGATGTTGGGATAGTTTTCAACAGCTCTGGGGATTATCTTATTGGCGTTTTCGTCACTGAGGTTAGAAATAATAATCATGCAAGACAGCTAATTGGTCGTATTTCCAAAGTTGTTTATGATTATTTGGTGAAGCGGAAGGAGATGATAGAATGAATGCCATTGTGACGTCAATGATTGCAAATTTACACGTAAAGCCAGATGAAGCCTCAGAATTAGTGGATGAGGTACTATACGGTATGACGGTTCAAATCATGGAAGATATAGATGAAAGCTGGGTACGTATACAAACTGCTTATCGCTATGAAGGTTTTTGCCAGAAGGATAACTTACTAGTTGATGAAGCCAAAACGGATGCCTGGCTACAAAAGGCAAACCATTTTATTAACCAAAGCTTCGCCGATGTTTTGCAACAGCCTCGAATTCAAAGTACGAAAATGATGACGCTCGTTAAAGGATCGATCATCTGTTCGATTGCTATTGATGAGCTAGATCCTGAATGGGCGGCAGTGCAATTAGTGCCAGGTGAGATCGGTTACGTACGTAAGCAATGGCTACAAGAAAAAATTACAGTAAACAGCTTATCTGAGCAACAATTACGAGAAAATGTTGTCCAAACAGCGCTAAGTTATTTAGCAACACCCTATCGCTGGGGAGGAAAATCGCCGCTAGGTATTGATTGCTCAGGTCTGTGTTCAATGGCATATATGCTTAACGGGGTATATATTTATCGTGATGCCAAAATTGTTGAAGGTTTTCCTATCAAGGAAATATCTCTAAAGCACATACAAAAGGGAGACTTATTATACTTCCCAGGACATATTGCTTTATATATAGGGGATAACCTTTATATACATTCTTCACTTGGCGGGAATGAGGTCAATATTAATAGTCTGGATGACCAACATCAGCAATATCGGGAAGATTTGGCAACATCTATTATCGCTGTGGGCAGTTTATAAATAGAAAGTTTAGAGAAGCTTAACTTTGCTTCTCTTTTTCAATTTTTGTGATAAATCGAGAAAATATTGATAGAGTTAACCTATTTTCATTATGCTATAATGAAATCAAAATTAAAGGGATTGGAGGATATGAATTGAATCTAGAGTTAAAAGAGATGTTACGTTCTGTTTTAAAAGAAGAATTAACACCAGTGCATAAGCGACTTGACGGAATTGACCAACGACTAGATGGAATGGACCGACATCTTGAGACTATTGATCAAAGATTTGATGGTATTGACCAACGGCTAGATGGAATGGATGATCGCTTTGAAAATATTGATCATCAATTAGTCGGAATGAACAAACGTTTTGACGGAATTGAACTACGCTTAGATAAAATTGAAAATGATTTGCATGAACTTAAGTGTGATGTATATGAACTCAAAATTGGACAAGCAGAGCTTCAGAAAAATATTATCGAAAATTTAGGTGAGTTTACTGAAAAAATTGCTCAGCAGGTAGAAGGTAGAACTTACACTTTGAATAAAAGAGTCTTTGATATAGAAACTGTGATTTACAGATTAATAGGTTAGTATAAGAAAAAAATCTCCATGTCTATAATTATTCATGGAGATTTTTTTACATTAATATTTATAAATATTTAATTGCTGACCGGCTTCAATTCTATCAGATCGAAGCTGATTCCATTGTTTGATGGACGTAACTTTAACATTATGTGCCTCTGCAATATGCATAAGAGAGTCACCATCAGCTACGGTAATTGTTTTTTTATCTTTGACAGGGCTGTCATACTGTTGTAAGTCATACTTTGCTATCAGTGCATTAAGTTTTTCATTGTATTTTGAATCTGTTGCATAAGAGCCTGTTAAAAACTTTGTAGCATCTGAATAGGTCTTCGCGTTACTTTTGAAAACTCCTGCATAGAAATTTTTGTTCCAAGAAACCCCATTACGCATTAATTTAACATAATCTTGTATGGAAGCCTCATAGGAAGGATATTTGCGAAATTCAGCCATTACCCTTGTCATATTACCTGAACCATCATCCTCAGATGTTTCCAATGTTACGGAGTTATTTTGATAACTACCTTTCATACCAAATAAATTGTTATTTGGAGCAGAACCAAGGCCACTTTGTCCATGCTCACTTTCTAAAACGGCTTGCGCAATGATAATCGATGCATACAAGTCATTGTCGGCACCTTTTTTCCGTGCAATTTCAGCAATAGAGCCAATAAATTCTTCTACACTAGGATTATTATCGACTACTACAGGCGCTTCAGTTTCATGAGTATTGAATAGCTGTGTCACCATAAAAAACGAAATACAAATAACAATAACAGTAATCATCAGACCTTTAAAAAAATTAATTAAGTATTTCATTGATTATTGATGTTGGTAGATTACAACATCTCCCTCCTTTCATTTCAATAACGAAGTTCATATATTTCTAATTATTACAGAGTTATTAATAGAAATAAAGTCAGTTTTCTTTTATAGAGTACATCATTTATAGAACGAAAAAACCCTTCATTTAGTTCCTTAATTTCCAGCACCTTTTAGAAATGAAGGTCATAAATAGATAGTTGCAATAGTTACTCAAAAAAACAAAAATGGTATTATTAACATTTATGAAGCTATTCATTTTGAAAGGACATCTTTATTGAATAGTAGTTAGTCGTACTCAAAAACAGTATACGATTTACTATGAAAATTATGAGACACATAGAGTAGAGCGTCAAGAGGACCAACGTTTTGATATGAAACAAAAAATAAGTTTGAAATCATTTTAAATAGTGAAATATATATAGTAACTCGGTGTATTTTAAAAAAGTGTCAGTTCTAGACCTACTATGCTTAACGTATATGAAATGAAGAGAATTAAAATAGTAGTTTATTTCTATTTTAAAACATTTAGTAAATAGACTAGACAATGTGTGTTCTCGAAAGATCAAGGAAGCCGAGCAAAGTGGATTAGTTGATTGGAGTGGAGGCTGGGCGACTCCTTGGGATCAGCGTCACAGATGAGACCCTGGAGCGAGCAGACAGAGGAACGAAGGCTAAAAGCATCACGTCCTGTGATAACGCCTTCGTGACCAACATCGTGTTGCCCCAAGCGGCTCATCGGACGCCCCCAGGAAGCTCTGCGCGAAAGCGAAGCGTCAGCGGCAAATGTTTTATCTGTAGCGAAAGCAAAGCGACAGCTACAAATGTTTTCTGCGCGAAAGCGAAGCGGCAGCGATAAAAGCGCCTAGCCGGAACGGAAATCAACCCTTCGTTTTGCTAAGAGATAATGAGTTTATGTAAAAGCAATATTAAAAGGAGCCTATACAATGATAGCATTTGAAAATGTCACAAAAAAATATGAAAATGACCAAGTCGCAGTGAAGGCTATTAATTTAGAGATCAACAAGGGAGAATTCTTTGTTCTTATTGGACCTAGTGGCTGTGGAAAAACAACATTATTAAAGATGATTAATCGATTAATTTATTTAACGGAAGGGACCATTCGAATTAACGGTAAAAGAATTAGTGATTACAACATACATGAATTGCGATGGAATATCGGCTATGTCCTTCAACAAATTGCGCTTTTTCCCCATATGACGATTGAAGAAAATATAGCTGTTGTCCCTGAATTGAAGAAGTGGAGTAAACCGCAAATCCAGCAAAGAGTTCGTGAGTTATTGGATATGGTTGGACTTGAACCAGATAAATATAGTCAGCGCAAGCCAATAGAGCTTTCTGGTGGTGAGCAACAAAGGGTCGGTGTTGTTCGTGCATTAGCAGCTGATCCAGAAATCATTTTAATGGATGAGCCTTTTAGTGCTTTAGATCCGATTAGCCGCACAAAATTACAAGATGATCTTCTAGAGCTTCAGCAAACGATACAAAAAACAATTGTCTTTGTTTCGCATGATATGCAAGAGGCTTTAAAATTGGGTGATCGAATATGTGTAATGAAGGATGGAGAGATTGTGCAGATTGGTACTCCTCAAGAAATCATACAAAATCCTGTTAATGATTTTGTTCGAGAATTTATTGGGGTAAAAGAGTATGGGGCGAATACTTTCAATATCCAAGATGTAATTGAACCAATTGCAGGCGAAGATGACCAAAGAAATCGAGAGTACACCATTTCTTCCAGAGATTCTTTACATACCATTCTACAAAAATTAGCTCATTATGAATGTTTAGGTGTGGAAGATAACGGAAAAATAATAGGCGTTGTCACAAGAGCATCTATGCTTCAGTATTTAGCGCATGATTCCTTAGAAAGAGGTAATATAAATGGCTAATTTTTTTGAGGTGTTTAGTGAACGAAAAGGCCAGTTATTGGCATCTTTATTAGAGCATATTCAAATTTCCTTCATTGCACTATTTCTTGCAGTGGTGATTGCTATTCCTCTAGGAATCTATTTAACGAATAAAAAGAAAATAGCAGAAAGTATTATTGGGATTAGTGCAGTTTTACAAACGATTCCTTCATTAGCGTTATTAGGGCTATTGATTCCGTTGTTTGGCATCGGAAAAGTACCTGCAATTATTGCCTTAGTTGTTTATGCACTTCTTCCGATTTTACGCAATACATTTACGGGGATAAACGAAGTAGATCCGTCTTTAAAAGAGGCAGCGATGGCTATGGGGATGAATACTCGAAAGCGATTAGTGAAAGTAGAATTGCCCCTTGCTATGCCTGTTATAATGGCGGGGATTAGAACAGCTATGGTATTAATCGTTGGAACGGCAACTTTAGCAGCATTAATCGGAGCTGGGGGATTAGGGGATATCATTTTGCTAGGAATTGACCGAAATAATACTGCACTTATTATTTTAGGGGCTGTCCCAGCTGCGATTTTAGCATTAGTGTTCGACTTTTTACTAAAAAAGCTAGAATTGCTTTCGTTTAAAAAAACAATTACAGCATTGAGCATTATTAGTGTTGTGGCATTATTAATGATTATCTTACCGCTACTAAACTTCAAAGAAAAAGAAGAAATTGTCATTGCAGGGAAGCTAGGCTCTGAACCAGAGATTCTAATAAATATGTATAAATTGCTTATTGAAAATGAAACAGACTTAAAGGTGCAATTAAAACCTGGGCTTGGAAAGACTTCCTTTGTATTTAATGCACTTAAGTCTGGCAGCATCGATATTTATCCAGAATTTACTGGAACGGCAATTTCAGAGTTTTTAAAAGAGGAAGCCATCAATAATAAGCAGGAAGATGTTTATAACCAGGCGAAAGATGGAATGATGAATAAATTTGGCATGGTAATGCTTAGTCCGATGAAATATAACAATACGTATGCCTTGGCGGTATCAAAGCAAATGGCTGAAACCTATCATCTGCAAACAATTTCTGACATTAAGCCTATTCAAGAAACGATAAAAGCTGGATTCACATTGGAATTTAATGATCGAGAAGATGGTTATTTAGGCATTCAAAAGCGTTACGGTATTACACTTTCAAACATAACAACAATGGAGCCAAAGCTTAGATATCAGGCGATCGAATCAGGAAATATAGATTTATTAGATGCTTATTCAACGGATAGTGAAATACGTCAGTATAATCTGCAAGTATTAGCAGATGATCAGCAACTATTCCCGCCTTATCAAGGAGCTCCTTTACTAAGGAAAGAGACGCTAGACAAGTATCCTGAGATTGAAACAGCTTTAAATAAGTTGGCAAATCAAATAACAGATGATGAGATGCGTGAAATGAATTATCAAGTAAATGTAGAAGGCAAAAATATAGAAGAGGTGGCGCGCGAATATTTAATAAAGGCTGGACTGCTGTAAGACGAAAATCATGTGATACAAGAAGCTAGAAAAGAGATGTTTATCTTTTATCTAGCTTTTTTTTGTTAGTTTTTATCACGGAGTTTGAAAAAGAGCTAATGGTGAACAGCGAAGCGGCAGCCTTAATTAAGCTAAGGAAAAAATACATGATTTCACATGCAACTATATTCATGGGTAGATTATACTTATTCTCTGACAACTTAGAGAAATAAAGTTTTTTTAGTACATAAATAATTATTATTCGATGGAATTATCTCGAAAAAGGTCAAATATGGTAAATGCTGTAAAATGAAAAATAGGATAGAATTATTCAATAAACAATATTTGGATGCTCATTACTTCGTTAGTACAATTTCTTCCAATTCAAGTTGTTTTGGAGATAAATGTGGATTAAAATGGGTATCAGCTCAAAAAATAGCTTATATAATTCGTTTTTACAGTTGGGCCTAAAAAATTTTAAAGACACATCTTGGAGGAAGAAATGAAAAAGAGTTTATTTTTAATGTCTTCGCTAATTTTATCAACATCAATTATTCTTAGTGGCTGTGGAAAAAGCGCGGACGAAACAAAAAAAGACGATGAACCAAAGAAAACACAGGAGGAAAAAGGACAAGATAAAGATAAAGTCCAAAAGGAAGAATCTAAAAAAGATCAAGAATCAACTAAAGAATCAGCTGACTTTGCACCTTTAATTTCTTATATGGAAAAGGAAACTCAAGGGAAAACTAAAGTTCTTTTTGAAAACAATGAACCACAAGTACATAAAATGGAGAATGTTTCAATTTCGCTTGATGCATATTCAGTAGTAGAATTAAAGGATTTCCACACAGATTTTAATATTCCATTTGGTGATCAAACTGACGGTGGGGTTATTTTAGCTAAATATACCGTGAAGAATGGTATGGATAAAGATGTTTATTACATGCCTAGTCTATATGTTACATTTACGGGTGCAAATAAAGATTATTCGAATTATAAGGATTTAATTCCTGAAGAAAGCCAATTGCCAACAAAATTAGGCTACAAGACTGATTATTTGCTAAAAGCAGGTGAAGAGATAACTGGGTATATCGCTTATCCATTCGGTGAAACAGATTTAGCAAAAATCAATAAATTGGGAACAGTAACAGTAGAGGTTCCAAAACCGATTACTGAAAAGGAAAATTACGGCTCTACGATTGGTTCTGATGGAAGATTTAATCTTGCTATAAATGCGGATGGCTCGAAAAAAGTAGCAAGTAATTCGTCATTTTATCAAGATAAAGTAACAATGGACAATATGGGCGAAAAGAAGATGTTGAAGGAAAAAAGCGACATTAATGAAAGTAAGAAAATAGGGGATGTAAATGCTATTCTAGAAGGGTATCAGTTTACACAATTTACACCTAATGAGGTGGAAGCTCCACGTTTCTCTAATTTCACGAATGGTGTCACTTTATTAACAGTGAAATTTAAGCTAGAAAATAAAGCAACAAGTGAAATCGGTTTATCATCTATGTCTTCGAAATTATCAGTTAACAATGGCGCGCAATATTCATTAAGCGAGGGTATGCTATTGAATTACAAGTATAATGACATTATTAAAGCTGGCGAAACTGGCGAGCTATTGCAAGTATTCGTATTAGATCAAGAGCAATATGAAAAAATCTGGAAAGATAAAGCCTTTGAAATTGAATTAGGTCCTATCCGAAATAAAGGAGCAGAGGATACTTCTAAAGGTAAAAAAGAAACGTTTACATTACCGAAATAAAACTAGTATGAGCCCTCTCACAATTTGAGAGGGCTTTTGCTTGGTGACATAGGTTGATTTTCACCCCGAGTTGGCGCTTTCCGTAGGCTTGGCTTCAATCTCCTTGTCAATCCGGTGCTTTCAACGCAAGCCCATCCCCGCAGTATTACAGACCCCCTTTTTTTCTTTGTATTTGACGATGTGAAGTAAGAGCTATAAAATAAAAAAAGACCGTCCAGACGGTTTTTTATGCTTTTAAAGGGGGCGATTATATGTCATCAAAAGCAGATTTAAAACGTTCATATATTATTGAAACGGCGATTGATTATTTAAAAGACAATGATTTAAGCACTTTAACTTTAGAGAAAATCGCTAGTAAGGCGAACATTAGTAAGGGTGGGTTACTGTATCATTTTATAACGAAGGATGCACTTCAAACAGCAATAGCTGAGAAGATTTTGAACGAGGTTGTACAATCCTATGAACATCTAGCAAGCCTAGAGCAAGGGACAGGGAGATTAACGAGAGCATTTATTTTAGCTTCTCAAAAAGATCTTGCGAATGGGGCATCTTTAAATATTGCGATTCAAATTATGCAAAATGACAATTCAGCCATCTCAACAGTTTATGAATGTTTACTAGACGAGTTGTTTCAAGATGGCTTGGAGGAATCCGTTGTTCATTTGATTCGGTTAACGATTGATGGATTGTATTATTCGAAACTATTAAATATCGCACCGATTTCTGCTAAGGCAGCAGACGGTGTCTTTAAACAATTAATGCACATGACAAGGAAGGACTAACAGACATGAGTGCTCTTGGTTATTTATTCATCTCAATTTTCTCAGAAGTTTTTGCGAGCTCGATGCTGAAACTAACAAATGGCTTTAAACGAATATTACCGACAATGGGTGTAGTGGTTGGATATGGAATAGCTTTTTATTTCTTTTCTCTAACATTACAATCTTTAGAAATTGGTACTGCGTATGCGATATGGGCAGGGGTAGGAACGGCGTTAACGGCAATAATCGGTGTAGTCTTTTATAAGGAATTATTCAATTATAAAAAGCTTCTAGGTATTTTATTAATTATTGTCGGTGTAGTTATACTAAACCTTGCTGGTAGCGGACATTAAGGAGGAATTTGTGAATGAAGGGTTATTTATTTTTAGCGTTATCCATTGTCAGTGAGGTATTTGCAACAACGATGCTGAAGTTTTCAGAAGCATTTACAATTCTAGGTCCATCGATAGCTGTCGCATTAGGATATGGCATTTCGTTTTATTCATTATCCCTTTGCTTAAAAACACTACCATTAAGTCTTGCATACGCCATTTGGTCAGGTATAGGCACAGCATTAACAGTCATTGTTGGAATCGTTGTATGGGGAGATATTTTTAATCTTTACTCAGCAATCGGAATTACACTGATTATTGGTGGTGTTATTCTTCTAAATCAGGGAGACCATCATAATGCGGCAACATAACATCCAAAAAGGAAAACGTTCAAAATGGACGTTTTCTTTTTTGTAGAATCCTTGTTTCCTTTACGAAAAAAGTCGTCATATTCCTAAGTGCTACATATTATAGCGAGAAGGTGTTAAATATTTTTGTAACTGTTTCAATGTTTATGGATAGCTCATTAAGACTTGGGAGGGCTGAGGGAAATGAATAATGAAAATAAAAGAAACCATTTTCTATGTGAAGCGCTCTACGACATAAAAGTACTCCAGGATGTGATAAAGGATTTCCATTCTAAATACTTTGGTCACCTGCTTGTGAAAATAGTGGGAAGTGATACGATTCCCTTTTTTTTAATAACACACAACGGTACTCATTTAAGGTTAATGGATACTGTAAAGCAGTTTGAAACAGAGTTTTTTCGTATAGAGGCTATTGATCGAGAACGTTGTCGAGGAACTGTTTCGCTTTTGCGAGCCTATGATTATGAAGGGCATGATACGAATATGATATCAGAGGTTGTCCGATTAGAGCGAACATCCTCAGAAAAATCCATTGAATTAAGTGGTATATCTGCGATTCAGTTATTGAAGCCTGACATGTTAAAAGGGAAATTTATCATCGAGCCCAAATGGTGATGAAATTTTAAACTACTAAAATAACATAATAATTAGAGCATCTGTCTAGGTGCACGTTGTATTCATTGAATTTATTAGATAGAGAATCCTATGAAAGGAAGAGATTAATGGATGACAATTATCGGAATGTTGCATCATCGTCTAGATCCTAGAACAGTTATTAAGTCATATGCATATGCGGCTGTTGCAAAAGCAGAAGGGGCTCAATTTTTTTATTTTACACCAAAAAGCGTTGACTTTGATAAACGTTCCATAAGAGGAAAGGTATATGAAAATGGTGATTGGCATGAAAGAATGATGCCCTTCCCAGATGTTATATACAATGCAGGGAGTCCCGAAAAATTATCGGTATCAAAGGACATTATTGAGAAATTAAAAAAGGAAATACCTTTTACAACCTATTCTATAGGGAACAAATGGAATGTTATTAAGCGACTTAAAGAAGCAAAGGAATTCGATAAGTATTTAATTCCATCTGAGGTTGTGGAAAATGTTGATTTACTCCATAATTTTATGGCTTTTTATAAAAAAGTCGTATTTAAACCGATAGATGGTCGGAAGGGCAAAGGGATTTATTTTATTTCGAAAGTAGGAAGAATTAACTTTGAGGTAAGGAAGGATAGGGAAACTACTATTTGTTCAAAGGCACAGCTAGATGAATTAATTAGAGGGCAACTTTCTACAGGCACCTTTATCGTGCAGCCTTATATCCAATCCATAACAAAATCTGGCCAAATTTATGATTTTCGTCTTCACGTTCAAAAAAACGGTGAGGGAAAATGGGTTATAACGACGATTTACCCGCGAATTGCACCAAATGGCTCGATTATACCGAATATTAACAATGGTGGTTTTACGAATTATTTAGATCCTTTTTTAGAGCAGGAATTTAAAGAAGAAGCTTATGATATTCGGCGGATGTTAGAGCATTTTTCCTTGTCACTAGCTCGACATTTAGATGAAATTCAAATGGTGCAATTTGGAGAAGTTATTGATGAAATTGGCATTGATATAGGCTTAGATGAGCAAAGAAAAATTTGGATGTATGAAGTGAACTGGCGACCAGGTTGTCCTCCTGCTTTTTATTTAGAATTAGATGTGGTCATCAATACTATAAGGTATGCAATGTACCTTGCTAAGAACAAGAAACAGATTAAAAGGGAAATTATGCAACATAGGAAAAATGAGGATATAGCCGAAGTGAAAAAGAAAATTACGCAACAGGAGAAAAATAAGGATATAGCTGAAGTTAAAAGAGAAATTATGCAACAGGAGGAAAATAAGGATATAGCCGAAGTTAAAAAGGAAATTACGCGACAGAAGAAAAATAAGGATTTAGTCGAAGAAAAGGCTTTACCGATTATCGCGATTACCGGCAGTGCTGGAAAAACGACATCAAAAGCATTCCTTGCCTCTATTTTATCGGAAAAATGGAATATCTTTGAGTCAAAAGATTATTGGAATACAACAGAGCATACGAAAAAACATAAAGAAGAAATTAATGCTTCGCATGAGGCTGTTGTGCTTGAGTATGGGATGGCTTATCCAGGTATCATAACAAATCATTGTAGTATTATCCAACCAAATATAAGTATTATTACAAACATCGGTTTAGCTCATGTAGGCAACTTTGATGGAGATATTAAAGGAGTGGCCAAGGCAAAGTCGGAATTAATACATGGAATGGACCAAAATGGTTTATTAATCCTGAATAAGGATGATGAGAATTCAAAATATTTAGAAACACAGCGGTTTAAAGGGGAAATCCTAACAGTTGGTATTCATAGCGCAGCGAACTATAATGCTTATGATATTCAATATAAAGATATCGGTATGACCTTTAAAATAAAGCTGCAAGGACAAGAAATTGCAATGTATATCCCAATTTTAGGAGAACATCATGTTTATAATGCGCTTAATGCGGTTGCGGTTGCAGATTATTTAGGGTTTAGTCCAGAAGATATTAAAGCAGGGTTAAATTTCAAAAAACCACCTAGAAGATTAACGATTTATAACTGCCGCGATGACATTACAGTCATTGACGATACCGTTCACTCTCATCCTCAGGGTGTACGTGCTGCTATTGATGTTCTTACAAATATAGCGAAACAACGTAAAATTGCTATTATTGGTCAAATGCGAGAATTAGGGGAGTTAAGAGAAGAGGAATATCGTAAATTAGGCGAATACATTTATGAGCAAGACATAGATCTATTCATTACTTATGGTTTCAGAACGGAAGAAATGGGAGCAGCAGCGCAGGCAAAAGGGATGGATTCTTCTAAAATTTTTCATTTCCTCGATAAAGAAAAATTGCATGCTCTCTTAGAGAAAGTCATAAAACCTCACGACACCATTTTAGTAAAGGGTGCTAGCAAAACGAATATGTTTGATACGGTTAAATTTTTAGATCAAAAATATCAAGAATAAATAAAAAAGCCCGAGTAATTGACCTTGTTGAAAGGAGGCAATTACTCGGGATATTTTTTATAGGAGTGCATTTTAAATCTAAGATACTTTTAGGATGAACTTTATTTCTTTCGCGGCGTTAAAGGCTTTATTTTTAGCTTCAGTTAATGTTGCCCCTTCCGCGATTACATATGCATAACGATGTCCCATTGATAAAGGAGGGGTCAGCAATGTCCCTCTTTTCGGCTTCACATATACATCCACTACTCCTGGTGATTTCGTCGCTTTATTTCTTCCAATAACTTTTTCTAAAATACCTTTACTTTCAACAATGACGTATTTTGTATAGACAAACTTTCTATGCTTTGGATTGATATCGGGGCGCTCACCTAAAAATAATTTAAGTGTTTCTTCCACTAAATTAAATCCAAAAGCGGCGTGAAGCATCGTATTCATTGCTCCCCCTGAGATTCGTGGATTAATCTCAATAAGCTTCCAGCCATTCTTTGTTAAACGAAGCTCTAAATGCAGAGTACCATTTTCGATGTTAAACGCTTTAACGATAGATTGAAGAACTTCCTCAAGACCAGTTTGAATTTCTTTAGGAGCTTTAACGAGAACACCATAACCAGTAATGATAAAACGTTTACCTTGAGTAATTTCTTGTTCAATAATACCGATGATATTAGCTTGCCGTTTATAGACAAGTGCTTCTACTAAATATTGCGGACCTTCGATATATTCTTCAATCATAAGTGTTTCACGAGGATTTTTGCTTCGTAGATAGCTCAGGTGTTTGTTCAGTTCACTTGAGTCGTTTGCTAACAAAACATCTTTGGAGCCAGTAGATCTTGGAGATTTTATAATAAGTGGGAATTCCAAATTATTAGGGACGGACTCATTTGGCTTAAGAAGAAAAAAGTTAGGAGAATAAGGCTGATTCTTTAAGAAATTTCTAGTTTTCTCTTTATCCTCCATCATTTCAATAGCTGTTGAAGATGTATAGTTGTCACAAAATTCATCACATAAAATTGAGGCAATATGAACAAATGGGTCAACAAAACTAACAATAGATTTTATTTCTAACCCGGTTTTAATTAAATTATAAATTTCTTCTTTCAAGTCTTCTAAATTCGAAGTATCAATAAGAATCATTTTATGAATTTCTGGGTAGGCTTTTCTCTGCTGTAATTGCTTTTCATTGTTAGTAAAAAGTACAGTAAAATAACCTAATTTTTCTGCTGCTCTGGTTGCTTCACGACTTGACCCGGATTTGTTTGTGCCAATAAATATAATCGTTTTCAGGTATATCACTCCTTCTATTGTTACTAAGATGCTTAATCAACTATATATATATGCGAAGAAATAGATTTCCTCTAGTTATGTATCTCGTATACATCCAAGCAACTTTTAAGAAGTTACATATACTAGAGTGGAAAGGAGGGAAAATAATATGAAGCCTCTTACGGTGCAGAATTTAACAGTCATTACTGCAGGCCATTTAGTGCAAGGGTCGGAGGAAGTGTTGATTCAACATGCGGCTTATCGACTGAAGCAAGTGAAAAGACCAAATACCGCCCTTTTTATGAGTAAACGTATTGTCAACTGGAAAGACTTAGAGCCACTTTATCCTTTAGTACTTGTAACCGATAGACTATACAGCGAATATGAAATACCTGAGCAAATAATCATCATTAAAGTAAATAATATAGATGAGGCATATTGGAAATTTGTAAATTATTATCGCAATCAATTTGATATCCCTATCGTAGCCATTACTGGTACTTCTGGTAAATCGACGACAAAGGAAATGATCAAACATATACTTTCTGAAGAACTAAAAGTAGCATCCACACCACTTAGTAGTAATTCTAGAACCGCTTCTTTGCAATACTTACTGAATATTGATGATCATACCGATGCAGCTGTTTTTGAAACTGCTGTTGGTTCACCGGGGGACGTCAGACTTGCGGGGGAATATTTCAAGCCGACTATTGGGATTATTACAAATATAGGGGCACATCATTTAAATTATTGTAAAACTTTAGAGGGGTATATCCAAGCAAAGGGTGAAATGTTGGACATTATTAGTCCTGCAGGCTCATTAATCCTTAATGCTGAGGATATCAACACAAGTAAAATAGATTTATCAAAGTTTCAAGGACACGTCATTAAAGTAGGTAAGCATGAATCTTGTGATTTTCGAGCAAGTAATATTCGCTACCATAAAAACGGTATGCTGTTCAACGTTCATCACATGAAGAAACTCTATGAAATCTTTGTACCAGGTTTTGGCGAGCACCAAGTATATAATGCCCTTGCTGCGATTGCAGCTATTTATGAAATGGATTTGCCGATTTCGTTGGCAGCTAAACGACTGCAATCATTCCAAAAATTGAATAAGCAGCTTCAAGTATTTAAGGGCATTAATAATTCCATGTTAATAGATGATACATGGAATATTACGACCACTTCTTTGGAGGCAGGATTAAAGGTTTTGAACGCGCTCGGAGAAGACAAGAAAAAGATTGCCATTATTGGAACGATTACAGATTTAGGGTCTTGGGGATATATTATTCACGAACAAGCGGGAGAATTAATTAGTCAAATTGGGGTTGATGTACTCATTACGATAGGGGAACATGCAAGCATTATAGCGGTTCATGCCATTGAGGCAGGACTGAATTCACCTGTGTATATTTTTAAAAATAGTACGCGCGTCTATAAACTGTTAGAAGACATTGTAGATGAAAATACGATTCTTTTCATTAAAGGAGATATGTATAGTAAAGAAGTTTCGAAGTTGGCAGATGATTTAAAAATAAAAAAAACATCTTCTTCTGAATAGATTTCACCTAAATAAATGTTATTTTTCATCATTTACTAGAATGAGCATTTCTATTGTCAATTGCTAGAAATGCAAAAGCATAGTCATTTATTAATTCATTTATTCAGAAATATACTTTATAGAAAGGGGGCGTAGTTAACTTGCAACATATAAGTGTGACCGATATAAGAAAATTATTACAAGGAGAATTAATAAGCGGTTCTGAACACTGGTCTGTAAAACATGCAATTTATTATAACCGACATGAACTGACACAAAATCATACACTTATGTTTGTTAGTAAAAGTGATACTATCAACTGGCAAGAGATAGATCGAAAGGGGCCATCTCTAGTCATTTCGGATAAATCATCAGAAGAATTGAAAAATGCGCTGAAGAATACGACCGTTATACGCGTCAAGAGTATTGTGCAGTCATATTGGAAATTCATGGACTATTACAGAAATCTATTTCAAATACCCGTCGTTGCTTTGACTGGAACATGTGGTAAAACAACAACAAAAGAAATGATTAAACACATAGCTAGTAAGGAATGGAATGTTCAAGCATCTGTCAGCAGTAAAAATGAGCCACGGCAATCCTTACCCTACTTGACTGGAATCAATCAGAATACAAAAGCAGCAATCTTTGAATTAGGACTGGGGAATATAGGGAATATTAAACACCAATGTATGATCTATCAGCCTACGATTGGTATCATTACGAATATCGGAGTCCATCATTTAGATGGATGTATAAATCTTGATGGCTATATAAAAGCAAAGGCTGAAATTGTAGAAGGAATAAGAAAAGATGGCACGTTAATCATTAATGGTGATGATGAAAACATTAAAAAGATCCCCCTGAATAAATTTAAAGGGAAGGTTATTACCTTTGGCGTCCACGAAAAGTCAGATTATCAAGCTACGAATATCCAGTTCACAAAAGGCGGCATGAAATTTGTATTAAAAGTGTCAAATGACAAGTACAATTTATTTGTTCCAGGATACGGAGAACACCAAGTATATAATGCATTAGCGGCAATAGCTGCCGTAAAGGAAATGGGACTTTCCATTGCTGTCGCTATTTCGCAATTAAAAACGTTCAAAGCGATGGCACGGCACTTAGAGATTTCTAACGGCATTGGTGAAAGTACGATAGTAGATGATACATGGACAAACAACCCAACTTCTGTAGAAGCAGCACTAAAGGTTTTAGATACGATCGGAAAAGGGAAAAAAGTAATTCTTATTTTAGGTGACATTAAGCGATTAGGTAATTTCGAAGAAAAATATCATCGAGAGATTGGCACAATGGTCGCGAAAAGAAACATTGATACGCTTATTACAATTGGCAATAGAGCAGAAAATATCGCGAACCAAGCGCTGAAGGAAGGCACGAAGGCAGATGTTCATATTTTTCAAGATGTTACAGGAGTTTTAGATGTACTAAAGCCTAAGTTAGATAGTAATACCATTGTACTTATTAAAGGTCCAATGTCTAGCAAATCTATGATTGAATTTGCAAATCAGTTAAAAAATATATAATAGAAAAAGAAGCACTCCTTAAGGAATGCTTCTTTTCTATCTACAATATAAAACGGTCTTAAAAAACACGTTTTGCTGTAATATAATGATCTTTATAATAGTCAAATAATAGTACTCTTGTAGTTATACCATTAGAACTTGGAATGATTAAACGCTGATCTCCTGCATAGATAGCTACTAGTGAAGGAGTTTTAGATCCTTTAACACTATTAAAGAACACCATATCACCCTTTTTTAAATTGGCACGTGAAACTGTTGTTCCAACATTCATTTGTTCCTTTAAATTAGTTGTACCAAGTTTAATTCCACTCTTACGATAGATAAAGTCTACAAATCCAGGCGTTGTAAAGCGAAGACTTGCTTCATTATTTGAAGAGCTTATCGTTACTTTATTTTTATAATTAAAGGCGTTTTCAACAATTTTATCGCCTTTCGTAGCAGGATTAGCTGAAAGTAATGTAGGTAATACTCTACGGGCACCTACATAACTATTTGTATAATATGGTTTGCTATTTAAATCAGAAATAATAATATTTTGCTTAGAATCAGCCATGTGAATCATTTTATTGTCCCCAATATACATACCAACGTGGTCAGGGTCTGTTCCCGTTTTTTTACTCTTAAAGAATAGTAAATCACCTTTTTGTAATTGATTTCTGTTAACAGATGTTCCTTGCTGTATCATATAATCTTCATTATAAGTCCCGAGGTCAACACCATTTTTCTCGAAAATGTACATTATAAATGATGCACAAGAAAATTTATAAGGATATGTAGCCTTGTATTCCGCAGTGCTGTATGTCGCCTTACCAATTAAGCTTTTTCCAGTTTGAATTAGTTGATCTGCTTTCGCAGCAACAGCCTGTGTGTTATTTTGAGCGTTAGTTGTTGCAGCCTCTACTTCTATTGGATGAACAGTTGATTCTACCATTCCCAATGTACTAAAACCTATCGTTAATGCTAATGTTGTTGTTAAAAATCGTTTATTCATGTTGTTAAGTCCTCCTGAAGCTATTTGTTAGGATTAATCCGGTTTTGGCTTGCCATTGGAATTAATCGTAGCATGAAAAAGTAGGGCTTCTTTGAGGTAAATGTTACCACGGTGGATGGGGATTTGCTGCAAACACTTGATATAAAAGGCTTTGTCGCCTTAATTTACAGTTTTATTACAAATGTTTCAGTTGGGTGAAGTGTTATAGAAACGAAAGGTAATAGGGGCAGAACGTACAAGCATTTCTAAGCGGTGGTAGGAGGCATTAACAGGTGTAAACGACAATCATCGACCGATACACTAACATGGAATACTTAACGATAAACAAACTATCACATCTTTGGGGTCTAGCGAGAAATAGCGTTTGGAAAACAAAAATCTTTATTGAGGAGCTTTATAATGGGAGCGTTCTAGTCTACTAGAGGTGAGAGTCGAACTGTTTCCCACCGCTTGACGTTGTTGCTACGCTACGCTTTCGAACAAAAGATAAGTTGTTGGTGTGAGATGTCAGATACAGGTTTAGTGAAATGGTTGATTGGAGAGAGACTGAGCGACTCTTTGGGGACCAGTGTCACAGATAATAAAAAGACTGGAGCGCAAGCAAGCGAAGCGGCTCATCAACGCACTCCAGCAAAGTGCCCAGTCGGAACGGAAATAAACCTCTCAATAAGCCTACGATTTAACAGACAGCTTTGTGTGTGATTCTTTTTTTGCTCTTTGGAAGGCGGATGTCGATAATATTCAGAAGTTGGGTGATAAAACGCGAAAGTTAATCGATAAAACTAAAAAGTTGGGTGATAAAACGTAAAAGTGTTCCGATAAAATTAAAAGTTGGATGACATCCGCTGAGCTGAAAAGTTACTTAAACCTGCATTCATCTCACCACCTTTAGAGGTGGGAGACTTCTGCACCTGTCGCTTTGCTTTCGCTACAGTAAATAATTGCTGAAAGAAGTTAAATTTCCTGAATCATCTCAACCCTATTACCGAATGGATCCCTAAATTCAAAGCGTTCAAAATGAGGAATAGGAACTGATTCGAAAATTTCTATATGATGTTCAGCTAATGCCTTTTTCCACTGTTCTATATTTTCAACTTGATAGGCAATATGAGCCTTTGTCGTTAATCTATCAAAGCCATCCTCTGTCCCTACATGAACCTCTTTATTGCCGACCTGTAACCAAAATCCACCTCGTCCTTTAAGGGAATCAGGCTTTTCAAGTTCTTTTAGTCCTAATACTTGACAGTAAAAATGTTTACCTTTTTCTTCTTCACCTTTTGGAATTGTTATTTGAACGTGATGTAAGCCTATAACCATTTTTTCTCCTCCTTTAATTCTAATCGATACTTACTTCTAGGATAATAATGCCAAATCCTTTAATTTGACGAATGAATAGTATTTTTCCTTACGAATGTGGCCTTTGTAAAACCAGTAATGAGAATTAGGGAGTAAGCCCATAATAGCCATGAGGCGAAATATCGATCTAAGTAAGCCGATAAATTCGGGAAAATATTATCGAAAACTAATAATACAACTGCATCGATGAGCATTCCAGGTAATACGATACAAATAGCAGCCAGTAACCGTTCTGTACCTTTTGTCTTTTTCAAAGAATAAATAGGTATTGTCGCTATCCAAACGATCGGAATAGCTAAAATGTAAGTAGCTATCATGAGGAAAGGTTCTTCAAGGGTAAAAAAGTAATGCCCTACAAATCGAAATACAGCACTTGCTACAAGCCAAATCCCAAAACCCCAGCATAAAAAGAATCGCATAGTGTTCCTCCTCGAGTTATTTTCCTAGACGACGCAGTGCCTGAAGGATTGTTTCTAATTGCAGATAGAATACATCTACATCGAAATCGTCCCGCATCATCACTTGTATGGCCAAGCCATCAATAAGGGCGTTGAAAAAAATGCTCCAAGTTTCCATCGACACACCATCAATTGGTGATGTATCCCATAATTCATTTAAAATGTTACATAAATGTTCATTTTCGGACGCTAATATCTGTCCAATTTGCTGTCTAATAGTTGGGTTCGTAAAGCCGTAGACGATCAAAGTTGAAAATAATTTATGATAAAAGGCATCGTTTTCATATCGACTTTTTGCAGAGAGAAGTGCAGATTGAATCAATTCTTGATTAGTCATCAAAATCTCATTCCAAGAATCTTCACAGATGTCTTGGACAATTTCGAGAATGATTTGCTCTTTTGATTTGAAATGATAATAAATAGTTCCTTGTGTCACACCAGCTTGCTCAGCAACTGCCTTTAATGTGAATTTTTCAATCCCTTTTTCTACTAAACTTTGCCTAGCAGCAGTTAATAAATATGACTTTTCGATACCAGTAGGTTTTGCCATTCATTTACACCTCCAAAGATATTAGTTAGTTGGATAACTAACTATAAAATAACAAAATATCCCTTTATTTACAAGTGTATTTTGGCAACGAGGATCCAAAACAGATAAATGATAGAAGCACACAAAAAAGTATTTAGGCATTAAAAAATCTGAAGCAAATAAGCTTTTGGTTATCGAGGGATAATAGGGGAATTAATACGTAATGAGTAAGGAAAAACATTTAGAGAAAGGGAGCTTCATTGATAAATTAGATGATTATGCATGTGACAATAAACAGAGTAATAGGATTGTATCTGTACAAATCAATAAATACATTGATGAAAGTATGCAGCCAAATTACCTAAATACAAATATTACTATTAGAGCGTTAGATGATGATATTGCACATAACTTAGATAATCAAAAATGGCGAGATGGTATTTTAAATGGTCAAATTTATCGAGAGTTATTTAAAACAGATACATAGTTATTTTACAGTTCTCCCATACTTTATTATCTAATCTATTTATAAAAGTTGAATAAAGGTACAAACAACTTGCTCACACGCAGTGTATGACTAAGTTGTACATAAGACTATGAATTTGCTCGCACGTTGTGTACGACTAAATTCAATATTTTTGAGAGCGTCAGTAACTAACTCACACGTTGTGTATGACTTAGAACTTATGCTCTTAAAATTTTCAGTCATATTTTTAATTCTTTTGAATATACTTAATAATAAGTCGTACGTTGTGTACGTCCCCTCTTTTTTATTTGTATTCACTAAATATAATTTTACTTTGAAGAAATTGTGTATAGAACTGAATAATTTTAGATTGATGTCTCTTTCTAGGTGCATGTCCATATTTTTGTCTAAAATATACAGATGAAATAAAATTAACTAAGTCAGCTAATTGAATTAGATTACAATTAGGATCATGAGATTCTTTAATTTGTAAATCAGGATAAACTCTCAAATTTGAAGGGTTTTTTAATGCGTTATAAAAATTACTAATTTCACTTGGTTTTCCATCGTCACATATAACAAATGCAAAATCATCATTTTGGCTTAATTCAGTGTTTATTAAGTTGACTAATTCAGCATACCCATCCACATGCATTTTATTGTGGTCACTAATTCCAGTCATAGATTGATATGTCTGTTTATCAGTTATAGAAGCAACTATTTTTATATCACTATCTTGTAATAAAGTAAGTAAATCTTCAACTACTTTAAATCTATCATTATTATCAAGATTGTAATAAAAATCTTCGCCATCTAAAAATAATGAGAGAGAAAAAACAAGTAGTTGAATTGACTAAAATTGACTTTGAAAATTGACTCCATTACATTAAATATTAGTAATCTATAGGGGTAGTGTCAATGTACACAAACCACTATGGTATAATAATAAAAACGGAATAATAAGATAAAGGTACAAATCATAATTTCGATTTGTTTAAAAGGGAAGATCGGTGCAATTCCGACGCTGTCCCGCAACTGTAAATGGGAGCACGTTTCAAAAGACCACTGTTACGAATTGTAATGGGAAGGTGAAAGGTGTGATGAACATAAGCCAGGAGACCTGCCTTTATCTAGTACAACCAAAAAGCCTACGAGGATAGGGGGTGTTGAGTGTGACTAGAGAAATTCTCCTGCACGCTCATAGTACGATGATTGCTAATATGGTAGCTTCTATTAATAATAGAAAGCTTTTTTCACCATGGCAAACAGCGTATTATGTCGTGTATTTGTCATAGTAAACATCTTTCTAAAGAAGGAAAGATGTTTTTTTATGCTTAAATTAAAGGAGTGTTACACATGAATCCACAAGTAATCGACTATTATGAAAGTCTGTTAAAATTTGAAGTCATGGAAAAGCAATATACAAGTACTTCTCAAACATTAAAGGAGATAGTTGAACAGTATGTAGGACAGGATGCTGTTCATAAAAATGATATTTTAACAGCTTATACGAATGTAATGAAAGAACTAATAGGATAAAGACAAATAATATAAAGGCTACTTATGTTCTCCATTTTACGGGGCATGAAGTAGCCTTTTTAACTTATTTCATCTGATTCTAAGAGGCATAATTGATAGAAAACAATCCCTTTTGTTTTCTATAACCTAATTATATCGATAGAAATACATATATTTGTCAAAAAATACTTTCTAGGACTTCATACTTATTTCACTTTTTAACTATATAATTATTTTGCGCTTATCTGTATTCAGTAAACACCTACTGAATGCAGATAATGCCTCCGGCGGATATCACGAATTTTGAATTGTGCAGGCACAATTCAAAATCCGGACGCAATTACGCCAAGGCGAAATTGATTTTTATAGATTGGAGAATTAGACATGAAGAACACGTTTTATCAGAGCTTTTGGCGAACGCATTTTTATGCCGCATTATTTATTACTCCACTTCTTATTTCGCTAACACTAAGTGGTATTGGTTATTTATTTTATACTGATGTTGAAAATCAGATATATGATAAATACTTTTTTGGTGAAAGTGGAAAGACCGAGGTACAATCTATTGATGATGCTGTTAAACTCGCAGAAGAATCATATGCAGGCTATAAAACCAATAAAATTATAGAGTTAGAAGAGCCTTACAATACTCGTTTATCGATGAAGAATGCAGATGGCAAAGAGAAATATGTGTTCTTGGATGATCACAATCAAATTATTGGTGGTCAGGATGCAGATTACACATTTTCAAATATTATGAGAAATGCCCATAGTTCCTTATTTATTGGGGGAACGGTTGTCAATTATTTAGTAGAATTGGCAGCGTGCTGGGCTGTTTTTTTACTGCTTTCAGGCATTTACATGACGTTTAAAGCAAAACTACTAAAGAAAACAAAGCAGACAAACAAACGTCAAAAGAGTAGAAAGTTTCATGCACTTATTGGGACAATTATTACCATTCCAATGCTTGTTATTATTTTCACAGGCTTACCATGGTCTGCGTTTATGGGGAAATATATTTACCAAGCTTCACAAGATCATCCTTCTTTCGGCACGCCATTATTGCAGCAACAGCCGCCTACATCTGATGTAAGTGAGATTCCTTGGGCTACTCGTCAAGAAACACCTCCAACGTCAGATTCAGGACATGCAGCACATCATGGTATGGGAGCCAATACGATCTGTGCTGCTAACCCTTACCAACTAAGCGTAGAAAAGCTACAACATGAAATTGATGCAATGAAAATATCAAAACCTTACGCGATTATCTATCCTACTAATGAAGTCGGAGTTTATACAGTTGCAAAATCTAGTAACACTGGTGTCACAGGTCTTGATGTTAGTCCGTATGATGAAACGACAATGTATTTTGATCAATATAGTGGAAAATATATTGACAAGGTTGGATATGAGGACTATGGCATTCTTGCCAAATGGTTCACTTGGGGAATTCCTTTGCATGAAGGTCACTTGTTTGGCTGGCCAAATAAATTAATAAATTTACTAGTATGTCTAGCATTTTTAGTGGTAATTGCTTGGGGAGTTAGAACATGGCTACTAAGAAAGAAAAAAGGTATGCTATCTGCACCACCTAAAATCTCTCAAAAGGTATCTATTCCTTTTATCATTTTCATGATCATTTTAGGTATACTGATGCCACTATTTGGACTTTCCTTAATTGCTGTCGTACTCGTTGAAATTATAATAAATCTGTTTTCTAAAAATAAAACAGAAGTTAATTAAAAATTAAGCGATACTGTATCCTTTATAGATGAGAAATGCAGTATCGCTTTTTTTTTCTAAAGCCAACCTTTATCGTTGGCGACTTGAACAGCTTGTTGCCTAGATTCGACCTGTAGCTTTTGAATAGAGGTTGATAAATAATTTCGAATAGTGCCTTTCGTTAAAAATAGTTTTTTACTAATCTCATGCGTTGTGAGTCCTTCTTTTACCAGCTGCAGAACAGCGATTTCACGTTCATTTAGCGGATTCTGCTCTTTCATAAACAATGTAGCAGCTAAATCTCTACTGACGACCTTTTCACCATTCATCACTTTTCTTATAGTTTCAATTAAATAGTCGATAGGCTCATCTTTTAATAAATAACCATGTACCCCACAATCCATCGCTTTTTGTAAATAGCCAGGGCGTGCGAAGGTAGTAACAATCATCACCTTGCACGGCAAATTTGCCTGTCTTATTTTTTCAGCAAGGTCAAGTCCAGAAAGATTCGGCATTTCGATGTCCAATACACAAACATCTGGAATCTCTTGTTGAATATATTCCCATGCTTTTTGACCATCTGAAACTTCTGCAATCACTTTTATATCAGTCTCAAACGACAACAAGGAAGTCAAGGCGCCACGTAACATTTGTTGATCCTCTGCTAGCAATACTCTTATCATGTAATCGGCTCCTTTTTATAGTGTTGAATAGGCATTGTTAATGTCACAATCGTTCCGCCTGTCAGTAAATTGTCAATGGAAGCATTTCCTTGAAGGGCATTCATTCGTTCTTTCATCGATGATAATCCATTCCCATGCCCTTGGTTATGTAAGCCGACGCCGTCATCAATAATGTTTATCTTTAAAATTCCATTTATATCATTGATATCTATTTCGCATTGTTTTGCTTGACTATGTTTAATAATATTTGTAGTAGCTTCCCGGAGACAAAGGGACAGCATCGTTTCTTCTACACTAGCTAGTAAAAGTTTTGGACAGTTATTTTTGATTTTTATGGAGACATCAGCTGTTTGAAGATGTTGCTTACAATGTATAAGCTCACTTTCTAACGAAATAAAATTCATATCTGAGACTAATTCTCTTACTTGCTTTAGTGCTGTTCGTGTTGTTGCTAAAATATCGTTTAGCTCATCTTTAACACGCACTGTATCCTTTTCGACTAATTTAGTTGTTAGTTCGGTTTTTATTTTAATCATAGTCAATGTATGACCAAGCGTATCGTGGAGGTCTCTTGCAATACGTTGTCTTTCTTCTTGCTGTACAAGCTGGGTATTTACCTCTGTTAATTCAGATTGTAATTTTTTGGACTTTTCAACGTAGTAAATTAGCATTGGAAATAGTAGCTGAATGATCATAATGGGTATTAAAACTTCAGTTTCTAATGTGAAAGATGTTCCAGATTCAAACCAAATAACGATAAAAAACATAAGGGCAATGGTAAACATTCCTACTGCAATATGCCACTTAGTTTTAGCTCTCCCAAGTAAATCGGCAAATGTAAATCCGAAAATTAACATAGAAGAACCTTCATAAATACCCAGGATGACAATAAGAGTAAAGCCTAGTAAAGAAGCTAACAGTAAACGCCAATCTTTAAACCATAAAGCAATATAGAAGGCTACTAAAAATAATATAAGGATTATTATTTTTGCCATTAATGGTAAATGAGAATTCGAACTTAATACCATTGTAAATAAAAAAACTAGTGACACAACATCGATAATTAAATAGTGTTTTGCCTGGTCTCTTGGATAAATCTTTATATTTCACACCAACCCTTGCCGATTATTTCTGTGTGACACTTTGAATGGCATGTTTCCGAATCCATTCCATTGGTCCAACATGAAAATGCTTGATACAAATATGTGCAATGAAAAGTTGTAGAAGGGAGAGGGTTAGCCAAATACTGATAACTTCAATACTATTCAATTTTCCACCCAAACCTAAGCCCCAGCCATAGAAAATAATTGATGCAATAATATTTTGTAGTACATAGCAACTTAAAGACATTTTCCCGATCTCGCCAAATCTCTTCCATAACCAATCAAGCTTCTTATATTCTATCATTTTACCTAATATACCAATATAACCAATAGATAGAATTGGTGCAAATAAATAACGAACAGGTAAATCAAATGCTCCTCCAGGAATAAAGATTAGGAGATTTAAAGGCACCCCAATAAAAATACCGATTTTGAAAAGCTTTTGACGCGCCTGACGTCCTTTGTCATCTTGTAAAAATACACCGTTTCTCATCAGCTTAACACCAAGTAAAAATAAAAAGATATTCATTGGGATAATAAAAATAGCTTCCGTTCTATAATAAAGGAAATGTGTTAAACGATATTGTATTTGCTCAAACCAAGTGCCATTTTCATAAAGATTAACGACTGGATCGAGTCCAGCAAGGGAAACATTGGCGGCACCTTGCAATGTGCCGACTAAAATTATTAGAATCGTTAGTGTATGGAAACTACCAAAAACATATAAAGCGAGTTTAATTGCTTTGTCACCAAATTTAACAATAAAGGCAACAATTACAGCAGTCACAGCATAGCTCATTAAAATATCATATTCCATTACTAAGGTGAAGTGGATAAGCCCCTCCATAAATAAAAATACAATTGTCCAAATATACATTCCAGGCCAAGCATTTCCTTTTCGTTTGGCTTGCTGATATTTTAATTCTAGACCTACACCAAACATTATTGTTAATAAACCAAGGAGTTTACCGTTCACTAAAAAAAGAACTGCCATTCGTAAAAAATCGTTGAATGACCACCAACCTGAATAACTACTCGTTGTGATATACGAAATATCTCCAAGATAAGCAAAAATCCAAATATTCGTGCCAAGTGTCCCTAATACAGCAAAGCCTCGTAACATATCGATTAGGGGTAATCTTTGTTGAACTTTCATTATAAAATCACTCTTTCTTTGTTTTCTTACAATAATGATAAGAAAACGAAAGGAAAAAACATATTCACACCAGTCAAAGGTTCTTTATGACAGGTGTCATTTTATGGTGTATCAACTAGCAATGATTTAGCATAAAAAGGACCTTACCATAAATTAGGGCTTTTTTATTCTAAATTATTTTAATTTAAATATTGCGAAAACTAATCGTATTAGTTAAAATGAAAATACAATTAGTTTATAAAGGGGATTTGATTTAGAATGAGAATCAAAAACATTGGTACAGTGTTTCAATTGTCATTTATGCCAAGAATATTTCCTGTAAATTGTTATTTTGTAGAAGAAGAAAACGAGCTGACACTTATCGATGCAGCACTACCATATAGTGCGAAAAGCATAATGAATGCCCTGAGAATATTGGAAAACCGATAACAAGAATTATCATTACCCACGCACATAGTGATCATATAGGGGCGTTAGACACATTAAAAGAATTATTACCAAATAGTCAAGTATGCATTTCTTCCAGAGATGCGCTGCTATTGGAAGGGAATAGTACGTTGCTATCAAATGAGAAAAACACACCAATTCGGGGAGGCATTCCAAAAAATATTAAAACCAAACCTGATTTATTACTTGAAGAAGGTGATCGTGTTGGTTCATTAGAAGTGATTGCAACTCCAGGTCATACGCCTGGTTCCATCACTCTTCTCGACACACGCAATAGAAGTTTAATTGCTGGGGATGCCCTCATAACTAGAGGGAAGCTAGTAGTATCGGGAATGATGAACCTGTTGTTCCCGTTTCCTGCGCTAGCTACATGGGATAAAATCACAGCACTTAAAAGCGCAAAAAAATTAAATGATCTTAATCCAAGCTTACTTGCTGTGGGGCATGGAAAGATGTTGAAGGAACCACAGGAACTTTTGGACAGAGCTATAGCAGAAGCGGAAAATATTTTTAACTATCAATATAGGAAGTGAAAAAAATGTCTCGTCGTATGAAATTAGATTTATCTATTATTTTGCAAAAGGCAACAGAGATCGTTGATGAACAAGGATTGGATCAACTTTCAATTGGATTATTAGCTGAAAAATTGGAAGTGCGGCCACCTTCCTTGTATAACCATCTTGATGGGTTAAATGGGTTGAAGCAGAAGTTAGCCATTCAAGGAGTAAAAAAACTAAATGAATATATGCTACGAGCTGCAGTGGGGCGTTCAGGTGATGATGCCATTCGTGCAATTAGTAAAGCATATATTCAATTTGTTAGAGAGCATCCGGGTTTGTATGATGCTAGCACACGTTTTCCAGATGCTAATGATCAAGAGCTACAGCAAGCCCAAGAATCTGTCGTACAACTTGTACTTCAAGTGCTAGATGCCTATAATTTGCAAGAAGAAATGGCGGTTCATATTGTCAGAGGATTACGAAGTATTCTACATGGATTCACTTCTATTGAACAGATGGGGGGATTCGGAATGCCTCTAGACATCAATAAAAGTTATTCAATCTTAATCAATACCTTTATTGAGGGCATTCATGCAGTTACGATTAATAAAGATAAATACATGCAAATGAATGACTAAGGAAGTTTTGAAATTTTGTTAATTTTATATTGTAACACAAGAAGTAAATTCATAAAAATGGAGGAAAAATTCATAATGCATCCCACACTTTTATTTCGATCTGTCGGAGGATTCGCAAGTGTTATGTCTGGTTTATTCTTAGGAATCGGACATTTGATTAACCTATTAGGGGAGGCAGATGATGGAATTGTTTTTGGTCAAAGCTTAGTTTTATTTGGTCACTTAGGTCTTAGCCTTGCTTTTATAGGATTATTTGAGGCGCAGGGTAAAAGAAATGGGCTGTTGGGTAGTCTAGGAATGTTGTTGAGTCTGATTGGTACGACTTGTGTAACGGCAGTTGTATTTGTAGAAATAGCAGGTGTTTCTGGGGTGAATGTAAAGCCAATTTTTGATGAAGGCGTTCCAGGCATTATATATACAGTTGGACCATTGTTTTTCGTTTTAGGTATGATTCTGGTTGGAATTTCGGTGATGAAAGAAGGTGTTCTTCCTCGTATGGGTGGTTTAAGCTTAATAGTAGGAACACTCGTTTTTGCGTTGGCTACTTTTATACCATATGCTGAAGGAATCATCACTGTCATCGGAGGAGCCATTACAGGTATAGGATTTGTATGGCTGGGAGGATATTTACTTTCTGCTAATGGTAAAAGAGAACTAACTAATCAAACAAAAATGAGCACGATTGTTTAATAAGCGTCACTGTTCTTCTTAAAGACGGGGCTTTAGCTAAATTTCGATTCACTAAATATAAAAACAAAAAGGCAGAATTTAATCTACAGTTTTGTAGATTAAATCTGCCTTTTGTTTTAACAGTAACAATCTTAGGGAAAACAGCCTAGAGAATAAGAAAAGGCGGGAAATGACACAGAGGACAATTTCACACTATAAGTCATTGAACAGTAGCACAAAAACAAAAGAATTGACATTGAAGAAGGAGATTTGTCGTTGAATCTTTTTCATTTTCAAGTTGAATAAAATCCTCAAACTATTTAGTACATGAATAAATTCTATAGTCAAAAAGCCCTTCGTACTTTAAGTTCATATCAAAATGTTTATCCATTATCTCATAAAGTTCAGGTTCAATATCCTTCGAGTGATGAAACTCAGGTACTGAGAAGATTGATTTATTTTTTTGTATACGAATATTTTTAAAACCGGCCTGTTTAAATAAAGCTACCCAATCCTTTTTCATTGAGCAAGAATCAAATCCATAAAACTGTTTGACTTCCTTTTCAATTTCTTCTTCAAGTGGTTGATGAGTAGTAAATTCAATGGCAATAAACCGACCGCCATTCTTTAATAAACGAAAAATTTCTTTTAGGGCACTAGGTTTATTGACAAAAGAAAGAACAGATTCAGAAATAATAAAATCAAATGTATGATCAGGTAACGGTACTTGTTCTATAGAGCATTGAATTATTTTTACGGGTAAGCGATTTTTTTTCATTCTCTTTTTAGCCTTTGCGACCATTACAGAATTGATATCAATACCTGTTACTTTTGCTTCGTATTTGTCAGCCAAATAGGCAACTGTTTGGCCTGTACCACACCCTACATCCAAAATATGAGAATTTTTTCCAATGTTCTCAGTCTTGAATATTTCCTTTGTTAAATTAATACCACCCGGATGAGCACCGCCAACACCAAATTTGGACAGAAATTCTAGATATTTTGAATTTTGAATCGGAATCCCTTCTTTATTCGTATTTTTGTATAATATGAAATTAAAAATAGTATGGTTCCTGTGGAAGACAAAGTTGTCGTGAAGAACCTTCACAGAAAGGGGAGACACTAGATTTCAAAATTTTTTACAATACATATTGTATATAATTTTTCAGCATCTTCTTCGATAGTCTAAACAATAAAAAAATACAGACATATACTAGGTAAAAGATATCTGACAGGGGGTGAATTGATGCCATTTTTTCCGCCGAATCCAAGAATGAGACCATTCCCACCAAGATACAGACAAGGTTTTGGTCCTCCTCCTCCTATTCAAGGTAGAAGAGTGCAACCTTTCTTTTACCCTAATCAACAGCCCCAACCTTCTAGATTTGGAAGATTACCACAGCATTTAAATACAATTATGGGCCATGCGGGAACAATAACAAATGGAGTTGGTATGTTAAGACAAATGGGAGCATTTTTAAATTTCTTTAGGTAGTTTATCTCGATGGAACGTAATAGAAGAAACCTATCTTGATAAGTATGGAAAAAATGTAATATCATAGGATCGTCATCAAAAGTTGTGGATGACATTTATAAAAATATATGCCCTGTATATTAGTTGATTGGAGTGGAGACTGGGCGACTCCTTGGGGATTAGCGTCACAGATGAGACCCTGGAGCGAGCAAAGCGAGTGAAGCGGCTCATCGGACGCCCCCAGGAAAGCGCCCAGTCGGAACGGAAATCAACCACACGTTATGATGATGAGCCATATCATATTAGCGAGAAAGGTTATGGTATTGTAACATGCGATATACCTAGAACCCCTCTTAAAACTTGGAGTAAGAGAAGGTGCGACGGGGGGAATGGTGTGAAAAGGAAGGTTTTGATTTTTGCTCTTTCTTTAATGGTTGTTGTGACTATTTCAGTTCTTATCCTTTTTAATAGGAATGAGATTGTAAAATTGAAAGATATTTTTAGAGACGATGTAGATGTCTCGAATGTAAGCCGAATTAACATCATTAGAAGTTCAGACAACGAAGAAATGATGCTGAAGGGAAATCAGGCGAAGGAATATTTAAATACCCTGTTAAATACTGAATTGAAGCAAACAAAGGTAAGTGATAAAACAATTAAAGAGTCATATTGGATTACGATTTTCAGAGAGAATGACATAGCAGCGTTAGGGGTGAGAATGGATAATAATCTCCTTATCGATGCTTATAGCTATAAGGGAAATAAGAACAATTCAAAATATTTTAAAGCAGAAAATGATTCGATTTTTGATGATACGGAAAAGATGTTCAGTAAACAAAAAGCTCCCGCTCATTAGCGAGAGCTTTATTAAATTACGAAGTTTTCTGTATTCTCGGCATAAAGCATGCAATTGCTAACCCGACGATTGCAATCACAAGCATAACTAAATATGCGTCATTGGTACTCAGAATGGAAGATAATTGGCCGATTTTTTCGTGAACAACATGCTGCGTTGCAAGTGTCGTGGCATGAGAAGTTGTTTGAATTGAATAAATCGTCATGACAACGGCTGTACCAATGGCACCTGCAAGTTGGCGAACTGTATTATTAACAGCAGATCCATGTGAACCTAATGTTCGTGGAAGTGCATTTAAGGCAGCAGTATTTAATGGCATCGTAATAAAGCTTAAGCCGATACGTAAAATAATTGTGCGAATCATGATATACATATAAGTTGTAGAAGAAGTCAAATCTAGTACGCCCCATATGGAGATAATAATAAATACTAGCCCAGTAATGAATAGAGGTTTTGCCCCATATTTATCAAACATCTTCCCTGTAACTGGCGAAAGAAAGGCATTTATGACTGCACCAGGTAATAGTAGCAATCCTGCTTCTAATGCTGTAAAACCTCGACCATTTTGCAAATAAATCGGTAGCAAAATTAAGTCTGCATACATAACCACTGTAATAACAACATTAATAATTGATGTTAATGTAAAGATTTTATATTTGAATACAGATAAATTTAACAACGGATCTTTCGACTTTATTTGTCTGATACAGAATAAAGCTGTCATGATAATACCAATAATGATCGTTGTTAAAACAATTACATCATCCCAGCCTTTACTTCCTGCTCTACTAAAACCAAATAAAATACCGCCAAAGCCTATTGTTGAAAGTAAAACACTGAATAGATCCAATTTGACTTTTTCTGTTTCTGCGACATTCATTAAATATTTATTTGCTAACAAAATAACAACAAGTACAAATGGAATTAACCCGATAAATAGCCAGCGCCATGAGAAATATTCAATGAGGAAACCTGAAAGTGTAGGAGCAATTGCAGGGGCAAATATAATCGCAAATCCCATTTTTCCCATCACAGCACCACGTTTTTCAGCAGGATATAAATATAAAATGACCGTCATCATTAGAGGAACGATTATGCCAGCTCCGACCGCTTGTATCATACGCCCGGTTAATAGGAAGCCAAAATTCATGGCACTCCCACAAATAATGGAACCAATTAATAAAAAGCACATCGAACTGATAAACAGTTGTCTCGTAGTAAATCTCTTTATTAAAAATGCAGTAGTTGGGACGAGTATCCCATTTACAAGCATAAATCCAGTCGATAACCATTGGATGGTAGCCGCATCTACTTGAAATACATTCATAAAGTTACTAAGTGCAACATTTAACAATGTTTGATTTAATGTGGATAAAAAACATCCCATTATTAAAATGACTAATAATATGGACTTCGCTTTTTCTGATAATTCGTTTTGCATGTGAACTCCTTTATATTGAAGCTTGTATTATCGACAATTTGTCGATAAAGTATATGCTATCAGAAAGCTACATCTCTTGACCATAAACAATATTTTTCAAATTGTTCAGTAGTCGACACGAATGAATTGCCTGTCGATGAAATGAGAAATGATGAACAAAGGAGAGAACAAATGTCTACAGATAAAAAAGAAGATCCAAGGTCGATTAGAACGAAGGAAATGTTTAAGAAGGCAGTGCTGCAATTATTAAGTGAAGGGGAAAAGACTTCTACATTGACCGTACAAAAAGTAGCAAAGGCTGCAAATTTAAATCGTACTACTTTTTATTTACACTATCAGGACATTCAGGATCTAGTAGGACAACTAGCTCATGAAATTATGGAAGGAATCTCAGTTCAAATATTGTTCCTTATTGATGCTAGAGATTTGTCGGAGAAACAACAATTTACGAAGCTTTTAGATAACTTGTATAGCCACCGCGACTACTTATTAATTTTATTTGACAATGATGAGTTAGAAGAGCAGCTATTTAATTTTATCCAACAGCTAGTCATGAAAAGAAGGGAAAATAGTGAGAAAATACTTCCGGAAAATTACGTAAGTATTGAAATTAAAACAGCTTCAATAATTGGTGTTATTATGTGGTGGATTAGAAAAGGCTTACACTACAGTTCCGACTATATAGCACATCAAATTTATCTTTTATATAAAGGTTAATCTACATAAAAAAGAGGCTATATGCTCATATATCCTCTTTTTCGTTTAGTCTATTTCAGCAGAATCATGGTGGTTGAAAATAGTCATGAACAAATTAATATTATCAAAGAATAGGTAATTAGCTTGATGATGATTG
Source organism: Lysinibacillus sp. NPDC094403 (assembly GCF_050278745.1). Classification (NCBI taxonomy): domain Bacteria; kingdom Bacillati; phylum Bacillota; class Bacilli; order Caryophanales; family Bacillaceae; genus Lysinibacillus; species Lysinibacillus sp. NPDC094403. The sequence goes on along the minus strand of NZ_JBNNTL010000006.1, from coordinate 189,675 downwards.
ATTTTGATTCAGTTGATTTGCATGGGTTTCTTTGTGCTTATTTTGTATAAGGTGCTTATCAATAATAGAGCGATTTTTCTCTTTAAATACTTCATTATGTGATGACACGATTCCATGACGATAGGCAGTAGGCTCTAAATACGATTTAATAGAGTTCACGGCATTGGCTGCATCCTGGAATGTACCTAGAAGGAGATTAATTTTTCCTTCAAACGCTAAAATATCACCTGCTGCAAATATCCCAGGCTGAGCTGTTTCTCCCGTTGCTTTCCCTTCAAAATAATAATCATCTTTTTTAGGAATAGTAATCGCATGATCCAATTCTAATGATGCTTCGCGATTATAGCCATGACTAACAATTACTTCATCAATTTGACGCGTATAGCTTTGTTTTGTTTTTGAGTTTTCACATGTCACTAATTGGATGGCTGTTTTGTCAGCATTAGCAGTCAATTTTGTAATCGTTGTATTGCATTCAATCTTTACTCCAACATTTAAAGCTTCTTGAATTGTTGCTTCATGGGCAGATAACTTATCTTTACGATAAACAACAGTTATGTTTTTAGCGATAGGACTTAGTTCAACTGCCCAGTCAATAGCCGCATTTCCGCCTCCCGAAATAATAATTTCCTTGTCCACAAAGTGTCGATAAGACTGCACCGTATAGTGTAAATTAGTCATTTCATATTTTTCTGCACCTTCTAGCGAAAGCTTTTGAGGGTTAATAATTCCACCACCAACTGCTAAAAGAACGGTTTTAGAGTAATGTTTAACACCTTGTGCAGTATGTAGAGCAAAAATATCATCTTGGCGCTCGATAAAATCAACTTTAGTGCCTGTTAAAAAGGTTGGCTCAAAAGTTTTTGCCTGCGCAATTAATTGTTTTGCAAATTGTTCTCCTAACACAGGGGGGTGACCACCAATATCCCAAATCAACTTTTCAGGATAAAGTAAAACTTTACCACCAAGCTGTTGTTGACTCTCAATTAATTTCGTTTTCAATCCTCGTAAACCACTATAAAAGGCACTATATAGTCCTGCAGGGCCACCACCAATAATAGTTACATCGTATACATGTTGCATTTATATCACCACATCCTAAAAAAGTGTTTGACAAAATTTTATAAGATAACTAGACTATTCACTAGTGATAATGATTATCATTATCGATTAATAGTTATCATAGCATGGAAAGAAGAAAAAGGAAAGAGAGGTTACGTTGTGCGTTTACAAGTTGAATCGATTCGTATCGGCTACGAGGATAAAACGATTGTGCATGATTTATCGTTACAAATTCCAGACGGTAAAATAACGACCATTATTGGTTCCAATGGCTGTGGCAAATCAACACTTTTAAAGGCTATAACAAGGATTTTGAAGCATAAGAGTGGACAAGTCATCTTAGATGGTCAAAATATTTCCGAAATGAATACGAAGGAATTAGCGAAAGAGTTAGCCATTTTGCCACAAAGTCCGGAAAGTGCACATGGTTTAACAGTGGAAGAGCTTGTATCCTACGGTCGATTTCCATATCAAAAGGGCTTCGGTAATTTATCGCAAAAGGATAAAGAAATGATTGACTGGGCCTTAAAGGTAACTAAAACGGATGACTTTCGTCAGAACACGGTTGACGCCTTATCAGGTGGACAGCGTCAACGAGTGTGGATTGCGATGGCATTAGCGCAAGAGACCGATATTATTTTTTTAGATGAGCCTACAACTTATTTAGATATGGCCCATCAGTTAGAGGTTTTAGAATTACTTGACAAGCTTAACGAAGAAGAGGGGCGCACAATTGTTATGGTGCTTCATGATTTAAATCAGGCAGCACGTTTTTCAGATTTTATAGTCGCGCTGTCAAAAGGAGAGCTTGTGAAGTTTGGTACTGCTGAGGAAGTCATGGTACCTGAAGTATTAGAAAAAGTGTTTCATATTGATGCAGTCATTGGTAAGGATCCACGGACAAATAAGCCAATGTGCATTACATATAACTTACTACAAACTGTATAAAAGGAGATATATTCATGAAAAAGTGGTTATTACCAATGTTTATGATGGTCGTACTAGTGCTTGCAGCGTGCGGCAATAAAGAAGAGAAGACAGATGAGGGCTCAAAAGATAAAGCATCTGCAGAAACAATTACGTATCAATCAGAATCTGGTCCTATTGAAGTGCCAGCTCATCCAAAACGTGTAGTTGTGTTATCTTCATTTGTTGGGGATTTACTAAAGCTTGGCGTTAATGTTGTAGGTGTTGATTCATGGGCTAAAGATAATCCAAACTTCCAAAATGATATTAAAGACGCAGTGGTTGTTGAGAATACGGATATCGAAAAAATTATCGAGCTTGAGCCAGATTTGATTATTGGTTTAAATGGTATTGAAAATGCGGATAAATTAGCAGAAATCGCACCAACTGTATTATTTACTTATGGTAAAGTGGATTATTTACAGCAATTTATTGAAATCGGTAAAGTGGTTAATAAAGAAAAAGAAGCAACTGAATGGGTAAAAGATTTTAAAACACGTGCTGCAGAAGCAGGTACGAAAATTAAAGAAAAAATCGGTGAGAATGCAACGGTTACTGTAGCAGAAATGTTCAATAAACAATTGTATGTTTATGGAGATAACTGGGGCCGTGGAACAGAAATTTTATATCAAGAAATGGGCTTGAAAATGCCTGAAAAAGTGAAGGAAGGTGCTTTAAAACCAGGTTATTTAGCAATTTCTCAAGAGGTATTAGGTGATTATGCGGGTGACTATGTGATTTTTAGTATGTTTAAAGGTCAAGATAGTGCTATTAAAAATGCTGCATGGTTTAAAGATTTAGAGGCTGAGAAAAATGGTCATTTATTTGAAGTGAATGCCAATGAATTTTACTTTAATGACCCAATCACTTTAGATTATCAATTAGATTTCTTTGAAAAGAAATTTTTACAATAATTTCAGTAGAGAGTAGCGAAGGCAAATGACAAAGTTTCGATATTTCCCATTTTGGCTTCAGGTGTTGCTTGCACTGATCTTATTAGCAGTGACAGTTACGATTTCACTTTGTATCGGAGCGGCAAATACGAGTATTCAAGACGTCTATCAAGCGATTGTCGGACAAGACGACGGTAAGCATTATGCTATTTTACGAGAAATTCGATTTCCTCGTATTATTGCCGCTATTTTTGTAGGCAGTGCACTCGCAGTTGCTGGGGCTATAATGCAAGGGGTTACTAGAAATCCATTAGCAGATCCAGGGCTTCTTGGTCTAACAGCAGGTGCGAATGCGGCACTTGCATTGACGATGGCTTTTATCCCAAATACCTCGAATTATATGCTTATTTTTGCATGTTTCGTAGGTGCAGGCGTAGGGATGATTGTTGTCTATGGAATTGGCGCTTCAACAAAGAATGGCTTTTCTCCATTAAAGCTAGTCTTAGCTGGGGCAGCTGTATCCGCTTTATTACAAGCAATAGCAGATGGTACGGGAATATTATTTCAAATTTCGAAAGATGTTTCGATGTGGACGAGTGGTGGTTTAATCGGCACTACATGGCAAGCTTTAATAATTGTTCCTATTATTGTTGTCGGATTAATTGTTGCGTTTGCATTTAGTCGTCAACTAACCATTTTAAGTTTAAATGAAGAAGTAGCTGTTGGGTTAGGACAAAATACGGCAGTCATTAAAGGAATTATGATGTTTGTCGTTGTAATTCTTGCAGGCTCCGCAGTTGCTCTAGTAGGTAATTTAGCATTTGTTGGGTTAATGGTGCCACATATTGTTCGTGCAATTGTAGGGACAGACTATCGATTTGTTTTACCAATGAGTGCCATCGTTGGTGGATGGTTTATGGTGACTGCAGATTTTGCAGGTAGAATGATTAATGCTCCATATGAGACACCTGTAGTTGCGATTATTTCAATTATTGGCCTTCCATTCTTCTTACTTCTTGTACGGAAGGGAGGTCGTCAAATTGTTTAATGTCGGGCGAAAAAAACAACGTAAATGGCTAATCGCTTGGATACTATTAACAATTGCTATTTTTGTAATGGGTATTTCAATGGGAGCGGCTTCTGTTTCGATTTATCGCATAATACCAATTTTAATGGGAGACGGTAGCTTCAAAGAATCATTCGTATTGTTCTCTGTTCGCTTGCCGAGATTGTTTGTGCTGGCAGCTGCAGGGATGGCGTTAGCATTGGCTGGTGCCGTTTTGCAGGGTGTGACACGTAATGACTTAGCGGATCCCGGTATTATTGGGATTAATGCAGGTGCAGGTGTTGGGATTACGCTCTTTTATCTCCTTGTTAATGGAGATCTACCTAACTTTGCGTATGTGTTACCACTAGTAGGATTTGTCAGCGCTTTATTAACAGCACTCTGCATTTACTTTTTTTCATATAAGCGTAATGAGGGTGTGCAGCCGGTCCAACTCATTTTAGTCGGAGTAGGTGTAGCATCGGCCTTATCGGGTGTAATGATAATATTAATTTCCTCAGCTGAGCGGAGTGATGTGCAATTTATCGCGCAATGGCTTGCAGGCAATATTTGGGGAGCAGATTGGCCATTTTTCTGGGCTTTATTACCTTGGCTTGTACTAGGTATTCCATTTATTTTTTATAAGGCTAATGTGTTAAATGTACTGGCGATGACCGAACAAACGGCGGTTGGCTTAGGCTTGAATATCGGCAGAGAGCGTTTGCAATTATTAGTTGTCTCCGTAGCATTAGCTGCGGCAGCTGTATCAGTCACAGGAGGCATTGCCTTTATCGGTCTTATGGCGCCACATATTGCGAAACAGCTTGTCGGACCGCGCTTCCAGTTCTTTTTACCGCTCACATTGTTGATCGGTGCAAGCTTACTAATGCTAGCGGATACAATTGGCCGCGTAGCTATTTCAAGTGCGACAGTGCCAGCAGGTATTGTCGTAGCATGTATCGGAGCGCCGTATTTTTTATATTTATTACGAAAAAATGACTGAATGGCTTAGGCTGTTCAGTTGTTTTTTTGTGTAAAGTCTTTTTGGAATATTTTGTTGAAAATGTAATACTAATATAGATGGGGGATGGTATATGAGGAAACTATTAATTATCTTTTTATGTTCCATTATTGCATTGTCAGCATGTCAATCAACAATAGCAATCACTGAAGTAAAATCTGTACCAAGGGACCTGCAAAAAATTTTAAATGTTCTTGGAATGGAAGATTATGTACAAATGATTAATAATGGTGAAAAACGCTCGTTTATTGTGATTAATACCAAGGGTACTGTTACGGTAAGCGTGAAGAGTAAAGGCGATACGATGGTAATAAACATTGATGAAGTTGAAAATCAAAACAACGAAGTTATTACGCAGCATATTTTTAAACTTACGAAAGATGTTAATTATGAATATATTGATTTATATAAAAATGGCGAACAGATTCCGTTTGATACAGTGGGGGCTTTTTAGGATTAGAGGCGACGGAAAGCAAGGCTTCACCGACGGATAGAAGTCTCGGAGCGACGGAAAGAACTACGCCAACGACGGAAAGAACTACCTGGGAGACGGATAGGATTAGAGGCGACGGAAAGCAAGGCTTCACCGACGGATAGAAGTCTCGGAGCGACGGAAAGAACTACGCCAACGACGGAAAGAAATGCCTGGGAGACGGATAGGAATAGAGGCGACGGAAAGCAAGGTCACACCGACGGATAGAAGTCTCGGAGCGACGGAAAGAACTACGCCAACGACGGAAAGAAATGCCAGGGAGACGGATAGGATTAGAGGCGACGGAAAGCAAGGCTTCACCGACGGATAGAAGTCTCGGAGCGACGGAAAGAACTACCTCATCGACGGATAGCGAGCAAAAAAATACTAGCAAGAACTGAATCGTAGGAATTTTCCCGTTCTTTCTATCTAAAAAAGTTGGTGAAAGATTTAATTTGTTCTATATGTATTTCAAGTTTTTTGGAACCTCTTTTTATGAGGTTCTTTTTTAATACAATAGTTATAGGAGGTGAAGAAGAAACAATGATTTTATTAGATCGTCAGGAATCGGAGCAGCACAAAATTTTAGAAGCTTTGGTAAGAAGATTACCTAGTACGCATACTGAATACATGTATTATTTTGAGAAGTTGAGGCGAATGCACGCAGGCTTTGCTGGGGAGCAAAGAGTAGACGCAGAATGGCTTGAAATTATTTTACCTGATCCGCATTATTTTCTTCATGATTTGCAAATACTTAGTCAATTCGGTACTACACATCAAATAGACACCGTTTTACTATGTCCTCAATTTATATTGATACTCGAAATTAAAAATATAACAGGAATTCTGGACTTTGATGAATCCTTTAATCAATTTACACGAACTACAGCAGAAGGCGATATCGAGGGAATGACGAACCCACTTCATCAAAGTAGACGACATATGGAGTGGATGAAGGGGATGTTACAACAGTCACGGCCTCAGATTCCCGTTCATTATGCTGTCGTATTGGCAACGAAAAATGCTATTTTATCGAAGAGTTTAAGGGGACAACCAATTTTTCATGTTTCTGGTTTACGTTATTACGTTAGAGAATGGCTTCAACAGCATAAAGAGGTTGTGATGGAAGCAGAAGAGCTTTTTCGATTTGCTTCAAAACTATTGTCCATGCATAGGCCAATCAAAAGAGAAATAGAAGTGCCTGTCCGGGATATAAAAAAGGGTGTGCATTGTGAAAGGTGTTTAAATGGACAGCCTATGAATTATCGTTATCCAAATTGGTATTGTCAACGTTGCGGAGCAGTTGATAACGAGGCTATTTTTAGGACTCTTGAAGATTATCGATTGCTAGTAGGGGAAACGTTAACCAATAAAAGCTTTTGTGAGTTTTTTGCAATAGATTCGCCGAATACAGCTTATAAATTACTACAAAAGTTACCATTGAAAGCTGAGGGAACAAAAAGCAACAGGAAGTATTGGATTGTTAATTAATGGGCAAAAATTCAAGCGGTCTGAAATTTTGCTGAAGGATGTAGAAGTATTGAAGTATAGGTGCGACGGAAAGCAAGGCCACTTCGACGGATAGGAGTCTCGTAGCGACGGAAAGAACAACGGCATCGACGGAAAGAACTGTCGTACCGGCGGAAAGAACATTTCAAAAGCGACAAATTTCCTCGCTAATCCCTACTAGACAAATAAAATTTTTGGGTATATAGTTAGCTAGGCTAACTAATTAAAAAGGAGTGGTATTTTTGACGATCGAACAAGAATTTTTTAATCAGTACCGCTTAATGTACAGACCGTTTATCAATCTAGTGAATGTGCAGCTAGAGAAATATCAGTTGTTTAGCTCTCAATGGGCACTCCTTCGGTTATTGATGGATAAAGGGCCACATACATTTGTTGACATTGCGAATTTTATGTTTATTGAAAAGCCAAGTGTGACAAGGCTTGTGCAAAAGCTTGTGGAGCTTGGCTACGTGGAAACGGTAGCGGGCAGGGATAAGCGTGAGAAGCTTATACAGTTAACGGCTAATGGTGAAGAGATTGTGCAGGAAATTAAGGCACAATTAAAACCATTTTTTGAACAGGCACTCGCAGGGGTATCAGAGCGGGATATTGAAATTGCGACAAAAGTGTTAGCGAACATTTGTGCAAACATCAATCGGTAGGAGAGAGAAAAAGTGGAAACAACTAGACATAAACTTTGGACAAAGGACTTTTTAATCGTCTCACTTATTAACTTTACTATTACATTAATTTTTTATTTATTGATGGTAACCATTGCAGGCTATGCGGTTGAGCATTTTGGAGCTTCAACTAGTACGGCAGGGCTAGTATCGAGTATTTTTATTATTGGTACTTTATTTGGTCGTCTTGGGACAGGGCGTATTATTGGGGATTGGGGTAGCAAAAAAACATTATTTTGTGGATTATTTTTGTTTATGCTATCAACGATGTCTTATTTTATCGCGACAAATTTGCCGCTTCTAATGCTCAATCGTTTAGTACAGGGGATTGCACTTGGGGTGGCAAGTACGGCGACAGGAACAATTATTGCACAAATTTTACCTCCTGATCGACGAGGGGAAGGTATTGGTTATTACAGCTTAAGTGCCATTTTAGCCACAGCAATCGGACCGTTTGTAGGCATTCTTTTAACACAACTGTTTGAAGATTACCGGATGATTTTTGCAATCGATTCTGTATTAGCCATTGTTTGTTTTTTGATGTATTTTATCGTTACTGTTCCAGAAGCACCGAAGAAGGCTAAAGAAATGGCCGAGAAAACGGGCTTTAAGCTATCTAATTTTATCGAAATGCGTGCTGTGCCAATTGCTTTTGTGGCGCTCGTTATTGGCTTTGCCTATTCAGGAGTTATGTCATTTATGACGTTTTACGCGAAAGAGCTTGATTTGGTATCAGCGGGAAGTTATTTCTTTATCATTTATGCAATTGTCATTTTAGCGACACGTCCGTTTACAGGGAAATTACTAGACACTAGAGGTGCGAACATTGTTATTTATCCATGTCTAGTTATTTTTGCGATCGGTATGTATGCCTTTAGTTCGGCGACAAGTAGTGTTGCATTTTTACTAGCCGCTGCTTGCATTGGGATTGGTTATGGCAATTTCAATTCAGTAGCGCAAGCAATAGCTATTAAGGTTACACCAAATGAGCGTTTAGGACTTGCGACATCGACATATTTTATTTTATATGATTTAGGTTTGGGGGTTGGTCCTTATTTCTTAGGGTTCTTCGTTCCGACGTCGGGGTACAGTGCCATTTTCTTCGCGATGGTATTCGTTATTTTAGTGTCGATTGTGCTTTATTATTTCTTATATGGAAAATATGAAAATTTAAAACAAGCGAAAATTTCATAGTATTGAATCTTAATATTATTGGAGAAACGTCTTTTTCTAGTTGTCTAAATTTATCAACTAGAAAAAGACGTTTTTTTCTTTAAATGAAAATACTTCTTGCAATCGACGATGATAATCATTATCATTCTCAATATAAACTATTTCGGAAGTAGGTACTTAGCATGAAAAAAATATCATTATTGTCAGTATTAGTTGCAGGGGGCATTCTTATGACTGGCTGCGGCAATACCGATGAAACTAAAAAAGAAGATAAGCCTGCAACAGAGCAAGCAGAACAAGCTTCAAAGGTTGATTTATCTGCTGAACTAGCAGCCTATCAAAAATTTGCTTTAGAGCAAATGGATCAATTCTTAATAAAAACAACAGACTTTGTGAACGCATTTAAATCCGGTGACATTGAAAAAGCAAAAGCAGCTTATGCACCAGCACGTATGTATTTCGAGCGTTCAGAGCCAATCGCTGAAAGCTTCGGTGACCTTGACCCACGTATTGATGGTCGTTTAGCTGATATCAAAGAAGAAGGTAAGGGCGAGGAAGAATGGACGGGCTATCATAAGCTTGAGCATGCGCTTTGGGTAGAAAATAAAACAGAAGGCTACGAGAAAGTAGCAGACCAACTTCTAGCAGATGCAAAAGAATTACATGCATTAGTTCAAACTGTTGAAGTAACTCCCGATGTGATGATTACAGGTGCTGTTGATTTATTAAATGAAGTATCGACATCTAAAATCACTGGTGAAGAAGAAATCTATTCTCACACAGACCTTTATGACTTTAAAGCTAACATCGAAGGCGCAGAAAAAATCTTTGAAATCCTACGTCCAAAATTAGAAGCGAAAGACAAAGATTTAGTAGCAACATTAGATGAAAAATTCAAAGCAGTAGATGATTTATTGGCACAGCATGCGACTGCTGATGGCGGATATGTTTCTTACGAAAAATTAACAGAGGAAAACACAAAAGCACTTGCAGCAGCAGTAAATCAACTTGGAGAACCATTAAGTCAAATGGGTATTATTTTGGAGTGATAATGAATGACAGCGTCAAATGATGAAAAATGGATGAATAAAAAAATATCTAGACGTGACATGCTTAAGCTATCAGGTATCGGAGTAGCTGGTGTAGCTATCGGTGCTTCTGGCTTAGGTGGTATTATGAAAGTAATGGGCTATGATGTGTTTGAGCCTGTTGCAGACAGCACTACTGCACGTAATAAAGTTGATTTCTATGGAAAACATCAATCTGGCATTATTACACCGGTTCAGACAAATATATATTTTGCTTCTTTAGATGTTTTATTTACATCAAAGAAAGAGCTACAAGAGTTGTTCAAACAATGGACACCTCTTGTTGTACGCTTAATGAACGGTGAATTAATGGTAGATTTAACAACAAATACTAGAGTGCCAACAGGAGATACAGGTGAAGCGGAAGGGTTAGATGCTTCAAACTTATCGATTACAATAGGTGTAGGACCATCTTTGTTTGATAAGCTTGGTATCCAGCATTTAAAGCCTGAGGAATTAAAAGACTTACCTCATTTCCCAAAGGATCAGTTACAAAAAGAATTTACTGGTGGAGATATTTGTATTCAAGCATGTGCGGATGACCCACAAGTGGCGTTTCATGCAGTGCGTAATTTAGTACGTGCAGCCTCTGGTAAAGTAGAGATTAAATGGTCACAGGCAGGATTCAACTCTTTCCCAGCTGGCGGAGGAACACCTCGAAATTTATTTGCGTTCAAGGATGGTACGGGCAATCCTTCTGATGAAAAAGATCTAAACAAAGTGGTTTGGGTCGATAAAGGTTGGTTAAAAGGTGGCTCTTATTTAGTCGCACGTAAAGTTCAAATGCATCTTGAAACATGGGATCGCACATCTTTAAAAGATCAGGAGGCAACTTTTGGTCGTTATCGCGATAGTGGTGCACCTTTTGGGAAAAAGAAAGAGTTCGATGATTTCAATGTAGAGGCGAAGGATAGCAACGGTGAGTATATCATGCCAGATACTTCACATGTTCATTTAGCACGTAAATCAGGCGCGCGGATTTTACGTCGCTCTTACTCTTATGCATCAGGTGTTATGACTAATACAGGTGCGCATGATGCGGGACTCATGTTTATTTCTTTTCAAAAGGACCCAGCCCAATTTATAACAGTTCAAAATAGCTTAGGACGTAAAGATAAAATGAATGAATATATTACCCATCGAGGCAGTGCAGTGTTTGCTTGTTTCCCTGGTGTATCAAAGGGGAGTTATATAGGTGAAGCACTTTTTAACGCGCTGTAGTTTAGTACTTTGCTTGTTATTGGCACTTGCTGTACCAGTGCAGGCAGCGCAATCATATAGTCATTTGTACATTTCTATAAGTGACGCGCTGATGAATACGAAGCAGGACAAGGAAGCTGAGGCAGAGCGAGCTCTTGAACAGTTTGCTACAGACTGGGCATCGGTCACATCTGATCAAAAGGAAGCAAAAGAACAAGTAGATGAAATTCTTGCACAAGCAGTTAAAGCTACTTCCAAAGATGAACGTTTAAAGGCACTATCTGAATTATCTAATGCTTTACGTGCATTAGAAAAGCTTGAGAATCCTGTAGATGAAGGGGCGCAGCGAGCAGAATTTGGCACGAAATTTAAACCCGTTATGAAAGCATTTGAAGATGCCTTAGCAAGTGGTGATGTACCTACAATCGACGCAGCATATAAGGATTTTAATGCGAAATGGAAAAAAATTGAACGCCCTGTACGTGAGCAAAGCATTGCGATGTACGGACAAATTGAAACACAGATGGCCTTTATCCGAATCTCACTTGCTTCCGAAAAGCCAGATGTAGCCTCAATGCAATCACAATATGCAGAATTAAAACAAACAATTGAGGATTTTGTAGCAGGTAATGATACGGCGAAAGTTGTAGATGGAGAGTATTCTTTAGCAACATTGATTGCTTATATTGATGAAGCGAATGATTTTATCGATGCAGGTGACTACAAGGCTGCATCTGATAAAATTCGAGATTTCATTAAAATATGGCCGAGTGTAGAAATTGACATTTCAACACGTAACGGTAGCCTTTATACAAAAATTGAAAATGATATGCCAATCCTCGTTAGTGACTTATTGAAGTCTAACGTCGATGTCAGAGCAATTAAAAGTAAGCTTGATACATTCCGCACTGAAATTGAGCTGATTCAAAGTGACTCGGATTATACTCTGTGGGATGCAACATTAATCTTACTGCGAGAGGGCTTAGAGGCACTGCTCATAATTATGGCATTAGTATCGTTCTTAGAGAAATCTGGACAAAAAACAATGCGCAAATGGATATATGTTGGTGCATTTGTTGGGATCTTACTATCAGCTGTAGCGGCTATTTTAATGTCTACGATTTTCCAATCCGCAACAGTCGATACAAGTCGAGAGCTGATGGAAGGTTATATTGGTTTACTAGCTGCTGCAATGATGATTGGAGTTGGTATTTGGCTCCATAGTAAATCGAGTGTGACAAGCTGGAACCGCTATATCTCCAAACAAATGGGCAATGCAATCTCAACTGGCTCGGTGTTTGCGATGGCATCAATTAGCTTCTTATCTGTTTTCCGTGAAGGAGCAGAAACACTTATCTTCTACGCAGGAATTGCACCTAAAATGGAGACAAGTCAATTTGTGCTTGGTATCGTAGTAGCGCTTTTAATATTAACTATTTTTGCATTTGTATTATTTAAAGCAAGTGGAAAAATTCCAGTTCATAAATTTTTCGCAGTGGCAACGGTGTTAATCTATGTATTGGCATTTAAAATTATTGGTGTCAGTCTGCACACATTGCAGCTTCGTAATTCAATTTCAACAACAATTGTAGATGGTTTACCAGTTGTCAGCTTCATTGGTTTCTATCCAACAGTAGAAACAATGATTGGACAATCGATTTTACTTTTACTTGTTGTAGCTACGATTATTTATAAAAAGAAACAAAAATAAATAGAAGGGTAGATGAATATATTTTCATCTGCCCTTTTTTTCAATGAGATAAGGTGTCATCAATGTATGGCTTTTCTGCAAAACGTGAGATTGATTACCGTTCCGACTGAAGGACAATAAAAGGTTTGTTATGACAATCCGGAAAGTCTTACACATAAAGATGTTAACTTAAACTAACGATGGAGGTTTCTTCAATAAGTAAAAATGTAGTATTATTGTATATGGAGGATAATTATGGTGAAAACGATTAAGAAAAATATACAAGCTTCGCTAATTTTTTTCATACTATTTATTACATTTCGATGGTTATTTCATGATGACATTCAATGGGGACAAATTATTGGAATTTCAATTTTATTTTTCCTTTTTAATATATTTTACGATTGGGCAAATATCCCCTATAAATGGAAGAAGGAATAACTTGCTAAGGTAGCTAACCCAAAGTTGGTTCTGTTTAGATTTATCGTCACAATTATGCCGAGGAATATTGATTAGAAAGATTATTCAGTTAGTTAAGAAAAAGGCAAGATGGGGGAATGAAGATGGAAAGTGACAAATACGGTAATGAAAGTAACGAAATCTACAGTTATAAAACCTACAATATTTTTGCGTATATTATCGGTATTCTATTTTCACCGTTATTAGGGGTTATTATGGGCATTGTAGGTGTAATACAGCGTAAGAAAAATGCTTGGAGTATTATTATCATTTCAATTCTTGGTTGGGTTCTGAATGCATTCGTAATTAATAATATTCTATAAATGTAGCTTTACTGAAATCAGGATTTTAAAACATCAGGTGCAATTTTAAAGTTTAAATTTCCGAAATAATAATAAATTTTTAACTCCAACAATCTAGAGGACTTGTGCGTATTACAACTTATATACGGAAGTCCTTTTGTTATGTTATTCACTTACAGGAATGCTTCTACAGCTTCAGATGATGGCATTGCATCTTATTGAACAGTCAAAGCTGTGGTTTTGAATGAATCAACGCTCACAAAAGCTACAGCTACTTTGAATACGTCTGTGGTCTTAATCAAACTTTATAACAAATAGTAGAGCTTGTCTAAAGTCTGAAGGACAGATGATTTCATTTTCATCTGCCCTTCTTCAAGTTAGTCGACCCAATAAGAAGGACGTTTCAAGTGGGAGGGTAGTTTTGTTTGATGATTACCTTGTGCTGAATTAATTTGCATTTGGGTTAAAAACATACTGCTAGAAAGGTCTGCGCCGCGTAGATTTGCATCACGTAGATCCGCACCTATAAAATCCACACCTCTTAAATCTGCATTTTGTAGATTGGTAGCTATTAAATAAGATCCTCGAAGATCAGTTGCTCTCAAATCCTTGCCTTTTAAATTCTTCCCAATCCAATCAACCCCACGATTGTCATACTTTCGAGAGTTTTTTCCAATCTTTACGATAAGACTTTTGCGAATTTGCTCACTTGTTTCTAATAGTAAAACATTCACTGGTAGTCGGAAATTTGGAATATTTATTGCTAGTAATGCATCTGCTTCCAGCTCTGTTGCATGTTTTAACTGTTCTAATTGTATATGTAGCCTGTTAAATAGGGATGAATCAACTTTATACGATAAAGCCTCTGCTACGTAGGCGATCATTTCGTAAAGTTGTTCCATAATAGGGAAGACACGAAACATTTTCTCGGAAATTTCAGGGTATTGTCGCCAGTCTTGTCCATGGAATGTTGTTTGTGACACCTTTTGCCCAGCTCCTAAACAATCAAAAACTGTACAACCTTTAAACCCTTGATCTCTAAGTTTACTATGAATTTGACAGCTAAAATTCGATTGTAGATTAGGACAAGGTACCCCGGCTGCTTTATTAATGGCAAAGTCGCTAGAAGCAGCAATATTTAAAGCAGTGCAGCATAGACCAAAACAGCTTTGGCAATCTGCCTGTAAACTTTCACGTATCTTTTTTCCCATTGTATAATCGGCTTTTTTTACTTCAGACATCATTGTTTTCCTCACTTAACACATAAACTTTACATATAATTCTATCACTTATTGTGTGTGAAAGGATATTTTTTAGATGGAAAAATTCTGAGCCGAACCCGATAAATGTTGGAAAGGAATAGGGACAAAAACTTCGGATGAATAATTTGAAAGTTTTTTACAAAATTAGAACAGTGTATTGACAATTTATTGTAAAATGCTATAATTTTTATCGACAGACAGTCGGTCTATTAGGAGGAATGAAAATGAGAAAAGAAGCTATGGAACGCAGAAACCAAATACTTGATGTAGCTGATGAACTTTTCGGTCAGAAGGGCTTTGATGGCACAAGTACTAACGATATTCTCGAAAAGGTCGGAATTGCACGTGGGACGTTGTATTATCACTTCAAGTCGAAGGAAGATATTATGGACGCGCTAATTGAAAGGTATAATGTACAAATTTTAGGTACTGCAAAGGAAATTGCGGCAAATAAGAGCATACCAGTCAATGAGCGTATTATCCGTGTTGTAATGGCTCTAAACATAAGTGATGGAAATAGTAAGGAAATTATTGATCATATACATAAGCCTCAAAATGCGCTTATGCATCAGAAAATACAAAAGGTTATCATTAATGGCCTTCCCCCGATACTGACGGAAATAATTCGTGAGGGTATTGAGCAAGGGCTTTTCAGTACGCCGTATCCGTATGAATGTATGGAAATGATTGTGGCCTATACGAATACCGTTTTTGATGATGATATGGTTGATATGACAGATGAAGAACGCGCTTCACGTATACCAGCTTTTGTATTCAACGTAGAAAGACTGCTAGGTGTCGAAAGTGGAAGTCTTATGTACATGATGAAGATGTTTGGCAGTGGGGGTGAAGAAAATGGAAACAACGATGGTTGATTCTGAGGGTTTTTTCAAAAAATTTCTTCTGCTATGGTCGGGACAACTGATTTCGGCCATAGGAAGCGGGCTTACAGCGTTTGGGTTTTCGATTTATGTTTTCCAGCAGACGGGAAAAGCATCGGCAACGACACTTGTAGTTTTACTTGCGTTTATGCCTTCGCTTCTATTAAGCCCTGTGGCAGGAGTGCTAGCGGATCGTTATGACCGAAGACTTTTAATGGTGTTAGGCGATAGTCTTTCTGCGATAGGACTTGTATATATTCTAATTTGTATGCTTAGCGGAGAAGCACAACTATGGCAGATTTGTGTGGGGGTTACAATAAGCTCGGTGTTTTCATCGCTACTTGATCCCACATACAAGGCAACTGTTACAGATTTACTGACCGAGGAACAATATACAAAGGCAAGTGGTTTTGTCCAGGTGGCAGGTTCTGCAAAATATTTGATTTCTCCTATCATTGCAGGATTTTTACTCGCTGTTTCGGATATAAAACTTCTGCTTGTAATCGACATCTGTACATTTTTTGTAACAGTTACTTCAACTCTGGCAGTTCGTAGAGGTCTTATTTCAAAGAAATACGAACAGACACAATCATTTTTCCATGAGTTCAAAGATGGTTGGCGTGCAGTTTCTGAAAATCGAGGTGTGCTCGTTCTTGTAATCATGACATCGGTGCTGACATTTTATCTTGGAATTATTGAAACACTTTCCATTCCGATGTTGCTTACTTTTACGAACAGCTCCGTGATAGGAACGGTGGAAACCGTTGTCGCTACAGGGATGCTCGTATCCAGTGTGATCATCGGATTTCTTCCAATCAAAAAAGGGTATGTGAAAATTCTTTCGTTTTCGCTGTTTTTTGAAGGAATATTTATGGCGATATTCGGACTTCGCGAAAATATAGTTCTTATCTGTATTTCGGGTTTTTTCTTTTTTGCCATGATGCCATTTGCAAACTCAACTATGGATTTTCTTGTTCGTACCAACATTGATAATGCCGTTCAGGGCAGAGCATGGTCACTTATAGGGGTAATTTCACAGCTTGGATTTGTTGCCGCCTATGCGCTTTCGGGTATACTTGCTGATTATGTGTTCACTCCTTTGTTAGTTGACGGCGGATTGCTTGCTGACAGCGTAGGGAAAATTATCGGTACAGGTCAAGGCAGAGGAACGGGCTTACTCATCATAACAGCTGGAATTTTATTAAGTGTTACTTCATTAATTTTGTTCAACTTAAAATCAGTTAAAAAGCTTGAAAACAGAGGTGACGTATGTATTTCAGATTAATCCGAAATGACATTTCTAAAAGCAAACTGATAACGCTGACAACAACGTTATTTGTCGCGGCTGCGGCTATGCTGGTTTCTTTATCGGCGATCCTTATGGTTAATCTTTCTGGTGCGATCGATTCACTTATGAATCAGGCGAAAACTCCGCATTTTATGCAAATGCATTCGGGAGATATCGATACTGTCCGGCTTACAAATTTCGCGGAGAAAAACAGTAATGTCGATGAATTTCAAGTGCTCGAGTTTCTCAACATGGATAATGGGCAAATTATTTTAGGTGATCGTTCACTTGCTAATAATGTTCAAGACAATGGTTTTAGCACACAGAGTGAGAAATTTGATTATCTTCTTGATCTTGACGGAAACATCATAAACGTATCTGATGGTGAGCTTTATGTTCCAATAAACTATATGAAGGACTCCACGACGAAGGTCGGTGATAAAGCCGTAATAGGTGGAAAGGAATTTACTGTAGCGGGATTCCTCCGGGATTCACAGATGAATTCTATGCTGTCTTCTTCAAAAAGATTTCTCGTTAGTGGAAATGATTACGCGGAAATAAAAAGTCTTGGAAGTATGGAGTATTTGATTGAGTTTAGATTGAAGGATTTGTCTGCACTTGGTGAATTTGAAACTGCTTATGCCTCTGAAGGACTTGAAGCGAACGGACCAACGATTACATATCCACTTTTCAAAACACTTAACGCGCTTTCCGACGGGATCATGATAGCAGTTATACTTCTTATAAGCGTCCTTGTCGTTGCTATCGCATTTCTGTGCATACGCTTTACACTCCTTGCGAAAATCGAAGACGATTACCGTGAAATTGGTGTAATGAAGGCAATAGGGCTACGCCTTTCTGACATTAAGAAAATTTATCTTGCGAAGTACGCAGCAATTGCCGCAGGGGGGAGTATTCTCGGTTATGCACTTTCGTTAATGTTCAAAAACAGGCTTCTTGAAAACATCCGGCTTAATATGGGGGAAAGCGAACACTCTTCTTTTGCCACGTCTTTAGGAATCCTCGGCATTATACTTGTATACCTTGCAATAATCGCTTATATAAGCGGGGTGCTGAGACGCTTTCGGAAAATTTCTGCTGCAGAAGCAATTCGCTTTGGCACATCACAGGAAAAAAACGCAGTCGCAAAGCGTTTTAGCCTGAATAGAAATAAGCTTTTTAACACGAATATTTTCCTTGGAATCAAAGATGTTCTCGCAAGGAAAAGACTATACGCCACAATGCTTGCAGTACTTGTAATTTCCGCATTTATCATTATTGTTCCACAAAACCTTTACAACACGATTTCCTCAACAAGCTTCATTAAATATATGGGTATTGGAAACTACGATATTCGTATTGATATTCAGCAGACGGATCAAATCTCTGAAAAAGCTGCAGAAATTTTAGATTATATGGACAGCGACAATTCCATTGCAAAGTATACCATCCTTACTACAAAGACATTCAAAGTGAAAACGGAAGACGGATCAGAGGAAAATATAAAAATCGAACTTGGAGACCATTCGATATTTCTTATCGAATATACAAAGGGAAGAGCACCTGCTACAGAAAAGGAAATTGCACTTTCGGTTTTGAACGCCGAAGAAATGAGCAAAAAGGTCGGCGATACCATTACGGTCATCATGAAGGGGAAGGAGAGTAAGCTCACGGTAAGTGGCATTTATTCCGACATTACTAACGGTGGTAAAACGGCAAAGGCTGTTTTTACTGACAACTCGGAAAATATAATGTGGAGCGTTATTTGTGCAAAGCTTTCAGATAAAACCCTTGTCGATGATAAAATCTCTAAGTACACGGACCGATTTACTTTTGCTAAGATCTCTAATATTGATGAATTTGTTAAACAAACATTCGGATCGACAATAAAATCAGTTGAAATGGCCTCCATTGCCGCAATTGCTATAGCGCTCATAATAATGGTGCTAGTGACACTATTGTTTATGAAAATGCTTGTCGCAAAGGATAGATATTCGATTGCTGTCATGAAAGCACTAGGTTTTACAAACTCCGATATTACGGTACAGTATGGTTCGCGAGCGGTATTCGTATCGATTATCGGAATTGTTCTAGGCACCCTTATGGCAAACACTCTTGGAGAGGTACTTGCAGGTACAGTTATCACCTCGTTCGGGGTGTCATCGTTCAGTTTTTCAATCAATTCACTTTCGGCATACGTACTTTGTCCGTTATTGATGATTTGCTCGGTACTAATCACAACTATAATTGGCACATGGGACGTGGGGAAAATAAAAATATCCGAAAATATAAAGGAGTAGCTTATGAAGAAGATTATAATCGGTGAACATATTGTAAAGTCTTTCGGCGAGGGCGATGAAAAGCACAATGTTCTCGACGGAGCATCCGTTGACATAAACGAGGGTGAGTTTGTTGCAATTATGGGACCCTCGGGCTCAGGAAAATCAACGCTAATGTTTGCACTGAGCGGCATGGACAGCGTTGATGGAGGAAGGGTTATTTTTGATGGCAATGAATTATCGTCAGTCGGAGAGGTTGAACTTTCAGACATACGTAGAACTAAAATGGGCTTTGTATTTCAGCAACCAACGATGCTCAAAAATCTAAATATTCTTGATAATATTATTCTACCATCCATTCGTGATAACAGAAAAAACGTTACGAAAATTTCAGAGAAGGCAAGAGCGATTATGAAGAGGGTAGGCATTGCGGAGCTTGAAATGCGCGACATTACACAAGTTTCGGGAGGTCAGCTACAGCGAGCAGGGATATGTCGAGCGCTTTTGAACAGCCCGAAAATCATTTTCGGCGATGAGCCTACAGGTGCACTTAACTCCAAAACAGCGCAGGAAATCATGGACATTTTTACCGAAATCAATGCGGGCGGTACTGCGATTATGCTCGTCACTCACGATGCAAAGGTAGCGGCGCGGACGGAACGTGTGATGTTTATGCGCGATGGGAAAATCGTCAGTGAGCTGAAACTTCCGAAGTTTGACGGTACCGATATTGATGGAAGAATTGAGAAAGTAACGGAGAAAATGTGGGAAATAGGAATATGAGTTGTTGAGAATCTCATAATGGAAAATGTAAGATTTCTAGAGTAGTTATGTACCGAGTTAAATGATTGGTTATAGAGAAAAGCAGGGGAATTGGTATACAAACAAACCTCTGCTTTTATTTATATAATAAAATTTTTTTACTTATTTATTTTTTGAATACTTGAAAAAATGAAACTTTTCGATTTGGAATCCGTATTAAATGGAAAATATTGATTTTTCAGGAGGTAATATGTTTAAGTTTAGAAGCTTCTTCCTTATATTTATTTTCATATTCTTATTAACTGCCTGTACTCAGGATACAGTTGTTCCTAAAGGAAACAATGATGAAAATATTGTTGTTACAGCGGATGGGAAAATTACCTTTGAGATTATTAATAAAATAAAGCTTCCACAAGAAAAAGTAGAATCAATAAAAGACGAACTCTTTAATGCCTATGATGAAATTCAGAATTCAATTCACACTACATATGTTCCTTCCGAGAGAATTAATGTATTTCTCAATGAAGGAAATGAAGTATCACGGGGTTTGAGATCGGAACTTCAACTATATGACATTAAGGAAGACCAATATCCACTTGTCCATGAACTGACACATTCCGTAGTTGGTTATGGCAACAATTTTGATAAAAGTAGGGGCTATTTTACGCAAGAGGGTTTTGCTACTTATATGGAAGATAAGTATGGGAAAAATGAGTCATATTCCCATAAGCTTATGAAGTATTATATCGATTCAAACAAATTCATACCAATTAGCAAGTTGATAGATCCGAATCAAGCAGATTCCTATTTTCGCCCAGCCCTTAAAAATCAAAAAGAGTACACCCTTCAATGGATGAGCTATATACATTCAGCCTCTTTTATTACTTATTTAATTGATACTTATGGATTAGAAAAGTTTGAACAACTCTACAACGAAGATGACTTGGCTAAAAAAGTAGAGGAATTATACGGAAAGAACATTAGTGAGATAGAAAATGATTGGGTAGTTTTTATTAAAAAGAGTCAAAAGGAATTAACATATGATGACAAAAGGAAAATAGGATCATTTTATACTGCTACTTCAGTTATTGATCAGATTGACCCTAAATTTTTCACTAAGGAATAATTTATTGTAGAACGGTAAGGTGTGATTCAAAGTAAGTTGTTTTCAATTATTTGAGAATCGTCTTTGAAGTTATAGCCGATGACACCGGATATATTGAGGGCAATGAAAAACTAGAAAAATCATTTTTTATTTAAAAATTTATCTTTTGTTAGATTTGAAACCTTAAAAAAAGTCGATTTGCATCACATTTTTTGTGGCAAATCGACTTTTTCAGTGCCTTCGAATATTACCTATCTCTTCTTCTAAAACAGGGAATGTGGTATTCTTCTTCATAAGAATACGGTGCCATATTTTTAGCAATGCTTGTTAACTCTATGGCAAACACACCTGATAGTACATAAAAAATATAATAAGAAGTAGTGGTGAAGAAAAATGGGGTAACGGTAAAACAAGGGAAAATTCTTGTCGTTACCTCTTTTTTAATTGCCCAGAGGATGTCGATAAAATTCAGAAGTTGGGTGATAAAACGCAAAAGTTAGTAGATAAAACTAAGAAGTTGGGCGATAAAATGTAAAAGTGTTCTGATAAAAATAAAAAGTTGGATGACATTTTGTTAAAACGTCAAAATCACCCTCATATTGCTGAAGATGCATACTTTATTAAACTTTATTTCATTACAACCCGAAGGAAGAAGCCTTTATTTTAAAGGGTTCTTCCTTTTTTTTGCATTTAATGCTTGCAAAGTTAAAAGTCATAGTGTACTATTTGACTAGTACACTATGACACGAGGTGTTTGCTTTGAAAAAATTTGCAGGGCTAATGAAAAAGGAATGGGTGCTTTATCAGGCATGGCTATTCAGTGGGATTTTTATTGGGATCATGCTGACAATGGTAGTTCCATATTTAATTAGGCATTTTAGTGATCAATTTGTGATGGATAATCAGATGCCATTTTTCTTCTCGATATTAGTACTTATGTTAGGTGGATTTTTTTCGATATTACAATTTCTAGTTAGTATCCGTAATGACTTAAGGACCAAAGAGATCTGGCTGCATTCAACTAGTTCCATCGCACAGCTTGTGGGTGTGAAGATTGTATTTTCCTTAATAGGATACGCTATCTTCAATTTTATCTTTGTGAGTATAGCTATTTACAATATCAAAGATGAAATGATAGGCAACTTCGCCCAAATGTTTTTATTGCTTTTATTTTTAGTTGGAATGATTGTTATTTTTCAATTGATGATGTTTGTGACACTGCTACTATTTTTTGCATTTAATCTCCAAATGAAACACTTTATTGGGAACTTTTCAGTAGTTATTACTATGGTTACCTTTTTCATCAGTATGAATTCATGGTTGAAATTTACAGAAAGCAAATTATATGATAATATTTTCCATCATATAGGCATTTCATTAAAGGGTCTCGAACAATTTTTCCCGAAGTCACCAACAATGAATTTAAGTTTGAGCACTATGTATTTAGTAGAAGAAGTAGCAACTATTATTTTTGTAGCCATCCTATTTATCACAGCGACAAAATGGCTTGAAAAGGTGGTTTTACGATGACAATCGACTTTTCACGTGATAAGCCTATCTATAGCCAGCTCGTTGATCTGATATGTGGGGACATTTTGAAAGGGAAGCTAGTGCTTGGAGATCGACTTCCTTCTGTTCGAGAATATGCAGTGGAAACAGGAGTCAATGTAAATACTGTGCAACGGGTGTATAAGGAGTTAGAGGCAATGAATATAACGGAAACCAAACGAGGTCAAGGTACATTTATTACAACCGAAGAAGAGCGAATTGCTCTATTACGGGAAGATATGAAAAATCAACTGGCAGATCATTTTTTAACTTCCATTGAAGCACTTGGGTTTTCAAAGGAAGAGATGCTCGTTGTTTTACAAAATAAATCGTGAGGTGAAATAAATGCTACAGCTATCAAACGTTTCTTTCCGTTATATGAAAAAGCCTATTCTCCAAGATGTGTCTTTTTCCTTTCCTGTTGGACAAATCATTGGGCTTGTTGGAGAAAATGGTAGTGGTAAGTCTACACTATTAAAAGTGTTGGCAGGCTTATTATGTCCATCAAGTGGTGAGGTATTGTTAAATGGAACGCCTGTTACACGCAGAAGTGCTGATAAAATTGCTTATTTACCAGATATTGATTTGTTTTTTGATTTTTACACAGGTGAGCAGCTTTTTCAGCACTACGCCTCTCAATTCGAAGATTTTTCGTATGATAAGGCATGTATAGTTGCAGAGTTTTTACAGGTTGATAAAAATGTGAAGCTACGGCAATTATCAAAGGGTAATCGTGGTCGAATGAAAATGGCCGCAACTCTTGGGCGAGAAGTACCCTTTTATGTAATGGATGAGCCATTTTCAGGTCTTGATCCAATTGTTCGTGAGCAACTCATAAAAGGGTTAATTCAATTTACAGATATTGAACACCAAACAATATTATTATCAACGCATGAGTTATATGAAGTAGAGCCTATTTTAGATCAAATCATTTTATTGCGAAATGGTTCGATCATTGCACATGAAGAAGTAGAGACTATTCGAGACGTTACGAATAAAGATGCTGTGCAATGGATGAAGGCTTATTATAAGAAAGGGTGAAATTAATGACAACACAACCAATTGTTCAATTGCAAAATATATCAAAAACCATTGGTGGTAAGCAATTGATTCAGCAATTGAATATCGATTTATATCCAGGTCAAATTACTGGATTTTTAGGACCGAATGGTGCAGGGAAAACGACGACAATTCGTATGATGACAGGGCTTATGAGTCCATCTGAGGGGAAAGTTATTATTGATGGCCTTTCCTTACAGGACAATTATGAAGAAGCGATAAGTAAGGTCGGCGTAATTGTAGAAAATCCGGAAATGTATAAATATATGACGGGTTATAAAAACTTACTGCACTTTGCGCGTATGCATAAAAACGTTACAAAAGAGCGTATTCAAGAGGTGGTTAAACAAGTTGGTCTTGAGAAACGCATCAATGAAAAGGTATCGACGTACTCGCTAGGGATGCGTCAGCGTTTAGGACTCGCACAGGCTCTACTTCATCGACCAAAATTTTTAATTTTGGATGAACCAACAAACGGTCTAGATCCAGCAGGTATCCGCGAGTTTCGTATGTATTTGCGTAAAATTGCGGCGGAGGATGGAGTATCTGTTTTTGTCTCCAGTCATTTATTATCTGAAATTGAATTAATGTGTGATCGAGTGGCTGTCATACAAAATGGCAAACTTATCGATATTCGTGATATCAACGTTGAAACTTCTTCGTTTTATTATATTGAAGCTACACCAAATAATCAGGCAACAGAACATCTTCAAAAGCTCGATTATAACTTTGTGGCTGAAAATAATGGTTATGTGGTGGAAATTAAGAAAGAGGATATACCGAAACTCATTACACAATTTGTTAATGAAGGAATTCAATTATTTGCCGTTCAACCGCATCAAAAAACTTTAGAGGATCAATTCTTAGAAATGACAGGAGGTGGCCAAATTGCTGAATCTAATTCAAAATGAATGGATGAAATTATGGCATAAAAAAGGAACTTGGGCAATGGTCACGCTATTAATCCTCTTTATTATTGGTCCAGGTATTATGATGAAATACTATGAAACAAAAACGACAGAGGATTTAACGTGGCAGGAAAGTGAACAGAAAGCCATTATTAATAATAAAGAAATACTGAAAGGTGACGACCTAACGGCAGAGGATAAAAAACACTTCGAGGAGCAAATTGCTATTTCTGAGTATCGACTAGCAAATGATGTGCCATCTCAAGAAGAGGGAAGCGTAGCAAGCTTTATGTCATTTTCAGGTGGCATGCTGACTTTAGTGACATTATTTACGGTTATTACTGCAGCAAGTATTGTCTCTAGTGAATTCTCTACTGGTACGATAAAAATGCTATTAACGCGTCCGGTTTCACGGGCAAAAATATTAACTTCAAAATTGCTTACTACATTCATATTTGGGCTCTTTTTAATTGTTGTCAATGTGATAATAAGCGCTCTCGTTGGGTTAATACTATTTGGTGGTACAACTGGTGTTGAGTTAGAAATGGTCAACGGTCAAGTAGTTGAAAAAGCAGTATGGAATGATTTAGCATACCACTATTTACTTTCTGGCGGAAACTTTGTCATGTCAATATTATTTGCTTTCTTAGTAGGCTCAGTTTTCCGTTCAAGCTCTTTAGCGATTGGCTTAACGATGTTCTTATCTTTTACAGGTGGAATGATTGTCATGTTCTTAAGCAGATTTAAAATCGTTAAATATATTTGGATAACACATTCAGATTTGACACAGTATGAAACTGGTCACTTTATAATAGATGGTATGACAATGCCATTCTCACTCACAATTCTTGCGATTTATGCTGTAATTTTCCTTGTGATCAGCTATATGTCCTTTATGAAACGTGACGTCACAGCGTAAAGAAAAGAAATGATGAACTTGTAGCCCAATTGGTTGAAGAAAAGCTTCCAATTGGGCTATTCTTTGTTCAATGGCAAGACTATATCCATCCATGTAAATAAGATCATATTTGAGCATGGTATGATGACTTTAGAGAATTTGAAAAAGTTGGATGCTTCCCATCATTTCAAAAATAGTGTTTATTTTTTGTAAGAGTGGTAATATAATTGATATCAACTTAATGAAAACGCTTTTTTTTCGATTAATTGGTCTAGACAACTATACCAAAAGGGGGGGAGAATAAATGTTAGCTTTCTTACAAAAAATCGGTAAGTCGTTAATGTTTCCAATTGCTACTTTACCAGCAGCTGCATTACTTTCACGCTTAGGATCTAGTGACATGCTTGGTGCAGTTCCAAATGACGTTGTCCAGCATATTGCAGCTGTAATGGCAGCATCTGGTGAAGCTATTTTAGGTAATTTACCTATTATTTTTGCAATCGGTATCGCAATGGGCTTAGCACATGATAATAGTGGTGGAGCAGCATTAGCGGGCGCCATTGCGCATCTGGTGTTAGTCGCAGTATTAGCATCCGTAAATAAAGATCTGAATATGGGAGTATTTGGTGGTATTATCGCAGGTATTACAGCAGGTTCACTCTATAACAAATTCTATAATGTAAAATTCCCAGAATGGCTGTCATTCTTCGGAGGACGGCGTTTTGTGCCAATTATAACGTCCATCACCATGGCGCTTTTAGGTGCTATTTTAGCTGTTGTATGGGGACCAATTCAAGGTGGTATCGATGCAGTAGGGAACGGGTTAATCGGTGGTGGAGCACTTGGTGTTGGGATGTATGGCTTCTTAAATCGTTTATTGATCCCAGTAGGTTTACACCATGTAATTAATACAATAATTTGGTTTGACTTCGGTGAATTTACCAATGCTGCAGGCGATCTTGTCAAAGGAGATATTAATCGATTTTTAGCAGGAGACCCATCAGCAGGACATTTCCAAGCAGGTTTCTTCCCAATCATGATGTTTGGGTTACCAGCAGCGTGTCTTGCGATGTTCTTTGCAGCGAAAAAGGAAAAACGTGCTGTAGTCGGTGGTATGTTTGTATCCATCGCTTTAACAGCATTTTTAACAGGTGTAACAGAGCCTATTGAATTTACATTTATGTTCTTATCACCAGTACTTTACGGTATCCATGCAGTTTTAACGGGTATTTCGCTTGCAGTTTCTTATATTATTGGATTCCGTGATGGTTTTGGTTTTTCGGCAGGCTTAATTGACTATCTTTTAAACTTTGGTATAGCAGATAAACCATGGCTATTAATCCCATTAGGATTAGGTTTTGGCGCTATTTACTTTGTCGTTTTCTATTTCTTAATCAAGATATTAGACTTAAAAACTCCTGGTCGTGAAGACGACGATGAAGAAGGGACCGATGTTGATGCAGCTGTTTCCAATGATTTAGATGTACGTGCTTACAAAACAATCGAAGCATTAGGTGGACAAGAGAATATCAAGCAAGTGGATTACTGTACAACACGTCTTCGTATGACTGTAGATGATGCAGATCAGGTGGATGAAAAAACATTAAAACAAACGGGTGCGCGTGGTGTTATGCGTATTAGTAAGACAAATGTACAAGTCATTATCGGTACATTCGTAGAGTTTTTAGCAGAAGCCATGAAAGATCGCCTGAAAAAGGGTAATCCAGCTCCTACAAATGTAGATTTACAAAAAGAAGTGCCTGTTGAAGAAAAGATAGCAGAAGAAGGGACAATTCCTTCCAATGATTTTGAGATGCCAATTACAGGCGATTTAATACCGCTATCTGACGTGCCAGATGATGCGTTTTCAGCAGGTATAATGGGGCCAGGTTTTGGTATTCATCCAAAAGGTGGTACAGTTCATGCACCATTTGATGGACAAGTAGTAATGGTTTTCCCAACGAAGCATGCTATTGGATTAAAATCTGATACAGGTGTGGAAATATTAATCCATGTCGGTTTAGATACTGTCACTCTAAATGGTGAAGGATTTGAAGCAATGGTTACAGAGGGTCAATTAATTCAACGTGGTGATACGTTATTAAAAGTTGATTTTGAGAGTATTGCAGACAAAGTGCCGTCTATCGTCACTCCAGTTGTCTTCACAAGTTTAATTGGTCAAGAAATAACACTTGAAAAATCTGGTTACCAACGAGCAGGTTCTAATAACATCATTTCGATGAAGAAGTAACAAACAATATTTGCTGTCAAAAAAAGTCCATTAAACAAAATGAACATTCTCTTTTATTAAATCCGTAAATTCCTGTGGGAAAGTTTATCCCACAGGAATTTACGGAGGTTTAAACTCTATATCAAAATATTAGTCTTGATAGGATCGCTTAAACATACTATTTTGGACAGCACCTTTTATCAATCCTAGGAGATGTTTTTAATGAATTTATTAATCCGTAACATCACGGTCGTCAATGCAACAGGACGAAAGGAACATATCGACGTTTTCATAAAGGATGGGAAAATTGCACAAATTGCGCAACACATTAACGCAGACAATGTGCAACTAGTAGATGGTACAGGGAAATTTTTATTCCCAGGTTTTATCGATATGCATATTCATGGCTCTGCTCAAATGGACACGATGGATGCATCGAATGACGGTCTTCACACGATGGCAAAATCACTTGCCAAAGAAGGCATAATAGGCTTTTTAGCTACGACTATGACACAAAGCTATCAAAATATTGAACGTGCCATTGAAAATATTGCGCAGTTTACATCAAATCCAGATGAGGCAGAACTTCTAGGTATTCATGTTGAAGGTCCTTTTATCTCAAAAAATCGTGTAGGTGCACAGCCCCTTGAACATATCGTACCACCTGATTTCGCTTTATTTACAAAGTGGCAAAAATTAAGCGGTAATAAAATTAAAGAAATTACAATGGCACCAGAAGAACCAAATGGATTTGAGGTAGTTCAAGCAATTGCAGAAAGCGGTGTGGTCGTATCGATTGGTCATTCTGATGCAACATTTGAACAAGTGAAAGAAGCGGTTCATCATGGTGTAACACAAGGTACACATTTATACAACCAAATGCGTCCATTCCATCATCGAGATCCAGGTGTTGTCGGTGGTGTATTATTAGAAGAAATTAAGGCCGAAATCATTGTTGATTTTATTCATATGCACAAGGATGCCGTGAATATGGCATATCGTTTAAAAGGAGCAGACGGAATTATTTTAATTACCGATGCTATGCGAGCAAAAGGAATGCCATATGGAGATTATGACTTAGGTGGTCAACTGGTTCATGTCTCCGAAAGTGGCGCCCATTTATCAAATGGAGCTCTTGCTGGTAGTGTGTTAAAAATGGACCAAGCTGTACGTAATATGCAACTCATCACGAACTGCTCGTTAGAAGAACTTGTTAAAATGTCGAGCTACAATGCAGCTAAACAACTAAAATTAGCTAAAAAAGGACAAATCGAACAAGGATTTGATGCGGATGTTGTGATTCTGGATGAACATTTAATGTTGCAACAAACGGTTAAGGCTGGCAAGGTAATTTACGAAGCTTAAGAGGCCGTTTCCTAGTCATGAGGATTAAAAAATAAAAAAGGGGGAATAGGAAAATGAGATTGGAACGTTTTACTTCAAAAGAAGATTTATACGCTCGTGCAGTAGACATTATCGCGAATGCTAAAAATGAGGGTGCTACAACGTTCGGTCTAGCTACAGGTGGTACAATGGAACCGCTATATGCTGAAATTTGTGACACTAATATCGATTTTACAAATTGTATTAGCTTTAATCTAGACGAATACGTTGGACTAAGTGCTAAACATGAACAAAGTTACGCATTTTATATGTACAAACATTTATTTCACTATAAACCATTTGAAAAATCCTATTTACCGAATGGTTTAGCTGATAATCCTATAGAGGAAGCGACACGCTATGAATCATTATTACAGCAGCATTCATTAGATTTTCAATTGCTTGGTATCGGACAAAACGGCCATATCGGTTTCAATGAACCAGGAACTTCTTTTCATTCCTTGACACATCTTGTAACACTTGAAGATTCAACACGCCAAGCAAATGCACGCTTCTTTGATTCAATCGATGAAGTTCCAACCCAAGCATTTACGATGGGGATTCAATCCATAATGCGCGCAAAGAGCATTTTGTTAATCGCTGTTGGAGAAGCTAAACGTGATGTTTTAGAACGTGTGCTTGCATCTGAATATACAGAAGATATACCAGCAAGTATATTAACGAAACATCCAAATGTTACTATTTTAACAGATTTACAAAAAGGGGAGAATGAACAATGAAAACTAAACAATTTACAGTAGTAGACCCACTAGGTATTCACGCACGTCCAGCTAGTCAACTTGTAGCAGCAGCAACTCCATTCGCTTCTTCTATCGAGTTGCAGACAGATCAAAGAACGGCAAATTTAAAATCTATTTTAGGCGTTATGGGATTAGCCCTAAAACAAGGTTCAATATTTACACTACAAGTAGAGGGGGAGGATGAAGAACAAGCGATTACTGCATTAACTAAATTAATTTTAGAAACGGGGCTTGCACAATGAACCAACTCAAAGGTATTGCCGCATCTGACGGCATTGCCATTGCAAAAGCATATTGTTTAGTACAACCAGATTTAACGTTTACGAAAACAACTATTCAGGATATTGATGCAGAGCAGCGACGTTTAGTGGCAGCGCTTGAAAAAACAGAAGCAGAGTTAGCCGCTATTCAACAGCAAACACATGAAAAGTTAGGCGCGGAAGAAGCCGCGATTTTTGGTGCACATATACTGGTCGTAAAAGATCCAGAACTAATTGGACCTATCAAACAAAAAATTGCTGATGAAGCTGTCAATGCTGAATATGCATTGAGTGACGTTTCAATGATGTTTGTATCATTATTTGAAGGTATGGATGACGAATATATGAGTGAGCGTGCTGCAGATATTAAAGACGTTTCAAACCGTGTTTTAGCACATTTACTCGGTGTACATATTCCAAATCCAAGTAATATCCATGAACAGGTGATAATTGTAGCAACTGATTTAACGCCTTCTGAGACAGCACAATTGGACCGCAACTTTGTACTTGGCTTTACAACGGATATTGGTGGTCGTACATCTCACTCTGCCATTATGGCACGTTCACTTGAAATTCCAGCCGTTGTAGGGACCGGTACAGCAACGACTTCCATTCAAGATGGTGATTTATTAATCGTGGATGGTTTAACTGGTGATGTACTTGTGAACCCAACTGAAGCTGTTGTTGCAACTTTTAGAAAAAAAGCGGAAAACTTTACTGCTCAACAAGCAGAATGGGCAACATTAATGAATGAAAAAACAATCTCCAAAGATGGGGTTCAAGTTGAACTAGCTGCCAACATTGGGTCACCAAATGATTTAGACAGTGTACTTCGTCACGGTGGTGAAGGAATCGGTTTATATCGTACAGAATTTTTATATATGGGACGAGAAAACTTACCGTCAGAAGAAGAACAATTTACAGCGTATAAAATGGTATTAGAAGGAATGGAAAGGAAAGCGGTTGTCATCCGTACACTTGATATTGGTGGAGATAAAAATTTACCGTATTTACCGCTCCAAGAAGAAATGAATCCGTTCCT
Source organism: Lysinibacillus sp. NPDC094403 (assembly GCF_050278745.1). Lineage (NCBI taxonomy): Bacteria > Bacillati > Bacillota > Bacilli > Caryophanales > Bacillaceae > Lysinibacillus > Lysinibacillus sp. NPDC094403. The sequence continues at coordinate 158,449 of NZ_JBNNTL010000006.1, read as the reverse complement.
CGGCCATCGCGCGATTCGTCTGTGCTTAGATTATCAAGACATTTTCCGTACACAATTGCGTGCATTACTACGTGCATCCAATTACGGTAACTTAAAAATTATGTTCCCTATGATTGCGACATTGCAAGAATTCCGTGACGCGAAAGCGATTCTTTTAGAAGAAAAGGAAAACTTACTGGCACAAGGCATAGCTGTTAGCGAGCAGATTGAAATAGGTATTATGGTTGAAATTCCATCGACGGCAGTGATGGCAGATATTTTTGCGAAAGAAGTGGACTTCTTCTCGATTGGTACAAATGATTTAATCCAATATACGATGGCAGCGGATCGTATGAACGAAAAAGTATCTTATTTATATCAACCTTATAATCCAGCTATTTTACGTTTGGTAAAAATGGTCATTGATGCAGCACACAAAGAAAAGAAATGGGCAGGGATGTGTGGTGAAATGGCAGGGGATGAATATGCTGTACCACTATTACTTGGTTTAGGTCTAGATGAATTTTCAATGAGTGCAACATCTATTTTAAAAATACGTTCCATTATTAAAAATTTATCCGTAGCGGATATGCAAGCATTAGCAACAGAAGCATTACAATTAGCAACATCCGATGAAATATTAGATAAAGTGAAGCAAGCTGTTAACTAAGTCTTTAAGAATAATAAAAAAAGATAATAAGTAGTTGAAGATACAAGAAATTGGAGATCTTCAACTACTTTTTTTAGTTTTTAGAAAAGGTTTTAAGACGTAAATATAATTCGATATAATGAATGAAAAACTAGAGAGGCCTATTTATGGAAACAGAATGGTTACGAACTTTTATTGTTGCTGCGAAAACGGAGAATTTTCGTGAGACGGCAGAACAACTTTTTATTACACAATCAACAGTATCGAAGCATATTCAACACCTTGAAAAAGAACTGCAAACAACACTTTTTGATAGACAGGGGAAGCTTGTGAAGTTAAATCATATTGGTGCTCACTTCCTTCAACATGCCGAGAAAATGATGGCAACGATTGATGAAGGATTACAAACTACTGTATCCCTTTTGAATGGTTATACGTCCAAGCTAACGATTGGTGTCGCACCACAAATTGCTAATTCTACATTACCAGTAATCATTGATACATTTCAGCAGCAAAAACCTTCCATTCAAATAACGATCGAACTATTACAGTCCAATGAAATCGGGGAAGCGGTATATGCAGGTAAAGTAGATATCGGTTTATCAAAATTAACATCGACACGTGATCTTCACACAGTACTTCTTGCACAGGAACCACTTCAATTGATAGCTCCGATGTCAAAAAAGGCTACCGATGCACGGACTCTTTTACAACAGGAAACTATATTAACACATGAATATGCACCTTACTGGCAGGAAATCCAACAAGTACTACAACAATTCCCAAGCTATAAAAGTATGAATATCAATCAAACAGAGGTTATAAAAAACTTTGTCAAGCAAGGATTAGGAATTGCCTTTTTACCAAAGAGTGTAATTGAGGCTGAAACTCACCAGCAATTGCTTCATAGCTATTCGTTAAAGGAATGTTCTCATATTGTTTCGAATACCTATTTTTTAACGAAATATGTAACAGCGGATATTGAGGCGTTCTTAGCAGTATGTCATCTGATATACGCGTAGTTAATGATTAGAGGAGCAGGTTTTCTACTAAAAAATTGAGGGTGTTTATAGATGTATAGTTTAATGTCGAAAATAAGCCAAATTATTAGTGGACCGATTACAGTATTTCTAAATTCCTATGAACATTCCCCACTCATTATTGCGATTCTTCTTGGATTAATAGGCGCATTAGCACCTTGTCAATTAACGGGGAATATGAGTGCTATCACTTTTTATGGAAATCGGACATTGCAAATGAAAAACAATTGGCATGAAATTGTGTTTTTTATTCTAGGGAAAGTTGTTGTATTTAGTTTAATAGGTTTATTCGCCTGGTTACTAGGTCAGTCCTTTGAAACTGAGATGACGAGGTATTTTCCTATTTTTCGCAAAGCAATTGGTCCAATCATGTTAATAACAGGACTCGTGCTAATTGGAATATTAAAATTGAAATTACTAAATCGAATTCCTAAGTATATTCCATCTGTTTTAAAAGAGGGGAAATTGGGCTCCTTTCTAATGGGTGCTAGTTTTTCCATAGCCTTTTGCCCTACGATGTTTGTGCTATTTTTCGTGTGGTTAATGCCAACAGTCGTAACCTCTTCGTATGGGGTAGTTTTGCCGGCCATTTTTGGTATATCAACCTCTATACCACTACTAGTGATACTGGGGCTTATTCATTTATTTGACGCAAAAAGATTCATTATGCGTACAAGCATGAAAATGGGAAGAGTAATTCAAAATGTAGCGGGTGTTATTCTGATTTTTATTGGCGTTACGGATACGATTACATACTGGGGATTGTATTAAAGAGAGGAAGAAGCAAGAAAGAGTGTTACAAGTAAGGGGAGTATATTCAAACATAATAGCGATATCTACTTCAATTTTTCGCCTTTCTCCTGTTAAAATAAACAACCGCTTTTAAATGGTAGTACAAGAGAAAGGCGAAGTTTTTTTGATTTCATTCATGGTAACGTTCTTTTATGTATAATAGAGCAGATAATGCAATTTTTAATCAAACATATATAGAAAGAGTGAAAAAAATGATCGGTGCAACATTATTATTTATCCTCGCAGGTATTGGCGAAATTGGGGGCGGCTATTTAATTTGGCTTTGGTTAAGAGAAGGTAAACCATTTTATTGGGGAATTATAGGCGGGATTGCGTTGGCTTTATATGGAGTTGTCGCAACTTTTCAGACCTTCCCAACCTTCGGAAGAGTCTACGCTGCCTATGGTGGTGTCTTTATTGTCCTTTCTATTTTATGGGGCTGGGGAATCGACGGGAAAAAACCAGACATCTTGGATTTCGTTGGAGCTGGCATTTGTTTGATTGGTGTTTTGGTAATTTTAATACCTCGTTCATGATGGGTAGAATGTTTTTATGAACCTTCACAATTTGAGTAAAATCATGATTGTGAAGGGTTTTTTATTTTAAATAATAAAATTAATTGGAAAAAATAAAAATTTTTGTAACGAATCTTCTTTAAGATCTATATATAAGTATCCACCGTTAAAAGGCTAGAGAGAGGAGGGAGGAAAGTGGAGGATTTAAATGAAATTTACAAATCTTATGCAGATGAAGTAAAACGGTTTCTTATTTGTTTAACAACTAATGTCGATTTAGCTGAAGAACTGACGCAAGAAACCTTTTATCAAGCTGTGAAGTCAATTGACCGATACAACGGTGAATGTAAGATGTCTGTTTGGTTATGTCAAATTGCAAAGCATACATACTATAACCATTTAAAAAGGGAAAAACGGAATAGTCATGTGAGTGTAGAACAAATGATGGAAATGGGGTTGGATGTTCCATCTAATGCGGAATTACCAGACGTGCAGCTTTCAAAACGAAATACATTTATTTCATTACATAGGGAAGTTCATCTATTAAAAGAACCTTATCGTGAAATATTTTTACTTAGAAATTCCGTCAATCTTAGTTTCAAGGAAATTGGTGAGATATTCGATAAAAGTGAGAACTGGGCAAGGGTAACCTATTATCGAGCCAAATTAAAATTGGTAGAAAGGATCCAAGGTGATTATGATGAATTGTAATATAATAAAGGATTTATTACCCTCTTATATTGATGGTATTTGTAGTGAAGATACTACTAGGGTTGTAGAGGAACATTTACAACATTGTGAAGAGTGTCGATTGTATCTAGAAATGATGGAGAAGCCAACAAATGATATGCTACCAGAAGAAGTAATGGTAGCAAAAGCTCCATTTAAAAAAATTAATAAAAAGCGTCGTATTCAAGTTTTAATTTCCATTTTGATTACTTTTATTATCACAATAATAGGCTCACTAGTTGTTCAAGAAGTGGGAGCTGTACATCAAATCTTTTTTCCGATGAGTACTGCTACTGTAAATTCAACAGATGATAAAGAAGAGTGGGCAACATTATATTTTGACGATAAGGATTATTTAAAGTTCGAGAGTATTTTTTGGAACAAGGAAATCGTTAATCATGCAAATAGTAATAGTGATGTAATTTTAAGAATAAAGGATGAAAATGGCCATGTTGTAGTAGATGAATTTAAGATATCCCCTGGTAAAAGCGTGAAATTGGATGGACTAAAGAATAATATAAAATATTCTTTTGAAATAAAGGCTAAAAAAGGGCAATTTTTTATAAATGTAGTTTGAAAACTAGAAAGTTGAAAACCTTCAAATTCTCTAAATAATATGGAAGAACGTAAATATACGTTCTTTTTTTGTAGGATATAACCTTATTTCTTAAATGTATTCAAAAGTACAAAGAAGAAGGATTTTTAGAATTTGAATCGAATATCTTTTAATAGACTAGAAAAGTTTGGAGGTCGCAAATTTGTTACTTTATTTTTGATATATATTATCTACCTAAAAAATTGTAGATAAATTAGGAGTGATATATGTTGATATACAAAAATTCTCTTGATGGAATTTCATCTGATATGTTAAATGGCTTCTTTGTTGATTGGCCTAATCCACCAAATCGACAAACTCACTTAAAGCTATTAAAAAACAGCAGTAAAGTAGTCATTGCTATAGAAGAAAATTCTAATAAAGTAGTTGGATTTGTAACAGCGATTAGCGATGGGGTTCTATCTGCCTACATTCCGTTCCTTGAAGTTTTGCCGGAGTATAAAAATAAAGGTATTGGCATGGAATTAGTCAAACAAATGTTAAAGGAACTTGATGATATCTATATGGTTGATTTGTGTTGCGACGATGACTTAGTTCCTTATTATGAGAAGTTTGGAATGATAAAATCTAACGGGATGCTCGTTAGAAATTACGAAATGCAGTCTGGAATTTCAAACAAATAAATATAAAGAAAGAACGCTTGGATATTTTCCAAGCGTTTTTTATATGCCACGTTATTTGATTTCATGTGTAAAATGACTGTTATTTTTTTATAGCAACAAAGCGTAATCGGCAATAATCAGCAACCCATTGATGATCCTGATAAAACTTTGGCTTTAATAGTTCTTCACATTTTGCATAAATTTGTTCTTTTTCAGATTCAGATAAATGCTGGAGCATATTATTACTGAACATTACTAGCCAATTACGTAGCCCTGTATCGCCTTGAAGTAGTGTTGGGCGCTCATATAGCGTAATCTTTTCAACTGTAAAACCTGCATCTTCTAATTTCGACTGATATTCTTCTAAAGTTGGAAAATACCACGGGAAAAATTCCTCTATATAAGATAGTTTTAATTCATCCATGCTTTTTTGAAGAGCCCAAACAATAGAAGCGATATTACCATGTCCGCCCATCTCAGCGACGAAACGACCACCTTGTTTAAGTGCGCTATAGATGTTTTTTATGACTTCATCTTGTAGTTTCATCCAATGGAGGGCAGCATTTGAAAAGACTGCATCGAATTGATTTGTCATGCGAAGTACGGTTGTGTCCATTGTTTGAAACGTAATGTCTGGGTATTTTTGCTGTGCAGCGATAATCATGTCATGGGAGGCATCTATCCCTTGAACATTGGCACCAAGAGCTGCAATTTCATGGGCTAAATCACCTGTACCACATCCGACATCTAAAATTCTTTCATTTTTTTGTGGTGCAAGCAAATCCACTAAGCTCCCTCCAAATTTTGAAACAAAGTCATGCTTTTGATCATATAAATTGGCATTCCATATTGTTGTCATTGTTCCTCATCTCCTTTGTTTGAGCATAGCAGAGGGTTTAATGGAACAGAAATGCGTAAAATCATCAGTTTTGATTCCACATTGGAATATAGGGACGTCAGTTTAGCATTAGTTTCGATGAACCGTATCATAAGTAAGTGAGGTTTTTTTTGAAAAATAGTAAAGCACCTCCCCAAATAGTGGAATAAGTATTTTTTTGTTGTTTGGCCGTATAAAAAGAATGAACTCCTTATGAGAACAGAATAGTGGTAAAGCAGAGAATAGAAGTTTCTTTGGATAGCAAGGTTCTAAAAAAATTGATATAAACCAAAGAATTCCGTCAAATTGTCATTGATGATTCGCAGTTATTGGAGTGATACGTGAACAATTTATTGGATAATGCGGTTAGACATACACCTCGCCATGGGGAGTTTTTTGTAGAATGCTATACACAAAGATATTATCCAAATAATACTTTAGTAAAATTAATGTATTTGACTAAATCTAAATTTCTTCTTCGAATAAGATATATTATTCTAAATTGAAAAGAAGGTGGTATAATGTCAAATCAACGAGGACATAAAGATAGTAATGATGGGTCTAATTCCGAGGAATTACAAAGCGGTGTGGAAAGTAAAAATGAAAAATTAAGGATTATTGTAAAAAAAGATGGAGAAGAAATTAGGACTGATTCTCCTGTATTGGATAAGTTAAAAGTTGTAATTGTTATAAATAATCAGTTCACTAGTGCACCTAATACCACGCAAATTGCAAGTGGGGCAGGAAGAAATAGTGCAGCTGGTAGTAATGCTGCAATAGATTCCTCGAATACCGATCAACAGCAAAGTGTGGGAGCACAAGGGGTAGCTAGAAACAGCGGTATGGAGGGGGAGCAGACTGAACCTCATGAACAGCATAAAGACTGGGATGGTGACGAAGAAATTGTAATCATCATCAATAATCAGATAAATATGGGTCAAAAACAGTCGTCAGCTACTCAGGTAGCAAGCGGAAGCGGTTTAGATAGTACGGGAGGAACTAATTCAGCCATAGGAAGTTCTAATACGAAGCAACAGCATGCGGTTGGTGGAGGCGGTCGTGCAATAAATGAGGGTGAGAATGATGATCAAGAGGAAAAGTAACAATTCAAAGTAAACATTTCATTGGAAAAGTTAAAAAGGTTTAAATATAATTATCTACGTAAACTAAAAGAGAATTGATTCCATAGCTTATAGATAGTTAAGAATCAGTTTTTTATTTAATCAGAAGGATAACATTGAGAAAAATCATGTCTTTTCTGTAGATAAAGTGTAAGTATAAAAAGGTAGTAGCTAGATTTGGTAGCTCACATAATACTTTCCTTTTTTCAATCAGTTAGAAGCACATAATATTTATTATAAACTTACGGAAATTTGACAGGCATATTCAGTTAAAATGAATATGTCTATTTTTTATGCAATGAAAATTTTTTGTAACGGAATACAAGTTCAATAGTTATATAAGTGAAGGGAGTGAAAGCTATGGACTTTGAGGAAATCTATCAAACGTATTTTCATGATTTGTACTTATATATGAAATCATTATCGGTAGATGAAAATATTGCTGAAGAAATAACGCAAGAAACGTTTTTTAAAGCATTGAAGTCCATTCATCAATTTGATGGGAAAAAGGATATTCGGGCCTGGCTCTTTTAAAAAGGGTAATTGTAAAATAAATTTAATAAACTGATAACGCAAAGCGAAAACTCCTAAAGTATTTGTCTCTACAACAATTACGATAAGTGAGTTTTCGCTATTATACTATAGCAAACTGTAAAATTGTTGAATTTCTATAATGCCGATCCTAAATTACGATAATGTGCCATATTTAATAATTTATCAAGAGGAATTCTATTTTGAAGAAATTTTTCTATTATTTCACAATTTCTTTCATCTTATTTCACATTTATTCTGTATTATTGGAAATTGAAAGGGGATTGTAAACATTGAAAAAACTATTGGCATTAGGAATTATATTGTTAAGTATCATCTCTGTAGGTTTTATAGACAATAAGCACAAAATGAGTGCTGAGGCAGCTAAGTCTAGTTTAGAACAAGATGTACCTGATAATACAAATTGCGCATTTTGTAACATGGTTGTTTACCAAAAAAAAGATAAAATGGGTGTTTTTGCAGCGCAGGCAATTAAAAAGAAAGGGAAGGTAGTTTATTACGATGACATAGGTTGTCTTTTATACGATGAAGAAAAAAACAAAACAAAAAATAAAAAGTATGTTCGTGATTACAAAACATTGAAGTGGGTTCAAGCTGAAAAGGCGACTTATGTTAAAACATCACTAGCTTCACCAATGGACGATGGCTATATATATTTTGATAAAGAAGCTGATGCGAAGAAATATATAGCCAAAAATTCAGGTACAAAGATTGTCCCGTTTAAAACTGTTCGAAAAGAGAGTATTGAGAAATATCAATAAGTATATATAAAAATACAATAGATTTAGGAAGGAAAATATAGAATGAGAAAATATTTAAGATTTGGATTGCTTGTATGTGTAATTTTAGTAGCATTTTTAAGTGGTAATCAAAATTCGACTGTATTTGCAAAAACTACAGATGTCCAAGCTATTAAAAATGGAGAAGTAGTTTATTATAAGAATGTATTTTCATTGTTATACGATGAATTAAATGAAGGAGTTACACTAACAAAAAAAGTTCAGGATTATAGTACAAAAAAGTGGGTTGCGTTAGATTCGGTAACGATTGTTAAAACTAATACTTCAAAAAATATTTATTTCTCAAAAGAAGCAGATGCAGATCAATATATTAACGCTTATAAAACAAAAAACAATGTAAAGTTAAAAAAGGTTGAACTAAATACAATTAAAACTAGTGCGAGGGAAAAATATGATAAAGAAGCACCAAGTATTGTATTGAATGTGAGCACAACAAAGCCAACGAAAACAGATGTTACAGTGAATGTAGATGTTACAGATAACAAGGAAGTGACCTTGATAAAATGGGCTATTGGTACAAAGCCAGCGAATAAATTTTCAAATGTAGGCACAACATTGACAGATAACTCATTTACAGTAAGTAAAAATGGAACATATACAGTTTATGCTTTAGACAATGATGGTAATAAAAGAACAAAATCAATCACAATATCAAATATCGATAAGACAACACCAGTAATAACACTTTCAATACCTGAAAGTGATGTAACAGCAGTAAGTAAAAAAATACAAGTTTCAACTACTGATGATACTGGGATTCAAGATCAAAAATGGGCATATGGAAATAAAGGTGTAGAATACTTCGTTGATAAGGGTTCAAGAATAGCACCATTACAAAATGCGAATCAAAAGGATAAAATTATCGCACTAAAAAATGGCGTTTATACAGTGTATGCTGAAGATAAAATGGGGAATAAAGCAGTAAAAACAATTACAATCGATGGAATTTCTGAATTTACAGAAGTAACACAAGCGGGTGTACATTGTGAAGTATGTCGTATGGATCTTCATAACACTGACCCAAATAAAGTGTATTCTGCCAAAGCGATTGACCAAGAAGGTACTACACATTATTTTTGTAGAATTGGATGTATGTATCATCAAGAACATGCAAATGGTATAGCATTTACTAATAAATATGTTCGAGATTACAGTGCAACAGCACCGCGCTCAAATAACTGGATTGCAGTTGAAAACGCAGTAACTGTAAAATTTAATAAGAGTGAAACAGCCAAAGGAATCATGGGTTGGAATCTTTTCCACTTTACAGATTTATCAAGTGCAGCAAACTACCTAGGTGTTAGCAAAGAAAATGTAGTAGCTGAAAAATTAGAAAATATCAGTGAATATACGAAAACGAATAATAAGGGAATGAATTATCAATACGAGGTTGATAAAGTAGCGCAGTAATTTTAAATAACAAAAATTTAAATACCATTTGCGACGGATAGAAAAGCGAAAACTCATGTATCGTATTTGTTGTTGAGACAAATCACGTTAGGAGTTTTCGCTTTGTGTCATTAGTTGAAACAATCTGTTTATCATTTATTCCTTATTAATTTACAAAATTGGAGGTATTACATTCGTGGTTAAGAATCTGATTTCCATTATTATTATCATGGGTTTATTAACGATAGTTGCAATAAATGTTCTTGGTAATGAAAAAGAAACTGTGAAAACAGCTGAAACAGCTAAAAAAACCGAATCAGCATCTACTAATGAAAAAGAGGATACTACATATCAAGTAGAGTATGTAGCACCCGATTTTGAGTTGAAAACGTTAAAAGGTGAAACAGTACGTTTATCGGATTATGTAGGAAAAAAGGTAATTTTAAATTTTTGGGCAACATGGTGTCCACCTTGTAAAGAAGAAGTGCCGCATATGCAAAAGATTTATGAAGAGTATAAAAATCAAGGTATTGAAATTTTAGCGGTTAACGTAACAAATAAGGATAAAGGGGAAGAAGCGGTTGCTCAATTTGTGAAAGAACATGGACTAACTTTTGAAGTATTGTTAGATGAAGAAGGGTTTGTAGGTAGTAAATATCAAGTATTTACGCTGCCAACGACCTATATGATTGATACCAAAGGCAACATGATTGACATCATTGAAGGTCCAATGAATGAGGCATTGATGAAAGAATTAATTAACAAGGCTGAATAATAAAAATTATAAAGGACAAAAGAACTTTTTGAATATAAACATAACTAAAATCCAAAATCTAAAATCCAAAATCCAAAATTAAGATATATACATAAGTAGAGTATTGATATTGTGAAAAAATGTAATTAAAAACTCTATAGATTATAATCGTTATTATCCAAACCATGGATATTAAAAAAATCAAATAATTGCTTATCATGCAGAGAAGCATTAATAACTTGAAAAAAATGCCCTAACCTGTAAAAAAACAACAGGCTGAGGCATTTTTTATTTCCACAGTATAGATAAAGTAAACATCCCTCATTTTAAGATATAATACCATTTATTGTTAAAATAATTGTTATCACCGGCACAGCCGAATATTTGCCAGTGCTAATGCTGCTACGCTGGTTTAATGCCAAAACGACACAAAATGGCGAAGAAGCAGTTGCCTATACTCGGTTTTGGTTACCGCCCCTAGACGCATAGATATCTCCTGCATGCAGCACCATTCCATTACGTGTGGATGGTGCTGTTTTTGGTAAACGATGTTATAAATTTGAATGATAATCAGCTTCAATCTAGCTTTTTAATTCATTATCTTGCCTTACTCTTCATGAAATGTTACAAAAAGAGCCCCTAGTAACTTCAAATGTTAATAAATACTAAATATAAAATCAATAGTAAATTAACATTTACATAGTTTAATAGAATTGTACAAAAGGAATCTACTAGGAGGATTATTAGATGATTAATAACAAACTTGTGAAAAAAGGTGCTACCTTAGCACTTGCTCTAGCTATTGCAGTTCCAGCATTATCACCGTCTGCAGTGAAGGCTCAGGAAAATATAACAATCGAATCTGTTAAATTTAATGGGATGAAAGCGCCGTCTACTATTGAAGAAATGGTAAAAACGTATACAACCGCAACAGTTGATGTGAAATATAGCAATGGAAAAGTAAAAACATTTCCGTTGTCCTACAACTACCTATTTAAATCGGAAGATAAGGTAGCAACTGTTAAAGGGGAAAAAATCCCTGCCGGTACACCAATTGATGTAAAAGGAAATCCAATTAAGGATCCAAGCAGCACAGACGGAAAATACTTTGTTTCCGATTCTCCGGATTCAAATAGCTTAATGATGCCTATTAATGGAAAACTTTATATGGTTACACATTATGAATATCAAACCATTGATGCTGCTGGAAAATCAGCATACGGTTTAGTTCCTGCATCTATGTCTTTAACTGAGTTGGAACAGGACAATAAAACAGGTGAATTGAAACCTGTAAAAGTAGAAAAAATTGATTTTTCAGCAGTAAATGGACTTTGGATTCCGTGTAATGGATCATTATCTCCTTGGAATACACATTTAGGTTCTGAAGAGTACGAACCAGATGCACGACTTTTCTTAGATCCAACTTCGAAAGTAAGAAGTCAAGTTGAAACATTCTCTCAATTCTATTTTGGAGATAAAGCAAAGGCTAATCCTTATTTCTATGGGTACACTCCTGAGATTACAGTAGAAAAGAACGGGAAAACATCAGTTGTAAAGCATTATGGTACAGGACGCTTCTCTCATGAGTTAGCGAAAGTAATGCCTGATAACAAAACTGTTTTTTACGGTGATGATGGCGGTAATACAGGAATGTTTATGTATGTGGCTGACCAAGCAAAAGATTTATCATCAGGTACATTATATGCAGCCAAATTTAACCAAATTGGTACTGAAAACGGTGGTTCAGGAGATTTACAATGGATTAATTTAGGACATGCAACCGATAAAGAAGTGAAAGATATTATTGATAGTGGTATTACATTCAATGATATTTTTGAAACTTCAGATGCGCCTAAAGAAGGTTTTACAGCTATTAAAACATACTCAAATGAAGGAAAAGTTGAGTATTTAAAACTTAAACCTGGCAAAGAAAAAGCAGCAGCCTTCTTAGAAACTCGCCGTTACGCTGCCATGCTTGGTGCGACTACAGAATTTAACAAAATGGAAGGTGTAGCACTAAACGAAAAGGATAAAAAAGTATATATCGCAATTTCCGATCAAAGTAAGGCTATGGAAAAAGATTCAACAGGAAAAGACCCAGCAGACCATATTCAATTACCAAAAATTAAAGCTGGTGTAACTTATCAATTAGATTTGCAAGATGGTCAAAAGGATAGCGAAGGAAAGTCTATTAATAGCTCTTATGTAGCACTTACAATGTCTGGATTAGTTGTTGGTGAAGATTTAAAAGAAGCTGATTCATTTGGAAATACTGCAAATGTAGATAAAGTAGCCAATCCAGATAACTTAAGTTACTCTGAATCAATGAGAACACTCTTTATTGGTGAAGATAGTGGAGCTCACACAAATAACTACGTTTGGGCATATAATGTTGATACGAAAAAATTAGATCGTGTCTTATCTGTTCCAGCAGGAGCGGAATCAACTGGATTATTTGCTGCTGATGACCGCAATGGATTCCCATACATTTTCAGTAATTTCCAGCATCCTGGTGATGAATTAGAGGCTAAGTCAATTACAGCTGTTAATAAAGATGAATTACTTAAAGCTGTTGACGTACAAATTGGTATTAATAAAACAGGTGGTATTGGTTATATCTCTGGTCTTCCTTCTTTAACAAACATGCCAGATTTCACTGCAACTAATGCTCCTAAAGTAGATAAAGTAACAGCAAAATCTAAATCAGTTAAAGGTACAACTGAAGAAGATGCTACTGTACAAGTTTATAACGGGAAAACATTATTAGGGGAAGCAAAAGCAAATTCAAAAGGGAAATTCACTGTGAAGATTAAAGCCCAAAAAGCAGGCACAAGCCTAACTGTTGTGGCTAAAGACAAAGCTGGAAACGAAATTGAACCAACAGTCATAATAGTTGCTTCTAAATAACAAACACTTACATTTATTGTGCATGTAAAAAATGAAAAGGGCTGTCATAAAAGTGACTTTGTGACAGCCCTTTTTCTCATTCCATAAATCAGATAAAACTGTATTGATAAAACAAAAGAAGGAAATATGTTTATTTAGTAGAAGTTGTTCATATCAATACATTTTACATAGAAAAATATAGTTAGAAGGAATGAAAATAATGATTCTTACTGAATATGCGATTGAAAGAGAATTTGTTAATAAATTTATTCAATTCACTTTTGATAATCCACTTGTAATTAATGGGATAGAGATGAGACTTTTTATATGGGGGCATGAGATTTTGCTTCCAGATGGAAAAGGTAATTATAATTCAGGAATTCTTGATTTAATAGGAACGGATGAAAGAGGAGAAGTATGGTTAATAGAGGCAAAGCTAAACAGCAACAAAGAATGGAATTCGAACATTTGGGAAAATCAGCTAGGATTATATGCAAAGTCATTACGAAAAAGGACGGAGCAAGAAATAGTATTAGGGGCTAGAAGATATATAGTAAAGGAAAGTGCAGGAACATTATTCCCGTCATTTATTTTTGAAGGTACCAATAGTCTGTCAGAGGCATTTTGTCAATGGGCTACATCTTTAAAAAAGGATAATAAGGAAGGACTTACACTTTATGAAACAACTATGCGGAAAATAATGAATGGGGAAATTATACAGTGTGTATTATCGAATGAACCAGGTCAGGGAATTTGGGAGAATCGACCTAAAGGTGACTCTACTGCAAGAGCCTATATAACTTTTCAAAAAATGATTGCAGATGTAGTGTTGGAACAGAATAAAGTAGTATCTACAAGTTTTGAAGAGGGACATTGGAGCCATGGAACATGGATTTCCTTTATACAGAAGAAAAATGAAGTAAAGCCTACTCCAGATAAAATCCCTCTACTACTTGCTGATGGTGTCATCCCCACATATGAACGGATACTTTCCTTTATATTGGAGATTGGATGGAATGGGAAATATGTTGCAAACCAAAAAGCATTTCGATTTGATTTACAAACTGTCTATGGAGTGCCTTTACGGATTCATATTGGCTGGATCGATGCAGATGGACAGCAGGATATTCAATATAGAACACCTTATCAATTTGGTTTGAAATTTAATATTGATTTTCGGCATTTTAAAAGACATGTAGATACGGAAATTTGGGAAACAGGTTATAAGCTTGCCAAAGAACTTGCGGAAAAGGCACATTACAATATTAGAGGAGGAGAATTTTCAATTTTTGATCCATATTGGACTGCTGAGAAAGTAAAAGATTTAAGATGGGATGGAGAAATGTATAGGTTTATCTCACAAAGAAACAGAGATTATATTGGGCTTGAGGAAGAGCAGCATGATCTGAATGGGGTATTTCTATTTTTGAGAAAAGTAATCAAACATTGAAATAGGGTGAAGCTTACAGCACTATTAAAAGTAGTACAAACCAAGACCATGGTTTGTGCTACTTTTTTTATAGTAGATGTGAAGTTAGCTGGCAGGGCTCCCCCTCCCAGCTAAACAAATTCTATTCTTCTCATAAAAATTATCTGTAATCAATTGACTGGAGGTAAGAAAGTACCCAGTCGGAACGGAGAGCAACCCCGCGTACGGTTAAAAGGAAATTTTTTCTAAGTTTATGTTTATTAATTCACATACTATTACCAAAATATTGTTGTTTTTTTGTCAACATTTTTCAGATAAATAGGCAACATTTGTCAACACAAATAATAAGATATAAAAAAATAAGGGGTGTGGTTGAGTGAATTGGTTAATGATTATTGCTTTTACTTTTTCATCCAGTATCGATAATTTGGGTGTAGGACTTTCTTATGGGATTCGGAAGATAAATGTTAGATTTGATAAAAATATATTAATCTCGTTCATTTGTTTTCTAATGAGTATGGGAGGCATTTCATTTGGTGTTTGGCTCTCTAAAATTCTTCCAGGTATGCTTCCTGTGATTATTGGAGCGTTATTATTATTTATCATCGGAATTCGGATTATTCTTTTGGCTAAACCGCGGAAACAAGAGACCTCAATAGTGGATAGTAACAATGAAATGCAGTCCAATAATGTTCAAGATATTTTAAGAAATCCTGAGGAAGCACATTTCAATAAGTCTGGAGAAATTGGATGGGGAGAAGCTGTACTTCTCGGCATAGCCTTATCGGCGAATGCACTTACGAATGGGGTAGGTGCAGGTTTACTCGGTCTTTCACCGTTTGTCATCTCGTTAACTGCTGCAATTGGGAGTTTTATTACTGTTTGGTTAGGGGTTAAGTTAGGAAGTAAAGTAGCGGATGTTCGAATCGGTTCATTCACTTTAGGGCAATTTGGAACAATTATTAGTGGAGTAATTTTATTAATAGTCGCTGTTGCAGCTTTCTTTTAACTTCTTTCTGACCTCTATAGGTGGTGAGATGAATGAGAGTTTTAAGTTATTTTTTAGTGTGTGACCAACATCGTGATGACCTTAAGCCTCCGGACGATTATGTTGTTGACAAAATGTCAATGGATTAATATACTTTTTGAGAATGATAATTTCATTATTTCATTTTAGACAACGGCGTTAAGTCACGTTAGTCACTGTAAGAAGGGAGAATCGAAATTGGCTGAACAGAGAAACAGTAATACTCTTGGTTTATTGCTGAGACGGTTATTGAAAGAACGTTCATTATCTATGCGGAAGTTTAGTGAACAAACTGGAATCGATACAGCTACGATCTCACGAATAATAAATGATAAGAGAAAAGCGACACCACAACATTTAGAAAAATTTGCTGACTGTCTTGAAGTTCCTTTAATCAATCTTTTTGAAGCAGCAGGATATCCAATTGAACAGAGACAAGAAGAGTCAGAAACAGATTCAGATATCCATACTTCTGTTGACGCAATACAAGCTTTTCTTAAGTCTTCAAATGTTTACGATGATGAATTTTCGGTGGCAAATGTTGAACAGAAATTAGAAAGCTATGGACTCTATGCGCAAACAGAAGAAGGTAAAAATTCGATACTTGAGGATTTTGATGAAAAAATTAAGAGTGTAGGAAGCATAGGCCCGTTTATATGCAAGTTAAAAGAGTTGTATGAGAAATTCGCATCTGAGAAAGGGACACTTTTTGAACTAACCTTAATCGGAAGTACATTATTATATTTTATTATTCCAGTAGATGTTATACCGGATTATCTATTTCCCATTGGTTATTTAGATGATGCAATAGCTGTACAACTAACTACAAAGTCATTACTAAAAAAATAACTTAGACTTAAGTGATAGGTGGATATATTTATGAGAAGAAGCAAAAAGAGCCGTAAATGGCTAAGAAATTTGTTCTTAGCATTCGCATTAGTACTCGTAGCAGGGATTATTTATTCGGTTTATCAATACAAAAGTGGATTGGCTATGGCTGAAGATAGTCATTTAAAAGATAAAGAAAAGGCGTATGACCCATTTGAAGGTGCGGATGTACAATTTGGTCAGATTAATGTGCTATTAATGGGAAGCGATGCTAGAGACGAGGATGGTAGATCGGATACTTTAATGATTGCACATTATGATCAAGCGACTAATGACGTAAAATTGATTTCTATTATGAGAGATTCGTATGTCGACATCCCAGGTCACGGAATGAATAAAATAAATGCTGCATTTGCTTTGGGAGGTCCTGAACTTGTAAGGAAAACAATTAAGCAAAATTTTGATATTGATGTTAATTACTACGCTCTCGTGGATTTTAAAGGATTCCCTAAAATTGTTGATCTTTTAGCACCGGATGGGATTGAGGTGGATATTCCATATGAAATGTCCCATGGAATTGGTATGACATTACATCCAGGAAAACAAGTTCTACATGGTAATGAGTTATTAGGATATGTGCGATTCCGTCACGATCGTTTAAGTGATTTTGGGCGAGTAGAACGTCAGCAAGAGGTTTTGGGTAAGGTTAAAGAGCAAATCGGTGTTTCAAGCTTAATGAATATACCAAAAATACTTGGCGTTGCTGATTCCTACATCGATACAAATGTTGATAATAAAACAATCCTTACAATTGCAAAAGGGATAGTAAATGGAAAATCTAAAGGTATGGACACTTTACGAATTCCTGTTGCAGGTTCTTTTGAAGACAAACGTGAAAATGTAGGGGACGTCTTGAATATTGACTTTGATAAGAACAAACAGGCATTAGAAGAGTTTTTATCATCAAAGGACCATGAAAAAAATACGAAGACAGATGACGTTTCATCCCAGGGAACGAAGGCATCAAATTAAATAAGGGCAAAAAATTAGAGTATGTTTTGAACAGTTTTTCAAAACATACTCTTTTCTTATTTTATGGGTTCCTTTTCGAGAAAAGTGCTACATCATTCCAATCTTATATTGGAGATATTTATATATGTACTTTTAGTTCGTGAAATTTCTCATATTAACGCTAAATCACAAAAATTCTTTCATTTTTTTGTGCAAGCAAATCCACTAAACTTCCTCCAATTTCGAACCTAAGTCATGTTTTTGGTCATATAGAAATGGAAGACGGCAATTTTCAAATCTCAAATACTAAACATAATTTGACAATCTCACCTTACACAATTATACGGGGGATTGTCTTTTTTAGTATTGGAAAGTCACTTAAAATTCCAGATGCAAAGAAATCTTTTTAACACATCTATTAACTCTTCCAACAATAAAAAGCTAAGGTTTTGGGGGGAATTGAACCGGGGATGTTCAATTGTCAATTAAAAAAAATGCAATGGTTCTTACCTTGATTATGGGAGTTGCCATTTTGCTAATTCGATGATTAATGATAATGGCTGCTTACTTTTTTTATTTACAAAAAGGATTATTTAACTTTCATAAACTATGAAAACGGTTTCCACCCGAATATGATAGACAGGTACAAAACAAAGGGAGATTAAAAAATAGTACAACATGCAAGAAAGTTGGAACCGCTTTCTGCAATTAATGGAGCAATTGATAAAATAATGGATTCGTTCGTGATTATAGGAGGGGTAAAAATGCAAATTCCAATTAAGAAAACGCTTGATAAAATTCCAGGTGGAATGATGGTTGTCCCACTTTTTTTAGGGGTATTAACGAACACATTTTTTCCGGAAATTTTAAAAATAGGAAGTTTTACAACTGCATTATTCAGTAAAGAAGCATCATCAACTATTTTGGCATGTTTTATGTTTTTAATTGGTTCACAAATTAATTTCAAATTAGCACCAAAGGCAATAAAAAAAGGTGCAATATTAATAACAGGAAAATTTATAGTGGGTGCTGGAATAGGTATAACTGTAGCAATGATTTTTGGGCCTGCCGGAATACTAGGATTATCACCATTAGCAATCCTTGCAGCGTTATTAAATGCTAATGGTGGATTATATGCATCTCTTGCTTCAACGTATGGTGACGAAACTGATGTAGGCGCATATGCTGTATTTTCTTTAAAAGATGGTCCATTTTTCACATTAGTTGCATTAGGTGCATCCGGCCTTGCTACAATTCCTTTTCAAACACTTATAGGAGTATTAATTCCAATAGTAATAGGAATGATTTTAGGGAATATTGATCCTGATATGAGAAAGTTCCTTGGAAGCAGTAAATTATTATTAATCCCATTCTTCTCATTCCCATTAGGTGCAGGGATGGATCTTTCAACTATTATAAAAGCGGGAGGTCCTGGCATACTACTAGGATTAATAGCTGCATTCACTGGAATTGGAGCTTACCTACTTTTGAAGTTATTTAAAGAAAATCCTCTAGTTGGTCTAGCAACAGGATCAACTGCAGGAAATGCTGTAGCTACACCTGCTGTTGTTGCAGCTGCAGATCCAACCTTAGCTCACATAGCACCAGCAGCTACCGCACAAGTTGCAGCAGCATGTGTAATATCTGCAATACTCTGTCCGATTATTGTTAATTATGTATATAAAAGATCCGAAAAGAAAAAAGCTAAAGAATCAATTGCAAGGGCAACATGACAATAAAGTAAAAATTTACGGTTATCCCGGCCATTAAAATGAAACAAAGATAAAGCAGTCAGCGGTTTCACTGTCTGCTTTGTTTAGTTACAACAAAGGGTCATTAAGTTAAAAAAACTAATGGGATAAGGAAAATTTTATTAGCATGGTTGCTCTATTTTAAAATAGAAGGAAGGAAACACCATGAATATACCTAATAATGTTATTATAACTACAATAAAAGGAAAAGAAGTTCTCTCTAATCCTTTTTTGAATAAAGGAACAGCTTTTACGAAAGAAGAAAGAGAAGACCTTGGACTTGAAGGTCTGTTACCGCCACAAGTACTAACCCTTGATGAGCAGGTTAATAGGGTCTATGAACAATATTCGATGCGGACGACGAATCTATTCAAAAACGGGCTGCTTTTTGATTTATATAACCGCAATGTTGTCTTGTTTTATCGTCTTTTGAAAGAACACCTGGCAGAAATGCTCCCTATCATCTACACTCCTACTGTCGGTGATGCAATTCAGTCATACTCTCAAAGCTACAGACGACCAGGTGGCTTATATCTTTCTATTGAGGATCCTGAGAGCATTGAAAAGGCATTTTATAATCTAGGAAAGCAAAAAAATGGTATCGACTTAATCGTCGTTACAGACTCTGAAAGCATTCTTGGTATCGGGGACCAAGGGATAGGCGGTATTAATATTGCGATTGGTAAACTTGCCGTGTACACGGCTGCAGCTGGTATTGATCCAAGCCGTGTTCTGCCAATCGTGATGGATGTTGGCACGAACAATCAGGCTTTGATTGCAGATCCTATGTATATCGGAAACAAATTCGCACGTGTCCGAGGTCATCGTTATGATCAATTCATTGATTTATTCGTTCAGACTGCAAGAAAGTTCTTTCCAGAGGTACTCATTCACTGGGAGGACCTTGGCAACGTCAATGCGCGAAAAATCTTGGACAAATACGGTGACAAAATCCTTACCTTCAACGATGACATCCAGGGGACAGGTGCTGTTACTCTTGCTGCTATTATGTCTTCTTTGAAAGTAACAGGAGAATCCATGAAGGACCAGCGCGTTGTTGTCTTTGGACCAGGAGCTGCCGGCATTGGTATCGCAGACCAAATGGTAGATGCCATGGTTCTAGAAGGGTCTACCAGAGAAGAAGCCTGTGATCGTTTCTGGGCTGTAGACTATCGGGGTCTACTAACAGATGAAACACCAGATGTTCTTTACTTCCAGAAGCCTTATACAAAAAAGATGGATGAAGTTAAGAACTGGGATATGAATGAGGAAGGGAACATTTCATTAACGGAAGTAGTTCAAAGAGTGAAGCCAACCATCCTGATTGGTACTTCAGGACAAGCCAGCGCGTTCACTGAGGAAATTGTTAAAGAAATGGCCAAGCACGTTGAGCGTCCCATCATCTTGCCTATGTCCAACCCTACGGCACTGACTGAAGCAGTGCCAGAAAACCTAATTAAGTGGACCGATGGCAAGGCTCTAATTGCAACCGGTAGCCCGTTTGCCAATGTAGAATACAAAGGTGTTTCGTATGAAATCGGGCAGTCAAATAACGCATTTGTATTCCCAGGCCTAGGCTTGGGAGCGATTGCTGCAAAAGCTGAAGTGATCTCAAAAGGAATGTTTGCAGCAGCTGCTTCTGCGGTTGCAAGAGTGTCAGACACAAGTAAACCTGGAGCATCTATACTGCCATCTATTGAAAAGCTTCATGAAGTCTCAAAATACGTAGCCATTGAAGTAGCCCGTGCTGCAATACACGAAGGAATTGCAAGAATAGATATTCAAGATGTTGAAAAAACTATTGAAGATTCTATGTGGAAACCTGAGTATAAAGAAATTAAGAGTGTAGGTACTTGGACAAAGATTAATTCCTAAGCATATTAAATAGTTAAATAAAATGCCTGTACTCCTGGTAATTAATCGAACTTTCGGTATTCCAGGTAGTGACAGGCATTTTTGTAAAGATGGAGCAATAGTTTTACGTTGACTCCATCTTTAATTCTTTACCATACCTTGCTTACCCCAGTCATGGCGGGTGCAATTTTGAGACTGCAAAGTTCTTCCTTCGCGGTCTCTATGAATGTAATGGATAAAACTTATTCATACTATAATTAAGCAGATAACCTGGAGGAGATTATGAAAAAGGGCAGATTTAGTTTACAAGTCATCATTATTATTTTTGTATGCCTTGTCTTCGCTTTGTCACTTGGTATAACCGATTTGCTAATTAGTAAGAGAATTACCTCCAGTGTGGAAGAGACACAGAAAGAAAAGGCACTCAATATTGCAAAGATGGTTTCTGTTAGCCCGCAAGTGATTGGGTCTCTTGAGGGAGAAACAAATCCGAAAGAAGTACAAGCTTTTGCCAATCAAATAAAAGATTTAACGCATGTTAACTTCGTTGTCGTCATGGATATGAAAGGAATCCGACTTTCCCACCCGGATCCAGGTGAAGTGGGAAGGAAGTTCAGGGGAGGAGATGAAGGGCCAGTCCTTCAAGGGAAAGAGTATATATCCATCTCAAAGGGTATTCTCAGCCCCTCCATGCGGGCATTTACCCCAATAAAGAATACACAGGGA
This sequence comes from Lysinibacillus sp. NPDC094403, assembly GCF_050278745.1. NCBI lineage: Bacteria > Bacillati > Bacillota > Bacilli > Caryophanales > Bacillaceae > Lysinibacillus > Lysinibacillus sp. NPDC094403. Next base: position 136,522 of record NZ_JBNNTL010000006.1, on the reverse strand, counting down.
AAACAAGTCGGCGCAGTTGCTGTAGGGATTTCTTTGGAAAACGTAACGGAGGCTGTACATAAAGGTCGGATGGGCATGGTGATCGGGACATTAATCGGAATACTTATCGGGGTAACAGGTGCAGTGGGCTTGGCCAGGGTTATCAAAAAAATCCTGTTGGGACTCGAGCCGTTCGCTATTGCCAGGCTGCTTGAAGAGCGGAGTTCCATGCTCCAGTCTGTCCGTGAGGGCATTATAGCCATTGACCAAGAAGGAAAAATTACCCTTGTAAACAGGGCAGCCCGAAAGCTTTTTAAAAAAGCCGGTCTAGAAGGGAATCCAATGGGACTCAAAATAGAAGATTATTTACCTAGTAGCCGTTTAACCCATATTTTGAAGTCTGGAGGAACTGAGTTTGACCAGGAACAGGATCTGCATGGGGTTACTATTTTAGTAAACAGGGTACCGGTAGTCGTGGATAATCAGCCGGTTGGAGCAATCGCTACATTCCGTGATAAAACAGAAGTTCAGTTATTGGCCGAACAGCTCACAGGTGTACGCAATTATGCGGATGCCCTACGTGCCCATGCCCATGAATTTATGAATAAGCTGCATGTCATTCTTGGACTTGTCCGTACTGAGCAATATAATACACTTGCGAACTATGTGAGTGAAACGGTTAACCACCGGGAAACGGAAATAGGTTTTGTAACCGAGAATGTCCAAGATCCAGTTCTAGCCGGATTTTTGATTGGCAAGCAAAGCTTTGCAAGAGAATCAGGTGCATCACTATCATTTGATTGCTCCAATAAGCTTCCCAAGCCTTTGAACCAAGAAATCACCAATGACCTGATAACGATTATTGGAAATCTCGTCAATAATGCAATGGAAGCGATAGCGGACAGTCCTATCAAAAAAGTTGACTTAAAACTCGATTACGCAGAGGATATTTTAACAATCGAGGTTAAGGATACAGGGATGGGAATGACGAAAGCAATGCAAAATAAAATATTAGATAAAGGCTTCTCCACAAAAGGTGATAACCGTGGGCTCGGGCTATATCTTTTAGCTCAGGCTATTGAAAGACTAGAAGGGGACCTAATCATTTCTTCCAAGCCGGGAAAGGGAACGAATTTTGCGGTATATATACCTTATAAAGCAGAGGATGAAGAGGCATGATCAATGTAATGATTGTCGAAGACGACCCTATGGTGGCGGAAATCAATAAACGATACCTTTCAAAGATTGGTGGCTTCCGTTTGGCTGCAATAGCCAATTCAGTCGATGAGGCTATCCATTTGCTCGGAAAGGAGGAAATACAGCTTATACTTCTGGATATTTTTATGCCGGGTAGGCATGGCCTAGAGCTATTGGCGTATCTCCGGCAAAATGAACTTGAAATCGATGTAATCATTATTTCAGCTGCATCGGATCTGGAACGAATCAGGAGGGCAATAAGGTACGGCGTTGTCGATTATTTAATAAAGCCTTTTAAATTTGAAAGGTTCAACGCTGCTCTTGTCAGTTATCAGCAAAAGACCCGGCTTACAGGTAAACTGGAAGCGGTCAGCCAGCAGGAGCTCGATAATTATTTTTTGCACAGGGATGAGACTGCAATAGTTGAAGAGCTCCCAAAAGGGTTGACTAAAGATACCTTAAAGCAAGTCTGGGAAGCGGTTCAGGAATTGAAAGAAGGGCCGTTTTCCACCGAAGAAGTGGCAAATGTTGTGGGCATTTCAAGGGTCTCTGCGAGAAAGTATCTGAACTTCTTAAAGGATTTAGGAATCCTTGATGTCAAGGTTATATATGGAACCATTGGAAGGCCTGTTTACCAACATGAATATAACCAAATTAAAGAGTACTTAATAAAAACCTTTCTGTAAAAATAAGGGGAACCTATGGATGTTCTTGAAAATGTAATTCTTACAACATTAAAAGGAAAAGAGGGGAAGTGAGGAAGCCTTAGACGGTAGTGACCCCTTGATGTTAGAGTTTTTAATATGTGGCTGATTGGTTGGTTTGAGTTCGGAATTGCACGGACTTAGACTAACTAATTTTGCTTTAATTCGGTCAATTCAATACCTTCTCTAATAAAACCAGTTATTACTATTAGTAAAGCAGAGGATAGTAAGATAAAACACATAAATTCATTAAATAACCTATTAAACCTGCTGAATGTGGTTGTTTGGTTAATGAAGCATAGGTATAATCGACTCTTCTATATATACTTCCTTCATGAATTTAACGCATAAATATGGTGGGAGATAGAAAAAAGTAGCTGACGAATTCATCAGCTACCAATCTTATTATCTTATTTTTCAAGCTTCGTTAATGTTTTACCGCTCCAACCAAAGATGATCGTCAAAATTGGTCCGAGTAGACAGAAGAAAGTAAATGGTAGGTAAGTTGTTGTTGGTATATCTAGTACACTAGCAATGAACATACCACAAACACTCCATGGAACAAGAGGATTGACTACAGTACCTGCGTCCTCCATAACACGGGATAAATTTTTAGGGGCAAGTCCTACCTTCTCAAATTGTGCTTTAAATGCTTCACCAGTTAGTAGGATTGATAAATATTGCTCACCAATTAATGTGTTGACACCTATTCCTGTAATGGCAGCTCCCGTAATAACAGAGCCAGCATTTTTAAAGAAGCTTTCCACCTTCGCTAAAATACTTTGTATAATGCCGAGCGTAAATAATAGACCACCCATTGTTAATGCTAAGAGGACTAAGGCAATTGTAGATAGCATACTGTTCATACCACCACGAGACAGTAGTGCATCTACATCTTTATATCCCGTAGTAGATTTATAGCCTTCAAAAAGGATTTTAAAGACATTCGATAGTGCAATCGGTTCTTGTATGTAGGCAAGCCCAACGCCAATAATTGATACGACTGCAAGTGTGATAAGTGCAGGTGCTTTATAAAAAGTCATAATAACGAGCACAACAATTGGCAATAATGTATACCAATGAATAAGCCCAGTTGACAGTAATCCCTCTTTAAATTGCTCAACTGTTTCAAACGAAGTATTTCCACCTGTTGGCGATAAAATTGCATAAAGGACGAATGAGATCACGAAAGCTGGAATCGTTGTCCAACCCATATTTTTAATATGCTCGAAAAGATCTACACCAACCGTTCCAGATGCAAGATTTGTTGTATCCGATAGTGGAGACATTTTATCACCAAAGAAAGCTCCAGAAACAATCGCACCAGCTGTTATAGCTAAAGAGATGTCCATTGCACCAGCAATCCCCATAAAGGCAACGCCCACTGTTGCAACAGTAGTTAAAGAACTACCAACTGAAACACCAACAATACTACAAATCAAAAATACGATCGCAAAGAAAAAGTTTGGTGAAACTGTTAAAAAACCGTAGTAGATGAGCGTTGGAATGGTGCCGCCCATAATCCAGCTTGAAATTAAAATACCAATAAAGAAGAAAATAAAAACTGCCCCAAGTCCAGCACTTGCACCAGCAATCATTCCAGATTCAAGCTCACGGAAAGGAACTTTTTTAAGTAATCCATAAGCAAGTAAAAGTGAAATGACAAGAAAAATAGGTATATGGGGTGTTGCTTGTAAATACCCAATACTGTATGCCATCGTGGCAATTATTACTATTATTATAAAGCTTGCCTCAATAAATCGAGGGTTACTCTTTGCTTCAATTCGGAACATGCTAATCCTCCTAACAATTACTTCTTCGCTTCAATGCGGTGAAGCCCAAAAGTATTATAGCACGCAAATAAATTTTGTCAATTGACTGATAAATAATGTCAATGAAATCGGTACTATTCCACTTGGTGATTTTTTGAAACTGGACCTTAATGAATACTGAAATAATCCCATGCATTTTTAACAATTAATGTACAAGTCATTATGAAAATAATACGCATCATCTTTGTCCCCCGTTTCAGCGCAAATTTTGACCTATTATTGCACCGAAAATCATGACAAAGCCCATAGGTAGACCGTATAAAAAAATAACTTTTCCTAATAGTAAAAACATAGCAAGTGCCGCTAAGTTCGATGTGAAATTAAAAGCCTTTGCATTACCTGCAGCCTGTAAGAAATCATCTCCCATCATTAATAAAATGAAAATAAAAAAAGAACCAGTGTTAGGTCCGAAGAAACCATCATAAAAGCCAGCAGCAGCAAAAGCGCAAATAAAGGCTATTTTCATAACAGTACTTGATGTTCGCTCTTCAGGTCACTGTCCCCAATTTTTCTCGAAAACCGTATAAGTGGTAACGAGGACGAGCATAACAAGCATTAGAGGTTTTAAAATAGCTGGTGATACGAGATGCACGGTGTATGCTCCAATGAACGAACCAATAAAAATAAAAGGTATTATTTTTTTTAGATCAACCTTGCCCGCTCGTAAAAAAGTTAACATGCTAGTCCCATTGCTAATTGTATTGGTTAGTTTGTTTGTGGCAATAGCTGTACTTGGGGGTAAACCAACAGCCATAAGTGCAGGTATATAGTAAATCGATGTCCATATGTATGATATTCACAATCTTCTTTAACGCATAATGTGTTAGTTACTCTTAGTACTGCGAATTGTAATAAATGACAATGGAGTATTCCTCTTTTAATGTAAATATCGTTTACAATTCCTTAACATTTATAACGATCAAAAAACAGAAGAGAAAAAAGTTTTTTCAAGTATTTTTATAAAAATCAAAGAAAAAACGGTAATATTTAAAGAAAAATCGATAATTTTTGTTATCGAGTTTCCAACGTTTTCAACTTGAAAATGCACCTTAAAATAATTGTGGCAATTTTAATATTACATTTTTGTAAATTCAACTCGTTTATGTTTAAAAATCTGTAGATTTATGTGAAATTTTTGTTATGATGATTGCAGAAATCGACAATATTTATTCAACAGGAGGAACACTATGTTCAACTCAAACAAGCAAGATCCATTTTTCAAAGCATTATTAAACATTTCTAAAAATGTCAAAGAAGGTATTTACTATGCACATAATGCACGTATTCAAGATATAGATGCTCTAAAAGAAATCGCAGGCACAATGAAGCAATATGAAACAAGTGGAGATAAATTGATTCACGAGCTTATCGTCATGCTAAATAAATCATTTATGACACCTATCGAGCGTGAGGATATTTTATCACTTGCAAATAAATTAGATGATGTCATTGATGGTATGGAAGGCTGTATTGCCCATTTTGACATGTATAATTTAACAGAGGTTACAGAGCCAATGCGCCAATTTCTAACATTTATTGCAAAAAGCACAGACGAAATGGTCCAAGCAATGGAGCTATTAAATAGTAAAAAGCTTGTTGAAATGCGTAAACATGCTATTCAAATTAAGGACTATGAGCGTGAATGCGATGAAATATTCCGCTCGTCTATGAAGCAATTATTTATTCAAGAAAAAGATCCAATGCGTATCATCGTGTTCAAGAGTATATACGAACAATTTGAAGATATTGCAGATAGCTGCCAAACAGTAGCAAACACAATTGAAACAATAATTATGCGTAACGCGTAAGATGGAGTGTACGAAATGGATACGATTTTACTAATAACAATATTAATCGTTATATTCGCACTTGTGTTCGATTTTATTAACGGTTTCCATGATACAGCCAACGCAATAGCAACTTCTGTATCAACAAGAGCTTTGAAGCCTCGAACAGCAGTATATTTGGCTGCGGGTATGAACTTCATCGGAGCTATTACATTTGTTGGGGTAGCGAAAGCATTGACAAAGGATATTGTTGACCCATACAGCTTGAATGCTTTTACTGGTGATACTACAGGATCTGTCGTTATTTTAGCGGCATTATTTTCAGCGATCACATGGAATTTAGTAACGTGGTACTTTGGAATTCCATCTAGTTCATCGCATACATTAATTGGTTCTGTGGCAGGGGCTGCTATTGCAGCGGCAGGCTTTGATGCTTTGAACTACAGCGGCTTTATAAAAATCCTTCAAGCGCTTATTTTCTCACCATTACTTGCGTTTGCAGCTGGTTTCTTAATGATGTCTTTATTTAAAGTACTATTTAAGGATATGAATTTATATCGAACAAATAAAGGCTTCCGGACGATGCAAATAGGTACTGCAGCTTTGCAATCATTTACTCACGGTACAAACGATGCGCAAAAAGCGATGGGGATTATTACGTTAGCTTTAATTGCAGGAGGCTTACATCACACAGACGATATTCCATTCTGGGTTCGTTTTGCAGCAGCATGTGCGATGGGGCTTGGTACTTCTGTAGGTGGTTATAAAATCATCAAAACAGTTGGCGGCAAGATTATGAAAATCCGTCCAGTAAACGGAGTTGCAGCAGACCTTGCTTCTGCATCCATCATCTTTGGTGCGACATTAATTCACCTACCAGTATCTACAACACATGTTATTTCTTCATCCATCATGGGTGTAGGAACAGCACATCGTGTAAAAGGTGTTAAATGGGGCATGGCACGAAAAATTGTAACGACATGGGTTATTACTATGCCAATTTCCGCAGTCATGGCTGCAACTATATACTTTATATTAAATTTATTTTTCTAACATAATGGGAGGAATGCACAACTTGCGTGCATTCCTTTTTTTATTTTGATTAATCGGATAGGATCGACGGAAGGGTCGAGTAACACGACGGAAAGAAAAAGATAAGCGAGGGATAGCCAGTCCAGAACGACGGAAGGAAAAGGCGAAGCGATGGAAGGGCCGAGTAGAACGACGGAAGGAAAAGGCAAAGCGACGGAAAGGCCGGGCAGAACGACGGATAAAAATGGCGAAGCGACGGAAAGTTCGCCCCGCTCGACGGATAAAAAATGAGAAGTGACGGATAGCCAGATCTATGGTAATTATAAAGAAAGTGTAAAGTTCAGAAAAAACGTCTTTTTACATAGTAAGGTTAGTACAGGAGGAAAACAGATGAAAGAAAAGCTATTACTGATTGAGGATGATACGGCGATTGGACGTATTGTGAAGGATACGCTTGAGCAAGAGGGTTACCAAATTACTTGGGCAACAACAGGCCTTGAAGGGCTAGCTGATTTTCAAGCAGATACGTTCGATTTAGTGTTAGTCGATTGGATGTTACCTGAGATGGATGGTCTTTCTGTTTGCCAAAATATTCGTTGGGAAAGTGATGTACCTATTTTAATGATGAGTGCGCGTAAGGAAGAGGCAGATAAGGTTGAGGGCTTGCAGGGCGCTGATGATTATATAGCGAAACCATTTAGCTTAGAGGAGTTAAAGGCACGTGTAGCCTCACACTTACGTCGCTGGAAACGTTATACAAAAAAAGAAGTCACTGAAGATGTAACATCCTTTGCACACGGCTTACAAATTAATTGGCAAAAGGAAACAGCGCGCCTTGATGATAAAGAGCTTGCCTTAACACAGAAGGAAATTGCTCTGTTAAAACTGCTTGCGAAAAATCCAAGCCAAACCTTTTCAAAAGAAGAGCTATATCAGCATATTTGGCAACAGGCGAGTGTCGATGAAACACATACAGTTACAGTACATATAAAGGCGCTACGAGAAAAGCTAAAAGACCCAGTTAAAACCCCTTATTATATACAGACGGTATGGGGCAAGGGCTACCGCTTTATTGGTGAACCGCTATGAAAATTAAAACATGGCTACTCATCACTTTTTTCATCGTGATGGTTTTACCGATAACAGGTGCTTATGGCCTTTATGTGTGGATTAATGCCTATTATCAAGATAAAAACTTTGCTGAGTATTTCGAGAAATGGACAGAGTTAAATCAGGTAAAATCTGTTCTCGAAAATCCTGTACATTATAAAAAAAATGCGGATACAAAAGAGATTGAAGCATTAACGAATAATCAGCTCGCAATTACACTTTACTCGAAATCAGGCTTACTTTTGTATTCCTCAATTCCGTTGAGATTGGAATATGAATCTAGAGATAGTGTTTTTAAAGGTTTATATGAATTAAAGCAAAACTACAATGCCTTTACTTATAAAGAACCTGTTTATCAAGATGGGGATTTGCTTGGGGTTTATAAAATTCAATTAGTTAGGACGGATTGGATAAAAGGCGTAGAAAGTCGTTCTTGGCTTGTAATAGCTAGCTCTATACTATTATTTCTCCTAATTTATTTTGCAGCTATGATGCTGCTTAACCGTAAATTAAATCGACCGTTACATGAACTGATGCGGCAGATGCGTGCTTTTGCAAAAGGGGAGCATGTGGAATCGAATTTAGTGGCAAGAAAAGATGAAATTGGTGAACTTGCTCAAACCTTTCTTGCTATGCAGGATGAAATTGAAACAGCGCGTGCGCACTTAAAAGCGGAACAACAGCAAAAGGAGCTAATGATTGCAAGTATTTCCCATGATTTAAAAACACCTCTTACAGCAATACAAGCGTATGCTGAGTCGTTACAAGGCAAGGCGTTGTCGGAAGAACTTCAAGACGAGTACCGACAGATTATTTTAACAAAGTCTGAAACGATGAAGCATATGTTAGAGGATCTACTAATGTACACTTTACTGCAATCTACAAGTTATAATTTAGAACTTGTAGCAGTAGATGGGGCTGAGTTTTTTGAAATGGCACTGTCTGATTATGATCAGCTTTGTGAGGATCAAGGATTTATGCTTGAAGTTACTTGTGACATAGAAGGGATGTATGCTGTTCATCCGAAGCAGCTTCAACGGGTAGTTGACAATTTAATGAGTAATGCTTGGCGTTATGGAGCAGAAGGTACAACGATAGGTTTAGCAGCCTTAAATACTGGGAAGTGTCCTACAGGATTCTTTGATTTTGTAAAGCCTGCACTGAAAAAACAAGAAGGTATGTATATTATTGTGCAAAATAGCGGTCAGGGTATAAATAAAGAAGATATCGACAAGTTATTCGAGCCCATGTACCAAGCAGATACAGCACGAACAAAGGCTGGGGAGCGAGGTACTGGACTAGGATTAAATATTGCAAAACAAATAATAGAAAAGCATGGTGGGACAGTAGAGCTTGTATCGAGAGAAGGCAATGGAACAGCTGTACTTTGCTGGTTGCCACCATTTAAAGGAGAGATTTGATAATGAATTGGAAAAAATCATTACGTGCAGCAGGCTTAGTTGCCGCACTAACATTTAGCTTAGTAGGTTGTAATACGCAGGGATCATATTCACCACAGGAAATTATTGATCATGCATTACAGGAAACGAAAGAACCACTTACTTATTACGGTGAATACACAATGGATATGGGCGAGGCTGGTGGAAAAGCTCAAGTCAAAGAGTGGTCTAAAGATGGTAAGCGACGTATTGAGACAATATCTGAAAATGGTGAGCATAGCATCGCAGTCAACAATGGCTCACAGGTTATTATGTATGATGTTGTGAAAAACACTGTTCATAAAATAGATATTAGCAAAGATGGGTTAGATGACTTCCCATCACAAAGAGATCAGTTAGAAATACTATTTAACACAGTAAAGGATACACATGATGTGAAAATTGCCGGAGAGGAGAAGATTGCTGGAAGAGATACGTATAAAATTGTAGCGAAAGCTAAAAAAAATGATACTTTAATTGGTGATATAGAAGTATGGGTTGATAAAAAAACATGGGTAACATTAAAAACAATAACGAATAGCGCTGGAAATAAAATGACAACAGAGTATGCGAAACTGGATGACAGTGCAAAAATTGATGATGCACAATTCACAATTGATATCCCAAAGGATGCAAAAGTGGAAGAAATAAGTGTACCTGAATCTGAGTCAGTAAAACTGGATACAGTGAAAGAACAACTAGGCGAATTTTTAATGGTGCCAGAAGAAAATGGGCTTACTTTGGATGGTATTTCATTAGATAAAGGGATTGAAGACCGTTCAGAATACACATTTAATTATTCAAAGAATGGTCAGCAAAATATTTCAGTAACTGTTTTTAAAGCAAATAGTAATGCTACTAAGGTAGAGCCTGTTTTTGGTGAAAAAGAAATGGACATCCGAGGTCAAAAAGGTACTGTAATGGATGAGAATAAATTCCGTAGTATTAGCTGGCAGGAAAACGGCTATCAATATAGCATTTTTATTGGAAATTCTGAGTTAACAATCGATGACCTTGTAACATACGCAAAACAAATGACCATCGTTAAGTGAGGTGAATTGTATGAATAGAAATGAATTTATAAAATGTCTAGCGTTGTTTTTATTTAGCACAGTTTTTTTATACGGTGTAGGTGAAACATATGGCGTTCCATGGCTGCGATTTCATTTCTTAGGACAATACAATGATGGGGGTTTTTATTTCAGTTTTAGTTCTTTAACCCCTATACTTGGCGGCTTACTAATTGTTATGTTATATGAAAAGATGATTAAGCGACTTATTTAATATGATGAGAAAATCCACTCTGAAAAAAGAGTGGATTTTTTTGTCTTGATCATATTGTAACTAAAATTTGCTTTTGCAGAGATTTATAATAAAATCATTTTCTACTTGTTTAAAAAACAGGCTTTTTAATGGAATGATTCCAACTATTTCCTTAAGAAACGGTAGATTTACGAGAAAGTTTATTCACTCGTATTTCCTTATAACAATAGCCGCATTATGACCTCCGAAACCGAATGAGTTAGACAGACCCGTATTTATTTTCACTTGGCGAGCAATAGATGGTACATAATCGAGATCACATAATGGATCAGGATTTTCTAAGTTAATTGTTGGAGGAATTATCCCTTCCTTTAAACTTAGTGCTAAAGCAATTGCTTCAACACCGCCTGCTGCCCCTAACATATGACCGAGCATAGATTTATTAGCTGTTACAGGAATCTGATAAGCTTGTTTACCAAACAGCTGCTTAATAGCCATCGTTTCGGAGATGTCTCCCACTTTTGTACTTGTTGCATGAGCACTAATTACATCAATTTCTTCAGGTGATAAATTTGCATTTTTTAAAGCTGATCTCATTGCAAGATAAGCCCCTTTGCCTTCCGGATGTGTAGCTACGATATGGTGTGCGTCTGAACTTGCACCATATCCAATGACTTCTGCATAAATCTTTGCCTCTCTACGTAAAGCATGAGATAAAGATTCTAAGATTAAAATTCCAGCTCCCTCTGACATGACGAATCCATCTCGATTTTCATCAAATGGACGACTGGCTTTAGTGGGATTATCGTTTCTCGTTGATAATGCTGTAGCATTACCAAAGCTTGCTATTGATAAGTCTGTTATAGCTGCCTCTGTTCCACCTGCGAACATAACGTCAACTTCTCCAGAACGAATTAGTCTAAAGGCTTCACCAATAGCTGTATTTCCAATTGCACAAGCAGAAACAGGCGACAAAGAAGGTCCCATTGCGTTCCACTTGATACTAATTTGTGCTGCAGCAGCATTAGAAATCATAGCAGGTACTAGGGTCGGGCTAACTCTTCTAGGACCCTTCTGTCTAAGCGCATCAATATTTTCAATCAAGGTTTCAATTCCCCCTATACCTGAACCTACATATACGCCTAACCGTTCTACATCTATATGATCGAGGTCTAACTTAGAATCTACCCAAGCTTGTTCAGCTGCAGCCAAAGCAAATTGTGAAAAACGATCCAAACGTTTAGCTTCGCTCCTTCCTAAAACTTCATCTGCATCAAACTCTTGGACGATACCTGCAATTTTTGTCTTATGATTAGTAACATCAAATGTATCGATAATGGATATACCAGATTCTCCGTTAATCAAATTGTTCCAAAATGTTTGGATGTTGTTTCCTAAAGGAGACACTATCCCCATACCGGTAATCACAACTCTTTCCATTTTGCATCCCTCCAAATAAATAATTTACTTGTATTTTACATCTGTTTTATCCTATTACAAGTGATTGTTTATCCTGGTATAATTACTAATAGGTTAAATGGATAAGATGAGGAGTTTTAAAAATGAATGATAAAACTAGGCTTGAAGCTTTGTCGACATTCTTAAAAGCTAAGCGTGCCCAAATTAAGCCAGAGTCTGTTGGTTTGCCTGCTGGAAATCGGAGAAGGACACCTGGATTACGAAGAGAAGAGGTTGCACAATTAGCAGGTGTAAGTACCACTTGGTATACATGGCTAGAGCAAGGAAGAGATATTAAAGTTTCTTCAATCGTACTTGATTGTATTTCTACAGCTCTACAATTAAATAATGATGAAAGAGACTATTTGTATGACCTGGCATTAGAGACAAAATCAGAAATTACAAATCAAAAAAAGAATCAATCAGAGCTTAGCCCTTCTTTAAAGCGAATACTAACTGAATTAACATATTGTCCGACTATCATTACAGATCGACATTGCCATATAGTGGGCTGGAATCCTGCAGCTGCTCATGTTTTTTTAGATTTTGAACAAATACCGGATGATCAAAGAAATTTGATTCGATTAGTGTTCACCAGAAAAGAATTTAAAGCATTGGCCGTCAATTGGGAACATTTTGCGAAAGGTTTTCTTGCTATTTTCCGTACCTATTATGGACACTATTTAGGGGATGAATGGTACAACCAATTTATTAAAGAAATGAATCATTCACATTCAGAATTTCAGGATTTATGGCAAGAAAGTCAAGTAAGTAAGGCTCCAGAAATGATCATTGAATTCAGACATGCTAAAGCAGGCAAAATGTTGTTTAATTTAACTTCTCTTCAGGTGCAAGGTGATATGGATTTACGGTGCAGTATCTATACACCAGTAGAGGAAACGGATACAGAAAATAAATTAAAGCGATTAATGAAAAGGATTTCGGTTAAAAATTAATAAAGTAATGTAGTTATTCGATTAAAGAGCGCTTTCCTGGAAACATGGAAAGGGTCTTTTTAGATTATTCAAAGATCAATATCTTAGATTATTGAATATCCTCGTTTGAAAAAGCCTTTCATTGGACATCTATCAGTGGGAGAGTGAAAAAAGTATGTTATTATCCGTAGCGTGGGAAAAGTATCAACAGGAAAAAAATCGAGGGATATTCATTACTTACATTAAAAACATATCTTTTTCAATATCATCTTTTTTTGCGATTTTTTTGGTGACATAGATATTTTGAAATAAACTTTAATTAAGACACTCTTGTAAAAATGAGTGTCTTTTCGTTATAGGGCCAGTAAGTGGAAGAAGGAACTTTTGCCCATTGTATAGAAATATTGTAAGAGAATTTCTTAGAATATATGAACAAGATGAATCAATTCATAATTTATATGTGTCAATATTAAACGAGGGGGTTTATTAATGGAAATGAATGAAAAAACATATCTAAGTATAGAAGAGATTATTTCATTACCAACATTATCAGGTACAAATATAAGTGAGAATGGCAAAAACGTAGCATTTGTCAAGAAGTCAGCTAACTGGAAAGACAATATATATATGAATCATGTATGGATATATGAAAAAGATAAGGGGCAGTGTTACCCATTAACAACTAGGGATATAGATAGTACATACCCATTATGGTCTTCAGATTCTAGAGATATCGCATACCTTAGCCCAGTTGGTGACGGGGATCATAAGAAAAATCAGATCTTTGTTAAGTCATTAGATGGTTATAGTGGGGTTCAAATTACTGATGAGAAAGAAGGAGTCAGTAAATTCAAATGGGAGCCTACTGGCAAGGGTTTTTATTATGTTGCACAGTCTAAAGAATCGGAGACGAATAAGAAACGTAAGGAACTATATGGAGATTTCCATCATATAGGTAAGGAATACCAGAATAATTGTTTATATTACATTGAAATAGAAAAAGTGATACAAGATGATAAATATGAACATGAAAATTGCGTTGTTTATCAACTAACTGATGGTAAGGATTTTCATGTCCATGAATTTGATATTTCAAATTGTGGGAAAAAGATTGTATTAATGGCTACACCAAGTCCAAATATGGGGGATTATCTTAATGGGGATCTTTACATACTAGATATTAAAGCTGGAGAGCTACAAAAGTTGAATACAGATAAGTTGTTGGGAGGGAGTGTTTGCTTTTCACCTGATGGCAGCAAAATATGTTACTCAGCAAGCATAAGGGAGAAGGATTACTATAAGACCCATATACAAGAAAGTACGCTTGAGATTTATGATATTAATAATGGAGAGCTAATTAAACCTTTACCAGATTTTGATAGTACGGTTATTCCATTACGGTGGACAGCTAAAGGAATTTTAATTAGATGGCAAAATAAAACTAATTATCTTATTGGGTTGTTATCTGAGAGTGGCACTGTGGAAATGTTAAGCGGAAAAGAAGATAGCTTTATAATGGATGCTTCTATAACAAGGAACGGAAATCATTTAGCCTTTAATAAGGCAATTAGAAATGAAACCTTTGAAATCTATTTAGACGATAAAAAAATAACGAATGAAAATAGCTTTTTCAAAGGAAAGCTTAAAAGTAACAGGGAAATAATTTCATGGCAAAGTAGTGATGGTCTTGAAATAGAGGGCGTTTTATCAACCCCAGTAGAGTTTGACGCAAATAAAAAATATCCCTTATTAGTGGTAATCCATGGTGGTCCGGCTTGGGCATCTTTTCCAATATTTTCAGACTGTTTTAATGAGAAATATCCTATTGAACAGTTTATCGAAAAAGGCTTTATCGTTTTAGAACCAAACTACAGGGGAAGTTCTGGTTATGGTAATGAATTCTTAAAAGCAAACTATAGAAAATTGGGAATTGCTAACTACGATGATGTTATATCTGGAGTGGATAAACTGGTTGACAAAGGGATTGCAGATAAAGATAGAGTAGGGGTTATGGGATGGAGCAACGGTGGATATATATCAGCTTTTTGTTCTACATTTAGTAGTAGATTTAAGGCGATTTCAGTTGGTGGTGGGATTACTAATTGGAGTACCCATTATGTAAATACAGATATCCCTTACTTTATTAGGATGTATTTAGGAAATACTCCATGGAATGATCCAGAGATCTATAGCAAAACATCACCAATGACATATATTAAATCAGCCTGTACTCCCACTCTAATCCAACATGGCGAAAAGGATGCAAGAGTCCCAACTTCAAATGCATATGAGCTATATCAGGGATTAAGGGATATGGAAGTTGATACAGAATTAATAATATTTAAAGGAATGGCATATAGTTCTGACCAGCCAGGAGTTAATGTGGCTATTATGAAGCAGAATTTGATGTGGTTTTCACACTATATTCTTGGAGAGAGTATGAAAGATTTTAGAGTTTTATGATTAATAAATGAACCGATTGGAAATTCTGTTTGAACTAAGTAACTATATTGAAATGGAAGAAAAACGTTTCGAAATCAATTTGAATATATGAGAATGAAAGTTTTGACGTTTGGCTAAAATATTTTCCTTGTTTGACAAACGAGCGCAATTGTTGAGTAAGAAGTGGGTGATACATAACTAATTTTGCGATTTAGGCCTTGATATTAAAATAACTAACTTTATTTTCGCGAAACATTGATTTATCTTCAAGTATGAATGCTATAATATGTAAAAACTTCAAAGGGGAGCTGTGAATGGAACGGGAGATTGTAGAAACAAAATATTTTACTTTGCATACTTTAAGTGACGGTGTGCTTGCTGCTATTGCTAAACCAGGTCAAGGTGCTTGGAGTAATGCTGGAATAATTGATTTGGGTGACGAGCTTCTAGTTTTTGATTCGCTAAGTACTCCTAGTGCAGGGGAAGAGTTAAGGCGTCTAGCTGAAAGTTTAACTGGTAAAAAAGTAAAGTATTTGATTAACAGTCACTATCACGGGGATCACGTTTTTGGGAATCAAGTATTTTCAGATACAACGATTATTTCTACATATGTAACGGAGAAATTGTGTAAAGAAAAAAATAAGATTGAAGATTATGAGAAGGAAAAGCAGGACATGAATCATTACCTGCTGCAGCTAAAAAATCAAATCGATTCAACAGAAGACACCATTTTAAAAGAGAGTTTAATTAACCAATATCAAGAAATGTCGAAGGTGTTAGATGACTTATCTCAATTACAAATTGTGCTACCATCCCTATTGTTTGAAGAAAAATTGACCATCACTGGTTCCGCTAAAACTGTGGAATTATATTGTTTAGGCGGTGGTCATTCACCGAGTGATACATTTATGTACCTACCTAAAGAAAAAATAGCTTTTATGGGAGATTTAGCGACAGAAGATTTACATGTACCGATATACAACTCTGTAGAATTTTTGACCATATTACAGCGAGTTAAACAAATCGATATTAATATAATTGTACCTGGTCATGGCAATGTTGCTGATATGACATTATGCGATACATTAATTGATTATTTATCTTTAATGACTCAACGCGCAAAAGAGGCTCATCAACGAAAATTATCACTGGAAAATTTTATTTCTGAATTTGATATACCTAAAGAGTATAGGGAATGGAAGGGAGTAAACGGTATAAAAGCTAACCTTACAACGATATACACTTGCCTCCAAAAAAGCTAAAAATCCACTTTTTAAAAACGTGGATTTTTTGCGTTGATTAAATACGGACAATAAAATCTGATTGATGATGATTAGTATTGCAAATATAGTCGCTAATTGTGTTCGCCCTGCAGCATACAGAGCTATGACGGCTAAAGAGAATATCACAAATTCAAGCAAAAAATGCAAAGCCCCATTCAATGGAAATGTTGCTTTAGTTGAACCAAACAAACTCCAAATAACTACGAACAAAACAGGTGCTCCTATGCCAAGTAAAAGCTTAAAGAAAAGGCTTTTTCTAGTTTGTATACCCCAATATCCAAAAGCTATTATCACACAAATTTCTAAAAGAAAGCGAAGAGCTAAATTCAACACCATAGTATCCCTCCGAAAAATTGGTTATTAAAAGGTTGAAAATCGCTGATAAAAGCGTACATCGCTGATAAAGGCGAAAGAATCGCTGATAAAACATCGAACATCGCTGATAAAGGTGAGAGAATCGCTGATAAAACATCGAACATCGCTGATAAAAGTGAAAGAATCGCTGATAATACATCGTACATCGCTGATAAAAGTGAAAGAATCGCTGATAAAAGCGTACATCGCTGATAAAAGTATGAGAATCGCTGATAAAACTTCGCTTACCTCCGAAACGATCTTAAGCTATTTGTTGTAAATGAGTTTTAGTAAAGGCTTCATCATATTTTAATCCATAGCCTAGTGCACGATCTAAAAATATATGGGCTAGCCAAATAATAGAGGCCATTAGAAGCGGTGTCGATATAATGACAAAGCCAACAATCATGAGAATCGCTGGCAGTATTAAACTATGGCCAATATTGTAAAATAAAGCGCCGACTTTCGTGTTTACAATGTAACCTAACATGCTTACATCAGGTAGTAATAAAAACAATACAAAATATAAGAACGAAAATTCAAAATGCCAGTAGAAAAATACACTTCCTAAAAATGCAATTAAATATTCAAAAGAGATAATTTTACGTAGTTTCATGATAACCACGACCTTCCTGTAGTTTTTTATACATATCCTCGATAAGTGAGCCGATGACCAACTTATTTTCCGTGTATTTTCCTTCAGCCATTAATGTTTGAGTGAGCTGTAAGGAGTGGAGTGCTTGCTGATAAAAAAATAGCTGCTGTTCAATGTGGGTGATCTTTGTAGAGAATAGCTGAACTGTTTCTTGATTGCAGGAATCTGAAATAGGCTTTTGCTCTAATGTCAGAAGCTGTTTGATTTCTTGTAATGTAAAGCCAAGCTGTCTTAATACTAAAATAAATTTTATTGTATGTTCACAAGTGACATCATACACTCGATAACCATTGTCCTGTTTATTTGGATGTAGTAATCCTTCTTTTTCATAGTAACGCACGGTATCAGTAGATAAATTATACTTAGCTGCAAACTGTTTGATATGCATGTGAGCACCTCCTGAATTTATCCTAACATTGGAGTATGCTCCAAGGTCAATACGATAATTGAAATTTTTTGAAATTATGTGAAACGGTCATTTATTGGCAATCGTTTATAGTGTAAGAGGGGGAGGTGGACGGCATACTTGAAGAAATTATGGATGAACATGCAGAGCATTTATTACGTCTCGCCTATTTTTACGTAAAAAATAGTCACGCAGCTGAGGATATCGTGCAGGAGGTTTTTATAAAATTTTCTCAGCATGATTACGAGGAACGTGGACAGCTACGTGCTTATTTATCTAGGTTAACGATTAATAAATGTAAAGACTATTTAAAAAGCTGGCATTATAAAAAATTAATTTTACAAGAGAAAATATTTCCAGTGAAGGTCAACATACAGCGCGATGCATTGATTGAAGCAGAGGAAAGATCGCATATTGGGGCAGCTATTTTAAAGCTTCCACTAACATATAGAGAGCCAATCATCCTTTACTATTATGAAGAAATGAAGATTGCCGAAATTGCACAAGTTCTAGGAATAGTAGAAAACACTGTTAAAACAAGGCTAAAAAGGGCAAGAGAAGCCTTGAAGTCTCAGTTAAAGCAGGATGAATGGGAGGTGCTTGGACATGAATGAATGGCAGAAGGAATTGGTGAAAGTAGCGGGGGATATGGAAGAAAGTAAAGAGCGTGTCAAAAAACGTGTCTTACAGCAGCATGATGTTAAATCTAAAAAGCCCATTCGTTTCGCGCTTTTAACGGCAATTGTGACGTTTTGCTTAGTTGGATTTGTCATGGTGCAGCTATTAAATAAGGACATGAAACAATCAGCAAACTTGTTCAACGATACACAGCTTGCCCATTTTGAAAATATTATGCGCATCATTTGGTTCGAAAAAGACGAAGAATCTTATAGAAGAGAGGCTTATGGACGGTACGAGAAGCTAGTTGCCACCTATTATTATGCGAAGTCACTTGGTCTTCAATATTCTGAGGCAGAGCTAAAGGATGAGAGGAAGGTGCGTTATGACCAGCTTGATATGCTACAACAAGTACCTGAATATGCTGAGCTTTTTAAAGAAGAGGGAGTCGATAAATATTTTAAGAAATATTTGGAGCCATTGTTACCGATGTATACAACTAAAAAAAAGCTTGAAGCCTTATATCTAGGAAAATACCCCACTTTCCCGAAAGGTATAGTAGAACAATTAGTCACTCAAGATGCTCTCCGTTATTTTGATAAACATTTTGCAGAGCAGGCAAAAACGTTTCAGGAGCAAAATGGAATCAAGAATTATTCAAGTAGCTCATCAGGAACTACGTATTTAGGAACAGTGATAAAAGTAGAATCTAATGCCTTTCTATTTGTTGAAGGAGTTATTCCAAAGGACTTAGAAAACCTTTCTCAAGAGCAAATTATCAAAAAGTACCCAAAAGCTACTTGGTATCCGGTTATGGATGATTTCCAAGTAAAGCAAGAAGATTATGTCAGAATAGAATCAAATAGTAATCAGTCAATTGATGAAAATGGAATTGTCACACACTACGGCCTATTAAACAATGTGGAAATTTGTGAACCAACAGTGACTACTAAGCTCAACATCCAAAATGAACAGGAAGCCATACAATTCTTTCAACAAACAGAGTGGCAGTCTGCTGAAGATATGGGAAGCCCTCCAGATTATTCATTTATGCTGAAGGGAGCTCGGGTAGATGTCTGGGTTAGTTACGGTCAATCACTTTATTTGTATAAAGTGGGTTCCGGTACTGTTCATCTTAGTCAAAAAAGATCAGCAGAGCTAAAGAAGATATTAGGTATTGAAGAATCTCAATAGCTTGTATGCATAAAGCATATTAACATTGCTTGGAGATTAAGCTTCACGGATGAGACGCTAGTACTTTGATTCCATTTACGACAGTCAGCAAGTCTCTTTAAAAAAAGAGGCTTGTTTTTTATTTGTCAGGAACTTATAGTTTTTGTACTGTTATAAATATTTTCCATATAAAAAGAGTCGTTTTTACAGGTATAAATAATTTTTTTAGGAAAAAAGAATCACTCGGTGTTATTTAAAGGTTAAATTTACTCATTTATTTGAAAATAAATGAGTCTGAGGAATTGTAATATTTCACATATAAAGATAGTATTAAAGGAGTAGGGGATATTATAAGGAGGGGCGGTATGAACACACAAGAATTTGAAGAATTATGGATTACGCTAAATGAATTGTACAATGCGAATCGCTTTTTAGAATATATAGATTTAAGTAGCGCAGCAATTGAAAGTGCTATTGCGCTTGGTGTGCACAAAAAGGCAATCCTGTTATTACGATATCGCTGTGCAAGCTATTTTCAAACAGGTGATTTACAAGTTTCCATTAGTGTGCTTGAACAATATCGTGAATTAACCTTTCAATATGGCGATGATATCGATTTAATCCATCATTATATTTTAGCGGCCGTCTATTGGGGGACATTAGGCCATTTAAAGAAATCTGAAGAATTTATGATCAAGGGACTCAAGATTGCCGAACGTGTTCAACATATAGAAAGTATAGGGAAAATTTATAATAATTTAAGCGACTTAGAAAACTCATTAGGAAACTATCAAAAAGCGAAGGATTTTGCATTAAAAAGCTTATACTATGCCAATTATTTTGAGACAAAGCATGAAAATCCTTATACAGGGATAATTTATTCAAAAATAAACTTAGCTGTCGCACAAATTTGGTTGGAGGAATTTGATGAAGCAGATGAACTATTGCAAGAGTTACTGGTGACGATTCAGAAACCTCCTTATTCCAAGGTACAATTGGAGGTTATTAATGCCTATGCTTTGCTTTGTGAAAAACAGGGACGCATTGGCGAGGCTATTGATTTGTACCAAAAGTCGAAGCACTATGCATTACAAAATAATGATTTATCGATGCTTCAAACTATCTATAATTCTTTGGTAAAGCTAATAGAAGAGCAAGGAAATAAACTTGTATTGTGCTCGATACAAAAGGAATATATTAATATTTTGCTAGAAATACAAAGGGAAAATTATACTCATTTGTTATTTGAGATGGAGTACAATGACCAGAAGAAACATTTTGAAAAAACGTCTTACATTGATCCATTAACGAATATTTATAATCGACGCTATTTTGATGTAAATGCAAAGAAAATGGTAGAGAAAGCTTCTTTAGAAAATCAGCAATTAGCATTAATGATGATTGATTTAGACCATTTTAAAGAAATCAATGATACAAATGGTCATTTATTTGGTGATGATGCTTTAACGAATACTGCTACTACATTAAAGAACTATTTTCAACCATTTGAGTCGATAGTTGCTCGTTTTGGCGGGGATGAGTTTATTGTTCTTTGTCAATTACAGGAAGATGAATCTGTGCAATTGATAGCTGATAATCTCTATCAAACATTAAACTCTCTGTCCTTATCAATCAATGATGAGACCGTTCAGTTGGAATTTAGTATTGGTGTAAGTACAAATAAACAAGGCAAGATTACCGAGGTTGAAGAGCTAATCCATAATGCGGACACAGCACTTTATACGTCAAAGCGCAATGGTCGTAGCCAAATCACTGTCTTTAATCAATATAGTGATGCGGGAAATAGTAAAAAATTGGTACAGGTGGATTTTAAATTGTGAGCGTTCGATTTAGAGAAATATTTATAATCAATCATAAAGGATCTGCTTCAATTCAACGAACAGTCGTTGGAGTTTGCAGATTCTTTTTTCATTTTAAAAAATTTTTTTAAAAAAATGAATCGGAAATGAAGTGGCGTCCGTCAGTAGTTTAGAAAGAAGGTGAGGACAACGATGGATATCGAAGAAATTATTGCAGAGCACGGTGATTATTTACTAAAGGTTGCTTATTTATATGTGAAAAATGAAGCAACAGCTGAGGACATTGTGCAGGATGTGTTTATCGCCTTTTATCAAAAGCAGGAGCAATTTCGCCAAGAATCATCATTACGTACATATTTAGTGAAAATGACGGTCAATCGAAGCCATGATTATTTGCGTAGCTGGAAAAGTAAACGACTGACACTCTTTGAAAAAATAACAGGTCGTACGACAGCAGTTACACCTGAAAAAGAATTTCTTGCTAAGTCCACAAAACGAGAGCTAGTAGAAGCTTTGTTTACATTATCTGTGGCATATAGGGAAGTACTGATTCTCTATTATTTTGAGGATATGACGACAGTGGAAATTGCACAGCTCGTATGTTGTCCAGAAGCAACAATACGTACAAGATTACAGCGTGCTAGAAAGCAGCTTGCAACAGCAATCGGTGATTATGATTGGGAGGTGTTACGCCATGAATCAATTTAAAGAAGATGTGCTAAATGAACTTCGAGATGTGAAGCTTACAGATGAAAAAAAACAGGCAATTGCCCAAAAAGCACGAAGTAAGGGCAAACGAAGAAGTAGTAGTCCATGGCAATATCGTGTGGTGCTTGCGACGTTTACGATTTTTGTGATTGGTTTTAGTTATTTATTATCGCAGAACACAGACCAACATACGGGAAGTCAGCAGGCAGCGAGTATACAGCAAGAAGCGGATACATGGAGTATTTTGGGATTGCTAGAATATGACTTTGTGAAGGGAATTTTGATATGCAGTGTTTTTCAGATTCTATCATTTTTAATAAGACGTTATTTGAAAAAGAAGAAATATGGTTTACCAATTTGTATTCAATGCGGAGAATCATGGTCATATAAACAATCACACAAGCTTTTATGGACAAATAATGCAAAACCAATTGAATGTAAACATTGTGGTCAAAAACAATATCGTACAAATAAATCAATGCGATTAAATGGGATACTCCAGATACCTATGCTTCACCTAATATTTCTAACAAATGTAACTTTCCAAAATATCTGGGTAGGAATAGGTTTTTATTTAATTAGTACCATTGCATTCTATTGTACTTTAGCTCCGTTTTTATTTGCTTTCCAGGAAAACGATCCGATGAAGGAGCCTCAAAAACCACTTTGGTAATATTTATGACACTTGAAAGGGGAATAGTGATGGAGGCAATTATACAAATAGAAAAATTACAGAAATCTTTTGGGTCTTTTGAAGCGATTCGGGATCTATCATTTTCTATTCAAAAAGGAGAGATTTTTGGCATAATTGGACCGAATGGGGCTGGTAAGACAACTACTATTGAAATTATTGAAGGTCTGCAAGAATGTTCATCTGGCAAAGTATCAGTACTAGGATATGATCCATGGAAAGATGAAAAAAAAATGAAAGAAAACATTGGCGTAATGTTTCAACATACGAATCTGCAACCAAAAATTAAAGTAGGGGAAGCTGTGGAATTGTTTGCATCATTTTATTCTAAGCAAATTGATACAGCTAAAGCATTCCAAAAGTTAAAACTAGAAAAATATCGAAATTCTTATTTTAAAAATTTATCTGGAGGTTGGAAACAAAAATTACTTTTAACATTAGCTACATTACATTCGCCACAAATAGTATTTTTAGATGAACCAAGTACAGGATTAGATCCAAAATCTAGAAGAGAACTATGGGAATTGATTGTCTCACTAAGAGATGCTGGAACAACAATTGTGTTAACTACACACTATATGGAAGAGGCTGAACACCTCTGTGATCGAATTGCATTGATTCATCACGGAACATTAGTTGGTTTAAATACACCAAAAAAACTTATCCAAAGCCTAAACAAGGAAAAATCAATCTGTGTTGCTTGTGAACAATTAGATATAGCGTTGGTTCAAAAGATAGCAAGTGTACTAAGGATAGAATTAAAAAATAATTTATATCAAATTTTCACCGATGATCTAGAATGGACGGCACATAAACTTTTTGAACTAGTTAATAATCAAGGTTGGATTGTTGAAGATTTTAGATTTAATACGGGTTCGTTAGATGATTTGTTTGTTCGTCTACCTCAAAAAGTGGGGAAAAAATAATGGTTGCTATCCAAAAGTTGACGCTGACAGAATTGAAATTGTTTTTTAGAGATCTACAATCAATGATTTGGACATTTATTTTTCCTTTTGTGATGATATATTTCTTAGGATTTTTGTTTGGAAGTAGCGAAGTAGACGACGTTAATTACAAAACCTTATTAATCCCGAATATGATTGCTCTTTCACTTCTAAGTACGGCCTTATTTACTTTAGGTACCCGAATTGTAAGTTATAAAGAATCTCAATTATTAAGGACTTATCAAACAACACCGTTACATTCTATACGAATGATACTATCTTTTTGTGTTTTTGGAGTAATTATTTCCCTTTTTAGTATAATTATTTCTTTCACTAGTGGTTATATCATTTATCATGTTCAGGCACCTATGTATTTGTTAGCTACAATTGGAGCTTTGGCATTAAGTATGGCGGCATTATTTTCATTTGGAATATTAGTAACAGGTATTAGTTCTACTATGCAGGGAGCAGCAGGAATAAGTGTGTTAGCTTTAAATCTACAAACATTTTTATCTGGAGGAGTTATACCATATCAAATTTTACCCATTCCTCTTAAAATAATTGCAAAAGCATTACCATTACATTATGTGAATGACCTTTTAACATTTACATGGACAGGTCAATCTGTAAATCCAATATGGATAGATGTATTAATTTTATTTTTAATGGCGATTTTCTTTATTATGTTATCAATACGTTTTTTTAAATGGAGTTAAAATTGAATACAAAGGTGAGAGAGTATAATGAGTGAAAAGAATATAAGAAGAAAAGATAGTAATAAGAAATTGTGGATGACTATAGGATGTGTTCAAGGTTTCGTACTAGTGGCTCTATTGTTAATATATGTATTTTGGTATAAATGATCCTATTTGATCATTAATTTTGATGGGAGAAATTGCTAGTTCACTATAGCAATTTCTTTTTTTATAGCAATTTTTCAAAATAGATTGACAACAGTTTTCATTTGCTTTATCGTTGTGTTAACTTATTTATACTGTGAGTTAACGCACAAAAGGAGGCAATTTAGTTTGAAGAAGAGTAGTACATATAATTATGTGTTGGCAGCATTTGGTGCAGCGATTATCGCCGTGTTAGCACAAGTAAGCATTCCATTACCATTTTCACCTGTACCGATTACAGGACAAACATTAGCAGTAGGCTTAATCGTAACGATTTTAGGGACAAGACTTGGTACGTTCTCAGTACTGATTTATATATTACTTGGCGCAGTAGGTCTTCCGGTATTTAGTAGTATGTCGGGAGGATTTGCAATTTTGGTTGGCCCAACAGGTGGCTATATTGTAGGCTTCCTAGTTACGGCAGTTATTATGGGCTTATACTTAGATAAATTTGGCATTACAATCTTCCACGCTATTACTGCGAATCTGATTGGGATGGTTGTGACATTAGCATTTGGAACGGTTTGGTTAAAAGTTGCAGCAGACTTAAGTTGGACTGCAGCATTTATGGGCGGTGTGGCACCATTTATCATTGTCGGTATTTTAAAAGCTGTTCTGGCAGCATGGGTTGGCGTAATTGTTCGTCGACGTTTAGAAAGTGCACATTTAATAGAAGCGATTGCATAGGAGGCGAATTGTTTTGGCAACCTTATGGACAGGTGGAACAATTTACACGATGGCGCAAGTTGGCGAAACAGTCGAAGCAGTCCTTGTAGAAGATGGAAAAATTGTGGCGACAGGCTCAGTAGATAGCTTGTTGCCACTTGCTACTTCTATTCAAGATTTACAAGGGAATGTGATGTATCCAGGCTTTGTCGATAGTCATTTACATATTATTGGCTACGGGGAGAAATTAAAGCATATTGATGTCTCGAACGTCAGAAGTAAGGATGAGCTTCTGGCAATTATTCGTAAGCGAATGTTAGAAGTTCCCGCTGATGAATGGGTGATCGCGATAGGGCTTAATGAGACGCAATTTGAAGTTCCTATTTTCCCAACATTAGCGGAGCTTGATGCTCTAGGGGAAGCACATTTAATTATTAAGCGAAGCTGTCATCATTTAATTTTGGCTAATTCTAAGGCGCTGGCATTTGCGGAAATAACAAAGGACACACCATCTCCAGAGGGTGGTGTAATTGATAAAGTGAATGGACAGCTAACAGGAGTCTTAAAGGATTCAGCATTGTATATGATTGTTAACCATATGCCCCATATAACGCCTGAGTACATTGAGGATGCTCTCGAAAAGGCAGTAAAATCGCTGCAATCATATGGCTTAGTAGGTGGTCATTCTGAAGATTTAAGTTATTACGGGCCACCGCTTCAACCAATCAATGCTTTTCGAAAGATTGTCGAGGCAAAGCAATCGTTTAAAGCTCATTTATTACAACACCACACGGTATTTGAGGAAGTTGCCAAGATGGAAACAGCATTTTCTTCGTATTTAGAGTTTGGTGCAATGAAGATCTTTATCGATGGTGCCTTTGGAGGACGTACCGCTGCCCTACGTGAACCTTACTGTGATGAGCCAGACAATTGCGGTATGCTTGTACATTCAACAGAACAATTAGAGGAATATGTTCAACTTGCACGTCAGCATGGACAAACAGTGGCAGTGCATGCCATTGGAGATTTAGCCATTGAAACAATTTTAAAAGTATTTGCCGCCTATCCGCCTCGTGAAGGTCAATTAGATCGTGTTATTCATTGCAGTTTGGTGGATGAAGGTATTTTAGATAGACTTGCTGCGTTGCCTGTCGCAGTAGATATGCAGCCACAATTTGTGCAAGGAGAGTATGTGGCAGAACTAGCAAGGTTAGGGGAGGAACGAGCAAAAGGCTTGCACCCGTTAAAATCGCTCCTTGATCGTGGAGTAGTTGTTGCAGGTGGCAGTGATGCCCCGATTGAAGTCCCCAACCCCTTATATGGCATATATGCTGCAGTAACAAGACGGAATTTTGGGGAATCTCATAATGGCTACGGTCCAGAAGAGAAAATTTCACGTTTTGAGGCAGTACGACTCTATACTGTAGGAGCTGCACAAGTAATAGCTCAAGATCATGTTCGAGGTAAGATTGAAAAGGGCTATACAGCAGACTTCACTGTTCTAGAAGAGGATATTTTTACGATAGCTATTGAAAACATTCCACAAGTTAAAGTCGCCTATACGGTTGTTGATGGCCGTATCGTTTATGAAAAGCGCTGTAAAGAATAAACTTTACAGCGTTTTAGCTTGTTAGCCGCTTGGGCCAGATGTGCAAAAGCATATTGGCAGGACAGATGTTTTATGCCCCTTTTTCAATCTCGCCATTAAGTTTTTGTGAGGAGCGTCGAAACTGTTGCGTTTTCCGTCACTGTGTGAGGATAGTTTATAGTAAGTAATTTTTATTATTGCTTTAAAATCTAATTTGGTTTCAGCTTGTCGACTCTCCCTGTGATGAGGAACCGTTGATTTTTCACGGAGAGTGGCACTCCTGCGGGACGTGCTTGCGATGAAAGCCCCAACTCGAAGTGAAAATCAACTTTTGTTTATTGATACAAATTATTTATTGTCTTCATTTACATAATATTTTTATAAGAACGTGAAAAACGCTGTAAAGAATAACCTTTACAGCGTTTTTTCATTCAACAATAATTTTTTTAGGAGCTATCGTCTTTCTGATAAATCATTCACTTGATGCTCTAGCATTTTCACTCGTGTTGTTAAATCGTCTACTTTTTGTTCAAGTGTTTCTTGAGGTGGCAGAGGAGCTGTGGATTTCATTTTTTTAATCATATTAATCATGACGAAAAAAATGGCGAAGAAAATTACAAGAAGAACGATTGTACTAATAATATCTCCGAAGTTAAACGTTGTTTCTCTCATAATTATGGCCCCTTCAAATTGTATCGATCATATTATTTACCGAGTTGCATACAAAAAAGTTTCAAGAAAATATTTATAGACACCTTAATTACTGAAATCTTATCATTTTTCCGCGCATATTATATGGGACAAATTGAATTTTAAGTGCAGAAAGTAATTTGAAATAAATGGCTTTACATATCATATAGGAAAGAGCTAATAAAAATCGTAAAGTTGCTTAAGATAGGGGATACGATAGGTAGAACTGGGGTGAGTAAATGCACAAAGCGGGACAAGTAATGCGACATGCCATCTACAATATTTATATATATCGCATCGATTATTTACGGATTTTCGCACTAACTAGGTTATTTCAGTTTTTATTAATTGTTCCGGTGACAGCTATCGTATTTAAGCTAATGCTGCGGGTAACGGGCTATACACATATAACGGAGCAAAATATTGAAAGTTTTATGGTGCATCCTTTTGTCATCTCGATGATCATTCTTTTGATCATGCTCATATTGCTATTTATTTATTATGAAATGGGCTTTCTTTTTTTAATGGCCTTTTATCAACAACGGGGAAATCGCTATCGATTTCGACATATATGGCAGCAGCTTAATCGTAAGGTTATTTCTTTTTTTAGTATTCAAGTCATTTTTTTATTTATATATATTGCATTTTTATTGCCATTAGCTTCATTTATATTTCCACTAACGTTAACTCAAGCAATGTCCATTCCGCATTTTTTGACAGATGAAATAATGAGCAGACTTTCGGGCCGTTTACTTTATGCTACTGTTGTAATTGTGTTAATAATAGTGTGGGTACGTAGCATTTTTGCATTGCCGATCTTTACAATCCAGCCCAGAATATCATTATTTCGTTCATTAATACAGAGCTGGCGTTTATCAAATAGGAAGTTGTTTGAACTCATTGGAATATTAGCTTTGCTTGTTGCGCTTCATTTACTTGTAATGATTGGAATTACGCTTATAAGTACCTTGCCATTATATATTTTGGAGCGTTTGATACCGAGTACTGCACTTGTCACAGCGGGGATTACACTCGCTTTTTTAGAACTGATCTTCATAATGTTATTTAGTTTACTGCAAGCAATGTTTTCACAAGTAATGGTGGCTACTGCATATAATAAGCCAATTTTAAGCAAGCCAAGGTTCACACCGAAATTTAAGAAAAGGCACTATAAGCCATTATCTTTCATCGTTTTAGTTGTTTTCATCGTATTAAGTGTGATGAATATTATTTCGTTAGAGAAAAGTGTCTATGCACCAGATACAAAAATTATTGCTCATCGTGGCTACACGACGGGTAATGTGGAAAATACGATCAGTGGCCTTGTTAGCGCAGCTAGTGCAGGTGCAGATCTAATCGAAATCGATATTCAGCAAACGGTAGATGGACAATTCGTTGTATTTCATGATCAAACATTAAGAAGACTTACAGGAAAAAATGGTGTTATCGCCAATATGACGCTTGGTGAATTAAAGACATTAACGATTCATTCTAATGGCTTTAACGACAAAATTTCATCTTTAGATGATTTTATCGAAATAGCAAAAACTCTAAATGTTTCCTTACTAATTGAATTGAAAGTTCATGGTAAAGAAACGGAAGATCTATTGCCCAAGTTAGTAGAAAAACTAAAGGCATATAAAGTGCTTGATACGTATTATGTGCAATCATCAGATCCTCAAATGATGACACAGTTAAAAAAATTGGCGCCTAACTTACGTGTTGGGATTGTCTATGCATTAAATATCGGGCCTATGGATGAAACAGTTGATTTTATTGCACTTGAGGAAGCATGGGTAACAGATCAATTAATCGCAGAGCTAAAACAACAAAAAATTGATTTGTTTGTATGGACATTAAATAAAGATCGATCATTACACGAATTCATTAGGAAAAATGTTAATGGAGTCATAACCGATCTCCCAGATATGGCTTTGGATATACGAAAAAAGCAAAATGAGCGTGAATATTTTTTACAGCGTATACTAAATTTACTGCAATTCATGTTTTAACTCTAAATGATTAAATTTAATACCTGTTTTTATGCAATACTCGCGAAAGGCAAGGAAATACTCGCGGAAGGTAAGTGAATACCCGCGCGAAGCAAGGAAATATCCGCGAAGGTGGAATACCCGCGGAAGGAAAGTGAATACCCGCGCGAAGC
This sequence comes from Lysinibacillus sp. NPDC094403, assembly GCF_050278745.1. Classification (NCBI taxonomy): domain Bacteria; kingdom Bacillati; phylum Bacillota; class Bacilli; order Caryophanales; family Bacillaceae; genus Lysinibacillus; species Lysinibacillus sp. NPDC094403. The sequence continues at coordinate 106,685 of NZ_JBNNTL010000006.1, read as the reverse complement.
AAGGAAATACCCGCGAAGGTGGAATACCCGCGGAAGGTAAGTGAATACCCGCGCGAAGCAAGGAAATACCCGCGGAAGGAGAGTGAATACCCGCGAAGGTGGAATACCCGCGGAAGGTGGAATACTCGCGCGAAGTAGGGAAATACCCGCGAACCGATTCAAACAGTATAAGTGACAGCCGTGATTCTTAATCGTAAAAGAATCGCGGCTTTTATATTGGAATACTAAAAAATGTTGGCAATGTTGTAACCTTTTTCTTTTTTAATCGACTACTTCTTTGAATTCGTGAAATGAAGGAGATGCTTTTTTATGAAAATGACGAAAGTCGTACCATTTGCCATGTCAGCATTATTAATCGGGGGCGCTGTAGTAGCTCCAACTGCATCAGCAAAAGAAGGAGAAGCGGTTGTGACGAACGCTACTGATAATAAGGAGCAAAATCCAGAAGTTCAGCCGGTTTTTATTAAAATAGCTGGAACAATTGACAATGTTGAAAAACGTGAGGATTCAACATACTACACTGTTAAAGAGGACGAAAATACAAATGTTTTTGTCGTAAATAACGATACACTAGTTTTCGATAATACTGGTAAAGAAGTTAAACTACAAAAAGGTGATAAAGTAACGGCTTACACGTATGCAAATAAACCAATGCTAACGATTTATCCACCACAGTATAATCCAGAGGTAATTATTGTTGAAACAAAAGAAATGGGAACTGTTGAAGTTGACTTTTTCAATAAAGAATTAGTGAATACTGATAACACGCTAAAATTAAATGTTGGTAAAGATACGGAATTACTCAGCCTATCTGGTAAAAAGGTAACTGCTGAGGATTTAGCTGAGCAACATTTACTAGTGTTCTATACAATTGCAACAATGAGCATCCCAGCTCAAACACCACCTTCAAAAGTTGTCGTTTTAGATACGATTGCACAAAAGCCAGGTGAAGTGGATCCATCTAAAGCTGCAGTACAAGAAATTATTAATAATGACTTTTATGAGGTTGAAGGTACTAAAATGGTACCACTACGATTAATAGCCGAAGAATTAGGCTTTAAAGTAGAATCAACAGGAAAAGGCGCTATTATCTCTAAAGGCGCATTATCTTATACAATTACACGTGGTCAAAAAGAATATGGCTATAATAAAGCACTTCGTCATTTTGAAGTAGCACCAGCTTTATTAGAACCAACAAAAACATATGTACCAGTTGAATTTGTTGAAGAATTAATGAAATAAAACAATTGAACTTCTCCTTGTCAAGTGACGGAGGAAATAGTAAAAAATATTTTGAGCGGCTTAATCCCTTTAAACTAATGGGCTTAAGCCGTTTAATCGTTTTTGGTAACGTTACAATGTCTCCTACCATGCAGAATAATACTTGCGGTAGAAAAAATAGAAAAAGGAGAAGACTCTTCTGATGCAGAAAATACATATAATATACTTTATTAGGAGGCAATTATATGTTTATCGTTAATGTTGAAGCTGCAATATACAAAAATAAAAAATGGCTGTTAATAAAACGTAGTGAAAAAGAAGAACATGCAGGGGGAGTATTGTCTCTTGTTGGTGGTAAGGTAGAAAAGGAAGGGTTCTCAACAGATATTTTAGAAAGAACTCTAATAAGGGAAATTGCCGAAGAAGTTGGAGTAGAGGTTTCAAATTTAAGATATGTTAATAGTTCCTCCTTTCTGACAAATGCAGGTATTAGTGTAGTAGACATCGTATTTCTTTGTAATCATCAGTTCGGAGAAGCCTTTGCAAAGAGTCCTGATGAAGTTGACAGTATCGTGTGGATGACAACTGAACAAATACTCGATAATTCTTGTATACCTATTTATTTAAAGGAGAATATAAAACTTGCTGATAAATTAGTCCTTGAAACCCAGGGGTAGAGGTAAACATCACGTCCTGTGATAACGCCTTCGTACCAACATCGTGTCTCCTCAAGTGGCTCATCAGTCACCCACCTGAATAAGTTCATCTAAAAATGAAAATATCCCTCACTTCTCATAATTCTCTTTAAATGGTAAATATATTTTTGTACAATAAGAGAATTAAAGTCAGATTCTTAAAGGAGAACTATATGAAGCAGGCATTAATTATAGTGGATATGCAGGAAGCGTTCTTTTTGGATAGTGAAAATTACTTATTTGATTATGAAAAAGTATTAGAAAACATTAATATGTTAATAACTTGGGCACGGCACAGAGAAGTTCCGATTGTTTTTATCCAGCATACGGATTCAAATCAAGACGACGATTTTGCGTTTGGCAAGCCAGGCTGGGATCTATATCACGGACTTCTACGACAACCAGAGGATAAAGTGATTCAAAAAACATCGTGGGATGCATTTTTCCAAACGGAATTAGCGGAGTATCTACAGGAACAACATATTGAGCAGCTTATTTTCGCTGGTGCTCAAACAGAATTTTGTCTTGATACGACCATCCGAAATGCCTATAGTCGTGGATACCATCATAATATTTTAGTTGAAGGGGCGCATACCACACTAGATAGTCACGTATTAAATGCGCAGCAAATTATAAAGCACCACGAGTCCGTTTGGCATAATCGATTCGTGAACATTCAGCCACGTACTTTTTTCAAAATAAGTAAAAAGGGGTAACAATAATGCTCATAAACAGCCAAGAATATAATGTCAACGAACTTCATTATACAATTAGACCCGCAAATGTTGAAGATGCCCAAGCATTATCTGATTTAAGGTTACAACTTGATGGCGAAACGGAAAACTTCGATAGGGAACAAGGAGAAGGCTTCATCAATACGAAAGGATTTGAACAGATCATTCAGGAAGACACAAAAAGTCCAAGGAATTTGTGTTTAGTAGCAGTGGTCGATAATCGTATCGTCGGATTTTCTAGATGTGAGGGATCACCATTAAAAAGATTTGCTCATAAAGTAGATTTCGGTGTAGGTGTATTAAAGGAGTTTTGGCGTTATGGGATAGGTAAAAACTTCTTAAAAACATCGGTAGAATGGGCTGACGCTAATGACATTAAAAAAATGGCCTTGCATGTTATAGAGACAAATGACAAAGCAATTTTACTCTATAAAAAGCTTGGCTTTGAAGTTGAAGGCGTCTTAAAAAATGATAAACTCCTTTCAGATGGCAACTATTATAATACGATTGTCATGGGAAGAATTAAGGCATAATTTCAAAATAAACCCAGCTAAGCAAATAGGTTTTATTAAAAGACAAGTTATAAGCTGAAACTATTTTAAATAATGAATTCCTATTTAATGTCACACATTATATATATAGAAATTTAAAGGATAGAAGAGCTAAAATGAATTCGCTCTATCTATCCTCTTTTTTACCCCAGATGATCCTAATTACTACAACAATTATATCAATCTAATGTTGCAGTAATTTAAAAGGAGCTTATTTCAATTAGTAATTGTACATTAAAGCTTATTTCTTAAACTTCTATATACACGGCAATATAGTGAAAATAATCATATTTTTTTATACTGTTTTTTTCTGCAAAACAACAAATGCAACATATTCACGAATTTTTGCGTTTGGCCAAAAATAACCTAAGTAACCTCTTTCTTTAACTCTTTCACAATAGAATGTGAAGGTGTTCTACCATGCAGTAAATAATAAACCCCTATTCCGATTATTATAAGGAAAGAACAATAAAAATATAATGATCCATGATCAATTTTAGCTGCGGCAATACCAAAGATAAATGATCCAATGCCGAACCCAAAATCATATATAGAAAGGAATGTGGCCGTAGCCAATGCCCTCTTTTTAGGAGGTGCTACTTGAATGGCAATGGTTTGAAAACTGGGAAACATGGTTCCCCACCCCAATCCAATAAGGGCTGCTGATGTAAGAAATAACAAGGACGTATTCGATATACTCAATAAGAATGTACCGACTCCAAAGCATAAAATAGCAGGATAAATTATAATATTTGCCCCTAATAAATCATACCATTTTCCAGTAAACGGTCGGGAAATTAAAAGGACCACTGCGTACACAACAAAAAAATAACCAGCAGCTTCCACTAAACTTTGCTCTTTAGCATATATGGATACAAAAGAGATAATCCCAGAGTAAATCAGTCCAAAGAAAGCTGAGACCAATGATACAGGAATAGCGGAAATTTCCAAATAATATCCAATTTCCATACTTTTTTTTCGTTCAATTACCCGTTCTGGCATAAAAGCTACCTTAGGTAATTTTACAAATAATCCTGCAACGAGTGCAAAGAGGGCACAAAATACATTTATGATAAACATTACATTTGCCTCTGTTTGTTGCATAACAGTCAAACCCAAAAAGGGACCAATTGCCATGGCAAGATTTAGCGTTAGTCCATAGTACCCCATACCTTCTCCTTTACGGGATTCCGGGATGAGGTCGGCCACAATTGCTCCAGTGGACGTTGTGGCCATTCCAAAACCAATTCCATGAAAAAAGCGAAGAATTAGTAAGTCAATCAGAGATTCTGGAATAAAATACAAAATTGAAGCTGCGAAAAGAACAATGAGGGAACTTATAAAAGCGGTATAATTTCCTACCTTTTCGATCCATTTACCTGCAAATAGGCGTGTTAGGATGGATGCAATCAAAAAAACTGTAGTAATAAGTCCGGCTTCAGATTCGGCACCATGCAATTCTTTTAAAGCATATATCGGTAGTGTAACCAATAAATAAAAAAATGCTGTAAACACGAGAAAATTAGTAATGGCAATACTGATAAAATCCCTTGTCCATAATCGGGGTTTATCCAATATTTCCACCTCCCAGATCAAAATTTTTTCTAAATTCATTATTCATATATACTGACATTTCTAAAAGGTACAGTTTACAATAAACATAAATGACAGATGAGGTATTTCAATAATGAATGAACTAATATTTAATATCAATAGAGAAAGTAACACGCCTATGTACCAACAAGTTTATCAATACATACGAACACAGATTTTATCTGGTAAATTAGAAAGGAATACAAAGTTGCCATCGATTAGACAATTTGCTCTCCAATTAGAGGTCAGTAGAAACACAACTCAGGTAGCCTATGAACAATTGCAATCGGAAGGATATATTCGAAGTGAGAACAAAAAGGGGTTTTTTGTAGATGCAACTATATCGGATGAGACGCTTACATATGAACCCATTAGAGAACAGCATCATGAAAAAAAACAAACTGACATAAAAACTATTGACTTTAAGATTGGGACAGTGGATCAAGAGAACTTCCCTTTGAAAAAATGGAGAATGCTTACAAACAAAAGCATTAATGACTCTAGCATGTTTTCATACGGAGAAAAACAAGGCGATATTCAATTAAGAAAGGAACTAGCAGATTACTTGTTTCAATCAAGAGGAGTTAATACTTCCGCTGAACAGATTATTATTGGCAGTAGCACACAACACTTGTTATTACTTTTGTCGCTGTTGCTAAAGCAAGACTATCATTATCTGGCAGTAGAAGACCCTGGATATAATGTAGCAAGGGACCTATTTACGCTTCAATCATTTATCATTGATCCAATCCCGGTAACAGAACAAGGCATTCAAGTCGATCGCCTTTTACAGTCACCTTCTAGACTTTTATATGTCACTCCTACTCACCACTTTCCATACGGAGTAACAATCCCCGTCAATGAAAGATTAAAGTTAATTCAATGGGCAAAAAGGGTGGAAGGTTACATTATTGAGGATGATTACGATAGTGAATTTCGATACATCCATCAGCCTATACCTTCTCTTCAAAGTTTAGATTCTAATGATAGGGTAGTTTATTTAGGGACATTTTCAAAAGCATTGCTACCTTCTATCCGTGTCAGTTATATGGTTTTGCCTAGGAGGCTAGTAAGTGAATATAAAAAGATACTCCCTTTGTTTGAGCAAACATCCTCATCTATACATCAAAGAACGTTGGCGACCTTTATGAATGAAGGATATTGGTACCCACACTTAAGGAAGATGAAAGCATTGTATAAACGTAAAATGAATCTATTGAATAGGGAATTACTAAAACACTTTAAGAATTATGTTGAAATAAAAGGTGATAGCTCCGGGATTTTCGTTATTATCGAAGTTAAAACAAAAATGAGTGAAAAAATGTTAATTGAAAGGGCATATGAACATGGAATTGTAGTTTATCCTTGCTCAAAATATTTCTCGAAAGATATACCACAATATCCACATATTCAACTTGGATTGGGTAATTTATGTGAAGAAAAGATAATAAAAGGAATATCTCAACTAGCAAAAGTTTGGTTGTAATCTTATTAGAGGTAGCACCACATCGCTATTAAGTTAAGATTTTAAGCTTGTTACTACTATTGAACAATTGAATTTCTACAAAGATTGGTTGAAGAGTTTGTGAAGAATTTGCTTCAAGTAACGGAGGTTTACTTGGAGAAAATTGAGTAGCACTTTTTTCTTGTTGAACTAACCGCGCAGTTTAGCGGAAGGAGGATTTTTTACATTTATTGAGAATATACTGAATGAAAAATAAAGAATTGTAAGGAAAATATGGATAATAATTACTGTTGAAGTGTAATATTTTGAAAAACAATGCTATAATCCATATAAATATTTATGGATGATACAAAACTTGTGATAAATCTACGTCCCCCAGATTTGTCCGATATATGAAAGGAGTCAAATTTTAATGAATAGTCCAATCTGATATTCCCCTATTAAGCCAAAATTCGATTGAAATATTGGGGGATATATAATGAAATTGAATAGAAATTTTTCTTTATTACTATTGGGTCAGTCACTCGCTAATATAGGCGATGTATTATATATAGTAAGTGTTATTAGTACAATTTTTGTATTAACAGGTACTGCAATTGCAGCATCGTTTGTGCCATTTACAATTGCTTCTTCTATGTTTATATCCAGTCTGCTGACACCTCTTTTGGTTGAAAAATTAAATCTTAAATGGTTACTTGCTGGGTCACAAATTGTAAAGACAATTTTACTCTTTATTCTAGGGTTTATGTTAATTGGTTTAACAGCAGCTAATTATTATTTTATCTTTTTAATAATAGGATTGATTGCTTTTTTTGACGGATGTGCAAATCCAATAAGACAGACATTGACTCCATACTATGTTAAACCTGAACATCTAATTCAAGCTAATGGAATTTCGGAAACTATTACGCAGATCATACAAGCAGGTATGTGGTTCGTAGGAAGTTCATTGCTAATTATTATGAGTTCTCAACAACTTATTTGGTTAGTTGGATGTCTATTTGTAATTGCAAGTATATTACTTTGCCTTTTAGAAAGTGTAAACCATGAAACAACCGAGCTAAAAGGGAAACTAGAAAAGATTAAAGAGGGTTGGAAAACTTTATCTAACACTCCAGTATTAAGAAGGATTGCTTGGATAGAATTTTTGGAAACATTTGCAGCGACAGTTTGGATAGCTGCTATTTTATATGTGTTTGTCAACGATGCTTTGAACGTTGATGAAAAATGGTGGGGATTTATCAATGGAGCTAACTTTTTAGGTCTGATTTTAGGAAGTGTTTATTGTATTAAATTTTCTTCTTTTGTTGAAAAGAAAATTGGAACCTTTATTTTTGTCGGTTCATTCGCAAGTTTCTTATTCACAATATTATTTAGCCTAAACAGTATTCCTATGATTTCCTTACTTTTATCGCTCTGTGTAGGGCTTTTTGGACAAATTAAAAAAATTCCTCAACAAACGGTTATACAAACTAGTGTGTCAAAAGAACAGTTGTCAACTGTTTATACCTCATTAGGTGCTATCGGAACTGGGATTTTTGGCGTTGGCTCTCTTGTTATGGGACTAATAGCAGATTTGTTAGGAATTAGAATTGTATTCGTTATTTCGGGGCTATTACTTGCGATAGTAAGTACAATTGCTCATAAAAATAAGCAATTGTTTGTTAGAAATATTATGGAATAATAAAATTAAAGATGAAGGGTTTTATTAGCTATCATGTCCTTTGTTTTTTAATGATAGTTTGTGAAGTGGGACCATCATTTTTGATGGTCTTTTTTATTGAACTTATTGTACTAACAGGGACTTTTCTTGAAGATCATTGAGTTGCATAGGCAGCTCTTTTTTTCTTTTTTGAACTAACGAATCAAGTTACTTCAAGAAGAGGACATTGTGTTTAATGACATTTTTTAGAGATACAGGACATACCCTCATAACGGGAGGTATTGTATGTTAAAAAAGCTAGTGATTATTGCTGGAATACTTATAGTGGCAATAGCATTATATATCCTGTTAATTAGATTCTCAGTAGCTGATACTGCTGTTGCAAATAAAGAGAAACAAATAACTTTAATTACTAAAGATGAAGAACAAGAGATATCAATATTGAACAGGGTAACTGAAAAAATTCACGAGAAATATGTGGGGGTTGATGTGAAAACAACTTCAAAGAAAGAATTGATGATAAGGGTTGTAGGGGATGAAGAATATTATAATTCCGTAAAAAAGGATATGGAATCCATTGCAAAAAGTGTAATCAAATCCTCTCCTTTAAAAAACCATAAAGTTGTGTTTGAGAGATGGGATTTATTTAGGATTCCCGAAGAATTTAATAAAGCCAACAAAGAAAATCATCATTTAAGGCTTTTAATGGAAGTTTTTAAAGATTATGAGGTAGTTATAAATATCAGCGCTAACGACCAAAAATCCATTATCATTCATACATCAATAAAAAGTTCTGATAAAGATGCGCATAAGTTATCATTAAAAATCGAAGAGACTGTAAGTAAAATCTTACACTCTAAAGAACTAAATTCCAATGACTCTTATGAAATAAAAATATTAGATGCCAACGGTCAAATAATAAAATAGTCAACTCGGCATCTATTAAAAAAGTAATAATAAAAAATTTAAAATACTACGTGCTATTCTAAGAAGTGTTTACTAAATAACCTTTCTATTTATTATAGGAAGGTTTTGTTGTTTTAACTTAGAATTAGTTACTAAACTGAGCGATATCTCAAGTCCTTACCTATTTGTATCTAGAAGAAAAAATAATTTTGGAGAACCTGAAGAGAACTATAAACAGCTCAAATAGTATTTTTTGTGAAAATAAATAGCGCTTAAAGTAGAAATTAATGTATATTTTTAGCTAAAAATAACTTATTTATAAAAATGCCGTTATTTACAATAACTTCACTGAATTTTCTAATTATAATTGAAGGTAATAAATTATAAGGGGTTGATAGAATGTCAATAAAGGTAAATCCGAACGTTGAACTAAGCCACCCATTATCACCATTATCTGAAGTAGAAATTGAAAAAGCTGTTCAAATAGCCAAGGAACAGCAACAGTTGTCTGAACATGTACGATTTATGTCGGTGATGTTACATGAACCTAAAAAATCAGAAGTACTAAATTACAAACCTGGTAATAATGTAGATCGCCAAGTATTTTTAGTGATTTTAGATGATAAAGAATTGAAAACATTTGAAGCAGTTGTAAATTTAACTTCAGAAAAAGTTGATTCCTACGAACATATTCCTGGCGTACAACCAAATGTAGCCTTAGAGGAATTTGAGCAATGTGAAGAATTAGTAAAGAGCCACCCTGATTTTGTAGTAGCTTTACAGAAGCGTGGCATTGACAATCCTGATTTAATCATGGTGGATCCTTGGTCAGCAGGGAATTTTGGTGTCCAGGAACATGAAGGCAAACGTTTACTTCGTGCGATATGTTGGCAAAAACAATCACTAGAAGATAACGGATATGCTTACCCTTTAACAGGTATTGTAACGTATGTAGACCTAAACAAAATGGAAGTTTACAAAGTAGAAGATCACGGGGTACGTCCAATGCCAACAACATCAGGTAATTACCATCCTGAAGTTGATGAATCAATTGTGTTTAGAAATGACTTAAAACCATTGGAAATCATTCAACCTGAAGGTCCAAGCTTTACAATTGAAGGTAATTTGATCAAATGGCAAAAATGGAGTTTCCGCTATGGATTTACACCACGTGAGGGCCTTGTATTATACACAATTAATTACCATGACAAAGGTAAGGATCGTCCAGTTCTTTATCGTGCAGCATTATCAGAAATGGTTGTCCCTTATGGTGAACCAACATTTTCGCATAACACACAAAATGCCTTTGATGCTGGTGAATATGGAATGGGTCAATTAGCCAATTCGTTAGAACTAGGTTGCGACTGCTTAGGCGAAATTCGATACTTTGATGGTGTTGTTGCTGATGTTAAAGGAAATGCACGTACGATCAAAAATGCGATTTGCTTACACGAAGAAGATTACGGGATTGGTTGGAAACATACAGATTGGCGTACAGGCCATGTAGAAGTACGGCGCTCACGTAGACTAGTGATTTCATTCTTCTGTACAGTTGGAAATTATGATTACGGCTTCTATTGGAGTTTCTACCAAGACGGTACGATTGAAGCTGAAGTCAAACTAACAGGTATTTTAAGCACGGGTACATGTGAAGATGGCATCCAAACAAAATATGGATCTGAGATCTCTCCAGGATTAAATGCATCACATCATCAACACTTCTTTAATTTCCGACTTGATACAATGTTAGACGGTGAAAATAACTCAGTAGTTGAAACAGAAACAGTTTCAGAAACATTGGGAGAACACAATCCGAATGCCAATGGTTTCTATCCTGTTTCACGTATCTTTAAAACGGAGAAGGAAGCGTTACGTAATTTAGATTTAAAAACGCAGCGTACTTGGAAAATTATCAATAAAAACTCACTTAACCGAGTGAATCAACCTGTTGGATATAAAATTTTGCCTGGCGAAAATTGCTTCCCATTTGCTCATGAAGAAGCAAGCGTTATGAAACGTGCTGGTTTCCTTAAACACCATTTACACGTTACGCAATTTGATGAAAATGAAAAATATGCAACAGGTATGTATCCAAATCAACATGCCGGGGGAGATGGACTTCCAAAATACGTTGAGAATAACCGTTCAATTGATGATGAAGATATCGTCGTTTGGTACACAATGGGCCATCATCATATCCCGCGCCCTGAAGATTGGCCTATAATGCCAACTGCATATATCAACTTCCAATTAAAACCGGTTGGATTCTTTGATCGAAACCCAGCAATAGACGTTCCTAGACCGGATAAGAAGTGTCACACAACTTCGTCTTGTCATACACAATAAAACTCTTAAAGGAGTGATTATATGCTACCATTCCTAAGCATGTTGGTGATTGTTACTTTTACGGTAATCACTAACCGTTTATTAAAACAGCGTTTTGCTAATCATGGCATGTCCAAGTGCTGTATAATGCTGATTTCTATGACAATGAGTACGGCTGTTGGGATGAATATGGCTACCTGGCTTCCCGATATGGTACTAGGCGCAATAGCATCTATTATTATTTCTATTGCATTAGGCTATTTACTGTCAACTGGCTTACCAATGCACCTATTCATGGAAAGTGTAGGATCTAGTTTTATGGGAGCAATGATGGGCGCGATGCTAACTTTAATGACTACACAATATTTAACGTTAAGCATTATCTTTTTTACAATGATGTTTATTGTAAGTGCTATCATTTCTATCGGTGTATGGAATCGTGAGATGTTTCCGATCTTTATAAAAGCCATTCCAAAACATATTTACATTGTGGCTGGTTTAATGATTTGTGTACTAGTATTAAGTAGTTTTGAGATTCAAAATGAGTTACCTGCAAAAGAGGAACAACAGCATCATCATCATCATCATCATTAAAGGGGTCGATAATATGATAAATGTTAAACCGAATATTGAAGAATCTGGCATTCAACTCAAAACGAAATATGACAATTTTATTGGCGGTGAATGGGTAGCACCTGTAAATGGAGAGTATTTCGATAATAGTACGCCGATCACGAAAGAAGTATTTACACATGTAGCTCGTTCAACAAAAGAAGATGTAGAGCTAGCATTAGATGCCGCTCATGAAGCCCAAAAAACTTGGGGGAAAACACCTGTAGCAGAACGGGCACGTATCTTACTAGCGATTGCTGATCGTATGGAAGAAAACCTTGAAAAAATTGCAAGGGTAGAAACTTGGGATAATGGGAAAGCGATTCGTGAAACTATGTTTGCTGATATTCCATTGGCAATTGATAATTTCCGCTATTTTGCAAGTGCCATTCGCGCACAACAAGGGCAAATGACACCTTTTGATGAGGATACAGTAGCTTATCATTACCAAGAACCTATTGGTGTAGTTGGCCAAATCATTCCATGGAACTTTCCTATTTTAATGGCAGCTTGGAAGTTGGCGCCAGCACTTGCTGCAGGAAATAGTGTTGTATTAAAATTAGCAGAACAAACGCCGGTATCATTCTTATTCGTAGTTGAACTTATTCAAGACCTATTACCAAAAGGTGTATTAAACGTCATTAATGGTTTTGGTATAGAGGCAGGGAAAGAGTTAGCTTCAAGCCCACGTATTGCCAAAGTGGCCTTTACTGGTTCTACAGCTGTCGGCAAACTGATTATGAAATATGCATCTGAGAATCTAATTCCTGTTACACTAGAGTTAGGTGGCAAATCTCCTAATATCTTCTTTGAAGATGTCATGGATGCTGATGACGGATATCTAGATAAGGCAATTGAAGGATTAGTTATGTTTGCTTTAAATCAAGGTGAAGTTTGCACTTGTCCATCTAGAGCCTTAATTCATGAGTCTATTTATGATCGTTTCATGGAAAAAGCCATTGAACGAGTAAAGCAAATTAAAGTTGGTGATCCATTCGAACTTGAAACAATGATGGGTGCACAGGCTTCAGAGGAACAACATAAAAAAATTCTTTCTTATTTTGAAATTGCCAAACAAGATGGCGCAGAATGTTTAATCGGTGGCGCCGAAAATCACCTTGATAATTTAGATGGTTATTTTATTAAACCAACTATTTTTAAAGGCAATAACAAAATGCGTATTTTCCAAGAAGAAATTTTCGGTCCTGTATTGGCAGTGACTACGTTTAAAACTTTCGAGGAAGCGATTGAAATTGCAAATGATACTATGTATGGATTAGGGGCAGCTGTATGGTCACGTAATACAAACGTTACCTATAAAGCAAGTCGAGAGATCCAAGCAGGACGTGTTTGGATTAATACGTATCACCAATACCCTGCTGGTGCAGCATTTGGCGGCTACAAAAAGTCAGGCATCGGTCGAGAAAATCATTTAAAAGCTTTAGAATCGTATCAATCAACTAAATGTGTCTTAGCTAGTTACAATGAACAGGCGCAAGGATTCTTTTAATTTTACCTAAGAGTGAAGTGAGGGGGCGGCTTATTGAGTAGCTATTATCCAATCCAACCTGAATTGGTCCAAAAAACGTATTATAGAGAAATGACTCCAAACAGTAATTTAAACCAGGATATACTATTATATTATGAGTTTGAACCAATAAGCATTAATAGTGATATTCATGTCATTCCTGATGCTTGCCAAGATTTAATGTTTTACATGGGCAAGGATCAAAAGGTTGTCTTAGGTAATACCCCGACTACACGTGGAATTTATTCATTTACCCCAAAAGGGAAATATTTTGGTGTTCGGCTAAATCCAAAACAAACAATTATTCAATACAATTGCGCATTAAAACAAATTGTTCAACAACCGTTTGTTAATGTTGAATTAGGCTGCACATTAGACTCTAAATTTATACAAGCTGTTTTTGAAGCAGGAGATTTCGAACAAAGAGTGCAGATTTGTAATGAGTATTTTTGTTCACAAAAAAAGGAAAAAAGCTTGGGTGATGAAATATTCGCTACTTGTTTTGATTCTATTATTGAAAATAATGGGCTGTTCTTACCAGATGTAATTCAGCATAAAACAGGTTATTCTGAGCGATATATCCGAGAACTTTTCTATAAAAAAACAGGTTTTGGACCAAAAAAACTAAGTAAATTCATACGTATTCAACTCTTACTTCAACATTTTTCTTTTGAAGAGACACCTGTAAACATTGACCAATATGGTTACTATGATCCTTCACATTATTACAAAGAATTTAAAAGCTTACTTGTAATAACACCTGCTGAATATATAAAAAAATTTTTAGGTAGGAAAAATATAAAACGAAAGTATCTATCTTATTAGCCCCTTAAAGCTTTCACTCTTTCTTATATAAAACATCCAAGGGTAAGGGAATAGAGGATAATTAGTCTATTATAGAGGCTGATTATCCTCTTTTTATTTACATACATTGAATTAATCACCTTCCATAACATACTTGGAGAGATACCTAGAAATATATAATACCATTAAAAGTGGAAGCGTCATTTTCGGTAACTTAGAACGTATGCAGAGAAAACTAGAGCGTGTGAAAAAGAGAGGAGTTAAGAATGGCTAGTATTAACCGAGAAGAGCAAATAAGGCACTTACACGAGAACACAAACGCAAAACTATAGAAAAGGTGGAAAATGCCATTAAACGGGCTATTAACTTCAACAGTGTAGCAAAGAAGCTTGCGTAATGAAAGCGAACTTTTATAATCATTGACATTCAAGAACGCATCGAATTCTTAAGAGATCAACAAGAAAAAGCATATAGTGATGCAAGAGTTAAGTGAGACGAAGCAAATCAAGTCGCTATGATTGTTTCTCTTAGACCGAGAATTAAGAAATTGGAAGAAAGAATTGAAGAGTTGGAAGATGAAAACAAAAAAATTACGCAAAACAGAAAGTACAGAACTAGCAGATTATATGAAAAATTTATATCAAAGGCTAGGATAGTGAACATTGTTACATAGGTCATAATAAAGAGACAGCAATAACTGTCTCTTACTAAACTAACGCACTAGTTAGTTTAAGTGCATTTATTCACAAACTTATACTTCTTGTTTCATTTTGGAGGGTGCTAGAGATATACGACACTCTACAAACTGACTGTATTTTTTAGTTTAAGAACCTTTTTATACTTTATATAGCAAGCTATTCTCCAAGGAAATAAATAACAAATAACAAGTAAGAAAATTAGCATATTGAGTGTACCTGGTTCGATAGTAGAAATATGTTGTCGAAAATAATAACGTAAAGCAATCATAATGGAGAAAGTAATTATAAAAGCAGGACTTTTCTTAGCATAAATTAAACCATCATTTCGCATTTCATAATCTGACCATAAAATAAGAGGAATAGAAAACCCCACACCTAAAAAAATTGCTACAGATAATTGAAGGTATGTGACGTGCCCAGAAGAGTTTAGAAAAAATGAAAATCCTGGTGTTAAAAATAGAAGAGGAAGAATTATTCGCACTCCTCTCCCTTTGGCTGGTTTGTACATAGAACGGATTCTACGAAATAAAATGAACAATCCAATAATTAGAAACATAGAAGTAGCTGGTATTGCAGTTTGCATAAAAACCTCCCTGAATTATGTTGTAATACATCTATTATTGCATAGATTTAAACAAAAACCACATTTTTCCTTATGTAACTAAAGTGCGCAGTTAGTTGAGTAAGACAAAATAAAACAACAATCATTACGAACAGAATATTTACATACATTTGAAGGTTTTCACCCTAAGATAACATAAGAGTATGCAACCATAGAAATGCTTCTATGTTCTGAGGCTGTTGGATTATTAGCTCCAAAACAACCCCCATATTTGGCGATGAACAAAACAAATAACATTACATAATATAGAAACATGAAATATTTATCTTCATTCAGTCAAACAACTACTGAATGAAGATAAAGCCTCCGGCGGATGTCATGGATTTTGAAAGGAATGAATTGTGCCGGCACAATTCAAAATCCAGACTCAATTACGCCAAGGCGAAATTGATAAAAAAAGGATGATGTATTATTTCTATAGTAAGAACTGGTACCCTTCCTAACGGAGAAATACATGACGGATGCGAAGATATTGATGTTGTTTGGGACATTGATCGCTGGGAGAATGACGGCGGTAGAAGTCTTGGAACGAGTTCGAGGACGTGAAAAGGGTGCCTGTATTAAATGGAGAGGGAGATGAACTTGTCTCCCTTTAAAAATGTTATGTTTGATTATTTTAGGATTACGAACATAAAATTGAAACTATTTTCCTTTTTTTTCGTATTAAATAAGAGAAACAATAGGAGGTGAAATTTTGGAAGAAAAAGTACAGGAAAAACAAAAAAATGAGTTTTTTGAATGGGTAAAGGCCATTGCATTCGCTTTATTGGTGGCATTTTTAATTAAGCAGTTTTTATTTACACCAGTACTCGTAAAAGGTGCTTCTATGATGCCGACACTAGAAGACAAAGACCGTGTTATTATTAACAAAATCGGTCCAAAATTTAAGTCGATTGATCGATTTGACATTGTTGTTATTGAAAATGTTCTTCTTCAAAAGAATGAAGAAGAAAATATTATTAAACGTATCATTGGTCTACCAGGGGATAAAATCGAGTATAAGGATGATCAATTATACATAAACGGAGAGAAATTCAGTGAACCTTTTTTAGACCAAAAAAAGAAGGAATTAAAAGATTCTGGGTCACTTACTTATGATTTTACGCTAGAACAAGATTTAGGTGAAATTACCGTACCTGAAGGACATTACTTTGTATTAGGTGATAATCGTCGTGTAAGTAATGATAGTAGAAATCCTGAGATAGGGTTCATCCCTAAAGAAAAAATAATGGGTACAACAAGTATCATCTGTTGGCCGTTCGAGCATATTGACTTGAATTTTAACTGAATCTTGGAGTTAGTTAAAAAAAACAAATTTACTGCAGTCAACAATTCTGTGGTAGAACGAGTAGGTAAATTGAAGACAAGTTAAATGAAAAGGACCTGAATTCAGTGGCAAACCTTCATTCTCAAGTTGTAAATGGAGGTTTACCACTTGAATTAACAGGGGATATTAACTTTTTACTATACGGTTTTATTTAAATGCTTTAAGTAATTTTTCCCATTGTTTGAAATAATCTTTTTTAGGCGTTCGATACCATTTTTCAATTTTATTTTTTTTGAGATGATATTCACCGCCTTCTAGGATATATATATAATTTTTATGTTCAAAAGTAAAAATTTGCCAACCTTGTTCCGAATCCTGAAAAGGATATTTAATAGTTCCAGATGGTATATCCCTTATACGCCATTCTTTTAGGTAGGTTTCAGCATGGTCCAAATATGGAAACGAACCTAACTCTTCATTTCTGCTCACACTATAAAAATATATATGTTTACCCAAGCCTTTAGACAAACGTTTCTTAGTGATAAGGATTTCGAAGTCATATACAATAGGGAACTTTTCGAGGTTCAATTCTTTTAAATTAATTCATATTGAAATAATGTACATGCAACAATACAACACAAATTTACAAAAGTCGTACATGAAAATAATAGCAATGCATGTAATTAATCCGTACAGATAATTCAATTAAAAGTTATGAAGTGACGTAATCATCATTAAGGCAGGGATAAAGATCGAGGAATAGAGATGCAGTACGTCTATTTGTTATGGCATTCTTTCCGTTATTCAAAGAGATGTCAGAAGAAGTCAAAACTCTTTATATTCACGCAAAAGAGTACGTGACACAGTAATTAAATGTGGAACATATTATTTTTATATAGATAATGAAGGCATCCATAAAAATTTAGTATGGGTGCCTCCAATTTAACTTTAGGTATTTGGACTCTGCAAAAGCGAGAAAAACGAACCTTAAAATGAGGTTTGCTAGAGGAGAGTTTAATTTATTTTCCCACGACTAAACCTAATCATTTAATCCTTTTCCATCGAGAATTTGCTGCGTGCATTTTTCAATTCTTGACACTCGGGTTTTGGATTGTTTAGGTTGAGAAAAATGTAGAATATATGCTCTTTGTCTCCCTGGTGTTAATTCTTCAAAAGCAGTTTTCAAGGTAGGCATTTCATCGAATTTATTGTGAAGTTCTTCAGGAATTATGTATTCCTTATGCTCTTTCATTGGCACTTCTAAACCTGATTTTTCAACTTCAATGGCTTCATGAATATAGTCTTTTATGATGGTTTCCATTCCAACTATTTCTTGAACATTGGTGAAACGAATTTGGCGCGCCGCCTGTACATTTTCCGTTTGTTGAATTAAAATCCCTTGTGCATCCTTTAACAAGGCGCCTTTGTGAAACAGAAGCGCACAATAATCTTTAAATCCATGTATTAACACGATGTTCTTGTTCTCAAGAGTGTAACAAGGATGCATCCATTTAAATTCTTCAGTCATCTCACAGTCAAGAACGATATTTCTCAATACTGAATACTCTTCCTGCCACTTTTTAGCTTTACTTAAAAATTCATCAACCTTCGGATTCATTTTACTATTTGCCATCTAGGAACACCCCTCTACAATTTTTTAATCAGCTAATATCAATTTTTCTAATCGATTTATAATAAAACATTAATTAGTGTGATGTCTAGCATAGGGAACTAATAAAGCTAATCTACAAAGTATAGCGAATTGTGGAGGACAGTAATTACAATATGGTATAGAGCAACAGACAATGGAAAATATATTGAGATTTTTTCATCATCATATGATTGTTGGTAGAATATCATATTATTGGTATATAATACTAAGAGGAAATGTTTTCTAAAATTAATCTGAGGGGGAGAATAATGAAAAAATTTTTTATTGTGTTATTAGCAGCGTTTACATTTGCAGTAGTAAATCCTACAAAATCAGAAGCGAAAGTGATGTATGATGGAGCAGAAGTTGTAAAAGATCAAACGGGAAAAATGACCTTTAAAAAAGACATTAAAGTATACAAGAAAAATCCAGATGGTTCGTTTGATTCGTTAGTGGTTAAGCGAAATAACTTCTTTAGAACGTATGATATTGAGAAATATGATGGAAAAACATTTTACCAAATGGGGCAATATCGCGTACAAGCAACGGATTTGGTAGTTTTCAAAGAAGTACCATTAAAAATTCGTTCATCTTTCTATAACAATCCAACTTATATCATTATTAATCGTGATGGTAATTATGGTGCCGGATCTTATGGAATGTGGTTCAAAGGAAAAAACCAGGGTATTTCTATTACAAATAATGGACAACTACTTTCTTATTGTTCTGGCGGTGAATGTGTTCAGTATCCTGGTACAGATCTTAAAATCGCTGAGACAATATCGAGAGAAAGAGAAGTACGGTTCGAGTTAATAAAAGATGCAGGTGGGAAAAGCACTCCTTTAAATGGAGCTAAAATTGAAACAATCCATAAAAAGGGAAGTATTGTTCTTTCATGGGGTGAGGAAATTAGTGGTTATCTATTTGTAAGCGTGGATGAAAATGACGCTCACGCTCTGAATGTTTGGATTCCGGTGAATGCATTAAAGCCAGTTGGAGATAAGTGATAGATTAGGAATTATATATAGCTCTCTTAAATTTTGTTAAGGGAGCTTTTTTATATGGTTTATTGATATTTGGATAGGATGTTTTGCTTAATGAACGAGATCGTCTTCTACAATTAATAAGTAGTAGACCTAAATTAAAAATTGACTTGGATGAAATCATGTTATGGAAAAACACTCTATTTTTGTTGTTTTTTTGACATCCTTAATTTCAATTGATAAAATATTAAGTTATTAGTATTTAATACTATAATCTGATGTTTTCTATAATAAAGCTGAGTAGGGGGAGAATAATGAAAAAATTATTTATTGTGCTACTAGCAGCATTTGTATTAGCAGTAGTAAATCCAACAAAATCAGAAGCGAAAGTGATGTATGATGGAGCAGAAGTTGTAAAAGAGCAAACAGGAAAAATGACCTTTAAAAAAGACATCAAAGTATACAAGAGAAATCCAAATGGTACATTTGATTCGTTAGTGGTAAAAGAAAATAACTTCTTTAAAACGTATGATATTGAAAAATATGATGGCAAAACATTCTATCATATGGGGCAATATCGGGTACAAGCAACGGATTTGGTAGTTTTCAAAGAAGTACCAATAAAGATTCGTGCTTCTTTCTATAACAATCCAACTTATGTTGTTATTAATCGTGATGGTAATTATAATTACGGATATTACGGAAAATACTTCAATGAAACTGGTGATTCTTCATACGTGGATTTAAATAATGAACAATTTAAGTATTGCGTGAGCAATGGAGTAGGTTGGTTATGTGAGAAGTATCCTGGTACAGATCTTAAAATCTTTGAGACAACAGTGAGACAAATTGACGTGCGTTATGAGCTAACAGAAAATGCAGAAGCGAAACACACTCCATTAAAAGAAGCTAAACCTGAAATAATGTTTGAAAAGGGAAGCATTTTTTCATCAGATAGAATTGAAGTTAATGGTTATCTATTGGTAAGGTTGGAGGGAGAAGTCAGATATATTGGTTGGCTTCCGGTGAATTTATTAAAGTCAGTTGGAGATAAGTGATAGATTAAGAATTATATAAAGCCCACTTGATGATTAAAATTCAATTAAAACAGTTTATGGGAAAAAAGATAATAAATTGTTAGAAATTCGTAGGCGAAGGTTTTCTTTTTGAATCGCAGAAACTTAGGCTGCAGTTAACTACCCAACTTCTGCCACACCTTATTCACTAGATAGTTGATTGACCTGTGTACCAGAGCGATAAAGATCGACTACCGTTTCTTTAAATTCTTTATAATATTTTTTTGATTCATGTTTGGACACGTCCTCTCGTATCCTCAATGCTATTGATTTAACCGTTATTGTTTTTGAGTGCAAACACATTTAAATGAATAGAAATTAAACAACTTTAAAGAGCCTTACTACAATAAAATGTAGCAAGGCTCTTATATTTTTATATCAAAACATGTATGTTGATTAACCATTTTTATCAATCCTAATTAATTTGATGGCTCTGTTTTTCGCTTCGGGTTACTCGCTTTGTTGCTGTCGCTTCACTTTCGCACAGATAAACCATTTGTCGCTGACTCTTCGCTCGAGTAGCCCTATGCTACAATCAGTTAAAAATGGGGATAATTAAATAACTTTATTATCATCTTACAAAATTATGTAATCCATAAAAATAAATCTTTAAATTTTATTATTTCGAAGTATGATAGTCAAGTGATTATAAAAATTTTTTTTTATAGGAAAAATTAACATTATTCTTTTGTATAGACAAATTTGAAATAGGATAATAATTTAATCAGGTAAAACTTTAGCTAGATAACAATTTAAATAATTAAAGTGTCCATTTCTAAAAAATGAAAATAGTTAAATGGATAAACAACTTTCCAAATGTGTTATAAAACAAAGTGATTCTATCTGAGGTATACCTAAAGTTTTATTTCTTCTTAGGTATGTATACTATTTAAGTATTCGAATAAAAAACTGAATATTAAGAAAATACCATGTGTTTTATAACTATTTTTAGATATAAAACTATAATAATGATGTTAATAGATATATTTAATTTTTGTTTTTTTCAGATAATATAAGTTTGTTTTCAAAAAAACAAGAAAGTTTTATTGAAAATGACAGAAAATCGAACGTGGAAAAAAATGGTTTTAGATGAGGGTCTGTTGTGATATTGTAAAAAATAGTAAAAGGGGGGTGATAAAGGAATATGAATTTATGGAAAAAGATACTGGAGGAAGGGTTGCTTTTTGTTAAAGATAAGACACTCCTTTAATATGGGAATGTTAAAAGAAGATTTATCAATATCATCTGTAGTTGTCGGATTAATAGCCACAATGGTATCTTATGCTGGGCCTCTAGTAATTGTTTTTCAAGCTGCTAAAGTAGCACATTTAAGTGATTCTCATTTGTCCTCGTGGATATGGGCGATATCGATGGGTAGTGGGATAACTTGTATTTTGTTGAGTATTTGGTTTAAAGCTCCAATTATAACAGCGTGGTCTACACCAGGAGTGGTTTTACTTGTTTCAAGCTGGTCAACTTATTCCTATACAGATGCTATTGGAGCGTTCATTTTTTCTGCATTAATTATTACATTGTTAGGATTTACGGGGATATTTGAGAAAATGATGAATCGAATACCTTATTCAATCACAACTGCTATGCTTGCCGGAATTCTTTTAAACTTTGGTGTTGAAGTTTTTACGTCTTTAAGAAATCTACCTGAATTGGTTTTTCCGATGATACTGTGCTACTTACTTTTTAAAAGATTTTCACCACGTTATACGGTCGTAATTACATTATTTTTAGGATTATTGATTACTTATTTTACTGGAAATCTAAAGACTGAAAGTATTGATATATCTTTAGTGAATCCTATTTTTACAATTCCTACATTTTCACTTGATGCTTTGATTGGGATTGGAGTTCCATTATGTATTGTAACGATGGCATCTCAAAATGCTCCTGGTATAGGGGTACTAAGAGCGGATGGATACAATGTTCCAATAAGTCCATTAGTTACAACAACGGGTATTTTTTCTATTTTACTTGCACCATTTGGTTCTCATGCTATTAATTTAGCGGCAATTACTGCTGCAATTTGTACTGGAAAAGAAGCTCATGAAGATAAAAATAAAAGATATATTGCGGGTATATCATGTGGATTATTTTATTTAATCTTTGGTTTATTTGGAGCTGCAATTGCATCAATTTTTCAAGCACTTCCTAGTGAGCTTATAGCAGCTATTGCTGGTTTGGCTTTATTTGCTTCACTTAGTTCGAGCTTAACTTCAGCAATGGAAGGTACTCAAAAGGAAAGCGCATTAATTACTTTTCTAGTTACTATATCAGGTATCTCTTTTTTAGGTATTGGGGCTGCTTTTTGGGGATTAATAGCTGGCATTCTAACAAATGCAATTTTTCAAATGAAGTTTAATATTTTCTCAAAAAAACAAAAGAATTGACTATAGAAACTAGTAATTCACAAAAGGGATGATATTTAATGAGGGATCAATGCGTAGATTATTTAATTATTGGTGCGGGAATTGCAGGTGCATCGGCAGCATATGAATTGGCTAAAGAGGCTAATGTTCTCCTTATAGAAAAAGAGACTCAATTAGCCTACCATTCCACAGGACGTTCTGCAGCAATATACATGCAAGCATATGGTAATAAAATAGTAAGAGGATTAACAAAGAATAGCTATGAGTTTTATACTAATCCCCCAAAAGGATTTAGTGATAAACCTTTATTAAAAGAAAGAGGGGCAATTTTTTTAGCAACAAAAGAACAGAAGATATTAGCAGAACAACATTATAAAGATATGAAAAATGAAGTAAATAATTTGGAACTACTAGAAGGTGAAGAGTTACGAAGTCTTGTTCCAGTCATTAATACAGATATATATACATCGGGTATATTTGAAAAAGATGCAATGGATATCGATACACATGCTGTTCATCAAGGATATATCAATGGATTTAAAGGAAAAGGTGGGACTCTGATTACCAATTGTAGTGTGAATTCAATATCTCGCCATAACAATATTTGGTGTGTAGATACAAACCAAGGTAAGATTGCCGCACCGATGATTATTAACGCAGCAGGTGCATGGGCTGACCAGATAGCAAGTTTAGCGGGAGTTGGAAATATTAACCTTGAACCAAAGAAGAGAAGTGTCTTTTATTTATCAATTGATGAATATAATATAAATAAATGGCCGTATGTAGGAGATTTAAGTGAATCTTTTTATTTTAAACCCGACTCGGGAAAATTGTTTGTAAGTCCATGTGATGAAATTCCAATAACACCTTGTGATGCAAAACCATCAGATTTAGATATCGCTATAGCTGCAAATAATCTTGAAGCGGTAACTAACATTGAAGTCAAGAAAGTTGGTCATACATTAGCAGGTTTGCGCTCTTTCGTGGCAGATAGGACGCCGGTTGTGGGTGAGGACGCAGATGTACCAGGTTTCTTTTGGTTAGTAGGACAGGGAGGATATGGGTTTCAGACAGCACCTGCTATTGCTAACTGTTGTAGAATGCTTCTTACAAGGAATTGTTTTCCAGAAACGTTGAAAAATGCAGGAATCGTAGAAGAAGCACTTTCGCCAAATAGAAATAGTTTAGATCGTAACAGTAGATCATTTTGAATGACCAAGTAAAAAGTATAAACTTAACGAGAGAAGGAGAGTATAAAAATGTCGATTAGAGAAATTTATACAAACAAGGCGCCAGAACCAATAGGTACCTATTCACAAGCAATTCTTTCAAATAATATTGTATATTTATCAGCTCAAGCGCCCATTATTCCTGAAACAATGGAAGTAGTAGAAGGAGGAATAAAGGAACAGATTCAATGCTCTTTTAATAATTTGAAGTCAGTTGCGGAAGCTACTGGTGGAAATCTTTCTAATATTGTTAAGCTAACAGTATATCTTACTGATTTAACTCATTTTTCATTAGTTAATGAAGAAATGGCGAAACTTTTTACAGCCCCATACCCAGCAAGAGCGGCAGTTGGTGTTAAGGCATTACCTAAAGGAACAGACTTTGCAGTTGAAGCAATTATGAGTTTATAACTTAACTTATTTTATTACGAACTTCTAAGATACAAATCGTGTATATTTTTATTACTTTATATATGAAGGGAGATTATTAAATTTGCTTAAAAAACTAGATCTTCTTAACCGATATATAGGCAATACACCTTGTGTGAATCTAGACGTAAATCCTATTAATTTATTTGCAAAATTAGAATCTTATAATTTAATGGGCAGTGTGAAAATGAGACCAGCTTATTATGTTATTAAAGAGGCAATTAAAAATGGAAAGATTGACGAAAATACAACAGTAATTGAATCATCATCTGGAAACTTTGCTATAGCATTAGCTACTATATGCAAATTCTTGGGAATTAAGTTTATTCCTTTTATTGATATGAACATTAGTCCGACATATGAAAAATTGCTTCATACAATTTCATACGATGTAGTAAAAGTTACTGAAAGAGATGAAACAGGCGGATATCTCTTAACAAGACTAAACGAGATTAAACGTTTTCAATCTGATAATGATAATATTTTTTGGACCAATCAATATGGAAATATAGATTGTTTACGAGCGCATTATTACGGATTGGGGACTGAAATATCAGAAAGTTTCGATAAATTAGATTATGCATTTATTGGTGTTAGTTCATGCGGTACGATTGCAGGAGTTTCAAGGAAATTAAAAGAGAAATTTCCTAATATAAAAATTATTGCGGTAGATACAAAAGGTTCAGTTATTTTCGGAAAACCACCAAGTAAACGTTATATTCCCGGTATTGGCTCGAGTATGACACCAGATATTTTAAAAGAAGCATTAATTGATGAAGTAATATATGTCCCTGAAACCAAAGCAGTAGAAGGATGTTATGAGCTTTTTGAGAAATTTGTTATCTTTGCAGGTGGGTCTTCAGGAGCATCATATTACGCAATTAGTGAATATTTTAAAGATAAAAAACTTAACCAAGTTCCAAATGTAGTGTTTTTATGTCCCGATGGTGGTTCACCATATGTTGATACTATTTATAGTAATGAATGGGTAAAGTGGATTAACAATCAAAAGGGTACAGTGATGAGTTTATAATACACATAGGAGTTGAAAATACCATGCTCTATTTAAACAAAACAGATATATCAGCAATTCCAATAAATTGGGATGAAAATATTTCGAATATTGAATACGCTGTAGAATGTTTATCTAACAATGATTTTTCTCAACCGATTAAACCTTATTTGAAATTTAAAGACCCGAATGATCGTATCATTGCTATGCCTGCATATGTTGGCGGTGATATTTCTGCTACAGGTATAAAATGGATTGCTAGTTTTCCAAAAAATATTAAAAAGACTATTCCAAGAGCGCACTCAATAACTTTATTGAATGATGTTAATACAGGAGAACCAAAATGTATAATAAATACCGCTATAATAAGTGGGATACGTACAGCATCTGTTTCGGGATTGATGATACGTAAATTTCAAGCAGTTAGGAAATTAGATAAAATTAATATCGGCATTATTGGATTTGGTCCAATTGGACAGTTACATTATCAAATGGTCACGGAGTTATTAAATGAAAAAATAAATAAAATATGTATTTTTGATCTTGCTGGAATTTCTATGGAGAAAATACCTGAAAATTGGTTAGAGAAAACAGAAATTTGTAGTTCTTGGGAAGATGTTTATAAAAATAGTGATATCTTTATAACTTGTACAGTTTCAGAGATGAGATATATAAATAAAGAACCTAAAAAAGGTGCGCTACTGTTAAACGTTTCTCTTCGAGATTATGAGCCTAGTATTATTGATTTCACTCAATCGATTATTGTAGATGATTGGGACGAGGTATGTAGAGCAAATACTGATATAGAAGTTATGCATAAAGAACGTAATTTGAATAGAGAGAATACAAAATCCATTGTTGATGTAGTTTTGCATAATGCAATGAATGAATTTCCAGACAATCAAGCTATAATGTTTCATCCAATGGGAATGGCTATCTTTGATATAACAATTGCTAAATTGTATTTTGAAAAAGCTAAGAAAAATAATATTGGTCTCATCCTAGATTAATGAAAGAAGTTTTTTATTTTTATATTAAGGAGTACACAAGGGAGGGGCAATTAAAGTGATACGATTTAGTTGTGTTTCATGTGGATATGAATTTCAATCAGTAGGAATCGTTTATCTTTGTCCTGTCTGTAAAAATGATAAGAATAATGGTTTTCAAAAAGGTATATTATCCGTTAAATATGAACCAAAAAACAATGCTAAGAGAAATTCAATGGTTGAACCAAATTCATTCCTTCCAATTGCCATTCATAATTCGAATTCTTTAAAGGTTGGTAATACACCATTACTAGAGCCTACTTATTTAAGAGAGGAAGTAGGACTACCAAATCTTTTTATTAAAAATGAAAGTTTAAATCCATCAGGGTCATTAAAAGATAGAGCATCATTATTAATTGCAGAACAGGCTATCTTACATAATGAGCAGAAAATTGTACTTGCATCAACTGGTAACGCCGGTTCTGCAATGGCTTGTATTTCTGCAACTTATGGATTAAAAACCGTTTTATTTATACCCGAAACTGCACCTAAAGAAAAAATTGCACAGGCCAAATTTTTTGGAGCGAGCGTTATCCCTATTCAAGGAACATACGATGATGCATATAAACTATCAATAGAGTTTACAGAAAGATTTGGAGGTATTAATAGAAATACCGCTTATAATCCTTTTACGATAGAAGGGAAAAAAACAGTATCAATTGAATTGTACAATCAGTTAGGCTTCAAAGCACCCGATATTATTTATATACCAGCTGGAGATGGTGTAATTTATGCTGCTGTTTGCAAAGGTTTTATTGACCTTAAACAAGAGGGGCTTATTGATAGGTTACCTCAATGTATTTTAGTGCAAGCAAAGGGTAGTGATGCAATAGTAAGAAGCTGGAGAGAGAAAAGAGATTTAATACTAGATAAAACAGATTCTATTGCAGACTCTATCTCTGTTAATTCACCTGCAAATGCTGAAATGGCTATTGGTTATTTACTTAAGACAAATAGTTGGGGCGTTTCAATATCGGATGAAGAAATTTTAGATTCACAAAAAAAACTAGCTACAAAGGCCGGAATTTTTGTTGAACCTTCAGCAGCGGCAGCGTGGGCAGGTTTAGAATCGGACCTTAGAAACAAGCTAATAAATCGAGATATGAATGTAGTTGTTTTAGCTACTGGCTCAGGATTCAAGGATATGAATAGAATTAAAAAGTCGAACAATGGTTTAATTTCATGTACGAATAATATTTATGCAGTTAGAGGTTATTTGAAAAATTAAGGACAAATAGAAGAGTTACGATTCCAACTTTATTTGCTCTATACACCAAGCACTTTGTCAAAGCCGATTGTAGAAATAGCTGTGAGAATAACGATGCCTCATATAAAGGTATAATATAGAAAGTAATTATTCTTGCCTTTATTATGGCAATAAATAAACACTTTCAGCTGCATAATTAGCTGAAAGTGTTTTTTGTCCGATTTATCCTTTATTGGACTGATAAATTACATCTTCTACTTCGAACTCTAAGTAATCAGATAATTTGTCTATCAGGCTAATGATCACTTTACATTTGGATAAATCATCGTCGAAGGATCCACGTATTCGTCAAACTGTTCCTTTGTCAGTAAACCAGTTGAAATTGCAGCTTCTTTCAATGTAGTGCCTTCTTTGTGAGCCTTTTTCGCGATTTTTGCCGCATTTTCATAGCCGATATAAGGGTTAAGTGCAGTTACAAGCATTAATGAGTTTTGTAAATTATGGTCAAGTACTTCTTTATTTGGCTCAATTCCAACAGCGCAATTATCATTAAATGATTTCATTGTGTCTGCTAGTAGGCGAGTTGATTGTAAGAAGTTATAGATAATTACTGGCTTGAAGACATTCAGCTCAAAATTACCTTGAGAAGCGGCAAAGGCAATTGTTGCATCATTGCCAACGACTTGTGTAACAACCATCGTCATCGCTTCACTTTGCGTTGGATTTACTTTACCAGGCATAATGGATGAGCCTGGTTCGTTTTCTGGAATCGTAATTTCCCCGATACCTGAACGAGGACCACTTGCTAACCAGCGAACATCATTGGCAATTTTCATTAAGTCAGCTGCAAGAGCCTTTAATGCGCCGTGTGCGACAACGGCTTCATCATGACTCGTTAGAGCATGGAATTTATTTGCTGCAGAAGTAAAATGTTTTCCTGTCAATTCACTAATTTCCACTGCAACACGCTCGCCAAATTCGGGATGTGCGTTAATACCCGTACCAACTGCTGTTCCACCAATCGCTAGTTCCTTCATATATTCAATATTTTGGACAACCATTTGCTCAGATTTAGCAAGCATTGCTGCCCAACCACTAATTTCTTGACCTAAAGTTAAAGGTGTAGCGTCTTGTAAATGTGTACGACCAATTTTAATAATATCTTTAAAGTTCTCTGCTTTGTCATCAAGTGTTGATTTTAGTAAACGTAGTCGAGGCAGTAAATAATCTTCAACTTTTAATACTGCTGCAATATGCAAAGCTGTTGGGAAAGTATCGTTTGAGCTTTGAGATTTGTTGACATCATCATTTGGATGAATACGTTCTGCCTCTCCAGCATTTTGTAAAAGTTGATTTGCACGGTGCGCAATTACCTCATTGACGTTCATATTTGACTGTGTACCACTACCAGTCTGCCAAACAACAAGAGGGAATTGCTCATCCCATTGACCGTTTAAAATTTCATCAGCAGCTAGCACAATCGCATTTGTTTTTAAATCGGAAAGTTTTCCGAGCTTGTTATTGGCGATAGCAGCACTTTTCTTTAAAATTGCCATAGCTTGAATTAGCTCAATTGGCATTTGCTCTGTTCCAATTTGGAAATTTTCTTTACTGCGCTGCGTTTGAGCACCCCAAATTTTATCTGCAGGTACTTTAATTTCACCCATTGTGTCTTTTTCAATTCGATAATCCATGTAAAACAGCTCCTTTATTTATGTAAATCTCTCCAATTAGTAAAGATCCATTATGCCTTGGCATAATTGTAGCTGACGCTTTGCTTTCGCTACAGAAAACATTTGCCGCCGAAGCTACGCTTTCGCGCAGATAAACAATGCGGCCGGATTCGACATTGTGCATACACAAAGAACTCCTTTCCGCTAAAAGAAGTTAAAAAAAACGAATATTCTTAGTCTGATGTAAGAATATCCGTTTGATACATGCTTATTTCAAAAAAGAGGGGGATTCTGAAGTAAGCAATTCGGAGATAAGAAATAATCTATTGATAATGATAATTGTTATCAATTAAAAAGTCAACTTCTTTGCTTTATGTGATTTGCAGTGATTTTTTTTCTTACAGTTCGAATCCCGCTTTTTTTAAGAGTAAAAACGCTATCGATAAACGATAGCGTTGGTAGATAAAGGGAAAGAGCTACCTTTTTTTCTTCCCAATTTCTTTTAATGGTTGTTTTTTAGGCACTTTTTCAAAAATGATACTTACGTGATAGCTGTTGTCGTCTATTTGAAGAATCTGAACAACTTTTGCTTTACGTCCTTTAATTTTAATGTTCTCTTCGACAGTAGGTAGACTTACTAGTAGTTGGCTTAAAACGGACGTCTTGTTTTCATAAAAATGAGTTACAAACATATCTTTTTCTCCTTATAACTTTTTTATTTAAAAGCCTGATTTTTACCTTCCTTAGTTGTTCGTATGTGATGTAAAAGAGACAGAGTTTTTACAAGGTTAATTAGCGGGGAAGGTTTTACTCAATGTATGATAAGGGCTTATAATATAGAACATTTGTTATACTGCAGGGAACTCTATTTTGGATCCTTGACGAAATAGTAAAAATCAATTATGATGTATCGAAATAAATTAACAATGATTGGAAGTAGTAATGAATGTAGTTTGCTTTAGAGAGATGATGGCTGGTGGAAATCATTGCAAACCATTTATGAACTCGTCCAGAAGTTTTTATGCTGAATCCAGTAGGCATAAACGGCTGCTACCGTTATAGTAAAGTGAGCTTTCTAGCTAATCAGAGTGGTACCGCGGATAACTTCGTCTCTATATTTATTTGAGATGAAGTTTTTTTATTTTGGGAAATTGTGAGACATTCCAATGCTGAATCGCTTAAATCACTAGCAAATGTCTTTGCTCCATCGACAAAATACTCGTGCTGTATGTGTTTACAAAAAACAAAAGGGGGAAAATGGGATGGAAATCACGAAAAAGCAGACAACGACAGTGGGGTTAGTAGCTCTTGTATTATCAGCACTTTTAACATCGATGAGCCAGGTTTTCTACGCTAAGCAGGTGCAAGAAGTACCGACATTTTTATTTATTGGTATTAGTTTTTTCATTACAGCTATTTATTTCTCTTTCTTTGCACGCAAACATAAACAAGCTAATCGATGGAAGGGAAATATTAATAATGTAGTGAAGTTGAATGTCGCGTCTGTGTTAGCATTTATGGGCTTTTATTTCGCTTTGAAATATGTAGAGTCAGCGATTGTAAGTGCACTTGAAATGGGCATTGGACCGCTGTTTGTTTTGATGTTGGCTGTTTTTGCTAAGGAGTCAATTCCTAAAGCACAATGGGTAATTGCCACGGGGACATTTATCGCTTGTATTATATTAATATTAGCGGTTGTTAGTGGGAAATCAGCTGTTCAAATGGATATAACATTGCCCGTAATAGTAGCATTGATAGCGAGTGTTGGCTGTGGAATTGGAGCTGTACTTTGTACGATATATTCTAAGAGATTAAGTGAGGCTGGTTGGACTACTTCAATGATTTTAGCAAATCGCTATTATGGCATAATTTTATTATCTTTTATCGCGACTTTCGACATATTTTTTAAATATTTCTCGGGAAATATTTCATGGATAATTGCAGTAACAGCAGTGGGTGTCATGCTTCCAATGTATTTATTGCAGATAGGCATTCAGTATTGTTCATCTTTAATAGTTATGATGAGTTTATGCTTTGTTCCAATATTTACTTTTTTCTTTCAGATGTTTGATTCCAGACTATCATGGTCGCCCGTTTCACTTTTAGGAATAAGTCTATTGTTTATTTTAGGGGTGTTTAGCTTGTGTTTGGAAAAAAGGGCGGTTTCAGAGTAACGTAAACGCGTTATAATAGTAGTAAGGGAGGACACGAAATGTATTTGAAATCATGTAAGGTATTACAGGGAGATATTGAAGATAAAGACCAGTATCCCTTTAATATACCAAGTTTGCAGGATTTGCAGGAGCTAGAGTTTCCTACGAATGTGACCTTCTTTGTTGGGGAAAATGGCTCTGGGAAATCAACACTATTGGAGGCTATAGCTGATCGCTGTGATTTTAATACAGCGGGGGGCGGTCGCCAAAATTTATTTGAGGTACATAAAGCGGAATCTGCTCTTGGAGAATTCATCCGTTTATCATGGTGGCCGAAGGTTTCAAATGGCTTTTTCCTACGTTCGGAAACGTTTTATCAATTTGCAAGTCATATTGATTTGTTAGACAATCATCCAAATAAGTATGCCGCTTTTGGTGGTAAGTCGTTACATCAACAATCACATGGCGAGTCCTTTTTATCGCTATTTCTGCACCGCTTTAAAGGGAAGGCAATTTATTTATTGGATGAGCCTGAAGCGGCGTTGTCACCAACGAGACAGCTTAGCCTACTCAAAATTATCAAAGATTTAGAGCATGAGGCACAATTTATTATTGCCACACATTCACCTATTTTGCTTGGTTATCCAAATGCTACAATCTATAGTTTTGATAATGGGGAGATTGAGTCTATTCGTTATGAGGATACTATACATTACATTGTTACGAAGCGCTTTTTAAATGCACCAGAAACCATTTTTTCAGAGTTATTTGATGAGGAGAGAGAATCATGAATCAACGTAAAGGCTTAGTCATGCGAGAAATTCGATTAGATGAAATGGCACAGTTTATAGATTTGCTTAATTATGTTTTCCAAATGTCCATGTCCATTCATAAGGATCGTCGCTTTGTGAATGCTAAAAGTAAGCAATTTAATGAGGGACATGCGATTGGTTGGTTCGATGGTTCACATCTTGTATCTCAAATTTTAAGCCTACCTTTTGAGGTAAATGTTCATGGAAAGATCTATGAAATGGGAGGCATCACTGCTGTCGGAACGTACCCTGAATATTCTGGGCATGGTTTGATGGAGAGCCTCATTATTGAGAGCCTGGAGCGAATGCGCAATGAAGGACAATGTATATCCTATTTATTTCCATATTCTATCCCTTATTACCGGAAAAAGGGATGGGAAATTATGAGTGATATTGTGGAATTTCAGATCAAGGATACGCAGCTTCCTCACTACAAAGGCTTAAACGGTAAAATCCGACGTGTCGATCCGAAACATGAAGATGTTGTGACCATTTATGCGCGCTATGCCAAGAAGACGCACGGTGTCATGGTACGAAATAGTATTGCTTGGAATGAAAAGTTTCAGGAAGATTTTTGGGAGGAAAAATTTATTGATAGTGATGTGAACCTCCAGGCTGCAGTGTATTATGATGAGGATGATGTTCCGCAGGGTTATATGTTTTACCGGATAATGGAGGAGAATTATTACATCGATGAAATTGTCTATTTGCAGGAAGAGGCGCGTAAAGGCTTATGGAATTTTGTCTCAGCACATAGCTCGATGATTTACAATGTATATGGTAAAACAACTGGCAATGAAGCCGTTGCCTTTTTGTTAGAGGATAGTGAGATTATTCAAAAGGTATCCCCTTATTTTATGGCACGGATTGTAGACGTAAAAGAATTTCTGTTACGCTACCCATTCGCGGGAAATGATTTTCAACTTCGATTAGCTGTTAGTGATCGGATTGTGGCATGGAATAACGGCACATTTGTTGTAACGAAGCAGAATGGAAAAGTTGCTGTCGAAAAGGTAAGTGAAACACAGTCTGAAAATGCTATTCAGCTAACGGTACAAACACTTGCCACGATGTTATTAGGCTATAAACGACCGAGCTATTTAGAAAAAATCGAGCGTTTACAAGGCAATGCTATTGAAATTGCACTACTAGAGACGGTGCTACCAGTTGGCATTCCAACGTTTATTGATTATTTTTAACAAAATTATGGGGATTTGTGCAGAGACAGCTGTGCAGATTCCTTTTTTATGGATTCAAAAGAAGATTGATCGGGTTAGCGCGAGAACAGATCGGGTTCAAGAGAAAACAGCTCAGGTCAGCGCGAGAACTGCTCGGGTCCAAGGGAAGACTGATCAGGTCAGCGCGAGAACTGCTCGGGTCCAAGGGAAAACTGAGCAGGTCCCCAAAAAACAGCTCTAATGAATGCATTTCCTAATTCAGGAAACAACTATTCCGCTGAAATCGTCTCTATATAAACAGATAGGGGGATACAGAAGAACGATGCCGAGAAGTTAGAAAGAAAATATACAAAAAACGCTTCTAGTGCTGCTTATTTGGATTATGTTTTTTGTTGGTATTATGGGTACGGTATTTATTGGGTGTTTTTTAATTGGACTAGATTTAAACATGAGCTGATTGCTGAATCTACATTATTGGCAATATCGAGAAAATAGAGCATACATTAACTGGAGCGATGATGATACAGTAAGTATTAACGGTGTGACATTGAATGTGCCTGATGAAACATATGATTATCGTGATAATGAGTAGCCATAACCATTTCAGTTATGGCTTATTATTCTGTGATCCAAGCTTTTTTTAGCAGCTGAACGCCGAGGATGATTTCCTCCATTTTTAACTTACTAAAGCCTAATTGAATAATAGGCACAGAACTCGGAGGTTGTAGAAAATATGGGCTTGTAGGGTAGACCTTAACTCCGTATTGTTGTGCATTTTGAATGAGTTGCTCTTCTGAAAATCTTGTATGCACCTTGACCAATATATAAAGTCCAGATTGATCTCCAAGTATCGTAACTTTTTCTCCGAACTGTTTATTAAGCTCCTCTACAAGAGCATTTATTTTATGTTTATAAGTAATACGCATTCTTTTAATATGTCTTGTCCACTCCCTTTGTTCCATGAATTTCGCCATTGTTAATTGATGTAGGGACGAAGCGTTATGTTCAAAATGAGCAAAGCGTTCTTTATATGGACGAACAAGTGCTTTCGGTAGCACCATATAGCTTAAACGAATAGCTGGTAAAAATGATTTTGAAAATGTCCCCATATAAATAACACGTGACTTGTCGATTGAAGCGAGAGCAGGGAATGGCTGTTGAGCATAACGGAATTCACCATCATAATCATCCTCAAGTATATAGCCATCAACATTTTTGGCCCACTGAATTAAAGCTTGCCGCTGCTGAATACTCATGGAATCACCATATGGGAAATGATGTGAAGGTGTGACATAGAGTAGGCGCGAATGTAAATGCGCTAAATGGTCAAGCTGCGCACCATTTTCCAACACAGGTAATGACTCTAGAAGAAAGCCATGCAATTTAAATGCTTCTCGAGCACCGTTGTAGCCAGGGTCTTCTAAAATAACACTTGGGAAATCTTGCTTTAATAGAAAGCCTAGATAAATTAACATTTGTTGCGTGCTGCTACCGATAATAATGTCCTCTTCATTTACATGAACGCCACGAGCTTGAAGCAAATAATACACAAGCTGTTCCTTTAAAAGTGGCTCACCGAAAGGATCACCATATTCATAGCACTTTTTCGAAGGTAACACTTGATTTGCCATTTGACGCCATACTTTTAGAGGAAAATACTGTTGATCGACAGCGCCTGCGCGAAAGTCGATGATGATATCTCCACCGATAGCTGTTACTTTTTGAGTAAGGCTTGGTCGTTCCTCCTCCTGTAGAAAAACTTGTTCAATTTCATTAACGAAATAACCCTTTCGTCCTTCACCACGTATGTATCCTTCCGCTACGAGCTGTTCATAGGCAGTTAAAGTTGTATTTCGACTGACATGTAAAGTTTCAGCTAACCTTCGAATAGAGGGAAGAGAATCATTCGTTTTCAATTTCCCTTGTTCGATTAACCATTTGATTTGCTGATAAATTTGTTTATATTTTGCCTCTTCTTCTGTGAATAAGAAAATGAATTCCTTCATAAAGTCCCTCCTTGACATGTTGAAATATCTAGAACTGTTTCTTTTTAAATGTCAGTTTGTTTTTTATCATAATACAAGAATTACATATTAAAAGAAATGGGGAGAAAAGTTTATGGAGATTTGTACAGTAACTTTAGCAACAGTTGGAGACGTAGTGCCATTATTTAATGCATATCGAGAATTTTATGGTCAACAATCAGACTTAAAGCGGGCTGAGTATTTTCTAATGGAACGTTTAAATAAACAGGAGTCGGTTATTTTTCTAGCTTATTTGGATGAGCAGCCAGTTGGTTTTGTCCAGCTTTTCCCGATTTTTTCATCTGTTGCAATGAAAAAGGCTTTTATTTTAAACGATTTATTTGTAGCAGAGAATGCCAGGAAACAAGGTGTAGCACAGAGCTTAATTGAACAGTGTTATTCATACTGTTTACAAAATGATGCACGCTATATAGGTTTAGAAACAGCGATAGATAACGTTCGTGCTCAAAAACTATATGAGAAGCTCGGGATGAAAAAAGATGATGGAGTATTTCATTACATTAAATATTGGTGAAATGAGGTTTGAAAAAATGACCGTAACAATCAAGAAATTAACGTCTCGGCAGGAGTGGATTGAAGCGTATGCCATTTTGGTGCAGCTTCGTACGGAACTAACAGTAGAAAAGTATCTTCGATTATTAAAGGAAATGACCCAAGATGGCTATATGTTGTTTGCTTTATATGAGAACAAGAAAATTGTGGCAGTTGCCGGATTAAGTTGGAGAATCAACTTTTACAGTGAACGCCATATTTTTGTCTATGATTTAGTGACGGATGAGGCCTATCGTTCAAGAGGCTATGGTGAGAAATTATTGCATTATCTTCACCAATGGGGCAAAGAAAACGGGGCGCACTATATTGCTTTAGAGTCTGGCATTCAAAGAATTAGTGCACATCGGTTTTATGAAGATCGATTAGGGTATGAAAAATGGTGTTATTCTTTTCGAAAAGAATTATAAAGGAATATGATTTTTAAAACCTCACACACTAGTGGAAACATGAAGGAGGTTTGATATGAAAGCACCATTCAAGAAATTATTCCTCACAAGCATACTAATGATGAGCTTTACACCAATTGGTTATGCAAATAATGTAATTCAACAACATGCAAATGGTGAGGAAGGACAGCTTGTATACCATGTAAAATACGATTATGATGCTATTTGTAAAGTTCTTGGGATTACACAAGAAGTGTATGATCAATACTGGAAAGAAGGACTTTCGATTGTCGATATGGCAAAAAAGAAAGGGATAGACCGTCGTGAGATTGAAAGTTATTTTATCACTTTTCATTACCAAGAAATGCAAAAATGGCGAAAGAAGGGAGCAATGAACGAACATCATTATTTCAATTTTGTTTATGAATTAAAAGATGAAATTACAGACTTTATAGAGCGAAATCCGAATAAAGAATAAAAGCGACTAGTACTTTTCTAGTCGTATTTTTTATGTATATTACTGATTAACATTTAATATTTATTTACAAAAGTTAATTATTTAATGATTATCATTAAAAATATCTTGATTTTACCTCTCCTGTTTAATATGCTTAACATGAAGAAGGGCAGCAATTTAGTGTACCTGCTAGTTTTCTACATTAAGCGGCGGAAAAGCGATTGTTAGCGGCGAAGTTTGAACATTTAGCGGCGGAAAAGCAGGTTTTAGCGGCGAACTTCGAACATTAACCGGCGATAAGATCCTAACGGCGATTTTCGGAAAACAACTTTCACCATCGCACGCCATTCTTCATGTAAAACATTTTGAACAGGGGGAGAAATTATGGTTTTGGAAAGTGCGATCAATGCAATTATTCAAGTCATTTTAGTATCAGTTATTCCGTTTATTTGGTGGTTTTTCTCAGCAAGAAAGGAACAATCATTTTTAAGATGGCTCGGCCTTCAAAAGCCTGACATTGAAAATAAAGGGAATTATTTTGTATGGTTTTTATTCATTATGGTTTTATTATTCGTACCACTTTATACAATTACCTATTTCTACCTAGACAGTTCTATCTTAGCGTCCAATCGTTTTACAGGACTTGGTTTTTCAGCGCTCATACCAGCACTTTTCTATGCTATGGTACAAACAGGATTGTCAGAAGAGCTGTTGTTCCGAGGCTTCTTACTAAAAAGATTCAAGCATAAGTTTGGTTTTCAAATGGGAAATATCATGCAAAGTTTACTTTTTGGAATTTTACATGGATGGATGTTTTATTCTTTAGTTCCTTTTGGAGTTGTAGTATTAGTTGTTATGGCAACTGCGTTTGCAGGTTATTTAATGGGCTGGATCAATGAACGAAAATCCAATGGTTCCATCGTAACAAGCTGGGGCATACATGGTATTGGTAATCTGATTGCCTCATTCGTGGCAATGTTTAATGTGCTCTGAAGCCCTAGCTCATTTGCATTTCATCATGTTCGATTGCATAATAAAGCAGAGAGGTGATAGAAATGCAATTCTTCGAGCAAGTTATAAAGGTATGCTTGATAGTTGGTTTAATATTGCTGGGAGGGCGTATTATCACTGCAATATGCGATTATTATAATATAGCATTTACGACTTTTTTCGTTGATTATCATGTCGCCTCACTAGCTATACTGTTAATTGGTATTATAGGAACAGAGATACTTAATAGACGAAAAAGGAAGGGACGAGCATAAATGACGGAATGGCCTAAGGGAGTGGCTAAACCTGCTATACGTGCATTAAATGCGGCAGGGTATACACAATTAGAGCAATTGGAAAAGGTTGATTTATCAACGTTAAAAAATTTACATGGGATGGGACCGAAAGCGCTAGCAGTTATTGAAGCAGCACTGAATGAAAGTAGGAACCACAGTGAATAAACTAACATTATTTTTACTGGCAATGGTCGTCTATTATATCCTTGTTGTTTTCGTGATTAGCAAGTTATTTATTATTCCTCTCATGAAGTTTATGGCGCTTGTATTTTTCCTTGGAGCAGGCTTTATTTTTTCTCGAAAAATGCGAAGGAAAATACAGTAGGTGGAAATATGAAAATTATAAAATTAACCATATTTTATTTATTCATTTTTATTTTAACAATATTACTATCACTAGCAGGAGCTCGTCTACCCATTACAATCGGCATCATTGCCCTTATTGCGATCGCGATGATTTATAGACATATATATATTTTATTTAGGACAAATAATATGAAGAGTGTAGATAAACTAGTAAAAGATCGTAAAAATGATCCGTTTTTTGCTTATCTTTACGCTGTTGCTTATGGTACAAGGGAAGACCAACTTCACTCATTAGAAACAGCCATCGTAAAATATAAGCAGCCAGCTATGAAGTATAACTGTAAATTTATAAAAGCAATTATGGAAGAGAATTTAGAGGAAGCAAAGGATGCGGCTAATAAAATAAATAAAGAGCCTTTAACTAGCTATGCAAAATGTTATATCGCTGCATTTGAAGGACGAACAACTGACATGCGAAGCGATCAGCTTACACAGCCGTGGATGCAGCCAGCAATTGAAGCGGTTTATGCATACAAAATGAAGAATGAAACAGCCCTTCATCATTATGCTCAGGAAAGCATTGAATTGGCTCGTGGTGTACAAAAATATGTGTTAATACATACATTTGAAAAAATGAAAACGGAACTGTAAAAATTTTAGGCTACTTGATACTATATGGTGTCAGGTAGCCTATTTTTTACTTAGTAAATTTATACTTAAACATACAAATCTTGTATACTCATTCGTCTAATAAAATAAGAGAGGTGAAAAGATGGAGTTTGATGAGCTTTATGAACAATATTTTCAATGCATTTATCAATTTATTTACTATATGGTCTCGGATCCAGGTTTAGCGGAGGATTTAACGCAGGAAACCTTTATTCGTGTTTATAAAGGACAGTTTAGAAATGAGGCTGCTATGGGAACTTATATAAGGAGAATTGCACGAAACCTGGTCTATGACACCTATAGAAAAAAAGCACTTATTAAATGGCTACCATTTCAAAAAGAACATGAAAAACGGGAGACACAATATGTACCACATGATTGGATCATGCAATCTGAGGAGCGTCGGCTATTATATGAGGCAATCCAATTATTAAAGCCTGAATATCGAGAGGTTCTTATTTATAGAAAAATTGAAGAGTTGAATTTAGCCGAAACTAGTGAAATCTTAGGGTGGTCTACAGTAAAAATAGCGAATACACAGAGAAATGCTATGAAGGCTTTGGAGAAAATACTTGGAGGTGATGAATTTGGATTTAAACAATCGACTAAAGGAACTCAATAAATTACCAGAGGATCCGGCTGTAAAGACCCGTATTTATGAACACATTCATCATAAGAAAAGAAGTGGCTTAACGTTATGGAAGGAAAGTTTTCTACTATTAATGATCGTGTTGATTGCTCTATTTTTTATTTTGATTCCACAAAATTCTTCACCGCCTCAAACTGCTAGTCAATCCATCCAAGCGATTTATAAGCATTTTGGAGGAAAAGAAGGGGAATTCTTTGCAAGAAGTTCGATTTTGTATATATCTGTGAAAAAGGTTGAAGATACATCAGTTTCTAGCTTTTTTGAAGATTTACCACAATATGTCGAAAAGACTGATGGAAAGTTAGGTAACTATATTACAGATGTAGTCGTTGTAAGAGATCGTCAGGAAGAGCGTTATCAGATTTCAGATACAGGCATGCTAAATGTTGATTCTGGCCAGTTTTTTGTAGGGAAATCTGAAATGTACGATGAAGTATTTCAGACATTATACTCTGTAGAAACAATACCCTGGTTATTTATCCTTCCACTTATCATTGCAGCTGTAAATATATTCTCTATGTACTATTATAAACGTCATAATCTCCAAGGATTAAAACCATCTAAGCGTTTATGGTGGCTGTTAGTACTTGTACTTGCGATGCTTTCTGGCGTTTTTGCTTGGGCAACCTGGATCGGTCCATTGTATAAACCACTAATGATTCTGTTTGCGCTTTTATATGGTGTCATCATTTGGCATTATATAAAACGAGAGGTAAAGACATATTCCATATATAAAGTAGAAACAATAAAAATAAGTATTATTAGTGCAACATTTGTTTTAATTATTATACTTTATTAATAGAATTAACAATAAAACCACCTATACATTTTGCATAAGAGACAATTGCAAAGGTATAGGTGGTTTTAATTACCCATAGGTATGCTCTATTCCTTCTTGTTCAATAAAATTCCACGTACGATCCCCATTATAAATATAGTACTTAGTGCAAATAGAAATAAATAAGCATGCCACTGTTGTAAAATACGATGATGGCCTAAACCAACTGTTAAGTCATTGAAAAGTGAATACGTAAAGTACAATAGTATACTATTTTTGATGAGACAAAATGTAATGATCCCATTTTGTCGCTCGGGATGAGATAAGGTAGGCTTATTTTTACGTAGGATAGGATAAGCGGCTTTAATCTCTAAGTAGTGCAAAAGTAAAAATAGCATTAGAGCAACAAAGGGTAAATAAAAAATGGCGATTTTTGGGCCAAATTGCGCATGTTCACTCGTAAAACTTTGCAGAACCGGTATAGAAGCGGGGAGCTTATTGTATTGGATAAGCGTTGCCGTAATGCCAGCAAAAAAAATGGTCGCGACAATAAGCGTTAGCGGCTTACAAAAACGTGGTGTAGGTGTTTTTTGTTGTTCAAGCATTCGTTCACCTCATATGTCATCTTAAAAAATAGCAGTCTGTTATACTGTATCATATGAATTATATCATGTGTGTCACAGAAAGAAGGATTAGATGGAATACTTGTTGTTTTTACTAATAGGAATAGCTGGCAACGTAATCGGAACGTTAGTTGGAGGCGGCGGGTTAATTACATTACCGACCATGATGTTAATGGGAGTGCCAGTCCATTCAGCGATAGGCGCGAATAAGGTTTCTAATATGGTCAGTGCCTTTTCAAGCTTCTATACGATTTTTAAAAGAAAAGAATTGTTATGGTCTGAAATGCGTTCAGTATTAATTGTTTCCCTAGTAGGTGGTACACTTGGAGGCCTGTTTGCATCGTTTATGAGCAGTCAAACATTGACGCTCATCGCCATAGTTTTATTAGGCTTTGCCCTTGTTATGTCCTTTATAGGTGGGGCTGAATTTGGAGAAAAAGAAAACTTTACAATGAATCGAAAAAACGGTCCAATACTTCTCGGAGTTGGTTTTTATGATGGGATGTTCGGTCCAGGGAGCAGTACGCTGGCACTTTATACATATGCACATGAGAAAATTTCTTATATGAAAGCTGTAGGTCTGTCGCGTGTAGGTGTTTTTGCAATGTGCTCAGGAGCTGCTATTACGTATATTGCCACAGGTAAAATTGATTGGCCATTGACAATCGTTTTAATGGCTGGTTCGGTAATTGGTGCGCAAATAGGAATTATCCTTGCAAGGAAGGTTAAGGCAAATCAAGTGAAGCTATTGCTACGTATTGTGACAATTGTGCTGATATTACAACTCGGCTATGATTTTATCTTCATTCAGTAGAGGACACCCACCTATGAAGATGATGAGATAAATGGAGATGAAATTCCTTTTCAGTGGATATCCAAACATCTACTGAAATAGAGGAACTCAGTCTAAGAACGCCACGTCCTGTGGCAACGACTGAGTGACCAACATCATGTTGGCCCAAAGCCTCCGGCGGATGTCACAGATTTTGAAAGGAATGAATATAAGGATGTTAGCCTAAAACCTTCGCATCCTGCGAAAACGGCTAACT
The DNA here is from genome assembly GCF_050278745.1 of Lysinibacillus sp. NPDC094403. Taxonomy (NCBI): domain Bacteria; kingdom Bacillati; phylum Bacillota; class Bacilli; order Caryophanales; family Bacillaceae; genus Lysinibacillus; species Lysinibacillus sp. NPDC094403. Next base: position 64,371 of record NZ_JBNNTL010000006.1, on the reverse strand, counting down.
GACCTGCGTCGTGCAGGCCTGAGCACAATTCAAAATCCGGACGCAATTATGCCAAGGCGAAATTGATAAAATACAGATTTAAGGAGGCGATATCCATGTTTGAAATCACACCGTATCCATCTTTTTCGTGGTCACTGTCACGTTATAAAACATTAACAAGCTGTGCGCGAAAATATGGCTATGAATATTATTTTTCTCATAACGGCTGGCTTAGTTACAATGTGGAGCCATATCATCAACATGTCTATCGCTTAAAAAAGCTTCAATCCATGCCAATTTTATTTGGGCAAATTGTCCATCATTTAATAGAGCAATCAATCAACGATTATTTACAAACGGGCAAGGCGCCGACTTTGGCTGAGCTAGTAAATCGTGCGCGTGGCCAACTTAATTCGGCTTTTATTGATTCTACACGCCATGTAGATTTATGGAGACATAAGCCTAATAAATTTTATATGATGCAGGAAATTTATTACGAAGGGAAGTTAAATCCTGAACTTGTACAGGATTATAAGGAGCGAATGACGGCTGTGTTTGACAACTTTCTTAACAGTGCAACATTCCAGCAGATTACCTCACAAAAAGGCTCACTACGAATCGGTGAACCCGAACAATTTCGTTCTATGAAAATTGAGGGGATACAAGTTTTCGTCGTAATGGATTTTCATTATTATGATGAGATGGCAGACAAGTGGATTATTATCGACTGGAAAACAGGCGGGGAGTCCGATGATGATCGCCAACAATTAGCGCTCTATGCTTATTATGTTCAGCAGAAATATCGTGTAACCCTTGACCAAATTGATGTTTATAATGAATATTTACTGACTGGTAAACGAAAAAAATACACCTTTACAGCATTTGATATGGACAATATTTTACATACGTTTCAGCGAAGTGTGCTGGAAATGAAAAAATATCAGGCTGATATTTTCTCCAATGAACCAGTGGACTTCGAGGAATTTGAGCAAACCCTTGAAAAATGGCACTGTAAAGGGTGTAATTTTAAAGAATTATGTATGCAGAATTGAGTTAGAAGATGGAGCAGAAGATCAAAAAGTGAAAATTATTTAGAATGTCATACCTAACTAGGTGTGGCTTTTTATCTACATTCAGCAGAAGACTCCTACCTCTGAAGGTAGTGAGATGAATGCAGATGTGGTTCCTTTTCAGTGGGTGTCTAAACACCTACTGAATGAAGATAATGCCTCCGGCGGATGTCATGGATTTTGAAAGGAGTGAATATAAGGATGTTAGCCTAAAACCTTCGCATCCTGCGAAAACGGCTAACTGACCTGCGTCGTGCAGGCCTGGGCACAATTCAAAATCCTGACGCAATTACGCCAAGGCGAAATTGATTTTGTCTCATATTTCTTGTCATTACAACCCATTATATATGTAGATGGGAGGTGTTGACTTATGGAGTATGAATATACAGTGAAGTTTTACTTTGACGAAGGTCGTGAAGAAGAACATAAAATCAAGACTAATATTGAACAAGAAACATTTACAGAAGAAATTTCTAATGAGTTCAATGAGAAGTCTTGGTATTCATTTACTGAAACAGAACATTATAAGACGATTTTAATTAGTACTTGGGATGTTTACAAGGTAGAAGTAGAAAAAAACATTTTAGAATCTGATTAATTTGATGTATTAAGTCACATCTTCTAACAAGGTGTGGCTTTTTATTTGTTACTATTATTTAGTGCTTTAGTTAATAAAACATAAAGGCCTTTGTAAGTGATAGTTCTTTATGATCCAGTATTAAATAACTGTCTTTCAAGGAAAATGGAAAATTTTATACAAATGTATCTGATTTCGGGTATTATTAAATTAACAGTGTAGATTTGTTAAATTAATGATTTCTTTTTTATTGTGGAACATAAAATGCTGAATTGGAGGGGTTTTATTGAATGATAAAAAAATTGGAATAGTGTTCTCATTAATATTTGGTAGCTTAGCCATTTTACTTGTATCGATTCTATTGATTTTTGCGTTTTTTGGCCAAGAAATAATAGAATTCTTTAGAGATGGATTTTCAGAGAAATACTAGTATGTATTTACTTTAGTTGAAGGAAGTATATATTTACATACGAATGTTCTTATTTGTAGAAGTTTAAAATGAATGAGGAATCATGGTTATCCAAACTGTGCAGGATAGTTCAACTAAGAAAATAATCAATAATAGTTTTAGAGTTTATTATACAGAAAGGGTTGTTTTATTATGGAGTTAAACCCTTGATTTACCGAATATTTACTGATAGTATTAAATGGAGGAGGTATATTACTTGGCTAATAAACAAAATCAGATTCCATTTTTGAAAAGACCTTGGGTATCTTCTATTGGTGTATTTGTATTGTCACAGATAATCTTTATTACATGTGAAACAACAGGGTGGATACCTAATTATCGGGATATTAGTGGAACATTATTTGGAAGAATTACTGACTCTTCAATTTTCAGAGAGTGGTTTACTTTTTATGAAACACAACATTTCAATTTACTTACCCTCTTTTTTGGCATCGTATTTCTCGTGCCTGGAATAATAGGTGCGATAAAAAATGTAGTTTTACCAAAGTCAATAAACACGGGCCATTAAATACGCGTTAATCAGAGGAGGTTCTTCAGTTGAAGAAGATTCCAAAAGCAGGATTTATATTCGGAGGTTTATCCGTGTTAACTCCTATACTCAGTTACATATTGTTTTTAAAAACAAGAGGGCCTAATGCTGATATTTATTTTATGATTACTGTTTTTGGCATTCTTTCGGTTGTCGGTATCTTACTAGCCGTGCTCTCCTATGGGTTGTCTAAACGACTTGTACTTCCAATAATCGGGCTCCTGGGAAATGGAGTTGTTTTGGTCTTTACTTACTTTCTATTATTGGCAATGGGAATTAGTGAACCTTAACACTTAGTTTGTTCAACAATCAGGCGCGATTGTTGAACAAATTTTTTTTTTGAAATTTCTTTGGCCAAAAGTGCTTCTGTAATGAAGATTGGAGAACATTCACATAAAGTATTATATGTAGGAAAATCAGGGTTTTAGCATAGAAAATATTAAAAGGTGCTGCTCCATAGTCAAAAAAACTACAACACAGCACCAAGTCATTTATTAGTGGAAATATTTATCGACACGTTGAAGTACTTCGTCAGCAGAAAGACCATCAGCGTCAATAACAGGTCCTGCCATGGTAGGATCGCTTATTCCCATGATATCTCTATCTTGCCCAGTGATTACACAAGCATCACATTTTTTTGCATCTTCTTCAGTACGAAGTTGAATAACTTCATAACCTTTTGCCTTTAAAGCATCTTCAACGTTCGTTAATGATTGTTCCACACCAATTATTCTAGACATTATTCTTCCACCTCCTATATGTAATGTGTCATATAGGATTGCTATTTATTCACTTAATTCGCATTTTGTTATACACCAATGGATTTTAACAATAACCAAAAGTGATCGACAGTAATAACTGATAAGATAAATCGCTTAAATCAAAATCAAATTAGAGGACCAAGAAAGCTTAATTGCCATCTTGGTCATTTTTTAATTCATGATTAAAATTTCACATAACCCTCATCGCTGTCTATGTCAAGAAAATAAAATTCCTGAACCCCATGTTCTTCCTGAAAATATTTCTTTATCATTTCTATATCTTCTCCAAAAAAAGGGTAAGGACTAGAAAAAAAAGAGATTTTATATTTTGATTCTTCATATATTTTTCCATCAAATATTTCATCGTTAAACTGAATATCAATATAGTGACCACTGTAGGCTATGAGATATGTTCCATCTTCATTCAGCCCACATTTGTCTTCAAATGGAGTAAATTTAATTTTGTAAGTTCTTTCATTTGTAATTAGTGTTTCCATGTTCCGTCAACTCCTCTGTTCCTGTTCTCCAACGAATTTGAGGTTTTATACTTGTTGGAGATTAATGATAGCTTTTACATGAATTTGTAACAATGGATCTAGTTATTAATAGATTAACAGTAATAACTTATAAGATAAATCCCTTAAATCAAAGTAAAAGAATGTAATTTAAAAATATGGTGTGAGAATATAAGACCAAGAGAGTTTAATTGCCATCTTGGTCATTTTCTAATTTATGATTAAAAATTTACATAACTAACTTCATCACTGTCTGGGTCATAATATTGAAAATCTCTGATTCCGTGTTTTTCCCGTAAGTATTCTTTTACTATTTCTATATCTTTACCGAAAGTAGGGAATGGAGAGCTTCCGAATCTAATTATATAGGGGCCATCTTCAGATATAGAAGCATATAGTATTTCTTTTTCATCGTAGTGAAAATCGACATTCCATCCTCTATAACAAATCAAATAAGTACCATTGTCTCTTAGTCCACATTTGTCTTCATAAGGAACGATATTAACATTACATATTTTATTATTTATTAAAAATGAATCCATGTTGCCTTACTCCTTTTAAAATTTATATTTCTTGCTATAGAAGTAAAATGATTAGATTGAATTAATTCAGAAAAAAATTATTATGAATCAACAGTCATTTTTATTATCTTCTTTAAGTCAAAAAAGAGGAATCCCAACAATCATCCTAAATGATTGTTGAGACACCCCGATTCTTTTATTTATTGTGGAAGATATTCTTTGCCGTTAATTATTACTTTAGAAACAGAAATTAGAATTTCTTTATTTGCTTTATAATATGGCTCTAAAATATTGTGGAATGCATCCCATTTCTCTTCAATTTTTGCTTGCTCTTCTTTTTTATCTAGCTTTAAGATTTCTTCATAAAGCTGTTTTAATTGTTTGCTATCCGCTTCACTAACTTTGAAATCAAAATCAGCCATGAATTCTTCAAATGTTTGAGGTTTTATGAACTGATCAAGAATTTCATAGAATTCACCCCATAGTTTTTCAGATAACTCTGCCTTGTCATCTTTGTCTGCTTTTTGGGCATCCTTATAAATATTTTTTAGTTTTGCTAAAGTTTCAGCAGGGATATCCAACTTCATGTCTTCCATGTATTCTTCAAATGTTTGAGGTGGATAAAGTTCTTCAAGATATGGTTGAAGTATTTTATAAAACTCATCCATTTTTTCGTTAGACTTTTCCTCTTGATCAGCTTTTTCAAGTTTTACCCATTCTTCATAAATAGCTTTAAGATCTTTTTTATCCTTTTCTGCAATAACTATATTTTTTTCACTAAATCCAAATTCTTTTAAATACTCTTCAAATGTTTGAGGCTCCCAAATAGCTAAAAAATATGGCTTAGTAATTTTACTCATGTCTGTATAAACTGCATTCATTTTTTCATAAATCTTTTCTAACATTTCTTCATTATCCGTCACTTTTGAAGCTTCTTTTTCCAGCTTCTTCAGTTCATTAAACATTTTTTCTAATTTTGTTAGGTCTTCAACAGTTACCTCTTTAGGCAAGTTTCTTTTATAAACTTCGAATGTGTTGAAGTCTGAATAATCCTCTGCAACACTACCTTCAACTGTGATTTCCTGTCCTTCTACTAAGTTCATTTTTTCTAGTTGTTCTTCAGAGAATTTATAGAAGCTGATATAGTAGTTTTTACCGTCCCTACTTTTGAGATCCATCCCGTCTCCGTAGATGTTTTTAATTGTTCCTGTAATTTGTTGTTCGATTTGAACAGTAGCCCCATTTGTGGGCTCTACTGAAGTAGCTCCTGCTTGAAGGGGCGTCAGAACAGCCATTCCAATTGTTAGTGCAGAAGCAATCATCCAAGTTTTTTTAATCGGTTTTTTCATTATCATTTCTCCTTTTGTTTGACTCTGGAAATCGATGTTTCCAAAATTTAGACGAATTACCAAACAAAAAAGTTCGTTGTTTTTAAAAAATATTTAAAACATTACATGTAAAGTGCATAAATAGTTGTATAACATCAAAGTTTGAGCAGTCTAAATAAATAAAGTAACAGTATAAGGACATATTGTTGGCAAGCTATAAATAAATGTGTTGATAAAATTACACTGCCGGAAATTTTCACTAACAAAAAAATTATTCGATTGAAGTCGAAACGGAGACAAATGGCGAAGAGAGTGAACGAATAAAAATTGAAGGTGTTTTTTCTGCAACAAAAGAGAAGGGGAATTATTTACGGTAATTTTGGAAGGTAGCTAAAACAAAAAGAGGAATCCCAACAATCATCTTAAATGATTGTTGAGTATCCCGGATTCATTTACTTATTGTAGAAGATATTCTTGGCCGTTAACTATTACTTTGGAAGGAGAAATTAGAACTTCTTTATTTGCTTTGAAATAAGTGTCTAAAATATTGTGAAATGCTTCCCAATTTTCTCTAATTTTTTCTTGTTCTTCTTTTTTATCAAGCTTTAAAGCTTCTTCATAAAGCTGTTTTAATTGTTTTTTATCCGTATCGCTTATTTCGAAATCGTAGTTAGCAATGTATTCTTCAAAAGGTTCAGGCTTAACGAACTGATCAATGATGTTAGAGAATTCACTCCACAACTTTTCGGATAACTCGTAATTTTCAACTTTTTCTGCTTTTTGAGCATCTTCATAAATAGGTTTTAGTATTGCTAAAGTTTCAGTAGGGATATCTAGGTCCAGACGTTCCATGAAATCTTCAAATGGTTGAGGTGGATAAAGTTCATCAAAATATGGTTGAAGGATTTTACTAAATTCATCATATTTATTGTTAGACTTTTCTTCTTGGCCGTCTTTTTCAAGCTTTACCCATTCTTCATAAATAACTTTAAGCTGTTTTTTATCACTTTCTGCTATAACTATATTTTTTTCACTAAAACCGTAATTTTCTATATACTCTTCAAATGGTTGAGGTTGCCAATTAGCTAAATAATATGGGTTAGTAATTTTATTCATGTCTGAATAAATTTTTCTAATTTCTTCATATTTCTTTTCGGCCTCTTCAAACGCTTTATTTTCCTCCGCCTTTGAAGCTTCCTTTTCTAACTTCTTCACTTCATTAAACATTTTTTCCAATTTTGTTAGCTCTTCATTAGTTACCCCTTTAGGCAATTCTTTTTTATAAACTTCGAATGTGTAGAAGTCTGAATAATCCTCTACTACGTTGCCTTCAACTGTGATTTCCTGTCCTTCTACTAAGTTCATTTTTAGTCGTTGTTCTTCAGAAAATTTATAGAAGCTGATATAGTAGTTTTTACCGTCCCTACCTTTTAGATACATCCCATCGTCGCTGATGCTTTTAATCGCTCCTGTAATTTGTTGTTCGATTTGAACAGTAACACCATTTGTTGGTTCTACTGAAGTAGCTCCTGCTTGAAGTGGCGTCAGAACAGCCATTCCTATTGTTAGTGCTGAAGCAATCATCCAAGTTTTTTTAATCGGTTTTTTCATTATCATTTCTCCTTTTTTTCTATCTGGAAATCATTTCTTCCAATATTTAGACGAATTACCAGTTGTAAAGGTTCGGCATTTTCAAAAAAAGATAAAAAGTTTTAAACATTTCATGTAAAGTGCTTAAATAGTTATATAACAATAAAGTTTGAGGAGGCAAATTTAGGTAAAGGCTTCAGAAGAATTAGCGACAAGAAACTAAATTCTGAATGACGAAAATCAATTATCTGGTGGTGTGAATATGGGAATCGCTGAAGTATTAACAATTGTCTTTGTAGTATTAAAGCTAACGGATGTTATCGCATGGTCTTGGTGGTTAGTGCTTTTGCCAGCAATCATATCCTTTAGCATTTACGCATTAATTTTGCTGATGAAGTTAGTAATGCTAATGATAGCGGTAGTGACAGTGAAAAAACGTAAAGAATAGTAAAATGAAGATTTAAATTAGGGGATGCATACTAATGATTCGAGCGGTGATTTTTGATTTAGATGGAACATTGTTAGATCGTGATAGTTCAGTTCGATCATTTATTGAACAGCAATACGAGCGATTAAAGCCGAATCTATCACATATTTTAAAAGAAAACTATGTTCAACGCTTTATTGAGCTGGATAATCGTGGCTATGTATGGAAAGATAAAGTCTATCAGCAATTAAGCGAAGAATTTTCTATTGAGTTATCTCCAAAAGTAATGTTAGAGGATTACCTACGGGAATTTAAGCATTATTGTGTTCCATTTGTAAATTTGCATAGCATGTTGCACAATTTGAAAAAGCTAGGCTTAAAACTTGGCTTGATTACAAATGGTTATGGGCAATTTCAATTAGATAATATACGGGCATTAAAGGTTGAAGATAATTTTGACGTGATTCTTATTTCTGAATGGGAAGGCATCAAAAAGCCGAATGCTGAAATATTTCATCGAGCACTATCCAAACTAGGGGTGTCAGCAAACGAAAGTATGTACATAGGGGATCATCCTTTCAATGATGTGGAAGCTGCTAAAAAAGTAGGGAATAAGCCGAGTTTCCTCCACTTACCCCCAATCAACTACACTCTGCCCGTGTAACTTTATATTTCCCATTCATGGTTTACTATGTATTTTATCGCTTCTATCGTAGGCTTGTAAATCCAGAATCGTTTTCCTTTAGGTCCGCTGCGACGTTGATATCGTCTCACTCTTGGATCACTAAGAAAACAATCATCTAAGTATGATTTACTCAAACAAGTTAAGCGTGCCAACTCATCGATATCACAAAGAATAAGGTCTTGTCATACATACTCTTCAATCTGCTTTTTAACTTCATCCTTAATAGTGGCCATAGCCTCATCATCCAATGTAATCTTCAGTCAATTTTGTTTACGAAACCTCTTTTTCTATATGGTATACCCTTCATGAATTTTACATCATACCTTACTAAATTCACCATCCTAAAAATGCACTGTTCCTATTTACGTTCAATGTTTTCAAAAATTCATCTTAGTTTAGAATGTTACTTTCATTCAAAAAAAGTATTTTATTTCATTTTATGTTACATTGTATGTATCATTTTACACAACATTCAACATAATATATAATGTAATTAGCATCATTAGTGTGCAATGGCAGAAAATATTTCAAAAACATTTAGACCCTTTTAAAAAAACTAAATCCTTATAAATTTGTAAAAACTAAACAACTTATAAAAACTATAAAACATTAAGACACTAATAAACTTTAAGCACGCCATTGTTGATGTTTGGAAGGAGAAGCACTATGGGAGAAGGAGTAAAACGTCATACTTTCGGTATTGAACAGTTAGTTGCAGCTTCTGAAGCGGCTCGTAATTTTTCTGCTTTGCGAAAAAAAGCAAAACTTTCACCTCGTTTGATTTTGGAAAACAACAAGCCCGACTCTGTAATTATTTCGATTGAACAGTATCAGCAAATTCAAGAAGTAATTCGTATGCTTGAAGATGAGATTTTTGAATTGAAGGCTATTTCACGAATTCAAAAAGCAGAAACAGAAGGAGTAAAGACATACAAATTTGACGAGTTTGCTACTGAAGAAGACCGTACTATAGTCAAATCTGCAAAGGACTGGGATATATCTGACGAAGAATTATTTGAATAGGAGTCGGATTGCCAGTGGAGTCTTTAGAAGTTTTATTTAGCAATTTAGAGTTTTATGATGAAGCCACGCATGAGTGGAAAAACTTAGATGGTCATCAGAAAAAATTTGTTTCAAAAGCACTTGAAAAAATAGAAGTACGTGGGAGTGAAATTGGCGAACCACTAGGAAAAAAACGAAACATTGATTTAACGGGTTACCGCAAAGTAAAGTTAAGACAAATCGGTATTCGCATTGTTTATCGAGTAACCAATGATGTAGTTGAAATTACAGAAATAGTTTCTATTGGCGATAGAGACGACGAAGAAGTGTATCGAGACGCCTATGAACGTATCCAAAAACGTAAAACAGCAGGTACTACAATACAGTAAAAACAGTTGCTACTACGTTCTGTGCGTGGTAGCTTTTTTTATGCATTCTCTATTTTAAAAAAGTGAGGACCAAATTTGTCCCTCGAATTGAGTAATGACTTCCAGTTTACCGAATACTTGAAGCGGTCATTTTCTGTATGCACACCAAGAGAGTATGGCGGAACGTTAAAATGGTGGCTATTTGGAAAAGAAATGATGGATGGCAAAGTGTTGAAGCGGATTACATTATTGATAATTTAATTGAAATTCAAGACATTTTAAAAGTTTTGTAGGCAACCTAAGGAGATTATCCTGGTGGCAAAGTACATTGAGTGCTAGAAAAATTGATTTATGACCTTACATACAACGGCATTATCAAAGAAGCAGAGAGCATTTGATAAACAGTATGAGGAAATGACTATTGAAGAATTGAAAGCAGTGATTCTTTAATATGCAAAAAGGGTTTGAAACCAATAAAATATCCAACAGGAGCAGACTGCACCATCGTGCTTCGGCGGACGCAGACATAGCCTTGCAGAGCCCGTGCCAAATGCAATTTGGATTTAGAAGTATAATATGAAATCAGGCGTGTTGATTAGGAAAAAAATAGGTTTATTATTGAGATATAAAAGGTTTTTTTGTTGCCATTTTGCTAATATATTTCCATTTTTAACTGATTGTAGCGTAGGGCTACTCGACTCCCGCGGGAAAGCGAGACAGACGAGACCCTGCACGGAGCGGATGTTTTCTGTGCGAAAGCGTGAGTGCTAACGTAGCGGCAGCAATGTTTTATCTGTGCGAAAGTGCAACGACAGCAACAACACTAGCGAAGGAAGCGGCTCGACGCTCGCCCGCAGGAAGCCTTGCTCTGCGCGAAAGCGAAGCGTCAGCGACAAAGCGAGTAGCCCGTAGCGGAAATCAGAGCCTTCAAATTAATAAGAGTGGATTAAAATGGTTAATCAACACACCTGGTATAATATGAAATATATGACTATTAAATTATTTGATATAGGCGGTCGATTTAGTGAAAAAGCTTGTAATTACATATGAAATTTTTATGATTGTTTTAATCCTTATCTCAGTAGCACTTGCTCTTATGTTTGATAAACGATTTGTGATTTTTCAACAAACTATTTGGCTCATATTCGTAGTGGATTACTGTGTTCGTTTTGTACGAGCAGAAAACAAGTGGCACTATGTAAAGAAACATCCCTTAGAGTTAGTAGCTATAATTCCTTTCGATTCCCTTTTAAGAGCAGCTAGGCTCGTCCGTATATTTAAACTGCTTCAATTACTTGGCATCAGTTCTCGTTATTTAAAACCTTATTATGCGGTGTTAAAAACGAATGGACTAGACAAAGCTTTCAAGTTTGCTGTCGCAATGTTATTTGTCATACCAATACCGATTGCTATAGTTGAACCGGCGATTGAAACTTACGCTGAAGCGTTGTGGTGGGGTTTAATTACAATAACTACAGTTGGATATGGAGATATTGCGCCTGTTACCGCATTAGGTCGATTAATGGCTGCTCTATTACTAATGGTAGGGATTGGGATTATCGCTATATTCACATCTGCAGTTACTAATTATTTTAGTAATAAACCTAAAGATTCTCGAGATAAGCAAGTTATGAAAATAATTCAGTCGATTGATGAGATTGAAGACATAACAAAAGAGGATATAGAGTTTATCCAGTTATTCTTGAAAAGGAAATTATAAATATACGCTAAAGGGTTATCCATCGGAAGCGCCCACATTCTATTTAACAGAGGTTTGTTTTCAGAAATCCCTTAATTCACCTTTGAACGTTTTTTGGGTTACCTGGATGAATGCTTATTTTAATAATATTTTGTGCATAGACTTTAGTTCGAAATTAAAAAAGAAACAAGAATCAGTATGCAGTATTTTATTCAAGCTGCAGCTGATGATCTAGCCAAAAAACACTCTCGAATCAACCATGTATAAAATTCTGTATATATAATAATTAGTGATTTAATCGAAAAGGCAGTAACGACAAGGGTTTGTCCTTTGTCGTTACTGCCTAATTCAGTTGTAATGTAAACTCGTTCTGTATGGGAATGTATAAAGTTTTTTGTTGGTGTTTACATAATGGAGTCTATATGATAATTTGGTTGAAACTGGTAATTCGAGGGGTGGAGAAATGAAGTGGAAACATGTTTTAGGTTTAGTTATTTTAACGGCGTTGTTGAGTATAGGTGGTACGTTTTTTGTTATGGAAAAGAACTATGAAAAAGAAGTGTCTGAACGTGCTGAGAACGAATTAGAGAATGGTTCAAAAGAAGATGAAAAAATAAAATTCGTATCGACGGTGGATACGAGCGGCATGGGATGGGAAAATCCTACTTTTTCCAAGAGGATTGATGAATGGAAAAGTGGAGATGAACCCTTCGTTGGCAATCTAGTAGAAGAAGTGATTCAAGAGATGGCGCACCAAAAGATTATCGCTGAAATGAAAGAAGGTTCTATTATGATTACGCCAGAAAGAATCAACATTTTAATACAGATGATAGAAGAAAACAAAGATAACTATGAGCGCCATGAAACGTATCTAGATATATTAAAACGTTGGAAAAAAGGTGATTTTTCAATTGTTGATGATGACCATAATGTTTTGATGCGTATGCAAGGGGGGAAACTGCCTGAAGGTGCAGCGACAGGTATTGCTTCAGAGGATCAAGAAAGAGACTATATATTCCAAGTCTTCGCAAAAGAGGTAGACGAAGTCTTTTGATCGACAGAAAAACGAAAATAAATTATGTTTTTTGCTATTTGAAGTTTTTGTTAAATCCTTAATGAATAAGCAGAATAAATAGTTATTTCATAGAAAAGGCAGTAATGACAAGAGTTTATTCTTTGCTATTACTGCCTTCTAGTCAATATGTATTAGCATGAATAAAATTTTTTTAAAAGAGGTTGTTAAATCGAATCAAAATTTCCCTTTATATAGTGTTAGCTAACAAAACAAATAACACAAACAAATAGGGGAAATACAATGGGACTTTATTCAACAACTCGAACGGTTGATGTTACAACAGCACAACTTGCGGAAATGGTTCGGGCACCAAAAAAGGTGGTCGAACTGCTTATTGTTGGATATTTATGTTAAAATGAAGATGAAGATTGATAAAAAATGTACTTAAATGAACAGTACGGGTTAGTTGAAAGAGCAAATGCTTATTTCAGCGTGTCAAAAATCGAACTATACTACTGTCAATTCTTTAAGGGCAACTTAGTAAGGAATAAAAAAAGAGGATAGCGAAAATGCTACCCATCTTGTTTTAATTAGCTTTCGGCAATACCGTAAGCAAGTAATAAAATATACCCGATGACACAGATTGCAATAATGTTAAGTATTATTAGTAGCCATTTTAATAAACCTTTTTTTGCTTTGAATCCTAAAAAAGCTCCTAATAATGGGAACAAAAACATTGAAAGAATATATGGTTTACCAAATGCTCCTAACGACACTCCATTCCACACTGTAAAAAACATAACAACGAAGATTACTAAAGTAGTAAGTGAAAGAACACTATATTTATTAATTTGGGTTCGCCTCCCTGAAAGTTGGTTGTTATTTCTAATTTATGGTTCATCACCAAAAGTTGTGGATGAAATTTTTTAAAAAATATGCCCTGTATATTAGTTGATTGAAGTGGCTCATCGGACGCCCCTAGGAAGCTCTGCTCTGTGCGAAAGCGAAGCGGCAGCGATAAAAGCGCCCAGTCGGAACGGAAATCAACCACACGTTTTGGTGAAGAGCCTAATTTATCATATTCAATCCTTTATACAATGACCGTTTAATTCCTTTTATGTCATTATAGTATTACAATATTTACTTTTTGGCTAAAGCAACAGCCTTATTATTTAATGAATGGGGATTTATAATTGAAATATTTCACTCAAAATTGGTATCGTGAAATGCAAGTCTATGGTTTTTTAACTTTTCCTGATTCTAAAGAAGATTGGGAAGAACGTTTAAATTGGAAATACGAAGATGGGACAAGCTATATTGAAATTTTACAAGCAGAGTTGGAATGGCGAAAAGATGATTTATTAACATTTCTTCCAGTGTCATTTCATCCATATATTTTTGATGGCTCTCTAAAAACTGGATATCCATCTAAAGAATTAAGAAAAATGGCTGAAGAGTGGAATGAAAATTATCAAAGTCGTAGTCACGATTTAAGTAAACAGTATATGGAACAATTTGAAGAAATAAAAGAGAAGCTACCATCTCAAGTACTTGAAATACATAAAAAATCATTACACGATGGAGAAGTATTATCTTTCTCTGCATCTGAATCTACAATTACGCTTATTATAGCTGGGACAAGTATAGGTTGGTATGACACAAATGTAAAACTAACTTTTAGTGATGTCGAGAAATGTTTGATTCCAGAACAATTAGAAGGTTCTTGGTGGCTATATAATGAAATCTATAAAACTGAAACAGGGTTTGAATTACACGTATTATTTGACTATCCACTTTCTGAATTAATGATACGAGCTAGGGAATTAAAGATTGAGACACTATAAAAATAGATCGTGAAGTCGTGAAGGAATGTACTTAGTAATGGTGGCTTCGGTCAAGAATAAATCTTAAATATGTTCAAACTTTTTATGTATAAAAGCATTTGTTGCCCTATAGATACATGCTATGTGAATTTAAAATAACACCCCAATTCAACATGAAAAACAGCTGAATTCATATGTTTCAGCTGTTTTTTTGAGTATGTAAGATAGTAAAAAATTTTTATTAAATCCATTACATCCTATAATTGCAAGCTACTTTTATCAATCTATTCATTTATTAGTTTGATATGTTTTAACTGCAGGAGAGACATACGCTGCACATTTATCCAAAAGCGCTGCAACGTCTTCATCTACAAGTAGTGCATTACGAGATTGAGCTTGTAAAAATTGTTCGTTTTGCATATGGTCAAATAACCCAATGAGTAGATCGTAATAATGATTGATATTTAAAATACCGCAAGGCTTTTGAAGAAGGCCGATTTGATTCCAAGTGAATACTTCAAAAAATTCTTCTAACGTACCAGGTCCTCCAGGTAAAGCAATAAAGCCATCAGCTAGTTCCATCATTTTGCTTTTGCGCTCATGCATAGAATTGACGACAATTAGCTCTGTTAAATGCTTATGAGAAATTTCACGTTCCTCTAGTAACTTTGGAATAACCCCAATTACCTTGCCACCTTCACGAAGAACCGTGTCAGCAACTGTTCCCATCACGCCTACACTCGCTCCGCCATAAATTAAGGTAATATTACGTTTTGCTAATTCTTTTCCTAGAAGAATAGCTCCTTCTTTATATGCCTCAGAAGCACCGATGCTTGATCCGCAAAATACTGCAATACTATCCATCATTGTTCCTCCATATCTGATAACTTTTTTTCCGCATTAACGGGTAGTGAACCTTAAGCGGGGGATGAAAAAACCCCACTGATTCACATTTCACTTTTATAGTATAATTTAATTTTGATAGGAAAGAAATGGAGGAAATAGAAATGGAATTAAATGAGTTTCAAAAATGGGTGAAAGATTACTATGATACACGTGGTTGGTCTGATTTAAGTATTTTTACACGTATTGGCTTTCTAGCAGAAGAAACTGGGGAAGTAGCAAGAGCGATACGAGCGTTGGAAATTGGTAGGGATAGACCAGATGAAAAGATTCAAACATATGAGGAAAATAAGCAAGAATTAGTAGAGGAGCTTGGAGATGTTTTAGGGAATATTATAGTAATAGCAAATAAATATGATATTTCACTTGAAGAAATTTTTTCAACTCATCAGGAAAAGCTAATGGAGCGTTATAAAGCATAGAAATACATATGGAAAGGGGGATTCATATGGATTATCAAGTTGAGATATTATTAGAAAATCACGATGACTTTACTACGTTTTTAAATACAAAGATTAGAGAGTACAACGATGAGCATTCACCGTATCATAAAGAAAGTAGACAAAAGGGTTCTGTTCGTCCGTTAAACTTAATCGTAACCGATCATCAACAGCAATGGATAGGCGGCATCACTGCAGAGGTATATTGGGGATGGATAGAAATCAACAAGTTTTGGTTTAGTGAAGAATACCGTGGAAAAGGCATTGGCGGAAAGTTACTGGCGAAAGCTGAAGAAACAGCCAAGCAAATGGGAGCAACGAAGGCATTGCTAACTACATATGACTTTCAAGCACGTACGTTTTATGAGGCGAGAGGCTATGAGGTTGTAGGTGAAATAAAAGATTATCCGCCTGGAAGTAGCTATTATACAATGGTAAAACAATTACTTTAAGTTTAGAAAGGCTGTCTGATTATCTCATTGTGACAGCCTTTTGTTATATCTATACATATCCACGAATGCTCAATATTAACCAACAGACCAATCTATTTTAAGTTTCCCCAGTTCTTGTGACTACCCTTGACGTAATCTCTCCTAAATAAGATCATTGTTTTAAAAATATATGGCTGAAAAATGACTAAAAAAACTCCCTGATGTCAAACTTATAATAAAGGGGAGATTTAGTGTGTACTCGATATCAAACTTTAAATTACTTGTTGATAAGCAGGCAGAAATTGATACCATTCATCAAAATTGTGATAATTTAATACAGACAACTGTAACGCCTAAAATGGATGCGGAAGTCAATAAATTGTTAGATGCCATTAAAAAAAAACTAACCGAACAATGCTTTACGATTACAGTGACATCTACTGGACTGATTGCACAATATAGTGAAGCAGTTATTAATATTGATAAGCATTCGAAAGATTTGGAGGAGTGCTTTTTCATTAATTTAAATAGTTATGCGGAAGATCAAGTTTCTATTGTTTTAGACATTTCGAATACTATGATGCCGAAAATCTCCAATAATCTTGACGGCTACGCTGAGATTATTGAGCAAATGACCGATACATTAAAGTACGCAAAAAGTCTCGAAAAAGCTTGTACTTCACCTAAGTTTATTTATAAAACTCAAAGCAATATTATTTTTCATTCGGCTGAAGAAGTAGTTAATTATTATTTTCAGTAAAGAAGCAGCCACCCTAATAGATATATAGGGTGGCCGATAAAGGAAGTGCTATTGATTATATATATTCCCGCTACAATATTTTACACAATAAACCTTCTTCCGAAGAATAACAGTATCATCGATAGGATGAAAAAATATAGTGGCATAATAGGCAATGAACCATTATGCAGGAAACTCATACCTGACGTTATGAAGCTTACTAATAAGTAATAGCCTAAGCTGAAAATCGCGCCAGCTGTCCCGCTAACATCTTGAAAGTTAACAAGCGCAAGGCTTAAACAATTAGGTAGAGCAATTCCTGATCCTAATAAGGTAATAAAAATGGTAACTAAAATGCCCGTTAATAAGACAATATTAGGCAATGGTAAAGAACTGATGATTAGTAGTAATAAAGCTCCAACTGTCATCACAAAACAACCGAGATGAATTACTTTTTCTGGCTGATAGTTGTTGACGAGTCTTTTAGAAATCATGGCACCAATAATAGAAGCAAGAGCCACGATTATGCCAAGAAATCCATAAAGTCCTGGTGATAAATTGAAATGGTCAATAAAGATAAAGGGAGCTTCAGCATAGTAACTGAATAACACGCCATTTATCCCACCAATCAGCAATCCAAATACTAGAACTCTTGGTGATGAAATAATACGTTTTACAACTGGGAAAATAGCAATTCTTTTTCTCATTGATTTATCTGTTGTTTCAGGAAGTCTGAAATAAGCGTAGATAAACAACAAAATACTCATCGCAACGAGCACAAAGAAAACAGCTCTAAAGCCAAGTGCTTGATCAACCCAGCCACCAATCAGCGGCCCTACTGCAGGCGTAAAGGCAATCGCTGCAGAAATTTGGGCAAACATCGCATGCCTTTTACTGCTAGACACGCTTTCTCGCAAAATGGTTTGAGTAATTATCGAGCCCGTCGCCGCCCCAAAAGCTTGTATGAATCTACTAACTAATAGAAAAGTGATAGTTTCGGCGTACAAACACATGAAACTTCCAATACTATAAAAAATTAAACCGCCTAGCATAGCCGGTCTTCGTCCAATAAAGTCAGAAAACCATCCCCAACAAAAGACACCAATAGCAAACCCTATAAAATAAATACTTAAGGTTAACTGAACAGCGCTATTGGAGACATTCAAAGCGTCTGAAAGATCAGGTAGAGATGGTGTATAGATTGTCTCGCTAATCTGTGGAAAAGCTACAAGAACAATCATTAATAGTAAAGATGGCGCTACATGTTTTTTCAACTTATTGCCCTCCTACAAGCAAAATCTACTTCTTTAGAAAAGAGTAGACGTAGCTAGGGAAACGGCGGGACCATTATAAGTATTCGTTCATAAGATGTCATTTTCAATCACCTAAATATGCTTAAAGTAGGAGTGCATAGTCTAGCTTCTATTATAAAGATATTTTCTGTATTTAGAAGACTTGTATAGGAATATTTTCAACTTATATTGAAATTATAGAAAATAATATAAAGTTTGAGTGATTTTTGTTAATACATATACCATGTATGAAAGTTGATTGGAGTGGAGGCTGGACGACTCCTTGGGGACAACAAAGCGCTCAGCTGGAACGGAAATCAACCCCTATAAAAATAAGTTTAAATTTTTTGTAACTTCAACTTGTATATAATAGAAAATGCATATAAAATGGAAACAAATGTTCTTTTTTTGGGGGGTAAATAAATGACTACATATCATAGTCAGTTACAGTTAGTATTATTCGATGCAAATGATATTCCGGGATTAATTGCCCTTTCTGACTCAGTCGGGTGGGATTATGATGAATTCGAAATTAGAACGGTGATGATGTCAGGCAAAATATTTGGGCACAAAAATGCTGAGGGGGAAATTGTTTCAAGTGCGGCCATTATCACATATGATACACATTTAGCTTCGATTGGTATGGTCATTGTCCATGAAAATTACAGAGGGCTCGGTTTAGGGAAATTAGCTACTCAAAAATGTATTGAAAGTGTTTCAGAACATACAGAAATTATGCTCGTCGCAACGAAAGACGGTGAACCGTTATATAAGAAAATGGGCTTTGCCACTGTAGATTATGTACATAAATATTTGGCTGACAATTATGTCGGTGCTCTTAACATAACTTCTAATGAACATACAATTGAAGGTTTTAATGAGAGTGACTTTGATGATGTGGTTAGTTTAGATGCTGCTGCTTTCGGAGATAAAAGAAGTAATTTTCTAAGGAATAGAATAAACCAATCTAAGCATTGTATTGTTGTGAAAGATCATGATGGAAATATTATAGGCTTTGGGTTGTCCATTTTAGGTCCTATCAATCTTATTTTAGGTCCAATCATAGCAACTGATTCTAAAACAGCCAGTCTCATAATTAATATTTTAGCGCAAGACCATAATGGAAAATTAAGAATTGATGTACCCTCTGGTCATGCAGAATTTATAAAATGGTTAGAACAGAGTGGTTTTACAGAGGCAAATACACCTCCCGTTATGATTCTTCATACTGAAAAAATGCCGACTAGAAATAATACGCTATTTGCCATAGCCGCTCAAATTTTTGGATAAAATCACTTAAACAAAGTGAGCACACTTTTTATTGGGTGTGCTAAGGCAGTAGACAAACACTACTTTGTTCGTATAAAGCTTTATAGAAATTTAATCGACAGACACCGTTTAGCATTTTGTGAGGAGCATCGAAATTGTTTCGTTTTACTCCTGAAGACTATGTGGTGAGAGTCCTGTTTGAGCATTTTAATCATTGCTATATTACTATTTTGTTTCAGCTTGTCACTTATGATGAAGAATCGTTGATTTTTCACGGAGAGTGGCGACTCCTGCGGGATGAGCTTGCGCTGAAAGCCCCACAGGAATGTAGTGACGAGGAGATTGAAGCCAAGCCCGCGGAAAGCGAAAGCGCCAACTCGGAGTGAAAATCAACCTTTGTTTGTTGATACGTCTTAATTTATATGTATTCTTTTGTCGACAAGCTGAGCACACTTTTTATTGGGTGTGCTTTTTAAAAAAAGGATTTTAATGGAAGTGCGGAGAATAGAGAAATTAAAGGAGGAGAATCAAATGTTTCCAAACTTAGAGACAGAAAGACTTATTTTAAGAGAGCTGACGGAGGATGATGCGCAAAGCATTTTTAATTGCTTTTCTAATGAAGAAGTCACACGCTACTATGGACAAGAGCCATTTAAAGAGATACAGCAAGCAGAAAATTTAGTGGAATTATTTTCAAAGAACTTTGCTTTAAAAAGAGGAATAAGATGGGGGATTGAAAGAAAGGAAACAAAGGAGATAATCGGGACAATTGGTTTTAACGTTTGGTCGCCTATACATAGACGAGCAGAAATCGGTTATGAAATTCATCCTGATTATTGGAGAAAAGGATATACTCAAGAGGCGGTCACTGAAATTGTGTCGTATGGCTTTGAGCACATGGAGCTAACTCGTATAGGTGCTGTTGTATTTATTGAAAATGAAGCCTCGAATAAGCTGCTTACCAAAATTGGTTTTCAACAGGAAGGAATTCTTAGAGATTATATGTATCAAAATGGACAGGCACACGATACATTTGTTTATTCCATTTTAAAGAATAGATAAAGAATTACTTTCTCTTAAGAGTAAATTCCCTTAACCAACGGTAATGGATAATAAATGATAACTAAGACCTGGTTTTGTGCTTGCTTTTTTCGGTTATAGTGCTAGTGAAGACATCGATTTTTATTAGTAGTGAAAAAGTAACAGTAAGGAGCTTTGTGAAATGGGGATACAATGTAGCACAGCTTATTTTGAGAAGCTGGATTTACTTGAAAATCTATATGCAGGAAAGGCAGCGTTAAAAGAAGCGATGCCCACGCACAATGTCAGTAAAAGTCATTTGGAACGCTTTGAACAAATAGAAGTAGCAATTGCTAAGCTAAATAGGGAAATTCGGATAATTGAGCTAAATATTATCCAGTCAGTAGATTCAAAATAAATTAAATAAGATAAACTCATGCATAAAATAATTAATTGCATGAGTTTTTTTGTTGAGCTTCATGTAATATGATTGATCTTAAATTTTTTCCACATCCATAAAATTTCTAATAATGAATGCTAAATCTGAGTACTTAATATATTTTTGTTTATGTACGTGCTTTGATTTACATTCGATAATGATGAAAACTCAACTCTATTTTCTCCTCATTGTTAAACATGGTGTGTTGATGATTTGGTGAGTTTTTTAGAGTTTTTAATAAAAATTTCATTATTTAGCAAATATTTAACTTGATTTTTTTAAAAAAAGAAGTTAACATGAACTAAACTTCACATGAAGTAAACTTCATATTTTAGAGGGGAGTATTGTTTTGAAACGAAAGTTATTTCAAAGATTATTAACATCATTCATTGCAATAATATTAGGTGTTACTAGTCTTTTGATGAATCCAACAGATAAGATGTCAGCTATCTATCTTTTCATTGCTGGTACTATTATTTTGATTGCATCGATAACGATTTATTTAAGAAAATCGGAAAAAGAGGATGATTTATCGAAAGAGTATGATGAAAGAGATGCTCTTATTGAAGGACAAGCTGCCAATATAGCTATGCAATGCATAAGTTCATTAATAATAATTTTGCTGTTTTTGAGTAATTTTATTGTATTATCTGTAAAAGCAGTTCTTTTACTATTATTACTCGCGCTTTTCATCCTCAATATTGTAACGAAATTTTTCTATGAACGAGTCCTTTAAAGGAGGACGAATATGGAGAATAGAGTACGAGATTTAAGAAAGCAGCATAATTTAACTCAACAAGAATTGGCTGATCGTGTAAGTGTATCGTCAAGAACGATTATTTCACTCGAGAATCAGAAGTATAATCCTTCTGTATTACTTGCATATAAAATTGCATCGATTTTCAATCAGTCGATAGAGGAAGTTTTTATTTTTGATGAAAATGACAAATAAGAAGATTAACAAATAAGGAGATTATTTAATATGTTAGCAGCAAGTATTTTTACTATTTTTGGGATTGTTTTAACTGCTTGGGGAGTTTATCGAATGAAAACAGATGATGGTCTTTTTGGAAAGAGTCAAAAAAGCAAAAATATTTTTAATCTGTTATTAATGGGGGAAGCATCTGGAATCGGACAATTTTTAGGTGGAATTGTTTGTGTAATTTTAGGGGTAGCTATTTTATTGTTCGGGTAATTCCAAAAGCAACCAATCGTTCGATTAAATACATTTAAACAAATAACCAGGACTCACTTTATTAATGAGTACCTGGTTATTTTGTGCTTATTAAGGTCTATATTTTGTTTAAAGCGCCATTTCTTTTTGATTGAATAGGGAAACAGCTGCTAAAAATACCATAGTTACGTTAATGACAAGGCCAACAATATTTAAAAAGTCATTTGTTGGCATAAATACAATAATCAATGATGTTACTGCAACAAATAATGGTATTACCTTATTGATATTTGTGACTAATTGTAACTTGTGATAATTTCTTAGGATGAAATAAATACCTATTAAAATTGGCGCTGTAAGGAATACTCCTAAATATCCCCATGCATCTTCAATAAACCAAGGGAAAAAGCGCATACGTGAAGTGAAAATAAAAAGATTTAAAATGATAGATCCTACTAATATGCTGTTTATTATAATAACTTTCTTGTTTTTCTCCATTTTAATTACTCCTTAAAAAATGAATTGTTTATTAATTATTTCGTGAAAATGATTCATGAATTTTTCCTCTTAAATGTCTATAACAACGATAATGCTGACTAACCATATTTTGTTGTACTCAAACTATTATTCTTACCTCCGTGAGCTAGTATTATATGCGTCCAATCAAAGGATTTTTATAGAAATCAATTTACAATTTCTTAATTCAAATAACATCATTCTTATGATTGTTGGTTACTTATAGTGTAATTTTACACCGAAAGTAACCTTTTTGTAAATGGGTTTTTTATCAGTAAATAATTACATTTAATAACGTCCTTTAATTTTTGGAAGAGGGTGCAGGCACAGGGTGTCGTTTTGAGACAGTAAGATAACACCTTATATTTCGGGCTTACGATGAATATTTTAGTGATGTGACCGTAAAAACGTCTGATGACGATGAAGTACTATGTTTTGCGAAGCAGACCCATAAACACAAGTGGAAAAATGTCATTAGTCATATAAACAAATAATCAGGTGCTCAGCTGAGTACCCGGTTTTATTGTTTTTATAAGTAGAAGCTGGAACAGGTAAAATAAAAACAGCTAAATTAGAACAAGTTACAAATATTGTAGCTACATAATAGAAGATGACCAGCAAAGCTAATTTTTTAGCCAAGCTGGTCTTTTCAATTTAATTAGTCATAACCAAACATAAGTCCTAAGCCTGATATGGTATCAGTCTATCACTGTATTTACGAGCAAAATATAACTTTGATATTCTATTTATAGAAAATATTTCTTGGTTTTAGAAAGTGTATATTTTGAAATCAATTACTTATCTAAGGAGGCAATTCTTTCATGAAAAATAAATTATCTGGGGTGTTAGCCGCTACATTAGCGTTAACGATGAGCCTACCAACAGGAGCGATGGCGGTTTCTAGCAGTCAGACTACTGTTGTAGTTAGCCAAGAAGATGCTAGCCAAGAACTGAAAAAGATTGCGGTAGAGAAGGCTACTCTACTCACGAATTCGTATGAGACGACTAGCGTGCAGTATGCGCTAATTGATAATGGCAAACTTATTTTGTCGGGTCAGACAGGCAAGAACGATTTGAAAGGGAAACAGCCGTTAACTAAAAATACCCTATACGGGATTGGTTCAGTCAGTAAAATGTATGCATCGGCGGCTGTGATGAAATTGGTCGACGAAGGAAAAGTCGATTTGGATGCTCCTGTCGTCCACTATGTTCCTGATTTCAAGATGAAAGACGAGCGTTACAAACGCATTACGCCACGTATGTTGTTGAACCACTCCTCAGGCTTGCAAGGTACTATATATAGTAATGCATTTTTATTTAAAGATAATGATACGTATGCCCATGACAACTTGTTAAGGCAATTGTCCGACCAAAGCTTAAAGGCGGAACCTGGCGCGTTCTCGGTATACTGCAACGACGGCTTTACGCTGGCCGAGATTTTGGTAGAAAGAGTCAGCGGTATGAGCTTTACCGAATATCTACATAAACGGTTTACAGAACCCTTAAAGCTAAATCATACGAAAACGCCGCAGGACAATTGGGAAGATGATAAGCGGGCTGGACTTTATTTTTCGACGTACCAAGGGCAGCTTCCTATTGAAGCATTGAATGAGATTGGTGCAGGAGGAATCTCTTCCACGGCAGAAGATCTGGTGCGATTTTCACAATTATTTATGGGACAGGGAGAAGGAATCCTCTCTGATAAGGCAGTCAAGGCGATGGAGCAAGAGGAATATAAAAAAGGAATGTGGCCAGGGGATGAAGATAATATTGTAAACTATGGTCTTGGTTGGGATAGTGTGAAACTATATCCATTCAGTGAATATGGGATAAAGGGTTTGGCTAAAGCCGGCGACACGTTACTACAACATGCTATAATGGTCGTGCTTCCGGAACAGAAGATGGCAGCGGCTGTGTTGTCATCTGGCGGTAGCAGCTCTACAAATCAACTGCTGGCAACTGAATTGCTACTTGCCGCGCTCAAAGAGAAGGGCACAATTAAGGACATCAAGCCGAACAAATCCTTTGGCAAGCCGGTTAAGGCCAAGATGCCTCAAGACGTAGCGAAGAAAGCGGGTTTTTACGGCAATAGTGGCAGTCATTTCAAAATAGAAATTACGAAGAATGGAGAACTGTTCTTACCATTTAATCCAGAAGAAAAATATGTATATACTGCGGATGGAAGCTTTGTTAATGAAGAGGGTACCTCCAAGCTCAACTTCGTCACCGAGCAGAATGGACGAACTTATTTGAGGGAGAGATCATATCAATCGACGCCAAGCTTGGGGCAAGATGCGATAGATCAATATTTAGCCGAGAAGCTAGAAGTCAACGTGTTATCGAAGGAAAGCGCTGCCGCATGGGCGAAGCGGGAAGGCGTCAAGTTCTATCTTGTGAACGAGAAATTTAGTTCTATTCTATATCTTGCACAACAGGAACTTACCAAACAAATTACTCGCACAGATGGACTGGCGGGCTATTGGGAAGGCAGAAAAATAACAGGCCCGAACACGGCTGAGCATCAGCTCCAAATCCCCGTGATGGCAAGCCGTGATACTACAGAAGCTCGCTTCTATACAGAAGGCGGTAATGAATATATGGAGATGGCCGGATTGTTATACGTAAGTGGATCAAACGTAAAATCGCTTGATGCAGGCCAATCATCCAAAGTTACGCTTCAAGCAAATGGGCATGCGAAATGGTTTACAATCCCGCAAGCGGCAGCAGGGAAAACGATGTCCGTGACGTTGCCAGCGAAGAGTTCGTTCGCGGTGTATGATGAGGAGGGAATATGCGTCAATTTTACTGTTGTGAGCGGCAATAACAAAGTAAAACTGCCGAAGAACGGAACTGTTGTATTTGCTGGCGCGGCGAACTCGGAAATTGCAATCACGTTGAACTAGCTATAATTCAAGAAGGACTTATACAAAACCAGTACGACACAGAAAAGGGTTTTGCTGGTTTTGTTTGTATTTACGCATTAACTTTACGAAGAGGCTTACTAAGCTCTTATCAATTCGCCCTAAACAATCATGGTAAAAATGTAAAAATCTGTCAAAGGTGATGATTGTCTTTAAATGAAATCAAACATCATGTTCGATTACTTGTTAATCTTACACTGTAACCTAGTCTTACTTAATTTGATAAAAGAACTTCGTAAGAGACTACTTATACGAAGGGGGGCTTTACTTGAAGATCATTGAGTTGCATAGGTAGCTCTTTTAACGGGGTAGGTTAGTGGAACGAGGATTTCTTGAAATTTTATAGAATATATTACCTTAGAAGGTCTGGTGTTGATGTCATAATTCACAATGTTCTTAACCAGACAGTATAAATCATTCAGGGGGAGATTAACATGTCATTAAAAGTAGGAGATATAATTACGTTTGAACGAACTTTTACAATAAGGGATGTTGAATTATTTACTGAAATTTCAGGTGATAAAGGGGTTCATCATATAACTCCAGATGAACAAGGAAGACTTGTAATTCAAGGATTATTAACTGCAACTCTGCCAACAAAAATAGCTGGAGATAACAATGTACTGGCTCGTAGTACGAAATTTGAGTTTTTAAGGCCTGTTTTTACGGGAGATACAATAATATGTACAGTTAAAATCGAAAAATACGAAAGGCAAGAAAATAATAGAACAGCTTTTATTGCATCTTTTTTATGTGAAAATCAGAATAAAAAAGAAGTATTGAAAGGGGATGTTTCTGGCGTAATTCTTTAAACTTTCTATAACTATCGGGTGCTTTACTTGAAGATTATTGAGTTGCATATGCAACTCTTTTTTCTTTATTGAACTCCCATGAAAATAAAATCTTTGGCACTAATATTCAAAAAAATGGTAGCGCCTAAATAGAAATCTGATTTTAGATTGTATTAGGAGAAAAACTAAAGAAACAAATTTCTTGTAATTCAATAAATCATATAATTTCCTAAAATAAAAAAATCAACCATAAAACTTCGTGAAGTATTGGAATTTGTCTGAATAGCCAAGTAATTATTGATTATTATTAATTACCCTTTTATAAAGTGCCTTAATTCCTTGTGGTTCTAAGTGCGGAAGCTTTATGGTTTGTTATTTGGAATTTATATGCTTTACATCACGGAAGTTCTCCCTTTTGGTGAAGTATCCTCTTTATAAGAACTCCGTTTAACTACAGATAGAAGTAATCCTAAAATACTTACAACAGCAATCCAGCATAATGTAATTGCTGCAGTGCCCCAAAGTTCTCCACTAAAGAAAAGGATCTCCTTTAATCCTTCAAACATAAAGCGGAATGGTAACCATGGATAGATCCAATCAGCGTAAAAACTAGGCAACATTTCTGGAGCAATTTGTAGAAGAGGTAGACCAAAGAACATTAAAAGAATGAAGATTGGTAAACTTGCAAATTGAATCCATACAGTTATAGCTAGTATTAATAAAATAAATGTTGCGCAAGTTAGTGATAAAAATAGAGCAACATGGTAAAAATCTGCAAACTTATAATCCAGCATCCAAGTGGAATACCAAGTTAATAAATAGCCTCCAAATAAACCAATAATAATGGCAATCAGAGCCTGGAATCCTCGGAATTTTAGTTGCTCCAATACAGAATTAAACTTACGATTTCTTCCCGTAAACCATAAAAGAATTGCACTAACTAAACTACTCATCCAAATAGGCTGGAAGAATGAAAGGGGGGCATTGCTTAATTTACCAGTTTCATGAACAATGACTAGTTCACTTTGGATAGGTGCTGAATAGGTGCGTGCTTGCTTAGCGTTTAATGCAATATTATTTTTTTCAGTAACAGCTAACAATTGGGCGCTAACATTGTCATTCATTTTTTCGACCATTGTAGATAGAGCTTGTGTAACCATAGTTGCAACGTTTGCATTTTTTCCTTGGTTTATATAAATTTTTAGCATTGCTGATGTAGGTGTTGGTGTTTGGAATGAAGCATACTTTTCAGAAAAATCTTTAGGGATATAAATAGCTCCATATAATTCTTGATTCGCTAGTTTTTCTTTCATTTCTTGTTCATTTTTTAATACTACCCATTTAAAGGGAGCTTCCTTTATTTCTTGTGAATTTTTTTGAATCATCTCGACAAAAGTTTGCCCCATATTGCCTTCATCTTCAAGAACAAGACCGATTGGAAGATCTTTAGGTGATGAATGGGTTCCAGGAATTTGTGTTGCTACAAAAATGAAGGATAATAAGAGTACAGCAATAAACGCTATACCGAAAAACTTATTTTCTTTCATAGTAATTCTCCTTTCAGATAATGTACATCGTGTTGATTATTTCTTAGCTTGATTATATACTCTAAAAAATCACTTCCTATAAGCAAAAGCAGTAAAAGTGTTCAATACTCAACATATAAAAAAATATGTTCATTAAAAGGGAGGAATTACTCCGTGTCAAAAACTGATCGACGAATTATACGAACGAAAAATGAAATTAAACAAGCGTTTTTCTCTTTACTTTCTGAAAAGAACTTTGAAGCTATCACGGTTCGAGATATTACTGAGCGCGCCAATATTAATCGTGGTACTTTTTATCTACATTACGTAGATAAATACAATTTATTAGAACAGTACGAGAACGAAATTTTTGAAAAATTCAATGCTATTTTAGATGAAACCACAAATTTAGATTTGGATGTCAATCAGTTTAAAGATGATCGATTGCCTGTAATGATTCAAATTTTGCAAGTGTTTCATGAAGAAGCTGATTTCTTAAAATTAATATTAGGTCCAAATGGTGATCCATTTTTCCATGAAAAAATGAGGCAGTTTTTTGTGCGATACTTCAATACTTACCTAGGTAATCATACTAATAAAAGCAAATGGAGGTTTCCAATTGAATTAATATTAGCGTATAACTCAAATGCTATTTTAGGGGTAATTACGTACTGGCTACAACACGACATACAACAATCACCAGAGGAAATTGCCACTATGTTGATAGAAACAATGTTAAAAGGAACTTTTGAAGCTAGTGGATTACGTTCAATTTTTGAAAAAGATAGTGATTAGGGGAGAGGGCTTTATACCTTGTTGAGCAAATTATGGGGAAATCTGTAGCGAAGCGAACAGCTAAAACTATCGAATTTGCACTTTAACGTCTTTCAGTAAATGCTGATTTAAGTTACTTTTCAGCGGGTTTTAAACACCCTTGAAAGAAGTTAAAGCCTCCGGAATCAATTATACCGAGGCATAATTGATTAACTGTATCATCTAGAAACAGTTTATTTTGTTTAAAGCAAAATAATATTAACAACTAATACTTAAATACTTCAAAATCAGAACGGATACTTTTGTAATAAGAATAACTTATGGAAATTAATAATTAACATTGATTTTACTTATGTATTGAATGGTTGTAAAATAATGTTAGCAAGAAAATCCATAAAGATTGGTATCAAAAAACAGAAAAGAGTGATGAAGATGGGCATTGATTTTCACAAAAAGGACAATCAAACTACTTATACAACTCGACAGGCTGACCACACGTGGATGGAAGCAATGAAAGAACTTGTCCCTAGCATGAATACTTCTAAGGCTACAGATATTGGCTGTGGCGGAGGAATTTACGCTAAAGCATTAGCAGATATGGGTGTACCTTCTGTGATAGGTGTGGATTTTTCACAGGCAATGCTCGTTGGGGCAAAAGAAAATTGTAAAGAATATCATAATATAACTTTCAAGCAAGGAAATGCATTGGATACAGGGTTAGACAATGACAGCTTTCAGTTAGTATTGGAACGAGCATTAATTCATCATATCCAAGATTTAAAGGCTTGTTTTCAAGAGGCATATAGAGTTTTGGAGGATAAAGGGATCTATATAATTCAGGACCGTACACCTGAAGATTGTTTACTAAAAGGTGATAACTGCCATATTAGAGGCTATTTCTTTGAGCGTTTTCCAAAGTTAAAGGAACGAGAAATTAAACGTAGACATAGTAATGAATTAGTAGTTGAGACACTTAAGGAAATTGGCTTTAGCGAGATTAAAGAAGTAAAGCTATGGGAAACAAGGAATGTGTATGAGCAGAAAGAGCAATTAATAAAAGATGTACAGGAAAGAACAGGAAGAAGTATTTTACACGAGTTAGACGATGGAGAATTAAATGAATTAGTAAATTATATTGATAAGTCCATTTCAACTGAGAGTCCTATTGTGGAAAAAGACAGATGGACCATTTGGAAAGCTGTGAAATGATTATAAAAAAGGTTACTCCGTTGATTCGATAAAAAAGGAGCTCTCGTTCGCTTGTCAAACGAGAGCTTTTACTATTTATTCTCCTACTAATGTGAGAAGGTACTTGTCTCGATCCGCTTCCTCCTGCATTTTATTATCTACCAGCATTGCCCCGTATCTCACATTTGTCATACTACGATCAACTAAAAATTGAACATTCACTTTTGCAGCTTTATTATTAACAGGACAATCTCCTTTAAATTCTACAACATCCTGTCCTTTTTGCGTTTCAAAATACACCCAATATGGATTTTTACAAGTGTTTGCTAAGCCCGATTCTAAAGTTTTACTACTATTTTCGAAAGAATAGTTTTTAACATATGTAATATATTCATTATCTGTAATGTCCTTTTGTGGACCGTAAAAATACCAAAACACCCCTAAAATACCGATTGGTACAATCCACAGTATGTTCCTTTTAGTTAATTTCCCCATATTTGAAACCCCCTTTATTAAAATATTTTATCATCTTTAGGCTGATTTTTGCTAGCTCACTATAATATTTTCTAGTTTGTGATTTAATCTTATAGAAAACTTTTTAGGGAGGGAGATGGATTTTCCTCAGCCGTCTAAAGTTTGTTGATGAATTTTGTAAATAAAAGAAACTATGTGGCTTATAATGACGTCATTTATGAAAGTAAGCAGGTATTAAACTGGAATTATCTGAATTAAGTCTCTACTTTTGGACACTATAACACGAAGCTCACGTTTACCTTCTTTTTAATAGAGGACAGTACTTGCTAAATTTTTAAAATGAATAGGAGACACTTTATTTTTTAACTAAGAAATCAAAATTAAAAGCAAGGAGATTTACAAAATGAATTATGGAATATTTCAATGGATTAATGATATAGCTGGTCGCTATCCTTTTCTAGATAAAGCGATGATTTTCATCACTGATAGCGTTCCTTATGTCGTAATCTTATTCATGTTATTTTTATGGTTTACTGCAAACAAAGAAAAAAGAACGGAAAAACAATATACTGCTATCTACATTGTCTTTACAGTTTTACTTGGATTGGGTCTAAACGCACTCATTCACTTTGTCTACTATCATCCACGACCATTCATAACGTATAATGTTCATCAGTTAGTACCACATGCTAATGATTCTTCGTTTGTAAGTGATCATGCAGTATTAGTATTCGCTCTAGCATGGACGTTACTTTTACGAAAAGACTCGTGGAAGTATCCGGTATTAGTATGGGCCATCTTAGTAGGAATTTCGCGTATCTACGTCGGCGTTCATTATCCAGCGGACGTGATTGGCGGAGCCCTTTTGTCATTTGGGGCAAGTTTCGTCATTGTAAAGTTCTCCAAAAAATTGGAGCCAATAGTACAAGTAGTTTTCAACATATATAAGAAACTAACAAAACATATCCCTGTCCTAGCAAAATACAGTCATTAATAACCTAAGTCAGGAAAGATAAGGATAAGCTAATGAAAATGAAGTTCTAATGTTACTAGAGCAGCCTTTTTCTTATCAAAGAAATATGTTTTACTGAGAGCCGTATTTTTATGCGGCTCTTTTATTATTTAATTTAGTCAACTTTACATTTGAAAAGGTGGAGTTGATACGATTATTATTTTTAGAGTAAGGGAGCAAGCTAAAATAAAGGCGACCTTGCTAACTATTCTGATGTAGAGATATCAACATTCAGTTTAATTTAGTTCAAAATAATGGTGTCAACTTTTCTTAGACTTCACTAGTAATACATATAACTTTGAAATGTAAATGGAATGTTTAAAACGTTAAATGTTAATAGGAAAACTTCCATTTGCTTGGTAACTTAATTACAATATAACAAAGGATCTATAATGAAGTTTGTTCTTGATTGAAAAGTAGGTTGGAATAAGAGTACATATTTTAGAAAGTATATTTGTGGAATACAAAGAGGTGTTTATTATGAAGTCTTATACACAATTTGAGCGAAGAAAATACATACTAGATGAGCTAGATCAATACAATCGTGTGATGGTCAATGATTTAGCAAAAGTGTTAAATGTAACGACAGAAACCATCAGAAGAGATTTAGATTTGTTGCATAAAGAAGGTAAGTTAACGAAAATACACGGTGGGGCTTTAAAGAAAAACGATCATACCGTGGAATTATTTTTTAATAAACGTCGCAATGAAAACATTGATGAAAAACGAAGAATAGCAATGGCAGCAAGTAAATTGGTAGAGGATAATGATATTATTGCCATTGAAGTTGGAACAACTACGCTGCAAATATTGGATTATATATATGACAAAAAAAACATAACCATTTTGACAAACTCCATACCTGCTGCTAATAAAATTATTGAGCTAAAGGAACAGTATGAGTCATTTGATTGCAAACTTATAGTAGCTGGTGGAATGTTAAATACAAATTCATTAGCATTGTCTGGTGATATGACGTTAAATTTCCTTGATCATTTTACGGTTAATAAATTGTTTGCTTCTTGTGATGGAATCTCATTAGAAAAGGAATTAACATGTACGTATATTGAGGATGCTCAAATATTTAACCGCTTAAAGAAAAATGCAAGACAAGTTGTCATGATGGTAGATGAATCTAAATTCAACTTAATGAAGTTTTATAAAAGTGGGAGTTTTGATGATATCGATACATTATTTACGAATGCTAAACTCGATACTGAATGGCAAAGTACTTTAGCAGCGAAAGGTGTAGAAATAATAACCGTCTAGAAGGAAAAAGATAAATATGGTCGAGAAACCTTTTCACAAATAAGAGCGGTTTTTTAAAACAGGTACATTCGTATGAAGTGAATGTGCCTGTTTTATTTCTATTTCTACTAAAGTATTTGTTGCATTTAAGTAAGTCTCTTTACAAGTAACTGTTTCTTCTTTTTAAGAAAGAAAATATACTAGGTAAAATAATTAGATCCAGCCCAACAATCGTTGTAGATTTTTATGCTGAACTCTTTTGTTTTTGGTCTAAAAGATGACTAAAGAAAGTTAATAGACTGGCACAGACTGCAACTAATCCACCGACCCATGTTACATTCATTAAATTCCCTTGATGGTATACAATTCCTCCTAATGCAGAACCAAAAGCAATGCCTACGTTGCTAGCCACTGGCATAAGTGAAGCGGCTAGTCCTGTAGCATTTGGCTGATAAATTCCGGCGAGGTCTATTAAATATAGCTGAGTAGAAGTTGTTAAGAGGATAGCCATTAACGACATGAAGCCAATGTTTATCAGTCCTAAAATAAAATGATTTGTTGTCCAAAATAAACTTGTCAGAACAACTGCTTGCACGAGAAAAACAAACCGAAGGCGACCGATTGGATTGTGGCTGGCAATTTTACCGGCAAGAATGTTGCTGAAAATCGAGATAAATCCGTAACCAAATAAGATTAAACTAATTGAATTATTTGGAGCTCCCATTCCCTTTAAGATAGGGACAAGGTAAGTAAAGACGACATAAGTTGCGCCAAATCCGAGAGCAGGAATGAAAAAAGCCATCAAAATTCGAGGCTTGGTCATTAAAGAAAACTGATCACGTATCGAACTTCGTACTTGGCTGAGATTATTAGGTAAGACAAAAAAGGAGGCCAAAAACGCCAAAACTCCTAGGAATGTGGTTAACATGAAAGTGGCATTCCAGCCGTACCATTCGGCGATTACAATTCCAATTGGCACTCCAACGACATTTGCAAGTGTGAATCCACCAAAAACGAATGATATAGCAAGTCCGCGTTTATTAATCGGCATGGTTTCACTTGCAACAATCATGGCTAGGGAGATTAATACCCCTGTTACAATCGCTGTCATAATTCGAAGGGCAATGAGCAGGATGTAGCTCGTCGAAATTACGCACAAAGCATTCAGGACGATGAAAGATCCTATCAAAAACAACATCCATTTACGCTTTGGAAAATGACTTGTTGCTGACATCACTAGTGGTGTGGCGATGGCAAACGTAATAGCAAACGCAGAAACGAGTGTGCCTGCTTTTGCATTTGTCATATGTAGGCTTGAAGAAATATCTGTTAAAATTCCGACAATAACAAATTCGCTTGTCCCGAGAACAAATGTTAATAAAGTAAGTGTTAAGATGAGCAACCAATGTCGCTTGGATAATTTTGTGGTGTGCATAAATACCTCTTTTCTTAGATGAATGTAAATGTGTCAAATAGTAGATACACAACCTGAACATCATACCATAAAATTTTTTGTGAGAAAAATCCTTTCTTATTCGAATAGAGGTTAATGAATTACCAGAATCTACATGGCTGCAGAGTTAGAAGAAGTCTATACATACCTGATAGGCAATATAACATTAAAAGCTTTACATTGACGTTGCGTAAAGGATTAAGCTTTAAGATAAGGGGGGAGATAACATGGAAAAAGTAAGAATCAATTTAATCAATAGCTTAGATTTCTATGAAAAGTGTTTATTAGGAAATGTTAATGAGAATTCATTCCGATATGAATTGATGCAACCGATGAAAACAATGTGGGATTATTTAAACGTACCGTTAAAAGCAGCGCAACCTAATGGATACGATGTTGTTATGGCGTCAGAGATGTTAGGGATTTGGACTCCAAGAAAATCTATTCAACAAGTTAAGGATAATCTGCCAGAGATTATAGAATCTGGTATTTTTGTTGAATATCAGGAAGTAATCTCAAAGGGAATTGATGAATTTGAAAAGATAGGCTATTCTATTCCCCTAAAAGAAATCGACGTAAATATTCTTTTAGGGGATGAAGATAGTCAAGAAATGAAAGTAAATAAAGGATATTCAGGTTTTGGTGGAATACCAGGATATATTTTGCTAATGGTTGTTCCTAATGATTTTAATAAGAAACGATTAAAATCCGCTTTAGCTCACGAGTTTAATCATAATGTTCGTTTTACATTTGAACCATTTAATCATGGTGACGTGACTGTAGAAGAATATTTAGTGTTGGAAGGTTTAGCTGAATGTTTTGCTGAAGAAATGTATGGGAAAGAATTGATAGGACCATGGATTGTAGATTTTGATAAAGAAGAGATGGAGTACTCAATCGAAGTGATAAAAGAAGGAAGAAAGACTAAAGGTTTTGGAGAAGTTTCAGCTTATATGTTTGGTGATGAGGTTGCTAAGAAACAAGGGTACAGTCCAGTTGGTTTATCAGAGAATGCAGGTTATACTATTGGTTACCACTTGATCAAGAAATACTTAGCCAACAGTAACAAGAGTATTGCCGAAGCGACACTGACTCCTACTGAAGAAATAATGAGAGTCTCTAAATTTTTCGATTAACCTCTCTTGCAACTGATACGGTAGTGCAAAAAAAGTTATATAAATAATCAAACTATTGATAAGAATTTAATCTGCATCATTAAATAACAGCGTATCAAGGTTAATATCGCTAATTGAATTAAACTATTTCTCAATGACTTCGAGAAATAGTTTTTTTATTATTATATTTTGGTTTTTATGTTGTTTTACTTTGTTTATATGTTTATTTTTACAACTTGTTAATAAAAATACAACATCTGATTAATAATTTGGCTTTACAATGTGAATCAGGAGGTGACACGAATGCAAATAAAATTTTCAAAGGCTGCGTTCTTTTTATTACCGGTTGGAATACCTCTTACACTCTTTTGGATTATTCCGAATTTGTTTAGTTTAGGTATTAGTTTTACAGACTGGGATTTCATGACAAATGGTTTTCATTTTGTTGGTTTAGATAACTATTTCAATTTGTTTACCCAGTCATCGTTTAAGCAGGCATTGCTAAACACTCTTTATTTTGGATTTGGGACAGTTATTCCAACGATTGTATTGGGATTAGGTTTTGCTTTGTTCTTTAGAAAAAATTTCAGAGGCTCTGCCATTTACAAATTGATGATTTTTTCACCATGGGTAACACCAACAGTAGCTGTATCGATTGTATGGTCACTTCTTTATGAACCGAAATTAGGTGTTATCAATAAGGTACTAGGCTTGGTAGGGATACCTGGATTGGATTGGCTTAAGAGCAGTGAAACCGCAATGCTAGCAGTCATTATTGTAACGGTTTGGAAACTAGTTGGATGGACAATGATTTTCTATATTGGAGCGCTCGAGAAGGTACCTGATAGCTTATACGAAGCGGCAAGTATTGATGGAGCTAATGCATGGCAGAAGTTTCGAAATGTAACACTTCCGATGGTTTCACCAACAACTTTTTTCTTAATTGTTGTGAATACGATTGTATCGCTGCAAGCATATGATCAAATTAAAATCTTAACACAAGGTGGACCGAGTGGTTCGACAAGAACATTACTCTATTTATTCTTCCAACAAGCGTTTGAACAATTTGATATGGGATCCGCGACAGCCATCGCGTTTATCATATTAATAATTACTATTCTATTATCATTTATAAACAAAATAATAGGTGACAAGTGGGTGAATTATTAAGACATGAGTAATCAAAAAAAGACACCGATTATTACAAAGCATCTCTTTTTAGCTATATCGAGTATCTTGTTTGTCTTTCCTTTTATTTGGATGGTCCTTAGTTCGTTTAAAACATCCAGTGAAGTACTACAAGGTGGTTTTTGGCCAAAAGAATTTCATTGGGAAAATTATCAAGAAGTATTAGGAGTCATTCCTTTTCACACATATATATTTAACAGTTTCTATACTTCTTTGATTATTACAATCTATGTTCTTATTTCATCAGCGCTTTTTGCTTATATGTTGGCATTTTATAAATTTAAAGGGAAAGAATTTACGTTTGGCGTTGTCATGGCAACATATATGATTCCAGGTGCTGTATCGTATGTTCCTGTGTATGTGATGTTAGCAAAAATGGGATTGTTAAATAACCATTTTGGATACATTATTTCTTTATCAGTTAGTGTATTTGGGATTTTTTATTTAAGACAAGCGTTCCTTAAAGTTGGTCATGAAATCGTAGAAGCAGCCAAGATAGATGGAGCAAGTGATTGGAAGATTCTTTGGAAGATTGTCTTCCCGATGACACGCTCATCATTTGTGACACTAGGTTTAGTGACATTTGTCGAAAACTATAATAACTATATTTGGCCAGCTCTAGTATTAAAAGATAACGATAAAAAATTGATCACTAACGGGGTTGCTGATTTTTTCATTAATAGCTCATTAGGTAGGGATTGGTCACACATTATGGTTGCAAGTACAATCGCTACAGTCCCACTCTTACTTGTATTTTTAGTATTACAAAAATGGTTCCTCTCAGGTGTTTCTGATTCTGGAATAAAGGGTTAACTAATTTAAAAGGAGGCATTTCATGATGAAGAAATTATTAACGCTTTTTATGGTTGTATCATTATTTGTTAGTGTTCTTGCAGGTTGCTCTGGAGGAGAAGGAAATGTAGTTAAGGTAACAAAAGAAGGGGATAAAATTGTTGTCCCATTCATTAACGGAGTTGGGGGATCACTTGCTGATCGTTTAGATAAAATTGTGATGGATTTCAATAAAAGTCAGGACAAGTACATTGTAAAAACGACAAAAGCAGGTAACTATGATGAGTCTTATCAAAAGCTTCAAAGTGGATTTGCGGCAAACAATCAAGAAGCCATTGCTTTACTAGGTTCAGACGTTATTCAAAACTATATTAACAAAGAGCTAGTTGTCCCAATCGATAAATTTATCAACAATGATAAAGAATTAAAAATAGACGATTATGGTAAAGGTTTTGTTAGTCAAGCAACAGTTGATGGGAAATTTTATGGAATTCCTCTATACGGTACAACTCAAATTCTTTATTATAATAAAAAAGTATTAGAGGAAAATGGTTTTACAACAGATGACCTAAAGACATGGGAAGGAATAGAAAAGGTAGCCGAAAAAGTATCAAAACGTGATGGGAATGGAAACGTTAAATACGCAGGCTGGATGCCGATTTGGGGTACGACAAACTTAATTGATTCGGTTCGAAGTGCTGGAGGAAACGTATTAAGTGAAGACGGAAAAACAGTTTTAATTAACGATGAAACATGGGTAAAGGTATGGGAGAAATACCGTAAGTGGCTTCATGAAGATAAAATCATGAACATTCATACAGGTGGTACTGGATGGGAATATTGGGATAACACAATTATTGATTTTGTTGAAGGTAAAACATTAGGATATACAGGTTCATCTGGTGACCAAGGATTTGTCTATAAATCGTTAGGTGAGGGAATGGATGAGGCCGAAAGACTGGCTACATTTGGAGCAGTTCCACAACCAGGCTGGGGTGACCATAAGCCAGCACCTAAATTAGAAGCTTATTTTTTAACATTAACTAGAAATACCGATCCAGAAGTAGCACAAGGTGCATATGAATTTATGAAATTTGCGACAAGTACTGAAAAAACAGCAGAATGGTCAATGGAAACAGGCTATATCCCTGTTCAAAACAATGTCACAGATTATAAGCCTTATGCAGATTTCGTAAAAAAACAACCACAGGCGTTAGTTCCGTTAGAGCAAGCAAATAAATATGGCGTTTCGCCATTTATTGATCCAACAGGCGGAAAAATCTATGATGCATTAGATATAGCGAAAGATAAAGTAGAAATCGAAGGAATCTCTGCTAAGGAAGCATTAGATGAAGCAGCGAAAATTGCTCAGGAAGAATTAGATAAAGTTAAAAAGAAATAATATACTTTTCGAAGAGGAATGGAGGTGCTTCTCTTTTGAATGAAAGAAGTACCTTCGTTATTTCGTGAATTGGTCTTATAGAAAGAGAATAATAGGCTATATGTTTTAGGAGGCGAAGAAGATGAAGAAAGGAATCATTTTCGATAAGGATGGAACATTAATACAGCTCGATACTGTTTGGTACAAAATCGTTGATTGTGTGCTTCATGATATATTTCAAAAGTTTCCGAATGAAAAGAACAGACGAGATGAATATATGCAAATTATTGGAATGGACAATAATGATTTTGAGAGTACGAGTCTACTAGCTTGTCACACGAATTCTTTTATTGCAGCTGCATGGTATTCATTATTGGGAGAAAAAAATATTAAAAAAGGGGAATTTATACATGATGTTTGTGCATCATTCAAAAAGCATTCTACATCAGATGACCTCGTATTTACAGAGGTAAAAGGTGCTCAAGAAACATTAAAGTATTTAAAAGATCATGATTATATTATCGGTATTGTGACAGCAGACGATGTTGATGCAGCTATTCATTCGCTTAAAATGACTAATCTATATGAGTATATAGATTTTTTAAGTGCAGAGGATGGAATCAATAAACCTAAACCTAGTAGTGAATGTTATCATATTTTCAAAGATAAATTCCTACTGAATGATGAAGAAGTTTTAATGGTAGGTGACACGTTAACAGACATTCGATTTGCACGAAACTGCCATATTGAAGTAGCCGGGGTTCTTTCTGGTGCATGCAGTAAGGAAGATCTAGAAGGAAAAGCAGACTATATTATAGATAGTGTTAAAGATATTCAAAAGATTTTATAGCACAAAAAAACAATGACAATATTGATACACAGAAGGTGAAACGGATGAAATTAGGATTAGAAACAGAAACCTATCATTTACTTTTTCAAAATGGTCGAATGGATATTTTTGATTTCATTAGAAAAACAGCGGAACACGGTTTGGATGGGGTAATGATTAATGTCATTGCTTATCCCGGCGATAAATTTTTACATCCTAAGTGGGGTGCTCTTGGCGGTGCTGAACCTGATCATTTAGAGAAGGTGCGTAAAGAAATTGAAAAATATGGATTATACGCAGAGATTGACGCAAGAGGAACAGAACCAGGGCATTTATCAGAGGTAATTGAAGTAGCACATAAAATTGGAGCAGATGTGATTCGGACGTATTGCTGTCCAGGGAAATATGATAAAGAATTGCTAGATCAAGCACCAAGTGATATAAAAAAAGTTGTGCCACTTCTAAAAAAATATCGCATTAAATTAGCTGTTGAAAACCATGAGGAAGAAATAGCTGACGAAATCATACAGATAGTAAATGAAGTAAACAGCTATTGGGTAGGAGCTCATTGTGATTTTGGAAATTCAATGATGGCATGGGAAGACCCGGTGGAAGCAGCAAGAAAGCTTGCTCCGTATACGTATACAACCCACTTTAAAGATCACATTATCATCGAAGCAAAAGATGGTTATAAAGTGTGCGGTGTTCCGGCAGGACAAGGAAATATCGATTTAGATGAAATCTTTAAAATTATGGTGGAGCATTCCCCGTTAACAAGAATTAATATTGAAATGTGCTATCCTTATGTAGCTCGATTTAAAAGGGAAAAAGGTACAGGAGGTATTTTTGAAGTAGGCGAAGGGGCGTTTAAAGTGGAGAATCCTCCATTTGATCGAAATGTGATCGAGCCAGAAAATTATTACTATCCTCCTGAAGAACATTTAGAAGAGCTAATCGAAAAACAAATTCAAGGTGCTGAGCAATCGATTAAACATGCAATAGAGCTTAGAGATAAGTATTGTAGATAACGTCAATTTTATTAGAATATTGGCCAAGCGTTGGGTTGATTTCCGTTCCGACTGGGCGCTTTGCCGCTGACGCTTCGCTTTCGCGCAGAGCAGAGCTTCCTGGGGGCGTCCGATGAGCCGCTTCACTCGCGTTGCTCGCTCCAGGGTCTCATCTGTGACGCTGATCCCCAAGGAGTCGCCCAGTCGCCACTCCAATCAACTTATATCAATTTCGCTTTGACGTAATGGTATATGTTTTAATAAATGACATACCAAACTTTTGGCGATGATCCTGAAAAAATTACAATATTAGGAGGCAATGATGGCTCAGCTATTATTCGAACATATTTATAAAAAATATGATAATGATACAACAATCGTAAAAGATTTTAACCTAGAAGTGAATGATGGAGAATTTATCGTTTTTGTAGGACCTTCAGGATGTGGAAAATCGACGACATTACGTATGATTGCAGGTCTTGAAGAGATTACAGATGGGGACTTTTATATTGATGGAAAGCGTATGAATGATGTTGCACCTAAAGATCGAGATATCGCAATGGTCTTCCAAAATTACGCTCTTTATCCACATATGACGGTATTCGATAATATGGCATTCGGTTTAAAACTTAGAAAGTATAGCAAAAAGGAAATTGAAGAACGTGTAAAACATGCAGCGGAAATCCTTGGGCTAGAGCAATATTTAGAGCGAAAACCTAAAGCACTTTCCGGTGGACAACGTCAGCGTGTGGCATTAGGACGTGCGATTGTTCGGAATGCAAAAGTTTTTTTAATGGATGAGCCGTTGTCAAACTTAGATGCAAAACTACGTGTTCAAATGCGTGCTGAAATTTCGAAATTGCACCATCAGTTGCAAACAACAACTATATATGTAACCCATGACCAAATCGAAGCGATGACGATGGCTTCTCGTATTGTTGTGCTAAAGGACGGCATCATCCAACAAGTGGGTACACCTAAAGAAGTTTATGATAAACCTGCAAACGTATTTGTAGGAGGTTTTATTGGCTCTCCTGGAATGAACTTCTTCAAAGGAACATTAACAGAAAGTGCTTTTATAGTTGGTGATTGGAATCTTCAAGTGCCAGAAGAAAAGCTGGAGTTCTTTAGAAATAACGGGTATATGAATAAAGAAATTATCTTAGGTATACGCCCAGAAGACTTCTATAATGGTCAAACACCTTTAGACTTATCCTATCAAACGAAAGTAACCGTCAATATTGAAGTATCAGAATTAATGGGATCAGAAACTTATCTCTATTCGAAAAATAATGGTCAATCCTTCGTTGCACGCGTTGACTCCTCAACAGATGTGCAAAACCAATCAAAGATAGACCTTATGTTGAAAATGGAGAAAGCTCATTATTTTGATGCTCAAACTGAAAAAAGACTTATTTTATAGAGCCTTCATTATTATTGAAGATAGATTTCTAAAGAAGAATATAAAAGTGGCTAGGACAAAACTGGTCAAAACCTTAAAAAGCGCGAGAAATCAATTTAAAAACGTTGATTTCTCGCGTTTTTTTGATGTAAAATATTTTAATTTTGCGTAAAAAAATATGCTTATGTCATAAGCGACGTAAATTATCAGTGCGGTCAGAGAGTGTTGCATGAAGGTAGATGTCGATATTTTTCAAAAGTTGGTTGATAAATTAAAATAGTTGGTTGATAAATTAAAAAAGTTGGTTGATAAATTAAAATAGTTGGTTGATAAATCGATAAAGTTGGTGGATAAACAATCTCAAAAGTTCTCGACAAATCTCAAAACTGCAGCTCATTAAAGAATTATGTCCCAGCCGTTGCGCTCCGCTCCACTTTCGCTGCCGAAAATGAGGTTTTGTCTGAGCCTCTTTGTTGTGCTGAAAAATAAAATGGTCAAGGAAATCTTTGAAATGGTTACGAGAGAATGGGGATGTGTGGTATCAAGTGAATGGTGATTTCACCTTTGAAGGAACTGATTATCCTCTCTTGACATTAGAAGATTTACTGAAGTCTCAACAATCTTGGGAGGTAGTTGGAGAAAAACGAAGTGAAATATTTGATCGTCTCATTCGCTCGAAAGCACAGTATCATGTGGAAAGCAAACAGGAAATTCTTCGACCGGTAGCGAATTCTCACATCAACCAAGGATTTGGGTATATCATAGAAGGATACAATAATATTCCTAAGTTCTAATAAACTCATTATGGCGAATAGTAGAATCAAGTTGAATACTTAATAGTTTCGGAATAGGTGGCGTGATCGAAGGGCAAAAAGGATTCGGCTGCAGTAACTGGAAAAAGGGCTGTAAATTTGTTATCTGGAAAAACGATAAATTTTTTGCCACTATGAAGAAGAAGCCTACAAAAACAATGGTGAAGAAATTGCAACTGATGGAACGGTATTGGTCAAAGGCTTAACGAGTAAGAAGGACAATAAATTCGACGCACATTTAAAATATGAATAAAATTTAGATAATGAATATTTTAGTTGGAAGATGGAGTTTGCTGAAAATAAGGATTAAGATCATTTTTTATAAAAAGTTATTTAAACCAACAAGGGCCATCCGCAAAAGGTGGCTCTTCTTTGATCTTGTGACATTATGGCGAACAAACACAACTTCATACAAAATACAGATTGCGAGACTATAATGATTAGAATAGGAGGGATGGGAATATGCCAAACCAGATTTTAGTAATTGAAGACGATCAAGATATTCAGGAAGTCATAAAAGAGTTTTTATTGTCTCAGAATTATATTGTTCATGCGGCATCGGATGGGTTGGAAGGAGTACAATTGTTTAACCGTTTCGATTTTGATTTGGTGATTCTAGATATTATGATGCCGA
Organism: Lysinibacillus sp. NPDC094403; assembly: GCF_050278745.1. Taxonomy (NCBI): domain Bacteria; kingdom Bacillati; phylum Bacillota; class Bacilli; order Caryophanales; family Bacillaceae; genus Lysinibacillus; species Lysinibacillus sp. NPDC094403. The sequence goes on along the minus strand of NZ_JBNNTL010000006.1, from coordinate 21,243 downwards.
ACTTGGACGGTTATCAAGTATCCCAATTGATCAGAAGCAAATCGAACGTACCGATTATTATGCTGACCGCACTTGATGAAGAGCAGAATCAAGTGAAAGGCTTTGAATTAGGGATTGACGATTATATAACGAAACCGTTCTCTTTTCACATTTTTATTAAAAGAGTCGAAGCGATTCTCCGAAGAAGCCGCTCTAAGGAAAATGAAAATATCCTTAAGTTCCATGAACTTGAGCTTGATTGTGATGGGTATAAAGTGTTCGTGAATGGAATCGAAGTGACTTTGACAATCAAAGAATTCGATATCGTACAGACACTGCTCGAGAACAGGGGCAAGATTGTAACGAGAGAGATCCTGATAGACAAGCTTTGGGGCTACGACTTCTATGGGGATACCCGCATTATCGATACCCACATGAAGAACATTAGAAAAAAAATAAATGTTCCTTATATTAAAACGGTGAAGGGCGTGGGATATAAAATTGATCAATAAACTGCGAAAACGGGCTTTCCAAAAAAGTATAACCTGGAAAATATTTGTCGTCACTACGCTGCTTTTATTTATATCTGCGGCGATTATTTATTCTACTTTGTATTTTTTTCTGCCGATATTTTATGAAAACTATAAAAAGGCGCAATTGGATAGCGCTGTAAAGGAATTAGTAACAGACGCTCATAGCCTTTCTTTTCAAGATGCTCGTGCACGCCTCGATGAATTTGGACAAAAAATGAATGCTATGCCATTCTTGTTTAATAATCAACAACAGGTTGTGTACCCTGATTTTGTTTCGTCAAGCGGAGGAGCGGTTGTTAGCGGCAGCACGGTTGTGAGCGATTCTTCGGCGGATGATATAGCCATCTCTATATCGACTGGCAGTCCTATAGCGGATCATTCTCCAAATCAATACATCATTACCGAACCGATTGCATTTAAGGATTGTATATTGACGCTTAGAGTGAATGCAACACTGCAGCCGATAAATGAAGTTTCTCAAGTATTACTTAGGTTGATTCCCTATATCGGTCTTTTAATAATCTTTGTCTCGGTTAGTGGGGCGTTTGTTTACTCGCGTATTGTATCCAAGCCGCTGCTGGCGATTAACCTGGCGGCCAAAAAGATGTCTAATCTGGACTTTGCGGTTAAAATCGAACATAAGTCTACAGATGAAATAGGCGAGCTGTCGGATAGCTTAAATGACATGTCGACTAAATTACAGAGAACGATGCAGGACTTGAAAACAACGAATATGAAATTAAGAAACGAAATGGAAAAGGAAAGGGAAATAGAAGCCAAACGCCGGGAGCTATTCGGAATCATTTCCCATGAACTAAAATCGCCAATTACAGCTGTGAAAGGGCAGCTTGACGGGATGATTCACGAAATTGGCATTTACAAGGATCGGGATATGTATTTGGGAAGGTCCTATAAGATATTAGAAAACATGGAGCATTTGATTCATGATATTCTACATATATCTAAATTCGAACACCAAATCGTTTCTCCAAAATCGGAGTATATCAACCTGTCTGCATTGATTGGTGCGATTATTAAAGATTTCGATTATTTTACAATTGAGAAAAATATTCGAGTGATCTCCGATATTGAAGCTGATCTTTTTATTCATACAGATCCAAAGCTTTTAGAAAAAGCGTTAAAAAATGTGATTCACAATGCGATTGTCTATTCCAATTCGTCAGAGCAAGTGACGATTCAATTAAAAAAGACAGAGAGTGGAATGTTGAAGTTTCAAGTTTTAAATACAGGCGCCCGTATACCAGAGGATGCTTTCAATCAAATTTTCGAACCTTTTTATCGTCTGGAAAAATCAAGAAACCGGAATACCGGAGGCAGCGGGTTGGGATTGTATATCGTGAAGATGGTACTCGAAGCTCTATCGATCAATTTTTCAATGAGAAATACGAATCAAGGCGTTTTATTTAGTGCCGAAATACCTGAGTAAAATACATACAAACTCCAGATTAACTACAAATCAACTCCAGTTAGCACTGTTAGATTGTAGACAAGAGGAAATTGAAAAACAAAAACAATTTTCCTCAAACCAAAATGGAGGGATTTACAATGAAGAAAAAACTTTTGTTAGGCACAATCGTTTTGGCAACTGCACTTGTCCCGGTCAGTGCATATGCAACAAATGAGGCTCTTTTCGGAGGAGAGAACAGCAACACTTATAGCACGTCTGTCAAAGTACAACCGGGAACAGAACCTGAAAACGCAATCGGATTTGCGGGAAGCGTTCCTTCAAAGGAAATACTTACGCAAATGATCGAAGAGGCGAAGAATAACTCCGATAAAACAGGATCTCGTACAATTGTTGTAGAATATGTTCCGCAAACAGGTCAGGAAGAAAAACTGACGGTTTCGCTTGACGACTCGACAGAAAACATCATTGCCAAGATTCAAGAGAAATTTAAAGAAGCCAAGCCTCTCAGTGCAACTGCTATTCCCGCAGGTAAGCAGGAGATAAGTGGTTCCAACACTTTTAATACGTCTGTCAAAGTGGAGCCGGGAATGGTACCTGACAATATGATCGGATTTGCGGGAAGCGTTCCTTCAAAGGAAATACTTACGCAAATGATCGAAGAGGCGAAGAATAACGCAGACAAAACAGGATCTCGTACGGTTATTGTAGAATATGTTCCACAAACGGGTCAGGAAGAAAAACTGACGGTTTCGCTTGACGATTCGACAGAGAACATCATTGCCAAAATTCAAAAGAAATTTAGAGATTCCTAACCTCTTAGCGTAACTATAGCTTCTTAACGAAATGAGGAAAATTTGGAAAAGGTTATCGACGAAAACTTCTCGCATGGGTACGTTGGTTATTGATGATCAAGACCATACAAAAGAGCATAAACAGACCAAAATCTAAATTCAGTTAGATTTGGTCTGTTTGACATTTGGTTTCGCCTATTCCGGTTATTGCTGCCGAACAAGGTAAGACGCAAACCTCCTTACATACGCGGGCTGCCCATATAAAAGGAATTTGATATTTTGCTTGTCCTTGTTAATTGTTCCATACTAAGTTTAGAGTATGAAAAAACGCCAAACTAAAGATATTTAAGGGCATAGCTTATGTTTTCGTTAAAATGTTGGCGGGACTCCATTAGAATGATTAAGACTATTAGGTCGTAATACGGGAATCCCAACCCTTTTTTCTTCTTTTCTAAATCAAATGGGTTACCTTACGAGCCGAAACCTTAAAAATCAAATAAGGAAAATCTCCATTTTACACCGGAAATTGCTTCGCTACACTCCTCGTATATTTTCCAAAGTCACATTGACTAATTAAATTCCGAATTTTACCATAGTCAAAACTATTGTCCCTAATCATTGAGAGCAAAGAGTTAGATTTGGAAAGTGCATTTTTTCATTTACTTTTTTTGTCCCCTAAATAGAAGTTTTGTCGAAAATATTTTGCTATCTATTAAAAGTAGTATAATTCATAAAAATAGTAGGCGTGTTGATTGGGAAAAAATAGGTCTATTATAGAGTGAAAAAAGGATTTAATAGAAAAGTTATCGGATCAATCGATATTTTCCTGATTAGAAAAGTGCGCAAAAAAAATAAAAAGTAAGTGAGGTAGTCTATGGGCTTTTTCAAAAAGAAAAGTAATTCTAAATTACATTCCAATTCTATTTCAACTAGCCAAATGCTGAAGACAAGTTCAACAAATGAATTAAAAACAAATCTTCAAGAAAATTTACAAAGAATAAAAGATTCCCTTGGGAAAAGCTCGGATATTATCATTCGAGAAATTCGAGTTGGAAAAGAAGAAACTATTAAAGCCGGTATTATCTATACAGATGGATTAACCGATACAACTGCATTACAAAATTTCATTTTAGAAACGCTCATGCTAGATATCGAAGGGACCGAATTACAGAAAAAGCTATCTCCTGAACAAAATCTTATTAGCGTATTAAAAGATTTTGCCATGACAGTAGGTGAAATTAAAGAACTAACTAATTTTGAAGAGCTTCTTACTGGACTATTATCGGGGGATACGATTATTTTAATCGATGGATATGCCCAAGGTTTAATCATTTCCAATAGGCATTGGGTTGAGCGCGGAGTAACGGAAGCAGCAGCTCAGGTGATAGTAAGAGGACCCCGCGAAGGATTCTCCGAAAATTTGCGTGTAAATACCGCCTTAGTTCGTAGAAGACTGAAAGACCCAAATCTCTGGATGGAATCAAAAATTATTGGAAAACGTACGAAAACGAATGTTGCCATGATGTATATCAAAGGAATTGCAAATGACAAAATAGTGAAAGAAGTCCGTTTGCGTTTGGATAGAATAGATATTGACGCAATTCTTGAAAGTGGAAATATCGAGGAATTAATTGAGGATGGGCCATATTCACCTTTTCCAACCATACTTAATACGGAACGGTCGGATGTAGTAGCTGCAGAATTATTGGAAGGAAAAATAGCTATTTTTGTAGATGGAACACCATTTGTCCTAATCGTTCCAGCAATATTCATTCAATTTTTCCAATCTTCAGAAGACTATTATCAAAGTGCGGATATTGCAAGTCTTATTCGGCTCCTTCGTTTTTTTGCATTTGCGATTTCAATGCTTGCACCTGCAATATTTATTGCGGTCACAACTTTTAATCATGTAATGCTACCTCCTGGACTTCTTATTAGTCTGGCAGCTCAACGAGAAGGTGCTCCATTTCCGGCATTTGTTGAAGCAATTATAATGGAAGTCACCTTTGAAATCTTGCGTGAAGCAGGTTTAAGAATGCCACGAAGCATTGGTTCAGCCATGTCTATTGTAGGGGCATTTGTAATTGGAACAGCAGCGGTGGAAGCAGGTATAATCTCTGCTGCGATGGTAATCGTGGTTTCAATAACCGCCATTTCTAGTTTCGTTTCTCCAACTTACAACTTAGCTATCTCTGGCAGGATTCTACGCTTTGGGTTTATGGCAATAGCTGCTTCTTTTGGTTTATTAGGAATAACGATTGGTTTAATCGCTCTACTTCTGCATTTATGCAGTTTGCGTTCTTTTGGTGTGCCTTATATGTCTTCACTAGGTCCATTTAATCTTTCAAATCAAAAGGATACATTTATTCGCTTGCCTATATGGAAAATGTTTACTCGTCCTCCTCTAATCAATCAACAAAATATCGTTAGGCAACAAGATTCAGCCTCTGCAAAGCCAGAACCACCAAAAAATAAGGAGTCTGAAGGGGGTTAAACGATGAAAAAGTGCATGTTTGTTTTCCTAATTCTTATCCCCCTTCTTACGGGGTGTTGGGACAAGAGGGAATTAAATGAGCTTGGTATTATGTTGGCAATGGGAATTGATAAAGTAGAAGATGAATACAGAGTAACTGCTCAAGTGGTTGTACCTTCGGAAGTATCCATGAAAACAAGTACTGGACGAACACCAATCATCCTGTATCAGGAGAAGGGAGAAACGGTATATGAAGCTTTACAAAAAATTACAAAGGAGTCGCCCCGAGAAGTATATACTGGACATCTTCGAATGCTTGTGCTTGGTGAGGATTTAGCTGAAGAAGGCATAGCCAAATCCATAGAGTTATTGTCAAGATATTGGGAACTTCGATCTGATTTCTATGTTGCTATTGCTAAGTATAAGACCGCAGAGGAATTGCTGAATGTCAGAACAACGATTGAAAATATACCCGCCAATGAAATGTTTAACACGCTTAAAACGCCAGAAGCTACCGCGACTTCAACAAACGGCTTCACATTAGATGAGTTGATAGCCAGTCTTACAAGTGCTGGAAAGGAATCTGTATTAACAGGGGTTCTAGTAAAAGGAGAACTAGAAAAGGGATCAAATAAACAGAATGTGGAATCGATTACTCCTTCTGTGCAAATTAAATATGATGATTTAGCAGTGTTTAAAAAAGATAAACTGGTGGGCTGGTTAACTGAACGCGAAAGCAGAGGATATAATGCCATCCTCAACAAAGTGCATAATTCTGTAACTGCTATATCTTGTCCTAAAGGGGGAAAAGCAACTTTAGAGATTATTCAATCGGATTCTAAAATCAAAGGCAAAATAAACAAAGGTAAGCCTGAAGTGGATATCAATATTAAAGTAAAAGGAAACGTTGAGGAAGTAGAGTGTCAAATTAATCTTAATGACCAAAAATCAATTGTTGAGCTAGAGAAAAATACTGAAAAACAGTTAGAAAAGACCATTAAGCTGACCATTGAAACGGCACAAAAACAATATAAGTCAGACATATTTGGATTTGGTGAAGCCATTCATCGATCTAATCCGAAAGAATGGAAAAAGATCAAAAAGCAGTGGGATGAGGAATTCCCTGAGATGACAGCGAATGTTAAAGTAGACGTAAAACTTGTACACACGGGTACAGAAGGTAGTTCCTTCTTAAAAAAGATAGAGGTTAAATAATCATGATAAAAACTATGGGAATATTACTGATTGCAGCAGTTATTCTGTGGATTGAAGTGCCACCTCTCTTGGAAAAAAAATATAAAAAAGAGTTGCTTGTATTTTTAATTCTTCTTGCAATTGGGGTAGGTCTAAGTATTACACTTTTTGGATTTGAAAAATCTATTCCAAATCCTTTTGATTTACTCACTTTTATTTTTAAACCACTTAATGACTTAATTTCTCTTTTATTGAAATAAAAGCACAGTGTAGAGGGGAAGGTATGATATGAATGATGCAAGACGTTAAAATAAATTCGTACCAATTTCTAGTGTTAGTTATTTTATTTACGATTGGTACGAGCATCTTAACTGTACCATCAGCATTAGCAACCGACGCAAAGCAAGACGCCTGGATTTCCACTATAATTGGTACAGGAATCGGTTTATTAGTCGTATGGCTATTCATCACTATAGCAAATTGGTTCCCCGACCTCACTTATGTCCAAATCATTGAAAAACTATTTGGAAGATGGATAGGTAAAGCCATTTCTGCTTTTTTTGTATTTATAACTCTTCTTTATGCTTCAGAACTTTTGTATTATTTTGGGATATTCCTAAACATCCATATGCTGCCGAATACTCCAATGGTAGTCCTTAATATTCTTATGGCGTGGATTGTGGTGATGGGAGTCCGTCTTGGATTGGAAACCTTCGCTCGTACAGCAGAAATCCTAATTGTCGTGTTCTTCGTCTTTTTTTTCATTTTAGTAGTGTGTATTTCACCTGAAGTAAAGTTTGAAAACATACAGCCTGTATATGAGATGGGGACAAAAAAGATCGTTCAATCATCTATTTTTTATGTTATAGTATCTTCGGTAAATGCCGTTGTTCTCTTAATGATTTTTCCTTCTTTTGTTAATAAAATAAAACAAGGTAAAAAAACTTTTTTAATTGGAAACTTAATAGGTGGTATCGTCATCATCGTTATTACATTTTTATGTGTTACAGTATTAGGCGCTGATAAAACTGCAGGAGAGATTTATCCAAGCTATGAATTGACCAAAAAGATAAATATCGGGAATTTTATACAGCGTATTGAGGGATTAATGGCATCACTTTGGATTATCACTCTCTATTTTAAGACGACCCTTTATTTTTACGTTTCCGTTTTAGGGATGGCGCAAATTCTGAATTTGAAAGATTACCGCCCTTTAACATTACCGTTAGGCATGATTGCTGTTATCCTTTCTCTTGTGATTTATCCTAATATCGTCTACCTAAACCATTTTGACGAAACAACGGGTAATTCTTTAACATTATCAATCGGACTTTTTTTACCTCTATTGTTGGTTGTCGTATATGCAATACGAAAAATATTGAAATTGAAATAAACGAATAGATAATTATTTTAAGAAATCTATAGATAAACCTTTAATGGGACTAAAAATATAGGTATAAACTCTATAATACATAGAGAAGGAAACACTGAAAGGACGAATTCCAGGTTCCTTAAATTCATTAGCGATAGTTGGTAATAAAGTGATAAATGATAATTACTTTGTTAAATCGCAGAAGCCAGATTCCGTCAAAATTGCACAAATATTAATGAAACTAGATAATATAGATTGGCTTGCCACTAGAGATTTAAAATATTTGAAGGGTGCTTATGGTACAAAGATTTTAGTAAGTGATATTTTAAATTGTTTAAAGTAAAATAGTAGTAAGGTATTTCACAGTAAACTCAACTAATCTGATTAGTTGAGTTTTATGTTTTTATATAAAAAGCTACTAAAATATTTTAAAGAAGATGTGATGATTATGGGGAAAATCGCTATTTTAGCAGAGAAACCATCTCAAGCAAGAGCTTATGCAGAAGCTTTTAAAATTAAACAAAAAGAGAAAACATTTATTGAATTGGAACCTTGTTCTACTTTTCCCAAAGGTGCAGTAATTACCTGGGCAGTTGGTCATCTTGTTGAATTAAAGGAACCAAAAGAATATCAAAAGGAATGGGAGAAATGGTCGCTTGGATCATTACCTATCATTCCACAAAAATTTGAAGATAAAGTTGTCTCTAAAATGTATTCACAATTTAATGCTGTAAAAAAAATCTTTAGTGATCCGCAAGTAACAATGATTTATAACTGCTGCGATAGTGAACGTGAAGGTTCAAATATTTTCTACTCACTATTAAAAATGACGAAAGTAAATAAGCCTGTTAAACGATTATGGATCAATTCATTAGAGGTTGAGGAAATTCGAAAAGGTTTTAATAATATGCAAAGTAATGAGCGAGATCTACTCATGTACCAAGAAGCAAAAACACGTCAAATTAGCGATTGGTTAGTAGGTATGAACTGTAGTCGCCTATATACGCTACTTTTACAAAAAAAAGGCTTTAAGGGTAGTATCTCTATCGGACGTGTGCAATCGCCAACCGTATATTTAATTTATAAAAGACAACAGGAAATCGAACATTTCAAGCCTGAAAATTTTTATGAAATTGAAGGGATTTTTAAAGCACAAAATGGTGTATATAAAGGGAAGGCAAAGTTAAAAACAAAAGAGCGTGCAGAGGCTGTGCAATTATTGCAACAACATGGGGTTGAACCGATGGATACAGGTTTAATTACGAGTGTATCGAACAAAACGAAGCGTATTGCACCACCCAAACTACATGCCTTATCAACATTACAAGCAGCCGCTAATAAACGTTGGAAATACAGTCCGTCGCATGTGTTGAAACTTACGCAATCACTTTATGAGAAAAAGCTCGTTTCTTACCCACGTACCGATTCACAACTCATTACACATAACGAGTTTGCCTATTTAAATGAATCATTGGCAAAATATCAACAGCTTGTGGGAAAGTCATTTAATGCGATAAATCGAGGGAATAACAAACGCTACGTCGACAGTGCCAACGTTGGGGAGCACTATGCAATTATTCCTACGAAAAAAGTACCGACAGAAAAAGCGTTACAATCCATGAATGCTGATGAACGAAATATTTATTTCGAAATAGTCAATACGACACTCGCTATGTTCCACCAAGAATATGAATACGATGAAAAAACGATTTTAACGAATGTCAAAAATATAGAGTTTAAAACTGTAGGGAAAACAGAACTTGTAAAAGGTTGGAAAGAATTGTTTTCAATTGAAAAAGAGTTAAAGGAGCGGGAAGAGTCGTTACCTGTCGTTTTCCAAGATGAGATGGTACAAAGTAAGATTTCTATTCTAGAAGGTACGACCACGCCTCCTAAGCCTTATACAGAAGGGCAACTCATTACGATGATGAAAACATGCGGTAAATCAGTTGAGGATGAAGAGGAAATTGAGATGCTGAAATCGATTGAAGGTATTGGCACAGAAGCAACTCGGAGTGGCATTATAGAAACGATTAAGAAGCATGGATTTATTGAAGTACGAAAAAACATAGTGAGCATTACGCCTAAAGGGGCGCTTTTATGTCGATCAATTGAAGGGACATTACTTTCAAGCCCATCGATGACTGCAAAATGGGAAATTTACTTAAATAAAATTGGTCGTGGAGAAGGCTCTGCAAAACATTTTATTGAAAGCATAGGCAAGTTTGTTAATCAATTAATTTCAGAGGTGCCTAAACAGTTAGAGTCACTCACAATTGAAGCTGAGCAGTTTAAACCAGCTGCTGTGAGAGATATTGTGACGTGTCCGACATGTAAAGTAGGAAAAATAGGTTTGCGTAAAAGCTTTTACGGTTGCTCGAATTATAAAAATGGTTGTAAGCAAACGCTCCCAGAAAGGTTATTAGGGAAAAAACTAACTGAAAAGAACATTAATGATCTATGTAAGATTGGTAAAACAGCTGTGGTTAAAGGGTTTAAATCAAAGAATGGTAAACAATTTAACGCATCGCTCCGTTTGGTAGAAGGAAAAATTGAATTTGAGTTTAATGAAAAGTAAAAGCGGAAGAGATTAATGATCTATTCCGCAAAAAAACTTATTAATTGAATTCATCTTGTAGTTTTTGAAATTTTCTTTTTTCTTTGTTTCATCGGTGCTTCAGGTCTAAAATTACTCTCTAAATCAGAGTTAATATCCAAATTTTTTTTACTGAATTTATTCACCTTAGATTTTGGATTTTCTACAAGGTGAATAAATGAGCTTGAAACTACTAATTTGTTATAGAGCTGCTCGAAATGAGTAGCTCTATTTGTTTGTTTTTTTAATTCAAGTTCAAGTTCTCATATTTTTCAAGTAATTTATTGAATTTTGATTCCTTTTTCTTTAAATCGAGTAATTCAGAATAAGTGTCATATAGAATTTGCTAAAATGAAATTAATTCCATTTTTAATTGTTCTGGTTTTTGCTTGAATTTTTCATACATAATATCAATGTTTGGTAAGGCAATATCCTCAATATCATTTAAGGATCTACTTTTTATTACAGGACGATTCAGCTCAGCAATGTATTCCGGTATACGTCTGCTCCAGGTATTCCTACCAATCGAAGTATCTCTTTCAAGTAGGGAGGGTGTTAACTTGACTTGATTATTTCTAAACTTCACGTCTAATGCCATTAATTTTAATTCTTCATCAGTAAATTGACTTTTCCGTCCTCGATTATTAATGCTCATGCTTTCTTGCCTCTATTAACAAGGCTTCATTCATTAATTATACTGCTTCACGTATTTTTTTCTCTAATTCTTTTGAAGTGTCAGTAAGCCTAAAAGAGCTTCATAACGTCCCCATTTTATTAAGACAACCATCTGTTTGATCCTTGCTGAAACAGTGAAAGCGAACAGGTTAGATTTAAATCGATACATAGAAAATCTCTTCACGTAGTTGAAGAATATATTTTTCCATCAGGTCGGGGATATTTTAAATAAGTACATGCTCTTGTCAACTTATATTCAATCGGTCTGTGGAAAATAAATAGCTGTATATTTGATAATAAAATCAAAGATATATAGCTTATCGTCGTGCGTATCTAGAAGTTCTTTTTGTCGGGATTATAATTAAATAAAGCGTAAAAGGGATTCATAAATATTTTTAAATTTTTTGAACGAAATGAAGCATCGCTGAGTCTAATTAAGGAAGGAGGCGAAAAGGATGGAATATGAAATCGTAAAGCGTGCTGTTCGTGGGGATCACCAAGCGATACTTTCACTTATTGAAATGGATGAAGATATTTTATATCGTATGGCTTTTACATACCTGAAAAATGAACAAGACGCTTTAGACGTGATGCAGGACCTGGTTTACAAGGCACTGAAAAAAATGCATACCGTTAAACAGCACGAATATGCCAGAACATGGCTGGTGCGCGTCTTAATCAATTGTTGTAAAGACCATTTACGAAAACGTCAACCAACTATTTCAATTCAAGAACATCACCAAGTTGAATGGGTCATCTACTCTGATATGGAGCGGTTATTGGAACATTTATCCTTGTCGGAGCAGCAACTTGTCTATATGAAATATTTTCAGCAACTAAAAAACAAAGAAATTGCCGAGCTAAATCAAATTCCGGAGGGTACTGTAAAGTCTAAGCTTCATCACATACTAAAGAAGCTTAGAAATTTCGCTGGAGAAAAGGAGGACTGGCTATGAGTAAACTACCGATTGACGTTCCAAAGGAGAAACTTCAACAAGTTAGGATGGATATGTTTCGTAAAGTTCAACGAGAAAAAAGAGCAAAGAAGCGCATTGTTCCGGTTGCAGTAGCCTTTTTGCTTTGCTTAAGCCTTTTATTTTCAATTCGTGTTTCTCCTACGATTGCTAGCTATGTTGCAAAAATTCCTGGCTTTCAACAAATTGTATTAGCGGTTGTAAGAGATAAAGGGATAAAAGATATTGTGGACAATGGATACTATGAAGAAATCAATACGACGCAGTCTAAAAATGGTCTATCACTTACATTGCAAGGCGTGATTGCAGATAATTCGGGATTAGTACTTTACTATGACGCAGATGCCTCATTTGATATGTCGGATTTACACTTGGAGGAAGTTCATTTGTTTCAAGGGGACGAAGAAATTGAAGGGGGTTCATTTACCAGTCATCAATCACATCAAACACGCATCTCTTCTTCAGTAGAATATAATTTTTCAGAGCCTTTCGCTTATACTTCAAAGGATTTTAAAGCGGTTTTTCGTTTTTATGAAAAAGATAAGGGGAACATTGAAATGACGATACCGTTTTCACTACAAAACGAAATCGCAAAGGAAAAAATTGTTACTGCGAATCGTATTGTAGACGTCGGTGGTCAGAAATTTACGATTACACAAATTCGCCGTTCTCCACTAAGAACGGCAATCGATATCGAAATAGATGAAGCGAATACGATGCAAATTTTAGCGCTTGATGATATTGCGGTCGAGACGGAAAATGGGGAGCGAAGAGAAGGCATTAAATATGGCTTGTCATTACGTGGTGATATTCGCGACGGCAAATTCACGCTTAATTTACAAAGTAATTATTTCCAAGATTCAGATTCACTCAAAATACTAATTGGAGCTGTTCATGCCGTTCCAAAGGGCGAGGATTTTATCGAAGTTGATTTTGGCAAAAAAGAAGTACTCACGAAGCCCAAATATTTGGATTGGGATATTTCTGTAACGGAGCAAGGTGTATCAGTTGCTGCAAAGAAATGGGATGATAGAAGTCGACATTCGTTTCTAAATAGTGCTGTAAAAGCAGATGGCACGCCATTAGAATTTACAAGTGGCACGTACTCAGATGATGAGCAGTACCTATATGCGATGGAGAACTTTGAAAATTATAATGGCAAAGCAAAAATATATTTAAACTATTTCTTCAATCCTATTGGAAAAAATATTGAACTGAATATTCCACTGAAATAAAGTACAGGTGTTCAAAAAGGCTATCCTTTTTGAACATCTGTTTTTATATTTACATACTTGTTATTATCCCTGTGTTGTTTCTGCTAAATGAAGAGAGACTTAGTAAGTTTTTGGCGTTGATTTTAGAGGAAGAAATGTACTTAAACTAGCGTGTGCTTTAGTTAAAAAAGGGCTACCAAAAAATAATCAAACTTTATTCTAGACCAACAAATTAAGACTGAGAACAGGCAAAAATGTACATTGTTATTTTGTCATTTACAAGCATACTTTATTGTTGGATTTTTTACAGACAATATGGCAAACTAAATAAGATAAATCTGAACATGATCCATCTTTCACCTAAGGGCATAAGCATCTTACGAATAAATTTATTATGTATTGAGTTAGCTATGCCATGCTCCACCAGGGACACTAGATTATAAAAATTAAAGTTAGCACGCTAACTTATTGGAGGTAGAAAATTGAGCAAAATGAGATCAGTTGGATTAGAGTTGCGCACATTATCACTTCTAATGAGAAGACAACTGGATCAAGCCACATGTACTACACTAACTAAAAGAGATAACCTTACTGCCATGCACGGTTGGACTATTAGTTATCTTTGCAAAAACCAAGATAAAGATGTGTTTCAAAAAGATTTTGAACGAGAATTTTCTATTCGCAAATCAACAGCATCTAGAATACTAAAATCCATGGAAAGTAATGGATTGATTACAAGGCAAACTGTTCCTTATGATACAAGACTCAAAAAAATTGTCTTAACAGAAAATGCGCTGAAAATACATGATAGTATCATGACTCGTAGAGCGATGCTTGAACAAAAATTACTAACAGGTATCCCGGAAGAGAAACTTGAAGTTTTTTTTGAAGTGATGGATGCCATGAAAAAGAATCTGGAATCTTGATGAAGATGCTATTTTGAATTATTTTCACTATATAGTTAGCATGCTAACTAAATTGAGGAGGACTGCAAATATGTTGAAAATATTTAAATACTTAAAACCAAAGGAATGGACGCTAATCGTAGCGAGTATTGTGTTCATTGTAGGGCAAGTGTGGCTGGATTTGAAGTTGCCTGACTATATGTCCAAAATCACAACCCTTGTACAAACACAGGGCAGTAAAACGAGTGAGATATGGACTGCTGGAGGGAAGATGCTTTTATGTGCCCTTGGCAGTATGATTTTGGCAGTCATTGTGGGCTATTTTGCAGCAAGGGTAGCAACGTCTCTTTCAAAGGAATTGCGAAAAGGAGTATTTAACAAAACACTATCTTTCTCTATGGAGGAGATAAATGGTTTTTCAATCGCAAGCCTAATTACTCGTTCTACTAATGATATAACGCAAATACAGCAAACTGTTGCAATGGGTCTTCAAGTTATGATCAAGGCTCCTATCCTTGCAACATGGGCTATTTTGAAGATCATGGGGAAAAGTTGGGAGTGGTCAGCGGCAACAGGAGTAGCTGTCATTGTTTTACTTATTTTGATAGGTAACCTAATCATCTTTGTGCTACCGAAATTTAAAGTCGTTCAAAAACTGACAGATAATCTTAACCGAGTAACAAGAGAAGGTTTAACTGGTATTCGTGTTGTTCATGCTTATAACGCACAAGGGTATCAGGAAGAAAAATTTGAAAAAGTAAATAACGATTTAACTGATACAAATCTTTTTGTGAACCGCCTTATGGCCCTTATGCAACCGGGGATGGGTCTGATTATGTCAGGTTTAACTCTTTCAATCTATTGGATTGGAGCGCATTTAATTAATAATGCAGCGGGTATGGATAGAATTGGTAAGTTTAGTGATATGGTCGTATTTTCATCTTATGCAATGCAGGTAGTTATGGCATTTATGCTATTATCAATGACATTCATTTTGCTACCGAGAGCAGCAGTATCTGTAGCACGTATTAATGAAGTACTAAATACACCTCAGACAATTATTGATGGAGAAATACAATCGTCGCCTAAAGGAATCGAAGGTGAAATCGAATTGCGTAATGTTAGTTTTAAATATCCTGATGCAGAAGACTATGTTTTAAAGGATATTAGCTTTACAGCACATAAAGGCGAAACTGTTGCTTTTATCGGTTCTACGGGTAGTGGTAAGAGTACGCTAATTAATTTAATCCCAAGATTTTATGATGTTACTGAGGGAGAAGTATTAATCGACGGCATTAATGTGAAAGAATATGCACAAGAAGCTCTTTATAATAAGCTTGGCTACGTTTCTCAAAAAGCCGTATTATTTTCAGGTACGGTAAAATCTAATGTTGCCTACGGTAATAACGGCCAGAACCCATCAACAGATGAGGAGATCAAAAAAGCGGTGGAAATTGCCCAAGGGCAAGAGTTTGTGGAGAAAATGGAAGGCGAATATGAAGCGGCTATTGCCCAAGGTGGTACAAATCTTTCAGGGGGACAAAAACAACGTCTTTCTATTGCAAGAGCAGTGAATAGAAATCCAGAAATCTTTATTTTTGATGATTCGTTCTCTGCCCTAGATTATAAAACAGACCGACAACTTCGTTCTACTTTGAAAAAAGAGACGAAAGGTGCAACCTCTTTGATTGTGGCACAACGAATTGGAACGATTAAAGATGCTGATAAAATCATTGTTCTTGATGAAGGTAAAATCGTTGGTATGGGTAAACATAGTGAATTATTGAAAACTTGCAGCACTTATCAGGAAATTGCCTATTCGCAACTATCGAAGGAGGAGTTGGAAAATGAGTAATACACAAAGTAAGCCTCGAAAAGGTCCAGGTGGTCCAGGTGGTCCAGGTCATATGATGGCTCCTGGAGAAAAGCCAAAGAATTTTAAAAAGCCTATGGGAAAGTTGATTGCTTATTGTAAACCTTATTTACCAGCGATCATCTTTGCAATTGTTTTGGCAGTTGTAGGAACAATTTTCACGATCATAGGACCCAATAAGCTGAGTGAGATCACCGATTTGATAATGGATGGCATGTCTGGTGAGATTGATATTACTGCAATAGGCAAAATCGGTCTGTTACTTGCTATTTTGTATGGATTGAGCTTTGTATTCAATTATATTCAGGCGTTTATTATGGCTACGATTACGCAGAGAGTTTCCAAAAGGTTACGGACAGATATTTCGAACAAAATCGATAGATTACCATTGAAATACTTTGACTCTACAACCTACGGAGATGTGTTAAGTCGTGTCACGAATGATGTGGATATGATTGGACAGTCTCTAAACCAAAGTATTGGTTCGTTAGTGTCAGCGGGAGTTATGTTCTTTGGATCTTTAATTATGATGTTCTATATTAATGTTACGATGGCTCTTTCTGCCATTGCAGCAACTTTCATTGGATTTGTATTCATGACATTTATTATCTCCAAATCCCGAAAGTACTTCATACGCCAACAGCAGGACCTTGGTAGAATAAATGGCCATATTGAAGAAATTTATTCAGGGCATAGTGTTATGAAGGTTTATAATGGTGAAAAAGTAGCGAAGCAAGAATTTAATGAAATCAATGAAAGTCTATTTAATAGCGCTTGGCGTGCACAGTTTATGTCAGGTATGATGATGCCGCTCATGATCTTTATTGGAAATTTAGGTTATGTTGTTGTTTGTGTAGTAGGTGCTGCACTGACAGTGAAAGGTTCTATTACATTTGGTGTTATTGTTTCATTTATGGTTTATATCCGCCTATTTACACAGCCATTGTCTCAGTTAGCACAGGCAGCTACAAGTTTACAATCAACTGCCGCAGCAAGTGAACGTGTATTTGAGTTCTTACAGGAAGAGGAGCTTAAAGATGAAAGTGATAAGAAAGTCACTTTAGATGCTAAAGATGTTAACGGTAATGTAGAATTTAAAAACGTTAAGTTCGGATATACGAAAGAGAAACTTATTATTAAAGATTTTTCTGCTCATATTAAAGCCGGTCAAAAAGTGGCAATTGTTGGGCCTACTGGGGCTGGGAAAACAACGCTTGTTAATCTTCTAATGCGTTTCTATGAGGTAGACAGCGGGGAAATCATGATTGAGGATGTACCGACTAAGTCCATTACTCGTAAAAATGTTCATGACTTATTTTGCATGGTGCTGCAAGATACTTGGCTATTCGAAGGTACCATTAAGGAAAACATCATTTATAACAAAGAGCATGTAACCGATGAAGAAGTGGTTGCAGCTTGTAAGGCAGTAGGTTTGCACCACTTTATTAAAACGTTGCCGAAAGGTTATGATACAGTATTAAATGATAATACAAGTTTATCTGTAGGACAGAAACAGCTTATTACGATTGCAAGGGCAATGGTTAAAAAAGCACCGTTGCTTATTTTAGATGAAGCTACTAGCTCCGTTGACACGCGTACTGAAGCACTTATTCAAAAAGCAATGGATAAATTGATGGTTGGCAGAACATCATTTGTTATTGCCCATAGACTTTCAACAATTAAAAACGCCGATTTGATTTTAGTTATGAAAGACGGAGACATCATTGAAAGTGGTAATCATGAAGAGCTACTTGCAGAAAAAGGATTCTATGCGGATCTATATAATAGTCAGTTTGAAGATGCTTCTTGAAATTGAGTGCCGATAGACTTGCTAATGGCTACTTGGGAAGAGTGTAGCTTTGTAAAGAAGCTTGATCGTTTATAATAAAGCATTGATAAAAATCACCTCGTTAGATTGTCTAAGAGGTGATTTTTTATTGGATATATATGTTAATATTTATTTAAAGATTATGAAGAAATGTACTTAAACTAACGGTGCAGGTAAGTTCGAAATACCCCCTTGTTCTGATGAAAAAAGTTAATAATGTAGACCAACTGGAGGCAGATCATGAACGAGAACGAATTTTATGTTTATCATATCGTTACTAGAAAAAAAATGAGCACAGGACAGATAATTAATTTTGACAAGAACCAGAAGAATACCTTATATAGCTTCTTTTTTGAAACGGAACAATTGAACTCTAAAGGTGAAGACTTTATAAAGATTTTATATGGTCATTATACAAATGAGGGCTTGAACATTAGTAAAGAGAATGCCGAAGTAGCTATTAAGTATGTAGGACAAACAATCAGAGCTATTAGAGAAGTGGTAGTAGAAATGGTTAGGCTACAGGAACATCCTGAATATCCTTCAAGATTGTCTTGCTTATATGCTGCTAAAAGCTATGAAGACGCTTTGAAATGGAAAGAAATATTTGATTCATACAATCGTAATGTTTTGCAGATTGTTAAACTTCGAGTTATTGGGAATTATTTTGAAGGAGATGCAAACCTTTTACCAAAGGAGGATGGGGTTCCTTTCTCTCAAAAAATTGAACAAGCTAGAGAATATTGGAAGGGTAATGTTAGAAACGAACTTACTGAACTTTTGATAAACGGAAAAATTGAAGTGGTAGAAATTACTGATGATTTCTCATCTTAAATTCTGGAAAATCTTTAAAGGTATGAGTGCAGTGATTAGGGGTAGGGCACAGGAGGGGGAGTTAAGATGTTTTCACGGAAAACAGTAGGTATTCGTAGAGAAAATGCCATTGCGGAGTTAAAATCAATCTTAGTAGGCGGAGTTGAACAATGGCTTTTGATTCGAGGAGAAGATCAATCGCTACCTGTTCTGCTTTTTTTACATGGTGGACCTGGAACAAGTCAAATCGGCATTATTGCTGATTATCAGAAGGAATTAGAAAAACACTTTATCGTTGTGAATTGGGACCAAAGAGGTGCGGGATTGTCCTATTCAAAAAAAATTCCACAAGAATCCATGAAGGTTGATCGATTATTAGAAGATACGTTTGAGGTTACCAACTATCTTCGAGAAGAATTTCAACAGGATAAAATTTATCTGATTGGGCATTCATGGGGGACAATTTTAGGATTATGGGCTATCCATAGACATCCTGAATGGTATCACCATTATATCGGCGTCTCCCAAGTGATAAGTGTCCAAAAAACGGAGGAATTATCGTACCAATTAGTACTAGAAAAAGCGAAGGAACAAGAACACCAAAAAGCCATTACCCAGTTAAATGAAATGGGAAAGCCGCCATGGAGTAACATGAAAAATGATCGAATCCACCAAAAATATTTAGAATCCTTCCGGGGAGGCATCTCCCACGACGGAAAACTTATCTATACTTTAATCAAAAAAATGCTTAAAAGTAAGGAATATTCGCTATTTGATATTTTCCGTTTTGTGAAAGGCCAATTCTTTAGTATGAATAATCTAATTGATGAAATGAGAAGGATCGATTTAAGTGAAACCATTCAATCAGTTGAGGTGCCGATTACGCTGATGATGGGAAGACATGATTTAACAACGCCACCAGAAGCGGCTCGTGAATGGTTTGATTCCCTCCAGGCAAAAAATAAAACATGGCTTTGGTTTGAAAATTCTGCTCATTCCCCATTATTTGAAGAGAATCAAAGATTTGTTGATATTATCTCGAAATTATGAAAAGATAAGCAGAAGTCACATTTGGTAATATAACCCATTTCGGTAATGGAATTGGGTTGCATAGGCAGTTCTTTTTCTCTCATGAAAGAACGTAACTTTTCTGTTATATAGCGCTTGTTTTGTGCTAAATGGACGGCTAACGGGTAACCGGTTTCTAATATCGATTGAAACACATATTCATATAAAAGGAGGAAACGGCAAGTTGAAACTGATTTGTAAAGCATGTAATTTAGAAATTTCTGAACCATTATCGGAATTAAAAGACCTGAATTTGATTAATGAAAATGATGGTCAAGATTATATTCCTAGAGGCTTTTATTTAATTCAAGAGGAAACAGCTTACGAACTAGTAAAAGGTTCTATCATTATCAACATAAAGGATTTAATCAATTCAAACCGCCATTCAAATGGCAGTAGATTAAATGGTTGTTGTGGTCTTGACGGCTGTGATGGAATGAACAGGGTTTGCTTGAATGACCACGAAATTGGTACAGAATACTCTGATTGTTGGAGGTTTCATAAAGTTGTATTAAATCCAGAGTTAGTACAACTTATTTAAGATTTACACTTATACCTCATGCTGACCTAAGCATAAAGCCGATTCCGAACGCAATTATGCAGAATCGCGAAAACCTAAAGTTTGTGAAGTCTTAATGCTAATGAGCATATACTTTAATAACGAAGATGGTTTTTTTGTTCAGTTTAATGGAAGCTTGTTTAGCAAAGAGGGTGCACTACTATGTCTCTGGTGCTCCATTTTTATTAGATTAAAAGATGGAGGCGAACAATTGTATGTCCAATGATGATGAAGTTTTATTAGATAAAGAAAAACGAAATGATTTAAAAGTGAAAGAAGAAAGGAAAGAAGGAGAACCGACTCCAGCCTTCAAAGGGGCTTCGTGGGCAGCGCTTTTAGTAGGAGTTGCGTCTTATCTTATAGGTTTGTTTAACGCAACTATGCAATTGAACGAAAAGGGATATTACTTTGCAGTTTTAGTATTCGGACTTTATTCGGCGATATCATTACAAAAAGCAGTTAGAGATAAGGATGAGGGAATACCAGTTACTAGTATTTATTATGGTATTAGCTGGTTTGCACTTATTGTATCTATTGCATTAATGGCCATCGGTTTATACAATGCAGGAAGTATTGTTTTAAGCGAAAAAGGATTTTTTAGTATGGCATTTGTTCTTAGTTTATTTGCAGCTATAACGGTTCAAAAGAATATAAGAGATACACAGAGAGCAAGAGAAAAAGATTGAGTTATGAAGCATACTGCAAGGGACTTCCTTGGCTCGTTAAGGGTTTAATAACGACTAAAAGATACAAATTTTAAATCAAGCTGCCGAAGTCAAAGGCAGTTTTTCTTATTGAAGAGCAGGATTGAACAGATTATTTGAAAATAAAGAAAAGCCGACGTTTTTTTAAAATAATGTGGTACCCAAGTAAAGGACAAACTAAAAAAAGAGATTAAGCAGCTAAGAGATGGTTTCTGTATTGTACAGGAGCCATCCTTTTTAGATTCCATTGATAACGATAATTA